>NZ_JAYKKK010000005.1:0-242275 GCF_036913655.1 Companilactobacillus sp. HBUAS56275
GAACGTTGGTGGAATGATTTCAAATTGAGATGGATCAATCTACATGAGACACCTAAAACATTGGAAGAGTTAAAACTTTTGGTGAAGGACGAAATGAATTATTTTGATACTCTAGATAGATCAGAAACAAGAAATGGACTCACTCCAAAGGAATATTGGAATGAATCCATCTCTTAAAGTTATATTATTTACTCGAAAAAAGTGTCAACTTGACAAGGCCTAGTGCATTCCAACAGCATTCCCAATTTTTGTGGAAGACGGCATCCTGCACTACTTCAATAATAGAAGCACACTATCCCATACCAAAAACAGACATTCATTAGAATCACACATAATATGTGTACTCCAACAGATGTCTGTCATTATTAGTTAATCTTAAATGTATTGTAGCTTCTTTGCAGCCATGTAAGCAGCATCGATAGTAGCGCCACCAAGGCACTCCTCGCCATCATAGAAGACAACTTCTTGTCCAGGTGTGATAGCACGTACTGGATTGTCAAACTCAACACTGACCTTACCGTCACCTAAAACATGAACTGTAACGCCTGTATCTTGTTGACGATATCTGAACTTAGCTGTGGCATGGAATGTATCGCCATAATCTAAGCCTGTGATGAATGAAAGATCTGATGCATCTAGATGATCAGCATATAGTCTAGGATTATCGTATCCCTGGTCAACATAAAGAATGTTCTTCTTCATATCCTTACCAACAACGAACCAAGGCTCGTTAGACTTACCGTTACCACCAATACCAAGTCCTGATCTTTGGCCAATTGTATAGTACATCAAACCAGCATGCTCACCCTTGATCTCACCATCAGGTGTCATCATCTTACCAGATTGTGCAGGTAAGAACTCGCTCAAGAACTTACGGAAGTTTCTCTCACCGATGAAGCATACACCAGTTGAGTCCTTCTTCTTAGCAGTAGCTAAACCAGCCTCTTCAGCAATACGACGAACCTCTGACTTTTGCATTCCACCGATTGGGAACAAAGCCTTTTGTAGTTGATCTTGTTGAACAGTACTTAGGAAGTAAGTTTGGTCCTTGTTAGCATCGCCACCACGTAGCAAATGAACAACACCATTGTCATCACGGAATGATTGTGCATAGTGTCCCATTGCAATATAGTCAGCATTTAACTTGTTAGCATAATCCAAGAAAGCCTTGAACTTAACCTCTTTGTTACACATAACGTCAGGATTTGGAGTTCTACCTTTACGATACTCATCTAGGAAATACTCGAATACACGATCCCAGTACTCCTTCTCAAAATTAACCGAGTAGTAAGGAATACCAATCTTATTGGCAACCTTAGCAACATCCTCGTAATCCTCAGTAGCTGTACATACACCGGAGTCATCTGAGTCATCCCAGTTCTTCATGAAGACTCCGATAACCTCATAGCCTTGTTGTTTCAAAAGAAGTGCACTAACTGACGAGTCAACGCCACCACTCATACCTACTACAACACGCTTCTTCTTATTATCCATTTTAAAACCTCATTTATTTTGCTAATACGTTTTTTTCTTTCAAAAAGTCCATTAAATATCTGTAATCTTTAATTTCTTCTTCAGAATCTTTTAGTTTAAAGATATTAATGTTGTGCATACCGCTCTTGTCGGTAATTGATAGTTTCAAACTATCTAAATCTTTGCTAACAATTGCTTTGACAAAAAATCTTGCCGCATATGGAGATGTTCCATTAAGTGGATGTTCCAGACGGAAACCACCCTTGTTAGTTTCTTTAAAACCACTGTCCATTAGTGAATAACGTTTGATCTCAGGACTTAATTCATAAGTTTCTTGGTCCCCGAGTACTTGAGCTTGTTTTTTATCCATATTTATCATCCCTTATAAATAATCATTATTAATTATAAGTTTGAATAAAATTAATTAATTAGTCAAGTCGGAAACGATATCTACTAATTTATTTGTGAATTTAACA
Organism: Companilactobacillus sp. HBUAS56275; assembly: GCF_036913655.1. Classification (NCBI taxonomy): domain Bacteria; kingdom Bacillati; phylum Bacillota; class Bacilli; order Lactobacillales; family Lactobacillaceae; genus Companilactobacillus; species Companilactobacillus sp. HBUAS56275. The sequence continues at coordinate 1,950 of NZ_JAYKKK010000005.1, forward strand.
ATCTCTGCTTCAGTATTATCCTTACCAAAACTGATTCGAACTGAATCATTGATCTTAGGACTATCCGCACCAAACATTGCTACTAAAACATGTGAAGGTTCCAAACTACCGGCAGTACATGCTGAACCACCAGAAATAGCAAAGCCTTCCAAATCTAAACGTGTCAATAACACGCCACGATCAATGCCAGGCAAATACAAATTCATAACGTGATTCAAAGCATGGCTGTCAGTTGGTCCGTTAATTCCGAAAGGAATATTATTTTGTTTTAAGATTTCTTGGATCTTTTGTTTAAAGCCAAAATAACGTTCCTGACGAGCCTTCTTTTCATCAGGAGTAATCAATTGTACTGCTTTAGCAAAACCAGCAATAGCGGGAACATTCTCAGTTCCGGCACGACGTTTAGTTTCCTGATCGCCACCTTTTACAAAAGATGGAATATGTATATCGTCATTAATATATAAAAAGCCAATAAATTTAGGCCCATTGATCTTGTGTGCTGACGTTGAAAGCATATCAATATGTTCAGCTTTAACATCAATATCTTCCATGCCATAAGCTTGAACAGCATCCGTATGGAAAAAGGCTTGATGATCTTTTAACAATTCACCAATTTCTTTAATCGGATTCATTGAACCTACTTCATTATTACCATACATGATCGATACCAAAATAGTATCGTCACGTAAAGCATCTTTAACTTGCTGAACAGTAACTTCGCCACGTTCATTAGGTTTAAGATAAGTAATTTCAAAGCCAAGTGATTCCAAGTAGGCCATTGGTTTCAAGATAGCTTCATGTTCAATTGCTGTCGTTATAATATGTTTTCCTAATTTTTGTCTCGATAATGCCGTTTCAATGACAGCGGTGTTATCACTTTCAGTACCACCACTTGTAAAGACTATTTCTGAATCTTTCGCATTGATACTTTGAGCAATTACATGCCGACTTTCATCTAAAACTTTACGAGCTTGGCGTCCAAAATAATTGGTAGCAGAAGCATTACCAAAATTATTCGCCATTTGGTCGCTGATCACATCGACTACAGATGTAGCCATTGGTGTCGTAGCAGCATTATCTAAATAAACAAATGCCACGATAAATCCCCTCTATTCTTGGTCTAAAAAGTTCAGCAACATTGTCACTGATTTACGTCCGGCTTGTAGGACAAATTCATCAAAGTTTACACTAGCATTTTCGTCACCAACATCACTCATTGAACGAATAACAACGAATGGTGTCTTGAATTGTGTACAGACCTGAGCCACAGCTGCACCTTCCATTTCAGATGCCAAAGCATCTGGGAACGACTTTTTAATTGTAGCAATTTTTTCAGCTGCGTCAATAAATTGATCCCCGGTTACTATCAAACCGACATGAGATGTTAGGCCAGTTCTCTTAGCAGCGGCAGCAATCTTTTCAACATAGGTTGGATCTGCATTAAAGTAAAGTTCTTGTTGAGGTAATTGACCCACTTTGTAACCAAAGCCAGTTGCATCAACGTCGTGATAAGCCATTTTATCAGAAATAACCACATCACCGATGTGTAGACCTTCACCAATACCACCAGCTGAACCGGTATTAACTACAAAATCAGGTTGGTAACGATCATTAATAATTGTCGTTGTCATCCCTGCTTGTACTTTACCGATTCCACTTTGTGCTAGATAAACTTGATGATTCTTGTAATTACCAATGGTAATATCTACTCCAGCTACAGAATCTTTTTTAACATTAGTTAAAGATTCCTTCATCAATTTAATTTCTTCTTCCATTGGAACGATTACACCAATTTTCATACTTTACCCCTCAAATAAAAAATAATATTAAAAACACTAAGATAATTAGGCCGAATACTGTAATGATTGCAATATTTAGCTTTTTTTTCAAACTATTTGTCTTATTCTCAAAAGATTGCATTTTTTCTTCAATAATTTGCTCAGGATGTTGTTTTGCATACTCTTGTTCTGCTCGACGACGTTCCTGCATGCGCATCTTTTCTTGTTGCTGTTCAATCTGATCAGCTCGAACCACAGTTTGAGGATGATCAGTTGATTTAACTTTTGAATTATAAAAGTCCTTTAATTTCGAAAACATTTATTTTTCCTTTGCTTCCATTAATTCCCAATAGGTAACTGCATAGATTGATTTCGAATCGCAAATAACACCTTTTTCAATTTGTTCTTTTGCTTCATCTAATGTCAATTCTTCTACATTTAAGAATTCATCTGGATCTAAAGGACGTTTGAATTCAACTTTTTTCAAATCAGTAGCTTTAAAGACTGTCAATCTCTCATTTGAATAACCAGGACTGGCAAAAAAGGCTGTAACTTTTTCAAGATTATCAGTTGTTAATCCTAATTCTTCATCCATTTCACGTAGGGCAACCTCTTTTAAATCACTACCCTCATCCGCATCAATTTTTCCGGCTGGAATCTCTAACGTTTCTTGTTCCAGTGGTGTACGCCATTGTCTGACAAAAATCATCTTGCCATCATTAGTGAAAGGAATAATCGCTACAGCACCGTGATGTTCGACTACTTCACGGATATCAGGAATCCCATTAGGTAAAACAACTTGTTCTACATCAACATTAAAAATTTTGCCGCCAAACATTCTTTTTTTAGCAACGACCTCTTCATAATATCTCGAATCTTCTTTACTCATTACTTGACCTTCCTGACTTAATTAATCTTACAACTGACATCACAATTGCAATTAAACAAATAACTACTGCAAATGTCATTGTAACACGCATCCCATCGATAAAAATATCTGGTCTGCCTTCAACATAAGTAGTAACTGACTTACCATAAAACTTACTCATTGATAAAAATAGTACTGTGGTTGAAACTGAGACACCAATTATCATACCTAAATTACGTGATAAGGCATTTAAACCACCCGCAATTCCTAGATCTTTTGTTTCAACAGAACTCATGATCATAGTATTATTCGGTGCCTGAAAGAGCCCATTACCAAGCCCATTTAGACCAATACACAATAGAATGAACCAAATTTCTGTCTTCAAATCAAAGGCTAGATATCCTAATTGTGCTAGTTCAATCACGACTAATCCAACAATCGTCAAGACAATTGGATTAACCTTTGCTGATATTTTACCAGAAATAGGTGCAACTACAACCTGTACTAGTGGAAAAGCCATTAAGATATATCCTGCAGTTGAGGCAGCAATACCTAAGGCATTCTCCAAATAAAATGGTGAAATCACATTAAAGAAAAAGTTAGTAACGAAGATAAAGAAGCCAGCTACTAAGCCTAATGTGAAATTATGATTGGCAAAAATTCGTAACTCGATCATTGGATTTGCAACTCTTTTTTCAATCGACAAGAAAATTATAAAGAAAATTATTGAGATTATAAAGGTTGCAATAATATATGGATTAGTAAAGCCAACTGACTGGCCAATAAAAATAGCACCAAAGAAGAGTAACAAAGTTACAAAATAGGCTGCAAATCCCGTTTTATCAAATTTAACTGGATTAGTTTTTTCAACTTTCGGCAAATTCATATAACCCAAAATCAAAGCTACCAAGCCAATGGGAATATTGATCCAAAAAATATAACTCCAGTGGAAATGTCCTAAAATCAACCCTCCGATTCCGGGTCCAGCAATCGCACCAATTGAAACAAATGAGCCTATATAACCTAAGGCATAACCACGTTCACGTAATGGAAAAGTTTCAGTAATGATCCCATTATTAGTTGCCATAGCCATTGAAGCACCAGTAGCCTGAACTACTCGACCCAACAACAATAATACTAAATTGTCACTTAAACCACAGATAATGGAACCTATTATGAACATTACTGAACCAATTTTAAAAACTTTTATTTTCCCAATGGAATCAGCAATCTTTCCAAACATCAACAAGAATATACAAATTGTGACCAAGTATATGGAAACGACCCATTCAGCCATGTTCATCTCAATATTTAAATTTTTACTAATAACCGGCAATGCGATATTAACGATTGAACCGTCAAGCGTTGACATTAAAGTAAAAATACCAACCGAGATCAAAATCATCCATCTTCTAGGATTTGCTTGCTCGTTCATATTCCTTCTCCTATTTTCTTTTCAAAGAAAAAGAAAGCACTATTCAGCGCTTTCTTCTTTTTTAATATTAATATTGACAGCTTGTGGTCCTTTATAACCAGGTGCAATCTCAAAAGTAACCTCGAGGTCCTTTTCAATATAAAAGTCCTCACGGTTAAGAATTGAATCTGCAAAGAAGAAAATATCTTCATCCCCGTTATTTATAAAACCAAAACCACGGTCTTTATTGAATCTTACTATTTTTCCTGTGAACATTATTCACCATTCCTAATCATCAAAGCCCTCAGTCTTTGTTTCTGGATACTCTTCAGCAACAATCTTAGCACATCTGCCACAGAATGTTGGATAATTACTATCAACACCGACATCAGTCTTGATCATACGACATCTTTGACAAACTTCGCCTTGTGCCTTTTCAACTAGGACATCAGCAATTTCATACTTATCAGCATTTTCAATCTCTTGATCGGAAATTTCGAATTGAGATACGATCAACATTTGACCAAAGTTACTATCGATTTTATCAAGAACAGCTTTTAATTCAGCACTAGGATGAATTGTTACCTTAGCTTCTAGTGATTTACCGATTAATTTATCGCCACGAGCAATTTCAAGTGACTTCAAAACATTATCTCTAAAGTCCATGAATGTTGCCCATTCACTTTCAATTTCAGCTTGATCAGGGATTTCTTCAACTTCTGGCATTTCTGCTAATTGAACGTAATCCTCTGGTTCATTAAGGTATTCCCAAACTTGTTCCATAGTATGTGGCAAGATTGGTGTTAACATCTTAGCTAATTTAACAACTACATCATAGATAACAGTTTGCATTGAACGACGAGAATGTGAATCCTTAGGATCAATGTAAACAACATCTTTAGCAAAATCTAGGTAGAATGTTGACATTTCATTAACAATGAAGCTGACGATTGATTTTTCAACATCACCAAAATCATATTTGTCATAATCTGCTAAAACATTCTTAACTAAGTCATTCAACTTAACCTTGATATATTTGTCTTCTGGACGTAAGTCTTCATAAGCTACACCATTTGTCTTTGGATCAAAGTCAGATGTGTTAGCTAACATGAATCTGATTGTATTTCTGATCTTACGATAAGTTTCAGAAACTTGCTTGAATGAATCAACTGTTACAGAAACATCGGAACTTGAATCAACTGAAGCAACCCAGAGACGGATAATTTCAGCACCGAATTGTCTTTCGATATCACTAGGAGAAATAACGTTACCAAGTGATTTACTCATCTTGACACCGTTCTTATCCAAAGTGAAACCTTGTGACATAACAGCTTTATATGGTGTTACGCCATAAGCAGCTACAGAAGTAACTAACATTGAGTTAAACCAACCACGATATTGGTCAGAACCTTCAAGAATCAAGTCAGCTGGGAATGTTAGGTTATCACGTGTCTTGGCAACACCTGAATGAACTGTCCCAGAGTCAAACCAAACATCCAAGATATCAGTTTCTTTAGTAAACTTACCATTTGGACTACCTGGATTAGTATATCCTTCTGGAAGCAAGTCTTTAGCGTCTTTTTCAAACCAGATGTTTGAACCGTACTTACCGAACAAGTCAGCCACATGGTCAACAGTTTCCTTAGTCATGATTGGATCGCCATTTTCAGCATAGAAAATTGGTAATGGAACACCCCAAGCACGTTGTCTTGAAATTACCCAGTCGCCACGATCACGAATCATGTTGTAAAGACGTGTCTTACCCCATGAAGGCATAAAGTCGATCTTTTCGATCTCATCAAGAATTTGTTGTCTGAAGTTATCAATAGATGCAAACCATTGTGGTGTTGCACGGAAAATAACTGGTTTCTTTGTACGCCAGTCATGTGGATAACTGTGAGTGAAGAAGCTCAACTTCAATAGTGAGCCATTTTCCTTCATACGTTCAGAAATTAGCTTGTTAGCATCATCGTAGAAGACACCCTTGTATTCTGGTACTTCATCAGTAAAACGTCCTTGAGCGTCAATTGGTGAGAAGACAGGCAACTTGTATTTCATACCAACAACAAAGTCATCGGCACCAAATCCAGGAGCTGTATGAACTAAACCAGTACCATCATCAAGTGTAACGTGATAACCAAGAATCAATTCTGATTCACGGTCGTAAAGTGGATGTGTAGCAGTTAGTCCTTCTAGTTCAGAACCCTTGAATGTCTTAAGGATTTCAACGTTTTCCCATCCTAATTGTTCTTGAACGAATTGGATTCTTTCTTGAGCAACGACATATTTTTTACCGTCAGCATTAACTTCAGCGTAAATGAATTTAGGATTTACACAGATAGCCTCATTAGCTGGAATTGTCCATGGAGTTGTTGTCCAGATGATAAATGATGCATCGCTGTCAACAACGCCCTTGCCATCACGCACTTTGAAAGCAACAAAGATTGATGGTGATTTGATATCTTTATATTCAACTTCAGCTTCAGCAAGAGTTGATTCTGATGATGGTGACCAGTAAACAGGCTTCTTACCACGGTAAATGTAGCCCTTATCAACCATTTCACCGAAGATTTCTAGTTCAGCCTTTTCAAATTCAGGTTGATAAGTAATGTAAGGATGATCCCAATCAGCAGAAATACCTAGACGTTTGAATCCAGCCATTTGCTTCTTGATTTCGCCTTGAGCAAATTCGTAACATAACTTACGATATTCGGACATGCTCATTTCCTTACGTTTAACACCCTTTTTAGCCAATTGTTGTTCGATTGGAAGACCATGAGTATCCCAGCCAGGTACATAAGGTGCACGGAAACCGTTCATTGACTTGTAACGAACGATAATATCCTTAGAAATCTTATTTAGTGAATGTCCCATATGGATATCACCATTAGCAAATGGAGGGCCATCTAGTAATTCAAAAGTTGGCTTACCTTCATTCAATTTTTGTCGTTGTTCATAAAGTTTGTTTTCTTCCCATGCTTTTTGCCATTCAGCTTCTTTGTTTGGCAAATTACCACGCATTGGGAACTTAGTTTTACCTAAGTTTAGAGTATCTTTTACTCGCATTCTTTCACCCCTTCTAAAATAAAAAGAACCCATCCAATCTAGGACGAGTTCTCGCTATACCACCTATTGGTAAATTAATATACAGTTTTTTAAGAGTCGATATACTTAAAAAGTTTTTACTAACCTCACACCATTCGTTAGCTCGCTGAAAAAATCTAGTTTAAGCACTTATTCTCTTAATTTTCCTTAGGATCACCATCATCAGAATCATCTTGAAAATTGAACGTTGGTTCATTTTGTTGATGATTAATCGTGTAAGATTCGTCCGGTTGGTCATCCTGAATATTATCATTATAATTCATTTGATCTGACTTTGAAACCTGATCTTGCATATTTTCATTATTTTGTACATTTGGCTGATAGTCTTGGTTATCAACACCTTGCCCACCAATTTCTTGTTTCAACTTATCAGTAGACGTACTGTCATTCAACCTAGACCACTCAGGATTGTCAACCATATCAAGTTGTTGCTTAAGCATTCCTTGAAGTCCCTTGCGGAAAGAGTTGACTGATTTCTTCAAATTATCGGTTTCAATTGTCACTTGACGTGCACGATCAGACGCATCTTGTAAGATACGATTAGATTTGTCTGTTGATTGATTCAACAAATCACGTGCTTTCTTCTGTGACTCCTCAACAATAATCTGTGCTTCTTGTTCCGATTCAGATTTAACTTTTTCAGCTGCTTCTTGGGCAACCAAAATAGATTGATTCAAGGCATCCTTCATATCAGTGAAATATTTCAATTGATCAGTAGTATCTTTGAGTTGTTTTTCTAATTCAGCATTCTTTTGTAATGCTAAATTATAATCTTGAGCTGCTTGTTGCAGAAATTCATTCACTTGGTCGCGGTCATAGCCTCTAAATTTACTATCAAATTCTTTATCATGTATTTCTACTGGTGACAATACCATAACTTCACGCCCCTATTATTTCTTAATAACATTCACGAAGAGAATATATTTATTATTCTTTGATCGTCCCATAATGTCATTAATTCTTATTCTACCAAAACCTCTTACACTTAGTGTATCAGTTATTGTAATAAATGAACTTGCATTTTTATTAACAGCCCAATTTATTTGAACTTTCCCATGATCTACTAATGCCTTAGCATTTTGTCGAGACAAATCATAAACTGTTGCGATGATAGTATCCAAACGCAACGACTGAACATTGATTGTTTCATCCGTTGATTCATCCTTAGGCAATAACAAATCTTGAAAATCTTTTTCCATCAAGTGAATCTTAAATGGACCGATTTTCTTAACTTGATTCTCAATATAGTCACTCATTGACTTAAAAACGAAAAATTGCCAATTCTCACCATCAGTGATGATGTCACCAAAACGGTCGCGGTCAATTCCTGAACCGGTTAACGATCCTAGGATTTGTCCGTGATGTAAATTAGCAAATTTTTCTGGATAACGAATCTCATACATGGAAATATCATAGTCTGAATCCTTAGGTACAAAATAGTCAGGAGCTATTATTCCCCTGACCCTTTCAGCATTATCATATCCACCAAAATAATGTACAAATAAATCATCATACTTATTAATCAGATTATTTAAAATCGTTTGTTCTCGTAAATTTAAAAAATCCGTCAATTGGGGAGTATACATTGTTTGGGCCTTCAGCAATATATCGTTCATCTTATCGATAAACGGTTTTTCCTCTGGTCTAAAGTAGCCTCCACCCATAATCCCTTTTTTATCTTCCATCATAAAATTATCATAAAGATCACTCTCTGTATTAATCGCAATATTATTATGGCGATAATTGGGGAGAAATCAAAAAGGCCAATACTTGTTGGTATGACTCTTCTGATTAGATTTAAGAATGGATTTACCATTGCCGCAACAAATCTTCCAAAAGCAGAGTTATACAGTGCTGGTATAAAAGACATCAAGCAGTAGACGAACAAAATAAATTCATATGCTTGAAATGCCCAGCTAATGATAAATGGTAATCCACTTACAATTCGATCCATATCTTTCCTCGACTTACTATTCGTTTATGTCTGGTATACTTCCATCGATTTCAAACTTCGGTGGTGTGCAAAGAAAGATTTTTTCCCCAACACGCTTGATCTCGCCATTTAAAGCAAAGATAGTACCAGTTAAGAAATCCACGATTCTCTTTGATTGTTCATCATTGACATTATTAAAATTAACGATCACAGCTTTATTATTCAAAAGTTGTTTAGCAATAACCTTTGCGTCAGAGTAAACTCTGGGTTGATAAATAGCAATCTTACTATTGACCGCACTTCTACTCTCACTTGCTGCACTCATTGATACGACCTTTTCATTATTTGAATAATTCTTTTTAGGTTGAGGTGTGTCGACTTTCTTTTCTTCAAAGTCTTCATCGTCATTAATTCCAAAAAAACTGCTTAGTTTTTCAAATGCCATAAGAAAATCTCCTTTTATTTATTGTTACGACGTTTAAAGATTGGAGGAGTTGAATCATCGTCATCATCGCTTAAATCAATTGTTTCTGGCTTTTGGAAAATTTCAAAATCACCTTTTTCACCAGCAACATCGTTATTAGACTTAGATGCGTCACGATTAATATCCCAAGCAGCCAATGGATCACTATTAGGTGTTTGTTCCTTTGGCTTAGCTGGTTGTTCATCAGCATTGTCAGCAGTCTTATTTTGATTATTGTTAAAAGCTGCTCTTGGGTTATTTAAAGGACGTCTTGATGGTTCACGCTTCTTATCTTCACTTTCAACGCCTGTAGCAATTACGGTAACCTTAACTTGATCACCCAAAGTATCATCGATTGAAGTACCAAAGATAATATTAACATCTGAGGTAGCTTGTTCGGAAACAATTTGCGCTGCATCTTGTGCTTCAAACAATGACAAGTCTGGGCCACCAGTAATGTTAAGAAGAACTTGTTTTGCACCATCAATAGAAACTTCAAGCAATGGTGAAGAAATAGCTTTCTTAGTAGCTTCTGTAATTCTGTTTTCGCCGTTAGCTGTACCAATACCCATCAAAGCTGAGCCTTGGTCTGACATAACAGTCTTAACATCGGCAAAATCAAGGTTAACGAAACCAGGAGATGTAATCAAATCAGAGATACTTTGAACACCTTGACGTAAAACATCATCAGCAATACTGAATGCTTCACCCATTGGTGTCTTCTTATCTACGATTTCTAACAATTTACTATTTGAAATAATAACTAATGTATCAACATCTTTTTTAAGTTCAGTAATACCATCAGCAGCAAAGCGAGAACGTTTTGCACCTTCAAAGGCAAATGGACGTGTAACAACACCAACCGTTAAAGCACCGCTTTCTTTAGCAATGTTAGCTACGATTGGAGCAGCACCAGTACCAGTACCACCACCCATTCCGGCAGTAACAAAGATCATATCGGCACCTTCAAGGGCCTCTTTAATGGCTTCTTCACTTTCTTGAGCAGCCTTTTGTCCAACCTCGGGATTTGAGCCAGCACCTAATCCTCTTGTTAGTTTAGGTCCTAATTGAATCTTAGTTTCAGCATTAGAGCTTTCTAGTGCTTGAACGTCAGTATTAGCAGTAATAAATTGAACACCTTTGATTCCTGCTTCGACCATTCGATTTACGGCATTACCACCAGCGCCACCGACACCGATAACCTTAATTACCGCTCCCTTATTATTGGTTGAGTCTAAAGTATATTCCATTAAGGAGTTCCTCCTAGTTTAAAATTGAATTTAATTTATTTTTATTAATCAAAAAACTTACTCCAAAAGTCCTTGAGCTTCGATGTCTTCTTAGTCTGATCCGGCGTTGAAGTTTTCTCATCGTCAGCTTCTGGCTCTTGAGTCTGTGGTTGTTCTTGTACTGTTTTATTAACAGGGGCTTGAACAGGTTGTGACTGTGGTTGTTGTTGTGGCGTGTTGCGACCAATGGTTGCACCATTAACAACATTATCAGCAATAACACCAATATCATTCAATCTTGAAGCATACGTTACTAAGCCCAGGCCTAATGAGTATGACGGATACCTCATCCCCATTTGGGTAGGTACATAGCTTCTCACTTTAACGCCGAAAATATCTCGAGCTAAATCTTCAATATTTGGCGTTGCTGCAACTCCACCAGTCAAAACAATTCCACCGGGAAGTGACAAAGCACCAGCATCTTCTAACGGAGCTTGCAATCTTGTGAAAATTTGCTCCAACCTAGCTTCAATGATCTCAGATAAATTCTCTTCTGAAATCGTCGCAGGTTCATTTTTACCAACTACTTCTACACTAATGTTCTCTTCAGTCGATGCTTGAGCCGATGAAGCGTTACCATAGTAAAGTTTTAATTGATTAGCATTTTCAACTGTTGTATTCAAAACTACCGAAATATCATGAGTGACGTAATCTCCACCTTCAAAATCAACTGTAGACAATTTGAGATTGTGATCATGAACAACTGAAGCAGTTGTTTGGCCAGCACCCATATCGATAATTACGGCTCCAAAGTCACTTTCACCGTCGTTTAATACAACCTGACTTAACGCCATTGGAGAAATAACTTTATGAATTATATTTAGACCAGCCTTTTGGATGGCCTTTTTCGTATTATGTACAATTGTTTTTGGTGCAGTATATATGATTCCTGTCATTTCCAGACGAACACCAATCATTCCACGAGGATCACGAATATTATTGAATCCATCGACAGAAAATTGTTTAGGAATTAAAGAAACCACTTCTCGCTCACTAGGTAAGTTTTGAACCATTGCAGCCAACATAACTTGTCTGACATCATTTTCAGTAATTTCCTTGGACTGAGAACCGACCGCTATCATTCCTTGACATTTTTCAATTTGTAACATGTTCGCCGATATACCGACTACAACGTCACGAATCGTAATATTTGCCTGCGTCTCGGCCTTCTTAACAGCCCGTTTTATAGCGCCGGCAGCCTTATCAATATCGACTATAACGCCACGGCTAACTCCTTGTGATCGTTCGCTTCCTACGCCAACAACACTTAACCTGTCATCTGACGATTCAGCAACCACTACTTTTACTGAATTTGTACCAATATCAAGACCTACAAAAAACTCTGAATTGTCCATTAATCGTGGCAGCCTCCCTTACCTAGAAAAAATCTATTCACTAAAAAATTTTAACACAAAAACGATTATATTAAACCTATTTCTTATCTTTAAAGGGATAAGAATAGGCTCCAATTTCCAAATCTATAACGCCCTTTTTTTTCATTTGGGCAGCCATACCTGGATAATATTTTAATTTAGTTTTAACAGTTCTCATATCAGCGATAACTTTATTACCATCATTCATATCAATTTTAATCCGATATGGATTTAACTTAGTCGGTGCATTATAGATTTCTGAAATATTTGTTTGTACGTTACTTGGTAATTCCGCATAAAGATTAGAGATCTTCTTTAACCTTTTAGCCCCAAAATTACTATACGTTGGATAATTACCAATAGGCGCACTCATTTTTTGATTTATCACATGACCATTGTTGATAATACGGTAATAGTAGCCATTTTTATTGATAAATCCCAAAGTGGGATACTCCTTAACACGTATCGTTACATCCCGCATATTTCGCGTTTTGATCTTCATCGACTCAATAGATGGCAACTTACTCTCGGTCTTCTTTGTAATTGATTTATGATGTATTAAAACGTTTAACAATACTGAATTGTCATCGATCTTGGTCGCATTGATTACTTGTTGTGCTCCCAGATCATTAACGCCTTCAACATTAATATTTCTAACTTTACTCAAAGGCGAACCAAAATAAGCAATAATAATTATGATAAAAACTATTAGAAATATCAATCCATTTTTACTTATCCTAAGTCTTTTTTTTAATGCCATCAATATCAATCCTTATATTACTTATTTACCAAGTCCGTGAGAATCTTGATCAAACGATCAGCCGCATCAGGAACACCGATTTTCTTAGATTTCTCGGACATTTCTTTTTGAATTGATTCGCTACTCATGATCTCATTGACCTCTTGGAAAAGAGAATCAGGTGTAAGATCTGACTCTGGAATCAACTTGGCCGCTCCAACGTTTGAAACGGATAATGCATTCTTTGTTTGATGATCATGCGTTACATAAGGACTAGGAATAAAGATTGCTGGAATACCTAAGGCAGTAATCTCGGCAATACTTGTGGCTCCGCTACGACCAACAATCAAATTAATGTCGGGAAGAATTTCCGGCATGTTATCAATATATGGCAATACGGAAATATTTGCACTATTTAGATACTGTGAATCAATTTTTTCGATCACATTATCATAGTGCACACGTCCTGTGACAAATAAAACTTGATAATTGGCTTGACTAAATTTATCCATAGCATCGATTGCTGCTAAATTGATTGGCTTAGCACCTCTAGATCCACCAAAGATCATAACTGTTGGTTTATCAGCTGCTAAATCAAACTCTTTTAGTCGATCATTCTTCTGAATATCAACAACTTCTTGAGCTCTAGGATTACCAGCAAAGACGATCTTCTTCTTTTCGCTGAATTGATCTATTGCATCTGGAAAAGCAATTGCAATCTTATCTACAAAATGTGCCAAAAACTTATTTGTTACACCAGCAATCGTATTTTGTTCATGTATAACGGTAGGAATATGCATCGAATGTGCTGCGTAAACAATAGCACTTGAAACATAACCACCAGTTCCTACGACAATATCAGGCTTGAATTCCTTGATGATTTTTTTAGACTTACGAATACTGGATAGAAATAGTTCAACAACTTTAACATTTTCTAAAGTCAACTTTCTTTTGAAGCCACGAATTTCAATCGTCTTAAAGTCAATTCCCGCATTCTTAACTATCTTGCTCTCTAGTCCCTTTTCGGTACCAACGTATAAAACATCTTCAATCATATCTCTTTCCTTGAGACGCTTAATTAGAGCCATTGCCGGATAGATATGACCGCCAGTACCACCGCCGGACACGATTATACGCATTTTTGTCATCTATTTAATTTCTCCCTTTAAAGTTTCAACTTCTTCTATAAATTGGTCTCCACGTTGTTCAAAGGTCTTAAATTGATCCCAACTAGCTGCTGCAGGTGAAAGTAAGATAACATCCCCAGCATCGCTTTGCTTGTATGCTTCAGGAACAGCTTCCTTGAGATTATTAACTTTCACGATATTTGACACATCAGCTTTTTCAGCTGAAGAAATAACTTTGTCAGCTGTTTGTCCATAAACGACTAGATTCTTAACTTTGCCCTTGAGTGAAGGAATCAATTCATCAAAACCGTTCCCACGATCAAGTCCACCAGCTATTAAAGTAATTGGCTTCTTAAAAGCTGTCAAAGCTACGATGGTTGCTTCAACATTAGTTGCTTTAGAATCATTATAAAATTTATGTCCGCCAAATGTATCAACGTATTGAATTCTATGTTTAACACCTCTAAATGAAGATAACACTTCAATGATATCATCATTAGAAACATCGTACAGTTTTGCAACACTGATTGCAGCTAAAGCATTTTGAACATTATGTTCTCCAGGGATTTGAATTTCATCAGCGTTCATAATTTTTTCACCATTACAATAGATAATGTCGTCTTTGACAAAGGCACCCTTATCTAATTCTTGGTTATCTGAAAATGGCAAAATTTGAGCATTAGATTGTGTAGCTAACTGACGCCATTCGTCAGTATTCCAGTTAACAACAAAGTAATCATCCTTAGTTTGGCTCTTGGTGATGTGCATCTTAGCCTTAATGTAGTTAGCACGGTTTTTATGGAAATCTAAATGGGTTGAATAGATATTATTTAAAACGGCAACGTGTGGATGCAAGTCAATTGTACCTTCAAGTTGGAAACTTGATAATTCTGTTACCACAACATCGTCTTTAGTTGCTTTTTGAATAACATCAGAAATAGGAATACCGATGTTACCTGCATAATATGAATTCTTGAATTTAGGTGAATGCTTCAACATCAATTGAATTAAAGTCGTTACAGTTGTCTTTCCATTTGTACCAGTTACCGCAACCATATTTGCATCTGAATAACTATAAGCTACTTCAGGTTCCGTAATAACTGGGATATTCAATTCTTGAGCACGTACAACCAACTCATTAGAGTAAACGATTCCCGGGTTCTTTACTAAATAGTCATATGAATCATCGATTAAATCTTTATCATTGCTTCCAGTAATAACGTTGAAGCCGGCATCGATCAAAGCTTGTGCTTCGGTGTTCTTTTCCAAAGGATTAGAATCAACAACTGTTACATCAGAACCCATTTTCTTCAATAATTTAGCAACTGCAAAACCACTTTTGGCTAAGCCTAAAACTAAGATTTTTTTATTTGAATAATTACTTTTTGTTTTCATTATTATCTTTTACTTCCTATACGAATAAAATTAAATAAATTGCAGAACAAATCAAACCAACGATCCAGAATACGATATCTATCTTCCATTCACTCCAGCCCATCATTTCAAAATGATGATGAATTGGTGTCATCTTGAAAATACGACGATGGAATACTTTGAATGAGAAAACTTGTAACATAACGCTCAATGTCTCAACAACATAAACGAAACCAATCAACAATAGTGACCAGTAGTGACCTAAAAGAATTGAAATAGCAGCCAAACCAGCACCTAATGCTAAAGAACCAACATCCCCCATAAAGATCTTAGCGGGTTTGTGATTGAACAATAGAAAGGCTAACAAAGCACCAACTACTGAGAAACAAACAATTGCTATATCAGCACGATTTTGATTTAAAGCGATGATACCGTATGTGGCATAAGAAATAGTTCCTAAACCACCTAACAATCCATCCAAACCATCAGTTAAATTAGTAGCGTTAGAGAAACCTACCAACCAGAACAATGTGAACAAGATAAAGATCACAGCTGAATTAATTGACACAACACCAGGAATGGTAAAGTTCATTGGCAATTGATCGCCGTTATAAACGTATAAGAATATTATTCCGACAATTATTTGTAAGAGTGCTTTTTGCCAAGCTCTAAGTCCAAGATTTCTCTTCTTGAAAACTTTAATGAAATCATCAATGAAACCGATACATCCGTAAAGAACGATTACAAATGTTGTAATCAAAAGTGAATGAGTCAGTTGACCTTGCCAAGCGCCGACCCAAATATTTGTGATCAGAGCAGCAATAATGACCAAAAGTCCACCCATTGTCGGTGTACCAGACTTTTTCTCATGCCACTTAGGTCCTTCCTCACGAATTGACTGTCCCTCTTTGTGAGCAACTAGGTAACCAATCAAGAATGGCATCAAGATTGCCACAATTACAAACGAACTAACTATGTCGAAAACTATATGACTAATTTCCATGAAAATCCCCTTATTTTATTTATTTTTCAATGTAACTATAATTTTACCACTGTCATTTATCACATGACCAGAACTGACTGATTGTTTAACAACATATCCGTCACCTTTAGTTGTGACCTGTTTACCAGTTATCTCAGCAAACTTCAAAACATCATTTTTAGACCAACCCGTTAAGTCAGGCATCGTCATGGCTCCATTGGTTAGTAAGACCATTCTCTGACCCGGCATAACTTTTTCACCACTTGCTGGTAGTTGTTGTACCACTTTATTACCGGTACCAATAACACCAGATTGCAAATTAAGATCCTTGATCTTACTCAAAGCACTGTTAGTCGATTTATCCAACAACCCTGGGACTTCAACGTACTGACTACCAGCTTGAGTGGAGTTAGTTTGAGACTTACCTTGGTTTACCAAACGTTTAACTAATGGATTAAAGACTTCGGATAGAATCTTTTCCGGTGATTCCGTCATCTTTTGAGGTTGTCTCATCGTTATATAAACAATGTAATTTGGATCATCATAAGGAATCATTCCCGCAACGGAGAAGATATAATTGTTACTTCCAGTTAGATAACCACCATTTGGTGAAGCTATCTGAGCTGTACCAGTTTTGACACCAACTTTAATTCCCGGAATGTTATAAACAAGCCCAGTACCATAGTTCTTTGTGACAACTTGACGCATAGCCTTTTGAACTTTTTTAGCGGTACTACTCTTGATTGGCTGTCCTACTACTTCTCGTTTAAAGCTTTGAGTAGTTTTACCAGTATTTACATTAACGACCTTCTGAATTATTTGTGGCTTGATCATCTTGCCACCATTGGCGATTGCTGAAAATGCCTGCAACATCTGAATAGTATTTACATTGACACTTTGACCAAATGAAGTCATAGCTTGATCACTAGTGTGTTGGTAAGAAATTCCTCCAGCTACTTCACCAGGCAATGGAATATTAGTTTTAGTCCCAATATTAAAGCGTTTCATATACTTCATCCACGTCTTTGAGCCCATTTTCTCTTCCAGTTTGACCATTCCGACATTGGAAGATCTTGGAAAGGCTTCTGATAAAGGTATATAACCCCAGCCGGCATTATTCCAATCACTAATTGTTCTACCGCCTACTTCGACTGAACCAGATTTATACAATTCATCCGGATCATAATTGCCAGAATCGATTGACGCTGATAATGTCAAAATTTTCATAACGGAACCCGGTTCGAATTGATCTTCTACCAAAGTATCACGCCAACTATCCGATAATCCCTTACCAGTCGTTGGATTAAAGGTTGGTCGTTGTGTTGCCGCTTCGATTGCGCCTGTCTTGGCATTCATTACAAGAATCTGTAAATTCTTAGGTTCATATTTTTCGGCCGTTTCTTGTGCCAAAATTTCAGCGTACTGCTGAATTTTACTATTCAAAGTTAAATAAACATTCGATCCATCGACCGATTGTTTTTCATTAACTCGAGAATTGGGCAATTCATTACCGTTAAAGTCGACCTTAGTAATCTTTTTACCATCTTGACCTGACAACAACTTATTAAAGTATTTTTCAATACCCATAACACCACTGATATTACTGTTCTGATCATTAGCATTATCGGCTTTAGTTATTCCTACCAAATTAGTTGCAAAAACACCGTTAGGATACGAACGTGAAGGAAACTCCACGAAGTGAATCCCCGGTAACTTTTGTGCAGCAATCTTTCGCTTGATTTCAATTGACAAATTACGTCCAGCTTGTCCGAACTCTACTTGATACTGCTTTTTATTCTTAGGTGATAAATATTTGATCAATTGTTTCTTGGAAAGTGGTAAATACTTACTCAATGTTTCAGCAGTTTTTTCTTTATCAACTACATAGTCAGCCTTACCCGCTGCTGTTTTTGACTTATGATCTACAATTGCATAAATATTATAAATCGTTGAATCTCCAGCAATCATATCCCCGTTAACGTCAAGGATATCACCACGTTTAGCATTAACCTTAGTTACTTTTTCATACTTAGCTTTAGTTCTTTTAACTAAATTTACTCCGTCATATTGCTTGCTGACAGAGATATAAGCAAACCTTTGGATAAAAAGGATAAAAGAAAAGGCAGTCACAATCAAAATTAATATACCAACTATATAATGATTGCGTCTTGCCTTATTTTTTAATAGTTTTCTGAACTTACTCATTTTGATATATTCCTTACATTGTTATCGCTCATTTTTAAATTGTGCTTCTTAGCGAAAGAAGAAAAACGATCAAAACTACTTAACTCAGAAATTTCTTGTCTTAAATTAACATTACTTGTATTGGTCTTAGAGATCTGCTCAGTAAGACTATCTAATTCATTTTGAGAAGAAGTCATCGAAACTTTTATACTAACTAAAGCCACCATTAATGCCAACGTCAAAAGAGAGAGACCAACAATGGAAACAGTCTCAAATTTTGACAGTTTAACACTATGTACTTTAGGAGCTGCTTGAACGACCTTCTGTGGTTGTGGAGCAGCTTGATAGTCTTGTAAATTTCTAGCCGTACTTTCTTCTCTCATATTATTTCTCCATTATATCTTTTCAACAACACGTAATTTAGCACTGTGTGCTCGATTATTTTCAGACAGTTCTTCAGTATTAGGCAGAATTGGTTTTCTTGTTATTTGCTTCAAAACTGGTTTAATATCATCTGGAATAACAGGTAATCCACGAGGAACATCAACGTGAGAGTTATCTTTAAAAATATGTTTTACAATTCTGTCTTCTTTTGATTGAAAAGTTATAACGCTTATTCTGCCCTTTGGTGCTAACAATTTAATTGCTTGATCTAGGGATCTTTCAAGAGATCCTAATTCATCATTTACCGCAATCCTAATTGCTTGAAAGACACGTTTAGCAGGATGGCCACCGGTTCTTCTTGCGGCTGCAGGAATAGCATTCTTAATAATATCTGCTAATTCTAGAGTCGAAGTAATTCGGTGATCAGCTCGTGTGCGTTCAATGGCACGGGCAATCTGTTTGGAAAATTTTTCATCACTGTATTTGTAGAAAATGCCGACTAAATCACTATAAGACCAATCATTAACAATTTTTTCTGCATCTAGATCTTGTCTTTGATCCATTCTCATATCAAGACGGGCAGCCTTCTTATAACTGAATCCTCTGACTGCATCGTCAAATTGGGGAGAAGAAACTCCCAAATCGTAAACAATCCCATCTACTTCAGTAACACCCAAATCCGACAAACGTTCTTGCATATTCTCGAAATTATCACGTATCAGTGTTAACGAATTATCACCGATTATTGTTGGATCACTTTGAATACTTTCACCGACTTTAATAGCGGCTTCATCGCGATCAAAAACATAAAGATGGCTGTGGTGCATACGACTTAGTAATTCCTTACTGTGTCCTCCACGGCCAAAGGTAGCGTCTACATAAATACCGTTATCATGCGGATTTACCTCATCAATAGTTTCTTTTAAAAGTACTGTTTTATGTTTATATTCGTTAGAAGTCAAAGTCTGTCATTTTCTCCGATATTTCTTCAAAATTATCTTCAGCCTCTTGGCTAAATTTATTCCAGCATTCCTCATCCCATATTTCTATGCGATCAGAAACACCTACAATTACACAATTCTTATTTAACTTAGCAAATTTAATCAACGGGGTCGAAAGATTAATCCGACCTTGTTTGTCAAATTCAACCTCTGCAGCTGCAGAATAAAAGAATCGAGTAAAGGCTCTAGCATCCTTTTTGGTTAGCGGCAACTTATCCAACTGAGATTCAAGTTTATTCCATTGCTCTAAAGGATAACCAAAAAGGCACCCATCCATTCCACGAGTAATTACGAACTCATCACCAAGTAATTTTCTAAATTTAGCAGGTACAATTATTCTGCCTTTATTATCAAGCGTGTGATGAAATTCACCCATGAACATGGATATCACCTCAATTCTTTAACACTTCCTAATTTACCACAAATTACCACAATTAACCACACGATATTTGACAATTGGTCTAAACTAGTTAAAAAACTTGCCAATGGTTGGTAACTATACGTTTATGGGGGTGGGGAGTTTTCCCAATTTTGAAAGAGAAAACCTTTACAACATTGCATAAATTCCCTTTGTGAAGTACCATTTCACTATATATAAATTAGGTGGTGGAAGTTTTGGACGAAAAGAAACCTAAAAGCACATTAACTAAAATTATTCAAATTGTTGTTTGGTTAATGATTCTTGTCACAATTGGTGGCGTTGTTCTCGGTTCAGTTATGAGTTTTATCTAAAAATACAAATAAGGAGACCAAATTAAGATTTTGATTCTTAGTTTGGTTTGAATGGAAATATACTTAAATTCCCGTCCTCCACAAAAATTGGGAATGCTGTTGGAACGCTATGGGCACGATTTGGAACTAATCATTTTACACTCCGTGCAAAATAATGGATTTCCAAAGTCGGCCTCATTGTAACCGGCAAAGCCGGCAACAATGATTTCATAGCTGAACGCATTCCCAATTTTTGTTCCGGACTAAAGAGAGTTTAATTGTTTGATTTGAGGTAAAATATTTAGTTCAGTGTCTTTTTTATCTTTTAAATTACTTTTAAATCAAAAAACATCTACATAGCTAACATATATGTGAGATGGCAAAAATAACATTATTATTAATAAATTTAAGTATGTTCATCTATTCTATGAGACTGAATAATTTTTTCTAACTTATACCGACTTTTTATCAGTGCTAAAAAAGCGTTCATATCACCCAGTTACGGTTGATATGAACGCTTTTTGATTTTAAAAATATTAAGTTGATATTTATTACAGTTTAATTTGAATAAAAACTCAAAATTTATACTTTTAACTAATTTCTTGGAATTATTAATTGTTTAAAGATACGATTCAAAAGAATTGCCAAAACAATCAACATAATCATATTAGCAATAAAACTACCACCGTTAATAACTAGAGAATAAATCCATGGATTCATTGACTTAGGTGCATATGAACCCCAATAAATTCCTCCGGCAATAAAGTGCAAGAAGTATTTAGCTAAGAAACCAATTGCAGAATAGAAAATTATCAATCCTAATCCGCTCTTACCATCTCTTATAGCACGTTGAACACGAACACTTCCTAAACCAATCAACCCTACGACACCAAAAGCTAATGGATATTCAACAAAACCTTGAAGTGGATTCAACACTCCTCCACCTAGTCCTCTAAGAAACATATCCAAAAGTCCCCATACTAGACCAGCCATTAAACCGGGTTTCAAACCTCTTCTTAAAGCGTAAATAGACATTGGAATCAGTCCGTAAACAAATTCAACTGAAGAGACCCCTGTGGAATGAGGTACATAAGATAACCCCATTGCCAACGCCGTAATAATGGCCCCTTCTGTCAAGACAATTAAACTGTCTTGGCTATTAGCTTTATCGATCATACAAAAAAACTCCCTTCTGATTTTCGTCATCACAAGAGAGTTCGAGCTTTTGCTTGAACAACACTATCCCTACGCATGTATTAACATAACAGGTTTAAAGGGTCTGAACATTACGTTCACTCTCAGCCTACGGCTCCCCCTGTGTTGACTTTCATTATTTAAAGTCATTGTACCATAGGGCTTATTTTTTTCCAAAAATACGACCCCAAAATCCAGCCTTTTTTGTTTCATCTGTCAAATTCAGTGGAATATTCTCACCAAGCATTCTATGAGCAATATTCTGATAACTGTGACCAGCACTACTATCACGGTCAAAGGCAACGGTCTGTCCAGCATTAGATGCAGAGATAACTTTATCTTCATCAATAACAATTCCCAATAATGGAATTCCTAAATGATTAACAATATCATCAATTCGCATTGATGTTCCCTCATTGATCATATTCTTGCGAATACGATTAATAATTAGATGTGGTGTTATCGGCATATTCATATTTTCTAAAATACCAACAACTCGATCAGCATCACTAACTGAAGCAATTTCTGGATTAGTTACTACTAACGCCCCATCTGCTGTAGAAACCGCATTTTGAAAACCATATTCAATTCCAGCTGGACAATCAATCATTACAAAATCAAAACGTTGTTTCAACTCATTAATGATCAAAGCCAAAGAATCTTTATCCAAAACATATTTATCCGCAAACTGTGAAGCAGCCAATAAATATAAATTATCTTCAAACCTAGGATCCCTAACTAAAGCTTGAGAAACAACAACTCGGTGTTGAGCCACATCAACGATATCGTAAACAACTCGATTTGTTAGACCCATGACAGCATCTAAATTTCGCAAACCAATATCAAGATCTACCATACAGACCTTTTTACCAAGACTTGCCAAGACAGTACTTACATTTGCAGTAGTAGTTGTTTTACCAACTCCACCCTTTCCCGAAGTTACAACTATTGATATCCCCATAGTTAATCTGTCCTTTTTCTTAAATCATTTATTTTATCTTTGTAGTTCTTCAAATCGTCAACACTGATGGCATGAAGATCATTGATAAAAGCAAATTTTCCATTTTGAAATTCTTTACGATTATCGTCTGTCACGATTTCAATGACATCGGCGATCCGCAATTGATCAATATTCTCCAAGTTGCCAAAAATAGCTGCATTAGGATTATCAGGATAACCGGCCTGAACGATACCATCGACCTCTCCTAAAATATAAATTGAACCAGTTGCACAAATTTGAGCATCTCGATGCAATGAACCTAAAAAGATTAAATCCCCTTTATAATCTAATCGTTGACCACTACGAACAATTCCCGACTCAACGTTGGTTTTATTGCTATCCAACAATTCTTGAACTTTCTCTTTATCCTCAACCTCTGACTCAATGTCCTTTAATTCTAATTGAGGATATTTTTCAAAGAAGTCTTCGATGCTTTCCTTTTGTTGATCAGTGAATAACCGTTTACCGGTTTTAATAGTAAAACTAATAACATCATCATCTTCGTTGGTTGACTTAACGTTTTGTTGCATAATTAATTCCTTTAATTCTTTCAACGCATCGTCATAATTGGCATTTTCGTTAAAAATAACTGAAAAACCATCTTTACCACCTTTTAAAATGATGTCACTCATTTACTATCCCTCCGATATTTCACCAACCAGGCAGACATATTTGCTAACGGAATATAGATAACAAAGAAAACGACAATATTCCAAAGCAACGTTGGTCCCAACGTATACGTGATGAAATCAAAAACATCTGTACTTGTTTGCTGTAATAATTTTTCTAATAAATAAATTCCTGTCTGTAAAAAAGTTAATGCCAAGAAATAAATAGAAATATCATAACCCATATTATTTTTAATCAATAAATATCTGAAATGATCAATTCCTACCATTAATAATGGCAGCAAAATTGTATACAAACCAATGATTCCATAGTAATAAGAATCATACAGAACCCCAAAAACTATGCCATAGATAATTAACTGACGACGATCCTCAATTCTCATCGTTAACATAACAACAGCCATCAACATTAATTGTGGCAAAATCATTATTGTTTCATGATTAATATTATTCAAAAAGGCCCATTTTATTAAACCATCTAAATAAAATGCTAATAAGATGAATAATACTTGTCCAAAAATTTTACGTCTTTTTACATTCATTAATTTTCACCATGAACCGATGATTTAATGACTGTTACAACAGTAAAGTTACGCAACTCAGCTGCTGGGGTGATATATACGGAATTAGTCATTCCATAGTTATCTTTCTTGATCCCATAAACTTTACCAATGTACAATCCACGAGGTGTTAATCCACCTAAACCTGATGTGATAACGCTTTGGCCTTTTTTGATATCTTTTGTAGAATTAACGTTTTCCATCACCAAGTCACCTGTAGAACTATCATAACGGCTAACAACTCCAGTAGTATTCTTAGCATCGCCAAGAATTTCTGCTGCAAACTTATCATTAAGTTCATTGTTAGTCGAAATCAATTCAACTTTTGAACTAACTTTATCTACTTCAATAATTCTACCAATTAGACCTTTTCCAGACATAACTGGCATATTCTTCTTAATACCACTAGTTTGACCACGATTAATAGTCAAGTAGTTTTGCCAACTACTTGGTGATCGAGATAAAACAGAAGCATTAACTGTACTGTAATCAGTGAGTGTACCGTTCAATTTCAGTTCTTGTTTTAACTTCTTATTTTCATCTTGAACTACTTCTAACTTAGCCTGATTTTGTGCCAATTCACCAATTCTAGCTTTCAAACGTTTGTTTTCAGAATAGGTATTGTACAAATCAGAGAATTCTGAGGTAGCATTTTTTACCGCATTAGTTGGATATGCAAAGACCCCTCCAACAACGCTGACGACATCATTACCCACTTGTTGGACTACTGGTGGTGTATTTTTCTTATCACGGATATTAACCGTTACTGCCAAAAGTCCAAAAGTGACGATAATAAGTATCATTAAAATAATCAATTTTTTATTTGAAAAAAACTTTTGCATTGCTTCCTCCTAGTAGATCAAATAAAAAAAACGGGAATTCATCCCGCTTATTTTTGGCGACGCATTACATCGATATTCTTAAGTGATTCGCCAGTACCGATAGCCACACAATCTAGTGGGTCTTGAGCAATGAATACGGGAACTCCAGTTGCTTCTGAGATTACTTCTGGTAAATGATGCAATAATGCTCCACCACCGGTTAGAACGATACCGTGATCGATTACATCGGCAGCAATTTCAGGAGATGTTTCTTCAAGAGTTTCTTTGATTGTCTCAATGATCTCTTCGACATTTTCATGAATTGCAGTTGCAATATCTTCACCAGTTAATTGAACTGTCTTTGGTAAACCTGTAACAAGGTCACGACCACGAATTTGCATTGATTCAATCTCTTTAGCTTTTTCAATTGAAGCTGAACCGATTTGAATCTTAACATCTTCAGCAGTTCTTTCACCAATTTGTAAATTATAATTTGACTTAATATAAGCTGAAATTGAATCATCAAACTTGTCACCAGCGACTCTGATTGAGCGTGATGATACAATTCCACCTAGTGAAATGGTAGCAACGTCAGTTGTACCACCACCAATATCAACAACCATGTTACCGGTTGGATCCATAACTGGAAGTCCAGCTCCGATAGCGGCTGCAAATGGTTCTTCGATTACATATGCTTCACGAGCACCTGCATGTTGAGTTGCTTCAATAACAGCTCTCTTTTCAACTTCAGTAACACCACTAGGAACACAAACCATTACGGAAGGTTTTGAATTATTGGCTGTTTTTTCAATGAAATACTTCATCATAGCAGCAGTTGTGTCATAATCAGCAATTACTCCATCACGCATTGGACGAATGGCAGAAATACTACCAGGTGTACGTCCAATCATCTCACGAGCATCTGAACCGACAGCAACGATTTCTCCAGTGTTATTATTCTTTGCAACAACAGAAGGCTCGTTTAAAACGATTCCTTTTCCTTCAGCATAAACTAAAGTATTTGCAGTTCCTAAATCTATGCCAAGCTTCTTTGATCCAATACCAAACAATTTATTTCTCTCCTTTAAAGTACACACCACATTTTACGCTAACCAAAATTATATCATACAAAATACTGATTTAAAGTATGACAAAACATATCCTAAATTAAATTTAAATTCTTCAAACTAGAATATGATTTTCTTGTAATAATTAAATGGTCTAATAAGTTTATTCCCATTAAATCGCAACACTTTCTCAACCTCAAACTAAATTCCTGATCATTCTTCGAAAACATCAACGTACCATTCGGATGGTTATGAGCTATCACGACTTGCGTTGCTGAAACTTGGATTGCTTCTCGCAGAATATCTCGCGGATGAACTGTTGCCTGATCGATCGTGCCAATGAAAATGGTCTTCTCATTAATGACATGATAACTATTATTCAAGTAGACGGCCATTAGTTTTTCTTGTGGAGTACTACCTATTATATTTATTAAATGTTTTCCAATATCATCTACTGAAACAACTTGTTCTGATAACCTATCTGATTTAACTTTTCTAGTACCTAATTCGATTGCCGCCAAAATTTTACAGGCTTGAGCAACTCCAATACCATTAAAAGCCATTAATTGGTCCAAATTCAAATTTAAACCATTCACATTCGAAACAATTTTTTTCGATAGCTCCAAAACATTATTTTTCTTGGTGCCATTGCCAATGACAACGGCCATTAGTTCTTCATCTTTTAAGGTGCTGACACCATAAGCTAAAATTTTTTCTCTTAAATTTATCATCATAGTGGAAATTACGCAAAATAACTCTCCAAATCAGAAATTAAATAGAAAGATCCCGTAATCAACAACATTTGCTGATCACTTAATTGATCTGTTATTTTCTGTAACTCCGCATGATAGTTTTCAATAAAAGAAATATTACTATAATCCGATAAATCATAATCCTCAGCAGCCGCAGATCTTTGCATATCAAGTGTTGTGATATAAATATGCTTTACCTTTGGTGCTAATTCTTGAATAATTTCACTGCGATCTTTATCTTTCATTCCAGCATACAAAACAATTATATCTTTATTTTCATAATTTGTAGCTAAAGAATTAATTAAATTATAAATTGCTGAAATATTATGTGCCCCATCCATCAAAACTAAGGGTTCATTTTGAACTATTTGTGCTCGTCCTAGCAGGTGATGACTATCAAGATTATCCTTGATAAGTCCTGTTGAGACTGCATTTTGATGCTTTTGTTGATACTGACTATAAGCACAAATAGCGATAGCAGCATTCATCGCAGTGGTTTTTTCAAAACCATCACAAGATATCTCTCTTATTGTTACCTTATCATCATAATATGTAAATGATAATTTGAAATTTTTTGTTTCAAAATCTTTAATACCAAAATCACGATTAAATTTATAAAGTGGACTCGACATTTCCGTAGCGGCATCGGCAACTATTTCTTTTATGGAATCTTGCAATAAACCAGTTACGATCGGTCTATTTTTTTTAATAATACCAGCTTTTTCAAATGCTATATCTTGTAAAGTCGGTCCAATTAATTTCTCATGATCCAAATCTACGGAAGTAATTACTGATACCACCGGTGTAATGACGTTTGTTTTATCATGACGAGCACCAATTCCCGCTTCGATCACAGCTACATCGACACGTCCACGGAAATAAAAATACCCCAAGACAGTAACAAATTCAAATTCTGCCAATTGAATATCACCAATTTTATCTATTAAATAATTCACATTATCTAATAAATCTTGATTGGGAATATATTGATGATTAATTTGAATCCGTTCATTGAATACTTTTACATAAGGCGAAATGAATAGTCCAACTTTCTTATTATCAGCTTCCAATAAGTTGGCTAAAAAGTTACTGGTTGTACCTTTGCCATTTGTCCCAGTAATATGAATCGTCTCATAATCATTTTGAGGATTACCCAAAACGTCTAAAGCTTCCCTGATGTTGTCTAAATTATTCGTACGATGAAACTTTGGTAACGAGTGAATATAATTAATTGCCTCTTCATAGCTTTTTAACAACTTAAATCACTCCTTTTCAAAGAAAAGGGGTTGGACATCTGCCAACCCCTATAATTATATACTCAATTTTATTGATTATCTTTTAATTGTTGAATTCTTTGTTGAACTTTTGCTTGACGAGATTGATAATCAGCCAATTTTTCTTTTTGTTCGTTAACAACCTTTTCAGGTGCTTTCTCAACAAAACCTTTATTTGACAATTTCTTATCAATACGTGCAATTTCTTTATCCAGTTTAGCAACTTCTTCTTCTTGACGAGCAATTTCTTCATCAAGATTAATCAATTCTGCCAATGGAACATACAATTCAGCACTATTAGTTACTGATGTCATTGCCAATGCAGGTGCTACAACGTCAGTTGCTACTGTCAATTCCTTAGGATGCATGAAACGATCGATGTATTCCTTATTGTTCAAAATAACATCTTTAATTTTTTCATCTTGAGGTTTGATCATAATATCAACAGCATTGGACATTGGTGCGTTAGCTTCAACACGGATCTTTCTTGAGGCCTTGATTAAGTCGATCAAAACATCCATTTGGTCCATAGCATCATCATTGTCTAACTCTTCATGATATTCAGGATATTGAGCATGCATGATTGTCTTGCCGTTATGTGGCATTGTCAACCAGATTTTTTCTGTAACGAATGGCATGATTGGGTGCATTAAACGTAGAGTTTGATCAAGAACGTATGTCAAAATCATCTTCTTTTGTTTCTTAGCTGCTTCATCATCCCCTGTTAAAGTAGCTTTACTCATCTCAATATACCAATCACAGAAATCATTCCAGATAAAGTTATAAAGTGTACGGCCAACTTCACCAAATTCAAAGCTATCCATTAAGCGAATAACTTCTTTAACTGTATGATTCAATTTAGCTAAAATCCACTTATCTGAAAGATCATATGTTGTAACTTTAGAAAGATCATCCATAGCTGGAGTATCTTCATCAAGATTCATGATAACGTAACGTGAAGCATTCCAAATCTTGTTGATGAAGTTCCATGAAGAGTCCATCTTATCATAACTGAAACGTGTATCTTGTCCTGGTGTTGAACCGTTTAGTAGGAACCAACGAAGACCATCAGCACCGTACTTTTTGATAACGTCCATTGGATCAATACCATTACCAAGTGATTTACTCATCTTACGGCCTTGTTCATCACGAATCAAACCGTGAATAACAACGTGGTCGAACGGTTTCTTACCTGTAAATTTCAAACTTTGGAAAATCATTCTTGAAACCCAGAAGAAGATGATGTCGTATCCAGTAACTAAAGTATTAGTTGGGAAATAACGTTTGTAGTCTTCTGAGTCAGTATCTGGCCAACCCATAGTTGAAAATGGCCAAAGAGCACTTGAGAACCATGTATCAAGAACATCAGATTCTTGATCCCAGTTTTCAATATCTTTAGGAGCTTCTTCACCAACGTAAGTTTCACCAGTCTTCTTGTTATACCAAGCTGGAATTTGATGTCCCCACCATAGTTGTCTTGAAATAACCCAATCATGAACGTTATCCATCCATTGTGTGAAGGTATCTTCAAAACGATCAGGAACAAAATCAACTTTGTTATCAGTTTGTTGATTCTTCAAAGCCATCTCAGCTAGTGGCTTCATCTTAACAAACCATTGTGTTGAAAGTCTTGGTTCAACTTGTACGCCAGAACGTTCTGAATGTCCAACACTGTGAACGTATGGTTCAATACGGATCATATCACCGTTATCTTCAAGGTCTTTAACAATAGCCTTACGAGCTTCGAAACGATCCATACCGTTATACTTACCAGCATTTTCGTTCATTGTACCGTCAGCATTCATAGTATTGATACGCTTCAAGTCATGTCTGTTACCAACAGCAAAATCGTTAGGGTCATGGGCAGGTGTAATCTTAACCATACCAGTACCAAACTCTTTATCAACATAGTGATCAGTGATAATAGGAATCTTACGATTTACAAGTGGAACAACAACTTCTTTACCAACGATATCCTTGTAACGGTCATCATCAGGAGCAACGGCAACGGCAACATCACCAAACATTGTTTCTGGACGTGTTGTAGCAATTTCAATGAAACCAGAACCATCAGCGTATGGGTACTTAACATGATAGAAAGCACCTTGGTCATCCTTGTGGATAACTTCAATATCTGACAAAGCAGTTTGTAGTTGTGGATCCCAGTTGATAATGTATTCACCACGATAGATCAAACCTTCGTTATATAACTTAACAAAGACTTTGCGAACAGCCTTTGACAAGCCTTCATCCAAGGTAAATCTTTCACGTGAGTAATCAAGTGATAAACCTAGTTTACCCCATTGTGATTTGATGATTGAAGCAAATTCATCTTTCCATTTCCAAACTTCATCAACGAACTTTTCACGTCCAAGATCATAGCGTGTTACACCTTGTTCACGTAACTTAGCTTCAACCTTAGCTTGTGTAGCAATTCCGGCATGATCCATACCAGGAAGATATAAAGTATCGAAACCTTGCATACGTTTGTAACGAATCAAAGTATCTTGAATTGTTGTATCCCAGGCATGTCCTAAGTGCAACTTACCAGTAACATTTGGTGGTGGGATAACGATTGAATAAGGTTTAGCTTTCTTGTCGCCAGAAGGTTTAAAGTCTCCGTCATCTAACCATGTTTGATAACGTCCCTCTTCGACTTCTTGTGGATTATATTTTGTATCCATGTCGATTTCTCTCATAGTAGTTCCTCCGTGAAAAATTAATATACATTATTAAAATATGTAAAAATGAGTATACAGGCGTCTCTCGACGTCCCCATAACAAACTCTAAGCGGTATAACCGCTAAGAGTTTGTAAAAAAAAGAGCCCTCATCCGAATAGGACGAAGACTCGCGGTACCACCTAAATTAGGAGTTACGAATAACTCCTCACTCAACAGATAACGGTGGCCCGATCATTTTTATATGATAGCTCACAGGCAACAGTTACTTAGTTCGATTCGGCAATTCTCAACAACATGCCTTCTCTGAAATCTAGCTAAATAACACTCCTGCTCAAAGCTGATATTCTGATAATAAATCATAAATTGTGAAACGTCAATCAGTTTTATAGCAAACTGCTGATATTTTCTTGGTCACTTTCCATGAACTTGTCACCATGTTCGATGGTTGTGATCTTGATTCCGTCCATTGCACGTTGGATTAATCCGTCAACATCAAGTGAACTTTCAAACTTGCGTGTCTTTTCGATACTTGGACGGGTCTTTGGTGATGGTGGAGCAAAAACTGTACAACAGTCTTCGAATGGTTGGATTGATAGATTGAAGGTATCGATTTTTTCTGCCAATCTGATAATTTCAGTCTTATCCATTGTGGCTACGGGACGCAAAATTGGTGTTGTTGTGACATCATTGATAGCTGCCATACTTTCCAATGTTTGTGAAGCAACTTGTCCGACGGCTTCTCCATTAAAAATAGCTAAACCATTTTCTTTTTCACGTATCAAGTCTGTCAATCTCAGCATGAATCGACGTTGGATGGTCATTAGATAGCCTTCTGGAACGCCTGCTTTGATTGTTTCTTGAATTTCAGCAAATGGTACTTCAATAAACTTAATATGTCCACCAAAAGCTGTTAACTTAGAAGTTAATTCTTTGGCCTTGTTCAAAGCCTGCTCTGATGTGTATGGTGGACTGAAGAAGTGCACCATTTCAATATCAACACCACGTTTCATTGCTAGATAACCAGCAACGGGTGAATCAATTCCACCAGATAGCATTAACATAGCTTTTCCAGCTGTACCAACTGGTAATCCACCGGCACCTTTAACTGTTAGATATGAAAGATAAATTCCATCTTGTCTTACTTCTACAGAAATCTTGATGTCCGGTTTCTTCATTTCAACATCAATTCCAGGGAATTCATCACAAATAGCATCCCCTAATTGCAAGTTGATTTGATTAGTATCAAGTTCATAGGTGTGATCAGAACGTTTAGTTCCAACTTTGAAACTCATGCCAGGTTTATAAGCCTCATGCATCATTTCAACAGCTTTTTTCTTCACATCTTCAAAATTACGAGAAACTTTAACACTCAATGAAAAAGTTTGAATACCAAAAACATTCTTTAACTTTTCCATTACTGGTTTAGCATCTGTGCCGTTCAATTTGATATGCAAACGATCACGATGTGGTTGCATTCTTAAATCAGGATAATCGTTCAAAACTTTAGCGACATTACCATGAAGGCGGTCGATAAAACTCTTACGATTCTTCCCCTTAGTTGATAGCTCGCCGTAACGAACCATAATTTCAGTATATTCCATTTAAATCTCCTAATTCAAAATTTGAAAATGATCATGAATTTCATCCAAATTCTTAATAAATTCATCCATTTCAGCTTCTGTATTGCTTTCGTCTAAACTGACACGTACAGCGCTAGTTGCAACATTTTCTTGCACATTCATGGCTTTCAAAGTACCAGACTCCAAGCCCTTCTTAGAAGAACAAGCACTAGTTGTAGAAATATAAATATCGCGGTCCTCAAAAGTATGTACGATTGTTTCGCCACGAACACCATCAATTGTGAAACAAATAATGTGTGGAGCAAAATTATCGGCAACTTGTGAGAAGACGTGAACATTATCCAAAGTATGCAAATGGTTAACTAATTTTTCCTTTAGTTGTTCCATCTTATCAGCTTTTTGAGCTTCATTTTCTTTCAACAAACGGATAGCTTTTGCCATACCAGCAATTGCAGGTGTATTTTCAGTACCGCTACGAAGGTTAGATTCTTGACCACCACCGGCCATTAAAGGCTCTAATTGCTTGCCTTCTTTCATATAAATAAAGCCGATTCCACGAGGTGCATGGAATTTATGACCTGAGAAAGTATAATAATCAACTCTTGGGTCCATAAATTTAGATTGAAGATTCTTACCAATCGCTTGAACTGAATCAACATGGTAACTGATACTTGGATAGTCTTTCAATACATTAGCAATTTCGTGAATTGGTTGAATTGCACCAATTTCATTATTAACTGCCATAGTTGAAACTAAAATAGTATCGCTACGGATGGCCTTTTTCAAATCATCAGCACTGATATGGCCAGTCTTATCTACAGGTAAATAAGTTACTTCAAAACCAAGTTCTTCTAATTGGTGCATTGTGTTCAACACCGAAGGATGCTCAATTTCAGTCGTAATAATATGTTTACCGAATTCACGCTTCTTGAATGCAGTACCCTTGATGATCCAGTTGTTCCCCTCAGTACCACCACTAGTAAAGACGACTTCGTCCTGCTTAAAACCTAATAGATTCGCAATTTGTTTACGAGATGTTTCTAACAATTCATATGCTTTCAAACCTAATTTATGCAAACTTGAAGGATTACCAAAATATTCCTCACTGGCAGCATTGTAAGTTTTTAGTACAGAATCATTAACTTTTGTTGTTGCACTGTTATCAAAATATATCATTTCTGCCTCACCAAAACAAAAAGGCCTTGCGGCCTAAAATTTTATCTCTTATAACTTAACACAAAACTATACCATTATGCATTAATTGTTTCTTTTATTCGAGCAACTGAACCTGATTCAACTTCTTCCAAGGCCTTCGAAATGACTTCAACAGCTTCATCATAATTGTAATCAGTATCAAATAGTGCTCGTGCACGAATCAATTCATCTCTAAATTCGGGATTCTTGTTGGCATAACGATTAGCATACTGCAATAATTTTTCAGACAAGAGAACATTATATTTTAACTTCTTCGTTTTTTCGACTAAGTTGCTTAAGTCCTCTTGGGTCACAATGACCTGTTTACTAATATCTTCCATATTGATCTGCTTAGCGTCCAGTTCATCATAAAGTTTATTGATCTCGTCATAAACCATATAGAAGTAATCTAGATAATCATCAGGTAATCCATTTAAACGTAATTGTTCAACCATCTTTTTCTGGATTTCCAAACGCTTAGCGTACTCATCCACGCTATTACGAGCAATTTGTTCACTAGACAACATTTGATTCAAATCATCATTAATTGATTTCTCACTAGCTTCGATATCATCTAAATGTTTAACGATCTCTTTGAAATCTTCTCTAACTTCCGAGAAAATCACTTTCTTGTCGGCAATACTTTGGACATCTGCATCGTACTTTTGACGGACTTCATTTAAAGTTGCAAAGTTATCATTAAATGTCTTAAGGGTTTTATCGGTTAAGATATATTCTTCTTGCAACTTTTGAATCCGTTTATCCAAACGATTGTGTTGGAACACCGCATGATTCAAATAGTCTAAGACCGGTTTTTGTTCCTTTAGAACATCTTTCTTACCATCTATTTCCAAAGTTAAAGTTTCATATAAATCATCAATTCGTTGTTTGATATCTTCATTATTAGTATTAACAGCGTCAAAGTTTAAATCGCCCAACTTCTTATTGGACTCTTCAATCTCATTTTGAACTTCAGAAATCTGTTGAATAATATCATCTTTAAATTGAAAGTATTGTTTGACCAATTTTTGATAGACAAATTTTATTTCATCAACTTGACCAGGAAAAACTTCATTTAAGTCGTGATACAAAGGTTCGATCACTTTCAATTGATCGGTAATCAATCCCAATTTAAGCTTAACGTCATCCAAATACTGACTGGCTTCGATGTGATCCCCTTTATTAGTTAACTGTTTCTCTTGATCTAATAGGTTAGCAATTTCTGACAATTCATCTTCTAATTTATCAGTTGCTGGACCATAGCTAAATGATTGTGTTAAAACTTGTTTTCTTAAGGTTTGATATTGTTTCTGCAATTCCTCACTGTGAGTTGCATTCAATTCATTACTTGCTAATAAGTCTTCAAAACCTTTCGAAACTCCACCGATTTTTTGTTCAAAGGCAGTAACCTCAGTATTGACTTTCTTTAAGTCGCTAGCTGACCCAAACACCTTAAATTCAGTATTCTTGTATTCAGCAGCACGCATTTGTTTCAAAATATCGGTAAACACTTGGTCAACTTGTTCACGATAACTGTCTTTTAATTGATTGAAACGATCTTTACTGGCACCAGCAAGTTTCATCTCTTCCAATTTTTTTATTTTTTCATCTAAAGTAGCTTCTTTTAATTGATCCGTTTGATCTTTTAACTTATTTAAAGTAGATGCGTTCTTTCGTTGCAAGAACCACATATACCACAAAAAGATCAATACGATCAATATTATTCCAATAATAATTGCAAACACTTTTACACCCCTAATGACAATTGCGTCTTATCTCTAGGAAATTATACCAAATATTATTACTATTATTAGCACTATCAACTTTTCATAATAAAGTTTTAAACTATTCCTAGGAAAAATTGCTTTGACAATTGGTACTAATCACGTTATACTAGCCTTCGTGTAAAATATGCAGCAAAGAGCGGCAAGAACGTCAACATTTATCGACGATTTAGTTCAACAAGTAACCTGTGGCTGCGCATGGTGAAAATTGTAACGATAACTGCACGAATGCTGTGCTCTAGTTAATTATTTTACTCCAGACAAACATTTTGGAGGAATTTATTTATGTCAAGATATACAGGACCTCGTTGGAAATTATCACGTCGTTTAGGAATTTCACTTTCAGGTACAGGTAAGGAAATTGCCCGTAGAAACTATGCCCCTGGTCAACATGGACCAAATGGTGGCCGTCGTAAGGTTTCAGAATACGGTCAACAATTAGCTGAAAAGCAAAAGTTACGTTTCATGTATGATGTTAACGAACGTCAATTCCGTAACCTATTTAATCGTGCCGGTAAGATGGAAGGAATCCACGGTGTTAACTTGATGATTCTTCTTGAAACAAGATTGGATAACATGGTTTATCGTTTAGGTTTAGCAAGTTCACGTCCACAAGCTCGTCAACTTGTTAACCACGGTCACATCACTGTTGATGGCAAACGTGTTGATATCCCTTCATACGAAGTTAAAGTTGGTCAAAAGATCAGCCTTCGTGACAAGTCAAAGAATCTTACAATTGTTAAAGATAATCTTGAAAACGTTGTTGGTCGTCCTGGTTTCGTTACATTTGATGATAACGAAATGACAGGTTCTCTAGTACGTAACCCAGAACGTGACGAACTAGAACCAAATGTTGACGAATCATTGATCGTTGAATACTACAACCAAATTCTTTAATATTTGGAACAAATGCATCCACTATTTGGTGGGTGTATTTTTTTTACCATCAAAAAAGCCCCTTATTCAGAGGCTTCTATTTTATTAAGTATAAATATGTCACCCTCCACAACAAACCCGATTGGTCTGGAACGCTGTGGACGCTGATTTGAGCCAATTGAAGTTCACAATTGTCTCAAATACAGGTCTTATACTAAGCGATAAATCGCTAAGTATAATTTCACGGCTGAGACCAATCGGATTTGTTGCTCCGGGCTAAATTGCAATTCTATTTATTATTTTCTTCTAAATTTGACAAAATAACAGTATCTATTCAAAATTCTACTAGTTGATATCAATCACAATTTACTTCTTTGCAACTTCTTCATTGAACAGGACTAAATATTTACTCAATTCCATAAACTTATCTTTTAACAGCTCATCATAGTCAGAGTCTGAGACAATTGGATCATCCCTCAACAGCTCAAATCCAATTACTAAATCACTGGATTTTACTTTTTGATAATGAGCGATGACATCCTCAAAGTCGTTAGCTTTCTTGAGCGTACTGGAAGTGTGATCATTTGAAACGCCCCATCCCTCAGCTATGATTTTACTTTGATACTTTTTTAGAATAGGATAATAGTCTACCCTTCCTCTGATATCTGCCAACAAACTGAAAGTTATAAAGTAACGATCTGGCCACAAGCCGAATTCCAAATGTGGTGTCTTCTTATAACCTTTCTTATCTTGATTGATGGCTAACCAAGTATCAGGAGGTGGATTTTTAGTCCGACGTTGGTGTTTGGCTATTTTTAAAAAGAACTTTTGATGATATTCTTCTTCAAGTGCCTGAAGTAGATCTTGTCCTAAGACTTCAAATTTAGGATCAAGGTCTTTTCTAATTAGCTCCAAACGTCCACTCAAGGTATCATCATTGAAAACTTTAAAATCATTTTTATTAAACATGTTCTCAATCCTTTGTTGTAGAATATATACATATTAATTATATAGGAGGAATTATGCAAAAACCATTAGCATATCGCATGCGACCAACTAATATTGACGAAGTCGTTGGACAACAACATTTAGTTGGTCCACATAAAATCATTCGTCGAATGGTTGAAGCAAAAATGCTATCTTCAATGATTCTCTATGGTCCTCCTGGGATCGGAAAAACTAGTATTGCTAGTGCCATCGCTGGGAGTACCAAATATGCTTTCAGAAAATTAAATGCTGCCACTGATAGCAAAAAAGATCTACAAATTGTGGCTGAAGAAGCCAAAATGAGTGGCACAGTTGTACTTTTGTTAGACGAAATTCACCGTTTAGACAAAACTAAACAGGATTTTCTCTTACCACTATTGGAAAGTGGCTCTATTATTTTGATCGGTGCTACAACTGAAAATCCATATATCAATATAAGCCCTGCTATCCGCTCACGTGTCCAAATTTTCGAATTACATCCACTTACTAGTGATGACTTAAAAAAAGCTGTCAGAAGAGCTTTAGAGGACGATAAGAACGGTTTAGGTAAGTATGATGTCCAATTAGACGAAAATGCTTTGAATTTGTTAGTAAATTCTACGAATGGCGATCTTCGAAGTATTTTAAATGGCTTAGAGCTATCCGTACTTTCAACAGAAAGTGATGAAAACGGACAAATTCACATCGATTTACAATCAATTGAAGAATCAATTCAAAGAAAAGCTATCTCGGCTGATAAAAACGGTGATAGTCATTACGATGTTATTTCGGCCTTTCAAAAATCAATCCGTGGTAGCGATCCAAACGCTGCCTTATTGTATCTTGCTAGACTGTTGGAAGCTGGTGAATTAACATCTGCCATCCGTCGCCTACTAGTTTGTGCTTATGAGGATATTGGTTTAGCCAATCCTCAAGCATGTGCACGTGCCGTTCAAGCTGCTCAGGTAGCACAAATGGTTGGTTTACCTGAAGCTAGGATTCCTTTAGCAGATGCCGTAATTGATCTGTGTCTCTGTCCTAAATCAAATTCCGGTATAACAGCAATCGATAGTGCTTTAGAAGACGTTCGTAATGGCGTCGCTAATTCAATTCCTGATGATCTTAAGGATGCCCACTATTCAGGAGCTAAAAAATTGGGTCACGGAATTGATTACAAATATCCACATAATTATCCTAATTCTTGGGTCGAACAACAATATTTACCTAACAATCTCGTTAATAAAAAGTATTATCAACCTAAGAATACTGGTAAGTATGAACAAGCATTAAATCTTCGAATGCAACAAATTCAAGAATGGAAAAAGAATTCAAAACGGGGTTAGATAGTTATGATAATTAAAGTTTTAATGATATTTTTTATTATTTTCTTATTGGCATTAGCCTATACATTATGGTCACACAGTAACAAGAAGTTTCTGATCTACTCGCCTAACGAGAATCTAACATTAAAAAATATCATGCGCTTCACTGCTGTCCTACTAGCTTTGGTTGCTCTTTTAGGGATCATCATCATTTTAGTCGGTAGCAAAGAAATGAATTTGATAACTTTACTTTTAGGCAGTTTGATTGCGGCAGCCTTTTCAATTTATTTAGCAAATATTCGCTGATTACTGTATTTATCGGTCTCAATCAACTAAAATAAGGGTATAAAGCAGTAACAATACTACACTAACGGGGTGATACTTATGTTACAACAATATAAAAACATTCTCGTACCAATTGATGGTTCATTTGAAGCTGAATTAGCATTTAAGAAAGCGGTAGAAGTAGCTAAAAGAAATAATGCTGCTGTACACTTGCTTCATGTTATTGATACTAGAGCTTTCCAAAACGTTTCTAGTTTTGATTCAACAATGGTTGAACAAATCACAGAAAAAGCTAAGGATACTGTTAAGAGTTATGTCAAGACGGCTAAAGATGCTGGTTTAGACGAAATTGATTACAGTATTGAATATGGTGCTCCTAAGGCAATCATTGCCACAGATTTCCCTAAGAAATTAGGCGTTGATTTGATCATGATCGGTGCTACCGGTCTTAACGCCATGGAGAGACTATTAATCGGTTCTGTTACTGAATATGTAACAAGAACTGCAGCTTGCGATGTTCTTGTTGTTAGAACTGACTTAGACAATAAGACAATCAAGAAACCTAGAAAATAATTGGTAAAACAAAAAAGGAGTGATTCTTTCGAATCACTCCTTTTTTTATTGGAATTTAATAAATTGTTATTTTTATTAAAAGATATTTAAGTGCATATCTTGAACTTTTGATTTTAGTTGTTCAAATACTTTTTTATCTTCACTGACACTAGAGATCACATATGCTTTAATGTAATCCTCGTCGGCCTTTTGACCTTCACGTGTGCCAGCTTCTGCTAAGTAAGAATACATTTCATCAAGTTTGAAAAGAGTTTGTTCTTTTCTTGCAATGAAAATACCTTCGTTAGCATACTTCATAGCTTGTTGATTTTCGTTCAACTTCAATGATAAGTCGGACATGTTATCGTAAATCAAAATGCTATCATGGTAATTCTCATCACCAATTTTTTCTAAGCTTGACTTGATTAAGTCTTTAGCTTGGTCATAGTATACTTTGGCTTCATCAAGTGATTTCTTATTGATGTATGCCTTAGCTGTAAATATGTCGATTAAAATATCGTACATATCAACATTAGCAATGTTCACATTCATTGCGCGATTGAAATCAAAAATGGCCTTGTCGTAATTCTTGTTTGTGACATATTCGATCAAACCATGGAAGAAGTGAATTAGCTTAATTTCTTGCTTGTTGTTGACATTGATGTTATTAAGCTTACCCAGTTTATCACTAATTCCATTGAAGTCATTTTGATAGAATGACTTCTTAATATCACTGATCAATGAATAGATTTGACTATCATCATTAACAATTACAAGGTTCATTGTGATACCCAGTCTATCACAAATGCGAACCAAAATTTCCATGCTTGGAATCTTGTCTTTTTTTTCAATCAGGCTGACAGTTGCCTGTGTACAAATGCCATCAGCTAACTCAGATTGAGAAAGACCTCTGAGTTTTCTGTAATGGCGAATCTTTTCACCTAAGATTTTCATTCTAAACTATCCCCATTCATTTATTAATTCCATGGATAATTTAAACAGTTATTAAAAAATGTTGCAAGAAATAAGCAACAATAAAAAGATAAATTTTAAAAATTTAATTATTTACTTCAAAGAACCATGCATCTTTTTCAGTACCATTTAATAATTCAGGATTATCATTTAATTTATCATTAACCTTGACAATCTTACCGCTAACCGGTGATTCTAGCTCAACTACGGCTTTTTGGGCTTCAATCTCGCCACTAGATTCGCCTTTTTTTATGTCAGAATCTAAATCAGGTAATTCAACATATTTGACATCACCTAAAGTATCTTGAGCTTCTTTTGTGAGACCTATACGAGTTGTATGCTCACCCTTTTTTATCCAAAAATAATTCTTTTTATCACTCATAATTAATTCCTACCTTTGTTTAAAAGTTCCATTTTCAAACATGTAGCTCTTATGATGGAATCTCATCGACATAATCAATCCGATACCAATCATATTTCCAAGCAATGCAGATCCACCTTGCGAAATAAATGGCAATGGGATACCGGTCAATGGCAATAGACCGACACTCATACCGATATTTTCAAATACGTGGAATAGAATCATCATAATAACACCTGTTGATACGTATGCATAGAATTCATTCTTAGTATCAAAAGTTACTTGAACCATTTGGTAAATTAGTAAAAAGTATAAGAGAATCAAAATACAAGAACCAACGAATCCAAAGTTTTCACCTACGACAGAGAAAATCATATCTGACTCACGAACTGGTACATAAACATTGGAAACATTAAAACCTTTACCAAACAGTTGACCTGAACCAATAGCCTTCATATTCTGCCAAATCTGATACCCATTTTCAGAAGTATCGGCTGAAGGATCACGCCAACTATCAATACGGGCAAATTGATATGATCTGAAACCAAAATGGCCAAGAATCTCTCTACCCCAGTCAGTAGTAGCGAACAGTAAAGCTGTTCCACCGACAACAGCAACAATCAGGAATCCTACTAAAAGAATTCTCCAATCGATACCTGATACCAAAATCATTCCACCTAAGATGGCCACGAAAACCAAAATAGTACCGAAGTCATTTTGTAACTTTAAAAGTACCATAACAGGCAATGTCCATAGGAATAACTTTCCAATCAACATAAAGTCATTTTTAATCGTATGAGAATATTCACTATTATGGTTTGTGATTACCTTACCCAGCATCAATATAAACGCTGGTTTCATTACTTCAGACGGCTGGAACGTAAACGAGCCAATGGCAAACCAACTCTTAGCACCTGTACTTGCAGCGTAAGATCTACTGTAAAAAATCAATACCAAAAACAGCAACGCCAGCCCAGCAAAATAAGCCAAGGTTGCCACCTGCCACAGTTGTTCCGCATCAAATTGCATCACCACCGCCACAATAACGGCTCCGATAACGTACCAAACTACTTGTGAAATCACATTTTTTAATGGATTTTGTGAATCTTGAATTGTTGCCACATAGATCGACATTAATCCAATCATAGCCAACATCATTACGGAAAAAATTATTCCGTAATCAATTCTCGAATCCACGTCGTTCTTTTTATTTTCATTTCTTATTTGCATATCTACACCTATTAATGATTATGTAAATTATATTGCATCAACAATTCATTAATTGCATCGTCAAGTTTGACCGACTTAAAAGGAGTATCGTTACTTTCTACAAATGAAAGATAACGTTCGCCTTCTTTTTTTATCGTTCCAATATAATGTTTACCATCCCAAAGTTCATAAGTTTCGGGATCACTACTGATATCTTTTAAATTTATTTCGACTGATTTTTTTCTTCTAGACATTGAATCTTTCCTATTCTTTATTATGAAATTTTTTTGCAATAATTTCATCTTCATATTTTTCCGGATGAGGATTTCTAAAAATGGTGAAATTATCTGGTACGGGATCTACCCCACCACGCACAAAGGGATTACAACGTAATATTCTTGCAATCCCCATAATAGTACCTAAAATTCCACCGTGCTTCTTTACCGCATCAATAAAATAAGATGAACACGTCGGGTAATAACGACAACTGGGTGGTAACACTGGCGATATGAATTTCTGATAAAATCTAACAATTCCTATTAATATTTTCTTTAACATATTATTTTAGGAAATCGAACATATGCATCCAGGTCCCTGGCCACAATACGGCCAACGGATTAGAACCACCCAAAGCTGAGCCAATTAACATACCCAACACTAAAAAAATTAGCATTAATAATAATACCCAACCTATTTTCTTAAAAATATCACGACGATATTCTTTACCAAAGTCTCTTTTCATTTTTCACCCTAGTATTTTTTATGTTTTTCGATGTTCTCTAATAAAACACCAGTACCCAAGGCAACTGAGTCAAGTGGACTATCTGTCAAAAGTACAGGTACTTGCAACTTCTCGGAAAGGAGTTTATCAAGGTTCTTCAATAAAGCTCCACCACCAGTTAACATAATACCACGATCAATAATATCACCAGACAATTCAGGAGGTGTTTGTTCCAAAACATTTCTGGCGGCGTCAACAATTTGTTCTACACCATCAGATAAAGCATTTTGGACCTCTAATTCATTGATCGTAATTTCTTTAGGCAAACCAGTAACAATGTCAATTCCGCTAGCAGAGAATGTCTTACTCTCATCAGCATCCATGACACAACCAATTTCCATCTTAATTTGCTCAGCAGTTCTTTCACCTATGATAAGGCTATGGTTTTGCTTCACATAAGCTTGGATGGCACCTGTCATCTTATCACCCGCAAAGCGTAATGAACGGCTTGTAACGATATCTCCCATTGAAATAACGGCAATATCACTAGTACCACCACCGATATCAATAACCATATTTCCTTGTGGTTTAAAGATATCAAGACCTGCACCAACTGCAGCAACTTTAGGTTCAAGTTGTAAATAAACTTTACCACCACCAGCTTGTTCAGCGGCCTCAATGATAGATTTTTGTTCTACCGGTGTAACGTTGGTAGGTGCGCAGATCATAATTGTTGGTTTAGCAAAGCGACTTCTCATATTCAATTTATCAATGAAATACTGAAGCATTTTTTCAGTAATATCAAAGTCAGCTATTACACCATCTTTCAATGGACGGATAGCCTTAATGTTAGCTGGTGTTCTACCAACCATCATATAGGCATCCTTACCAACAGCTACAACATCATTATTATTCGTATTAATTGCTACGACAGAGGGTTCATTTAAGACAATTCCCTCTCCTTTTACATCAATAAGTACATTTGCTGTACCCAAATCAAT
This sequence comes from Companilactobacillus sp. HBUAS56275, assembly GCF_036913655.1. Taxonomy (NCBI): domain Bacteria; kingdom Bacillati; phylum Bacillota; class Bacilli; order Lactobacillales; family Lactobacillaceae; genus Companilactobacillus; species Companilactobacillus sp. HBUAS56275. Next base: position 45,478 of record NZ_JAYKKK010000005.1, read on the forward strand.
TCCTAGATATTTCGACATACTATATCCTCCAAAATCTAAACACAAAAAGTATATCATAACCAGCTCAATCATTAAATTGCCAATAAAAAAAGAAAGTGGAAATTCCACTTCCTTAAGTCAACTTTAAGCCAATTTTGTAACACTTGGTATTGTATTCAATACTAAACTTTCTCGACCTGATTCATCGATTGCTACACGTCTTATGTTAGCACCTAAGTCTCTTAACTTCTCAGTAAAATGATAATATCCTCGATCCAAATATTGAAGGTTAGAAACTCTTGTCTCGCCCTCAGCAACTAATCCTGCTAATACCAATGCCGCAGCGGCACGTAAGTCGGTAGCAGCAACATTAGCACCACTCAATTGTGCAGGTCCGAACATAATAACTGAATTTCCCTCAATCTTATAATCGGCCTTCATCTTCCCAAATTCTGGGAAGTGCATAAATCTATTTTCAAAGACTGTTTCCGTCATAACGGTTGTTCCCACACTCAATAATTGAGCCAAAGTCATTTGAGCTTGCATATCAGTTGGGAAACCAGGATGAGGCATTGTCTTAACATCAACTGGTTTCAATTGATTAGATCCGGTAATTCTAATACCTTCATCATTTTCATCAATCTTAACACCCATTTCAATCAATTTAGATATCAATGGACGATTATGTGCAGCGACTGCATCTTTGATGAAAATATCACCATTCGTAACTGCAGCGGCTACCATAAATGTACCAGCTTCGATTCTGTCTTGCATAATTGAATGTTCACAGCCATGTAAACTAGATACACCGGTGATACGAACTGTATTAGTACCAGCTCCTGTAACATCTGCACCCATTTTACTTAAAACATTAGCTAGATCAACAATTTCAGGCTCTCTAGCGGCATTGTCGATAGTTGTTTCACCATCAGCCAATGTAGCAGCCATCATAATATTTTGAGTAGCTCCGACACTTGGAAAATCTAAATAAATATTAGCACCATGTAATCCGTCAGTTGTGGCATCAATGTAGCCACCATTTTGTTTAAACTTAGCACCCATAGCTTCAAGACCCTTAATATGTAAATCTATGGGTCTAGAACCAATTGCACAGCCACCAGGCATAGCAACGTGGGCTTCTTTATTTCTAGCTAACAATGGTCCTAAGACGACAATGGAAGCACGCATTTTATCAACTAGGTCTTCGGGAGCCGTAGTGGAAGTTCCTTCACTTGTATCGACCGTTAATACTTCATCAACTTCATCATATGAAACATTTGCATCCAAAGCTTTTAAAACCTTAGACATTGTAATTACATCTGATAACGGAGGGATATTTGTCAAAGAGGTTTTTCCTTTTGATGCTAGGATAGTCGCTGCCAAAATTGGTAAGGCAGCATTCTTCGCACCTTCAATTCTTACATTTCCCTTTAATTGCGTAGGTCCATTTACGATTATTTGTTGCACAATATTCTCCTCCAAAACCTAGAATCATTTAAAAAAGCAAGTTTATATTCCGGGCTAAACTAAATATGCTCATGAAAAATGAACTTACAGTGTAACCTAGAGCGATTGCAATAAACGCTACAAGTAATTGTAACATTTTAGGATTGGTTTTGTTATATATCTTTTTCCAATCTACTGCTTGTAAAGCATTAAAACTGATCCATATGAAAATGATATGGCTTACAAGCGTAATTATTGCATTTATTCCTAAGTTTGTCATTTTATAAACCTCACTTTTCTAAATAATAACATTTTATTAATGCCTATATTAATACATATCAAATACTTTAAATTAATTTAAGAGAAAAGGCCCTTCCTATTTGCTAAATATGCCGTCTTCCACAACAAGCCCGATCGGTCTGAAACGCTGTGGACACTATCATTTTTAGATTCACCATATAATTGACTATGAAACTTTTAAATAGTTAAGTACCGAAATCCGTTAAATCGTTTGTATGGCAAAAATGTTTTTTGATTCCAAAATATAATTTCTAACCAAATAGGCAAAGTACTGTTTAGTCTGGAACAAGAATTGGGAATGCCTTCAGCCGTGAAATCATTGTTAGTAGCTTGCTACTTACAATGAGGACGAGCTTGAAGATCCATTATTTTGCACAAAGTGTAAAATAATTAGCTCCAAGTCGCGCCCACGGCGTTCCAAGGCATTCCCAATTCTTGTGGAAGACGGGAAACTTCACTCTCCCCGCTCTTTTCAAATTAGAGAAAGGTACAAAAAAAGACTGAGTTTCCTCAGTCTTTATTAATTACATATTAATTACGATGTGAGCTTACGTTAATTCTGTTAATAGCCTTACGTAAGGATACTTGTGCACGAGCCAACTCATCAATGTTGTGTTTTTGTTCAGCAACTTTAATGGTATCTTCAGCTCTTTGCTTAGCATATTCGGCACGTCTTAAATCAATATCTCTAGCTCTTTCGGCACTATTAGCCACGATCGATACTAGATCATTACTAAACTCCAAGAACCCGCCATTTACAGCAATTGAGTCTTCATGGTGAGGTTTGTCGACACGACGGACACGAACTTCATCAATGACCAATGGGGCAATAATTGGGGCATGGTGTGCCATGACACCAATTTCACCATCAATGGTACTCAAGACAACGAGTTTTGCATGATGGTCGTAAACAACACCATCAGGAGTAACAATATTGACCTTCATAATATTACCAGCCATATCATTTCCTCCTTCTGTTAATTGGCAACTGCTTGAGTAGCGTCGTCATCGTCGTTTTGTTCATCAGCTGGTGTCCAGCCCATCTTCTTAGCCTTAGCTAAAACATCATCAATTCCACCAACACCATTGAAGGCATCTTCAGGAACATCATCATATTTACCATCTAAGATAGCACGGAAATCTTTAACAGTTTCCTCAACTGGGACGTATGATCCAGGCACACCAGTAAATTGTTCAGCAACACTGAAGTTTTGTGACAAGAAGAATTGAATACGTCTTGCACGAGCAACAACAGTCTTTTCTTCGTCAGATAATTCATCCATACCCAAGATAGAAATAATATCTTGAAGTTCATGATATCTTTGAAGAACTTCTTGGACCTGAGTTGCAACATCATAGTGTTCTTGTCCGACAACGTCGGGATCAAGAGCAGATGATGATGATGCCAAAGGATCAACGGCTGGATAAATACCTTGTTGTGTCAATCTACGTTCCAAGTTAGTTGTAGCATCCAAATGGGCGAAGGTTGTAGCAGGAGCAGGATCAGTATAATCATCGGCAGGAACATAAACGGCTTGAATTGAAGTAATTGAACCCTTCTTAGTAGAAGTGATTCTTTCTTGCAATTGACCCATTTCTGTAGCCAATGTTGGTTGATAACCAACGGCTGAAGGCATACGACCAAGCAAGGCAGAAACTTCTGAACCAGCTTGTGTAAATCTAAAGATGTTATCGATAAACAATAGAACATCTTGTCCTTCAACATCACGGAAGTACTCAGCAATTGTCAAACCTGTTAAGGCAACACGCATACGAGCACCAGGTGATTCGTTCATTTGACCATAAACCATGGCTGTTTTAGAAAGAACACCGGATTCCTTCATTTCGTAATAGAGGTCATTACCTTCACGTGTTCTTTCACCAACACCAGTAAATACTGAAATACCACCATGCTCTTCGGCGATATTATGGATTAACTCTTGAATTAGAACGGTTTTACCAACACCGGCACCACCGAACAAACCAACCTTACCACCACGAACGTAAGGTTCGAGTAGATCGATAACTTTGATACCTGTTTCAAGAATTTCAGTTGATGTATTTAATTGATCATAAGCAGGTGCAGCACGGTGAATACTGTTTCTTGGGAAGTCAGCAGGAAATTCCTTACCTCCATCGATTGATTCACCTAAGACATTAAACACACGACCCAATGTTTCTTTACCAACTGGTACAGAAATAGGACCGGCTGTGTTAATAACTTCAGCACCTCTTTGAAGTCCATCAGTAGAACTCATAGAAATAGCACGCAAGGCGCCATCACCTAGTTCTAGAGCAACTTCAAGGGTAATCTCTGATCCGTCGCTTTTCTTAACTTTCAAAGCGTCGTTGATCTCTGGTAAGTCTCCATCAATGGCAAACTCAACATCGACAACCGGACCGATTACCTGAATAACTTTACCTTTGCTACTCATTAATTTGGCTCCTTTCTAAACTATTCAAGTGCAGCAGCACCACCGATAATTTCAGTGATCTCTGTAGTAATTTGAGCCTGACGAGCACGGTTGTAATGTAATGATAAACCTGCAATAAGGTCATCAGCATTATCACTAGCACTCTTCATAGCTGTTACAGAAGCAGCATGCTCTGCTGTTTTTGCATCCATCATTGCTCCTAAAACTAAACACTCAATATATTGAGGCACAATTGCAGATAGAACTGCTTTAGGGTTTGGTTCTGTGATGTATTCGCTAGCAACTTGTTGTTCTTCAGCACTAACATCATCAGGTTCAGTTAATGGCAAAAGTTTTTGAGTTACAAACTTAGAAACTAATGAATTAACGTGATGATTATGACAAATGTCAATTTCATCAAACAATTCAGCTTGATACATTTGCAAAATTGTTTTCATGATTGGTGTAATGTCTTCAACAGTTGGAATATCAGGTAAACCTGTATATTCGTAAGCAACGTCAAAGCCACGTGCTTTGAAAAATTCAGTACCAGTTGTACCTAAGGAAATGATAGTAAATTTACTCTTATCACCATGATATTTCTTTTGGAAAAGATCCATCATTGCTTTTAAGATATTACTATTGTATCCACCAACAAGACCACGGTCACTTGTAATGACAACATAGGCAGTCTTTTTGACTTCACGAACTTTTAGAAGACTGTTTAGACTCAACGGATCAGTGGAATCATCTGCAACAGATAATTCTTTAAACACATCAGCAGCTGTTAAATGTCTAACAATATCTTCAACCTTTTTTTCATACAATTGATAAGCAATAGATTTCTTTTCAATACGAGAGAGTTTAGCACCAGAGACCATTTGCATGGCCTTAGTTATTTGACCGGTTTTCTTAGTAGAAGAAATTCTTCTTTTAATATCCATAAGGGACTCAGCCATTATTTAAACCTCCTGTATTATTTTTCTTGCTTGCTATCTGAATCTGATTTTGAAGCCAAGAAGTTTTCTGTAAATTCATCTACAGCTGACTTAAGGGTATCTTCATCAGGTAATGTACCTTTATCTTTGATTGTTTGTAAAAGATCTGAATGGTTTGCATCGAAGTATTCAGAAAGTGAAGCTTCATATTCTTTGATATCATCAACATTGATTTTATCTAAGAATCCTCTTGTTAAAGCAAACAAAATCAAAACTTGTTTTTGAACAGGAACTGGGGAGTGTACTGGTTGTTTTAGAACTTCCTCTGTACGACGTCCACGGTCTAGTTTTGCCTTTGTAGCTTCATCAAGATCTGAACCGAATTGAGCGAATGATTCCAATTCATGATATGAAGAAAGATCTAGACGTAAAGTACCAGCAACCTTCTTCATAGCCTTAATTTGGGCATCCCCACCAACACGAGAAACAGATGTACCAGCATCGATAGCTGGACGTGTACCTGAGTGGAACATATCACTACTCAAGAAAATCTGTCCATCAGTGATGGAAATAACGTTAGTTGGAATATAGGCTGACACATCACCGGCTTGTGTTTCAACGATAGGCAAAGCAGTCATTGAACCGCCACCTAAATCGTCACTCAACTTAGCAGCACGTTCTAGCAAACGTGAATGCAAGTAGAAAACATCACCAGGATATGCTTCACGCCCAGGTGGTCTACGAAGCAATAGCGAAATTTCACGGTAGGCATTAGCTTGCTTGCTTAAATCATCATAGACAATCAAAACATGCTTGCCATTGTACATGAAATATTCACCCATTGCAGCACCAGCATATGGTGCAAAGTAAAGCATAGGTGCTGGTTGACTAGGACCAGCTTCAACAACGATTGTGTAATCCATTGCGCCATGCTTTCTTAAGGTTTCAACTTGGGCTCTAATTGTTGATTCCTTTTGACCAATTGCGACATAGATACAAATCATATCTTGATCTTTTTGATTAAGAATAGTATCGATAGCAATTGATGTCTTACCAGTTTTACGGTCACCGATGATCAACTCACGTTGACCACGACCAATAGGAACAAGTGAGTCAACGGATTTCAAACCTGTTTGTAGAGGTTCGAAAACTGACTTACGTTGCATAACACCGGGTGCAGGTGACTCAATAGGTCTTGTCTTGTCAGTCTTGATTTCTCCAAGACCATCAACAGGTTGACCCAAAGAATTAACGACACGTCCAACCATCGCATCACCGACGGGAACTTCCATGATACGACCTGTTCTCTTAACAGTATCGCCTTCACGGATCTTATCGTAATTACCTAAAATAATGATACCAACATCATCACTTTCAAGGTTTTGAGCCACACCAAAAGTACCGTCTTGGAATTCAAGTAACTCACTAGCCATAGCATTTTCAAGGCCATTAGCACGAGCAATACCATCACCGACGTATGTAACTGTACCTACTTCATCAACTGAGAGTTCATTTTTATAGTTCTTTAACTGTTCTTTGATCAGCGAACTAATCTCTTCAGTTTTGATGCTCATTCTTTTCACCTCGAATTAATTATTAACTAATAGCATGTTCTTAATATCGTTAAATTTCTTAACAACACTACCATCGACAACTTGGTCTCCAACACGGATTATAACGCCACCAATGATATTTGAATCAACTATTTTCGTTAAATTTACTTCATTTACTGAAAATCTCTTTTTAATCACGGATTCAAGATTCTTAGCTTGTGCTTCATCCAAATCAATTGCTGTTGTAACTGTTGCTTCAACAATTCCATTAACTTCATCATATCTTTCGATGAAAGCATCAGCAATGTCAATGACACAATCCATACGATTGTTATCAAACACTAAACCTAAGAAATCTTGCATCAAAGGACCAAATTGACCCTTTAATGTATCCAAGATTTTAAGCTTTTCAGTGCGAGAAATAGAACGGCCTGCTAAAGCAAAACCCAAACCTGGATTTTGTTCATAAACTTGCTTCAAAGCTTTTAGATCTTCGAGCATTTCTTCTACAGACTTTTGTTCTTCGGCAACTTCGTAAAGTGCCTTACTATAGCGTTTTCCCACTTGCTTATTACTTAGTTTCATTAACCGTCAACTCCTTAATATAAGAGTCGATTAGTGACTTTTGATCGTCAGCATTAAGCTCTTTAGAAATAACTTTAGAAGCAATTTCCAAAGATAAGTTTGCTATGTCCTTTTGTGCTCCAGCCATAGCATCTTGTTTAGCTTTTTCAGCATCAGATTTAGCTCTTTGTCTTACTTCTTCAGCTTCGCCATGGGCTTCAGTTAGGATAGACTTCTTTTGAGTCTCTCCACTTTCTTTAGCCTTATTAACAATTCCGACTGCTTCAGCACGTGAATTTTTAAGTGCATCTTCACGTTCTTGAGCCAACTTTTTAGCACGAGCACGTTCTTGATCCGCATAATCCAAATCACCAGTGATCTTTTCAGATCTGGCATCCATCATTTTTGTAATCGGACCCCAAGCAAAGTGCTTAACCGCAAGTGCCAAAATGATGAAAGAAACAAGAATGAAAAGCATGTCACCCAAAGCTACTTGATTAGCTCCGAGAACTAATAAACCTGCCAATATTCTTCACTCCTTCCTCTCAAATAAATACACACATAAAAAAGGCGATGTCAATTTATCGCCGAATCATCATATGTATTAAACGAAAAGAATAACGAACGCAATAGCAATAGCAATGATAGGAACAGCTTCGATAAGACCAACACCGATGAACATTGTTCCTCTTAGTTTGTCAGCTACTTCTGGTTGACGGGCCATACCTTCAAGAGTCTTTGAAATAACAAGTCCGTTACCGATTGATGCTCCAAGAGCAGCGATACCAGCTGCAAGAGCTGCCGCAATATCTTTCATAATTAAAAATTCCTCCAATAAAAGTTATTCTTGTTCCAGTTTACGTGAAATATAGACCATAGACAATGTGGTAAATACATACGCTTGGATGGCTCCAATAAATACAGAAAAGCCTTGCCATACCATAGCTAATGGTATTGCTGCGACGAATGTAACAGCGCCAACGCTTTTTGCAACAGTTCCAATAAGTGCAAGAAGTACTTCACCGGCAAATATATTACCGTAAAGACGAAGTGACAATGTCAGGAAGTTTGTAAACTCTTCCAGAAGGTTAATTGGTAGTAAGAACTTTACCGGTCTCGCATAATTGGATAAGTAACCGCCAAATCCAAATTTCTTCACAGCATAGTAGTGTGAAAGCAACAATGAAATCGTAGCGAGTCCCATTGTAATTAGTGGATTAGACGTTGGTGACTTAACATATGTGAAACCTCCAACCTTTAGTTGGAAAAACAATCCTAATTGATTTGATACGAAAATAAATAGGAATAATACAAACGCGTAAAGGTTAAAGCGTCTACCAGACCCATCAGGCATTGCTGATTTTACAATACCATTTGTAAAATCAATCATCCATTCGAGTACATTCTGTGCCTTACCTGGCCTCATTGTGATCTTTCGTGATAATGCAAAGACCAAAATGAAAACAAGGATTGCAGAGATAAGAACTGATAAGTCATTTGCAACATTGAATCTTAACCCTAAGAAATCAATAAACTTATACTTATCATCCAATAATAACCCTCCTTTCTTTGCTTATTGAAAACAATTGATACTACAAAATAATAACACTAAATTTTATATATTCAAACAATGAAATTACTATTTTGTCCCAAATAATCTATCACCAGCATCACCTAATCCTGGGAAGATATAACCACTATCTGTAATCTTTTCATCTAGTGAAGCTGCATAGATGTCAACGTCTGGATGTGCTTCCTGAACGGCTTTAACACCTTCTGGAGCAGCAACTAGAACAACTAGACGCATATGTTTAGCACCACGTTTTTTCAATGCATCAATGGCCATATTTGCAGAACCACCAGTAGCAAGCATTGGGTCAACAATGAACAATTCACGTTGATCGATGTCACTAGGAAGCTTTACAAAGTATTCATGTGGTTTCAAAGTTTGTTCGTCACGATACATTCCGATATGACCAACTTTAGCAGCTGGAATCAATTCAAGAACACCATCAACCATGCCTAAACCAGCACGTAAAATAGGAATAACGGCAAGCTTCTTACCTGCAAGTACCTTTTGTGTTGATTTGCCCATTGGTGTTTCAACGACAACGTCTTTTAGAGGTAAGTCTCTTGTAATTTCATAAACCATCAATTCACCAATTTCATTAGCAACTTCACGGAATACTTTAGTACCAGTATTCTTATTTCTGATAATTGTTAATTTGTGTTGAATTAAAGGGTGGTTCAATACTGTAAATTTAGACATTTTCTGTCTCCTTAGTTTTTATAATGTGTGTTACCTGCTGATTTGTTCAAACGATTACTATATGCCTCACCATGATCTGCATCTGGGAAGCCTTGAGCAAGAATGAATTTAACATGATCAGCATCTAATTGGCGTAAGCCAGCAAATAGATCCCTCGAAGCACTAATGACATCATTTCCTAAAGAGAAGGTCTTGATTCCAGCTGGTACTTCTTGCAAAATTTCATCCACTGCCATGACGCCCATTGGAACATCCTTAGCTTGGTATTGTGCAATTGCTTGTTTAAAGTCATTCTTATCATCGACAATAATAACTTGAGCACTTGGTGCGTAGTGCTTGTATTTCATCCCTGGTGCCTTTGGAACCTCACCGGCTTTGACCTTATGGTGATCACTATTAACGTTGTCAATGACCTTCAAAAGGTCCTTATCCGTTATCATCCCTGGTCTCAAAATTGTTGGAACGTCAACAGATAAGTCGATTACCGTTGACTCAACACCGATCTTAGTTGGTCCGTCGTCCAAAATAGCTGCAATTTTACCATGTAAATCATGATAAACATGCTTAGCCAAAGTTGGACTAGGTTTCCCACTAGTATTAGCGGAAGGACCAACAATTGGTTTGCCAAAAGTCTTGATCAGGTTCAATGTTGCTGTATTCTTAGGCATACGAAAAGCAGCAGTTGTTAAACCACCTGTGACAGCTTTTGAAAGTTTACCGGGTTGAATTGGCATAATAATTGTCAAAGGACCTGGCCAAAATGCTTTCATTAGTTTTTCCGCCAATGGTTTGTAACTGTTGTCGGCATATTCCCAAACCATCTCTGGTCCCGAAACATGTACTATCAAAGGATTATCACTTGGACGTCCTTTAGCAGCATAAACCTCTTTGACTACATCAGGTCTTGTTGCGTCAGCTCCTAAGCCGTAAACAGTTTCTGTGGGAAAAGCCACTAACTGTCCATCGGCTAAGAAGTCTGCAGCCTCTTGAATCTGTGTACTCTCGAGTATCTCAGTTTCCAATACTACATCTCCTTTTTAGCTTTTAGATATCGATAATTACCACTCATATCTTTATGAAATTCTACAACATAATTGGGTAGATTATCACAAAAAATTTGATTTATTGCATTTTTTTGTTTAAATCCAAATTCCATATAAAGAGTTCCGTGATCCGAAAGATAATTATCGACTACCTTTACAATGTTCTCATAGAATTCTAAACCATTATCTCTTCCATATAAAGCTAAATCGGGCTCATATTTAATAACACTTGGATCCATGTCCTTTTTTTCGTCCTCAGCAATATATGGTGGATTAGATACAATCACGTCAAATTGCTGTGGTTCAATCTTTTTAAACAGATCACTCTGTTGAAAATAGACATTATTAGTCTGATAGTTATCGGCGTTAAGTTGAGCCACTTTGAGTGCTTCGTCGGAAATATCAGTCGCTAAAATCTCATCATCAGGAAATTCCAATCCCAAACTGACAGCAATGATTCCTGATCCGGTACCGATGTCACAGATCGATTCATTCTTGTCACTGTGGTCGTCGATGATCTTTTGAACCATCTCTTCAGTATCCTGTCTTGGAATCAAAACATTTTCATTCACCGTAAAACTACGATTCAAAAAATAGGCATAGCCTAGGATATATTGAACTGGGACATCCATTCCTAGCTTAATGATGCCATCACGAAATTTACGCATAACATCATTTGGCACGATGTCGTTTCGATGCAGCTGCAACTGTGTATAGTTAAAGCCACTTAACTCTTCCATTAAGTATTGCGCATCTTCTGGAAACTTATCCTGCTCTTTTAACAATAAAAAAGCCCTTTTCAGGGCGTTAGAATAACTTAGCTTCTCCACTTTGAATTTGCTCCAACTTCTTGGTTTGGTCGTCAACAATCAAGGCATCGATAATTTCTTCAAGGTCGCCATTCATGATTCTATCCAGTTTGTTCAAAGATAAACCGATACGATGATCAGTCACACGGTTTTGAGGATAGTTGTATGTTCTGATTCGTTCAGAACGATCCCCGGTACCAACGGCTGACTTACGTTGCTCATCGTATTCACTTTGATTTTGTGATTCATAGTAATCATAAACACGAGATTTCAAAATTTGCATGGCCTTTTGACGGTTTTGTTGTTGTGAACGTTGATCTTGCATAGCAACAACAATTCCGGTTGGCAAATGGGTCATACGAACGGCTGAAGAAGTCTTATTGATATGCTGACCACCAGCACCAGATGAACGGTAAACATCAGTACGAATATCTTTAGGGTCAATATCAATATCAACTTCGTCATATTCAGGCATAACAGCAACTGTGGCTGTTGAAGTGTGAACACGGCCTTGTGATTCAGTAGAAGGAATTCTTTGAACACGGTGTGCTCCATTCTCATACTTCAATTTTGAATAGACACTATTACCTGTGATCATGACAGCGACATCCTTGTATCCACCAACTTCAGTGTCAGTTTCATCAATGATATCGAAAGTCCAACCTTGTTTTTCAGCATATTTACTGTACATACTCAACAAATCAGCTGCAAATAAACTGGCTTCATCACCACCAGCAGCACCACGGATCTCCATGATAATATTCTTATCATCATTAGGGTCCTTAGGTAGCATCAAAAGAGTGATGTTGTGTTCAACTTCATCCAACTCTTTTCTAGAAGACTCCAGTTCTTCTTTAGCCATTGCAGTCATTTCTGGGTCATCAGTCTCACGTAAGATCTCATCGCTATCACTGATACTCTTCTTTAATTCTTTGTAGTGCTTGAAAGCAGCAACGACTTCACGCATATCAGCTTCTTCTTTTGAGTAAGCCATGTAGCGCTTAGTATCGTTGATAACTTCAGGGTCACTCATTAATTCTTGGAGTTCCTGATATCTTTCAAGCAACGTTTCTAGTTGTTCAAATATTTTATCCAACTTAACAATCCTTTCTCTTATTTATTATCTAGCATTGGAGGATGGTTGTAATGACGGCGACAAACTGGATAGTACATTTCATTGCCACCAATTGAAACTTGTTCTCCCTCAAAAACCGGCTTGCCATTTGACATACGCATATTCATTGTAGCTTTTTTTGTACAGAACCAACAGATAGTCTTCATTTCTTCCAATTTATCTGCATATAACAATAAATACTTTGTACCTTCGAATAATTCATTACGAAAATCATTCTTCAGACCAAAAGCCATGACGGGAATACCTAAATCGTCAACCACTTTTGTTGCCTGCAAAACTTGATCTTTTGTCATGAATTCACATTCATCGATCAATACACATGACGCATCAGGATTTCTTTCCTTCACGATCTCAAAAACATCTGAATCATCTTTGAGAGCAATTGCTGGACGAGTTAATCCCATACGACTCTGTATCTTTCCAGTACCCGAACGAGTATCAATAATGCTTGTCATCAAAATAACCGACTTACCCTGTTCTTCATAATTATGCGCCACTTTTAAAATCTCAATCGATTTTCCACTATTCATAGCACCGTATTTAAAAAATAATTGAGCCAATTTTACGCCTCCAAAATAATATCCTTCAAAATTATAACGAAAAAACTGCCTCTTGAACACATTAAACATTTTTCATTTTCAAACAAAATCGCTTAAAATACTTGTTAGGTATGATAATATTGTTTTAATTAATTCAATTTGGGGTTTTCATAATGACATTAAAATCAGGTATTGCAACATTAACAGGAAAAACATCTTATTTTATTTTAAGCAAATTTTTCAATGGTGGTTCTTCATATCCAGGAAAAATTGCTTATAAGATTGATCCTGATATTTTAAAAAGTCTTGGTAGAGATTACCAATTGATCGTCGTAACTGGTACCAATGGTAAAACTTTGACTACATCTTTGATCAATAAGATGCTCGTTCAAAAATATGATGATGTCTTAACAAATCCAACTGGCTCCAACATGATCCAAGGTATTGTAACTAGTTTTGTTACTCATCACAAAAAAAGCAAGAAACCTTTGGCTGTTTTGGAAGTTGATGAAGCTAATGTTCCTATCATCTGTAAATACATTAAGCCTAAGTTCTTCGTTCTAACTAATATTTTCCGTGATCAAATGGATCGTTATGGTGAAATTTATACAACTTATCAAAAGATTCTCGATGGTATTAAATTAGCACCTGACGCTATCGTTATTGCCAACGGTGATGCAGCTATCTTTGCTTCTAAGAAGCTTCCTAACATCGTTATCAACTATGGTTTCTCAGACAAAGGTCATGAGAATGAAGATTTCAAAGCACCTACCAATACAGATGGCGTCCTTTGTCCTAGATGTAATCATATCATGCACTATCATATGATCTCATACGCTAACTTGGGTAGTTACTTCTGTCCTAACTGTAACTTCAAACGTGGCGAATTGAAGTATCAAGTTACAAATATTTCAACACTTCTTCCTAACAAAACTGAGTTTGAAATTGACGGCAACAAATTCACTATGAACATCGGTGGTAAATATAACGTCTATAACGCTTTAGCTGCCTACGCCATTGCTTCTGAAATGGGTATCAGCGTGGAACAGATCCGTAAGGCCTTTGCCTATGATGAAAAAGTCTTTGGACGTCAAGAAACAATTACTGTAGGAGACAAGGACGTCAACATCATCTTAGTTAAGAATCCAGTTGGTTTGAATCAAGTTATTGAAACTGTTTTAAGTGACAAAGATCCTTACTCATTAGCTTTCTTATTAAATGCTAATTACGCAGATGGTATCGACACTAGTTGGATCTGGGACGCTAACTTCGAAGACTTCGACTATGAAAAGCTACCATTGGTTATTACTGGTGGTAAACGTGTCAAAGATGTAACTTACCGTTTCAAGATTGCCGGTTTGGATATGAACAAGAATATTGAAACCGTTGAAATCGAAGATTTTGTTAAACAAATTCCTAAGATCCCAACTAAGAAAATTTACGTTTTAGCTACTTATACAGCTATGTTAGGACTTCGTAAGGTTCTTGGTGATCAAGGATATATCAAACACAAATAATTTTAAAACACCTCTGAGTAAGTGTAATTCTTACTTAGAGGTGTTTTTTGTTTGCCGTCCTCCGCCACGTTTCAGTGACCCACCAAATTCAATATTTTTTACTTCAATCCAGCGTATATCTGATCAATATTCCATTTCATCATCGAATAGTAAGTATCGCCGGTGGTTCCTTTTTTGGCTAATGAGTCGGTAAAAATTTTGGAATGGATCTTCAATCCTGACTCTTTAGATACTTTATCCATTGATTTGGGTGACACGGATGATTCAACAAATAAACTTTTTACTTCAGAAGTATTGATTTGTTTCAAAATTTTCTCCATTTGTTCTGGTGTTCCCTGTGATTCCGTGTTGATCTCCCAAATATAAGCTGGTGTGACGTGATAAGCCTCGCCAAAATACTTGAAGGCACCTTCGGAAGTAACTAATAACCGTTGTTTCTCCGGTATACGCAGATACTTCGACTGAGCCTCTTGATGTAGGCGTTCTAATTTGGCAATGTATTCGTCTGCGTTATCTTGATAAAAACTGGCATTACGGGGATCTTTTTCTTTCAAAACATTGGTTATCGTTTTGACATACTTAATACCATTTGCCAGGTCTAACCAAGCGTGCGGGTCGACCTCATTCTTATTAGTGGTCAAATGCTTGGCCTCAACGTCTTCACTGGTAGAAAAAACTTCTTTGTCAAAATTCTTATGCGTCGTTTCAACTAATTTAGTGAACCAACCATTACCGCCAGTTTCCAAGTTCAAACCGTTATGGAAAATAGCATCGGCGTCATTAGCTTTGGAAATGTCACTTGGCTGGGGTTCATATTCGTGCGGATCAACGCCTCGTTTGACGATACTATAAAGTTCAATCCG
Source organism: Companilactobacillus sp. HBUAS56275 (assembly GCF_036913655.1). Classification (NCBI taxonomy): domain Bacteria; kingdom Bacillati; phylum Bacillota; class Bacilli; order Lactobacillales; family Lactobacillaceae; genus Companilactobacillus; species Companilactobacillus sp. HBUAS56275. The sequence goes on from NZ_JAYKKK010000005.1 coordinate 60,847, forward strand.
ATCACGACCAACATTTTTGACCATGTCTTCTAAAATCGAATTAGTCGTTACAACTTGTAACTTTTCATTACTTGGTAAATTTGAAGTGTTATGCGTTCTTTGCTGTAAGAACCAGTAAACGCCACTGATCATTGCCACTACCGATACAAGCGTGATAAGGATTTTTTTCATTGCGCAACACTCCTTTTTAACTTAAAGAAGTTTTGTTTTGGTGAAAAAATAAAGGAAATAGCAAACAGAATTGCGGCTACGATCACGATTGCGGGACCTGAGGCCCAATTGAAGGTATAACTGAAATAGAGTCCAACTGTTGAAGATATCACACCCAAGATGGCTGATAAGACTAACATCCAGCTTAGCTTATCTGTCCAGAGAAAAGCTGTGGCTGCTGGCGTGATCAACATTGCGACTACTAAGATGATCCCTACCGTCTGTAAAGCGGAAACTGTTACTAAAGTCAGGACTAACATTAAGGCATAATGAATTATCTGAACTTTTAAACCGTAAGTTCTGGCATACGTTTCGTCAAATGAGGTCACTAGTAATTCCTTGTAGAAAATAACCACGAATAAGATGACAATTCCTAAAACAACCGCTGTCGTCATAATGTCACTATCACTAACTGCTAGAATGTTTCCAAATAAAATATGATGTAAATTAGTCGAACTTTCAGCCATAGAAATTAGAATGAATCCTAAGGCATAAAAGGCACTGAAGACCACTCCAATGGATGTATCTGTTTTGATTTTACTGCGGGAAGCTACGAAACCAATCAATATAGCAGCCAAAATACCAAATAGTGAAGCTCCTATTAAAATATTGAAGCCGAACATGTAGGCCACTGCTACACCGGGTAAAACTGCATGAGAAATAGCATCTCCCATCAACGACATTCCCCGTAGAATAATAAAACTACCCACGATTCCTGACATGATACCAACCATAATAGCGGTTAATAACGCACTCTGTAAAAAATCATATTTCCCTAAAGCATTTATAAACTCCACAACTGATGTCATCACTGCACACCTTCCTTTTCCTGGAACAGTACCGAAGAAAGATCTGCACTAAAGGCACTTTCAATATTACTAGGGTTATAAACTTCTTGTGTTGGTCCAAAGTCGACAATACCGTGATTTAAAATAACTAAGTCATCAAAATACTTCGTAACTTTATTCAAATCATGATGAATAACAATAATAGTTTTATTCTCGTCTCGCCACTGTTTCAAAATTTCCATAATAGCTGTCTCACTTTGCAGATCAATTCCGACAAATGGTTCATCTAAAATGATTACTTCAGCTTCTTGGACAATGGCTCGAGCAATGAAAACGCGTTGTAATTGGCCACCAGATAAATTTCCGATTTGACGTTTAGAAAATTTTTCTAGCGTAACCTTCTTTAACGCTTCATGACTAACTTGTTTTTCTTTCTTACCAGGACTTCTAAACAACCCCAATTTCCCGTAAGTCCCCGTCATAACTAGATCAAAGACACTGATGGGAAAAGTTAGATCCAAATCCTTTCTTTGTTCAACGTAAGCAATTTGCTTTTGAATCTTTTCTATCGGTTGACCATTATAGTCGACCTCACCTTTTTGAACTTTGATCAAATTCAAAATAGCTTTGATTAAAGTCGATTTACCTGCACCATTCGGTCCAATGATTCCAGTAATTTTCCCTGCGTTGAAGTTAACGGCAACATCAGAAAATACTGGTGCGTCATCGTAAGCGACAGTGAGGTTCTTAACATTAAGCATAAAGAGCCTCCTTATATTGGCGGTTTTCCGCCCTAAATCCAGATTATCATATACTTCATGACGTTTCAACAAATTTATTAGGCTGACTTAATTTCATTTTTAGTCAGTTTAAAATATTTTTCTCTTTAAAAGCAAAAAATAGCGTCTATTCAGATGAAAATTCTAAATAGACGCTATTTTAATTTAATTGAAATAAATAGTCATTACTTGCTCTCGTTTAAAAATGACTCCAAAATCGTTTCACGACGTTGTAAAAAGATTTCATTATATTGGTTAGGATGAACTCGATTAGTCATAACGACCATTGCATTTTGATGTTGATAATCAACTGCCAAAAATTCACCCGTATAGCCTGTGTGGAACAATACATGTCCTGAACCATCTGGCTTTACGTCCCAACCCAAAGAACGTCCCGGGTTCAATTTAGTGTAGTTATGATAAAGAAATTCTTTATCCGGCTTTAACATGTCGCTGGCAAATTTCATAACATCATCCAACGTTGCAAACATTCCTGCTGATCCACAATGTTTACCTAATTGACGAGCTTTAGGATCATTAGGGATTCCATAAAGCATCTTACCAGCAACTGGATAAGTTGGCACACAACGAGTTGGATCAGGTTCAAAAGTAGCATCCTTTAATCCTTCTGGCTTCACAATGTATTTCATAATGGCATCTTGAACCGGCATTTTATAAAACTTTTCAGCTATTAATCCTAAAAAAATCAATCCTGTATCGGTATAAACAACCTTTTTATTAAAAGTATCAGTAACAGGCAACGCCAATAATGCTTGAATCAGTTCCTCACAACTTAAGGCATCACGATTGGGAATGAATCCTTTGATACCCGAAGTATGTGTGATCAAGTGAAACAACTCTACTCGATCATCTTTAAATTCAGGCAAATATTTCTTAACTGGATCATGCAGATTAATCAATTTATCGTCTAACATCTTCAAAATCAAAGGTACTGTCCCCATCACCTTAGTTAATGACGCTAAATCGTGCAATTCGTCGCCTTTGAGAGGTGTTATTTCTGGTACCCATGACTTATTGCCATAAGTGTACTTTTGCGTCTGTGACGAGTTTATGAAGCCAAAACTAACTCCCGGAACAACTTGTTTATTCGCTAAATCAATAATTTGTGCTTTTGTCTCTTCAAAACTTGCCATAAAATCCTGCCCTCTCGTAATAAAAAGTGTAAAAAATTCTTTATAGTCTAAACTTGCCGTCCTCCACAACAAGAAAATTTGGCTGGAACGCAGGGCGGCCTGGAAGCTAATAAATTTGCACTTTGTGCAAATTCATGGATCTTCAAGTTCGGCCTTTACCTAAGCAATAAATTGCTAAGGTAAATTTCATGGCTGAGCCAATTTTCTTGTTGCTCCGGACTAATCTTCTGTTCTATTGTTTGTACATCCTTAAATACTAGATAGCAAAAATAACATTTACTACTAAGGATTTCAGATAAATCCATATATTTAATTGAACATCCATTTTTCTTATAACAAAACTCGTAATTCCATTTGAATTACATAAAACTAAAAAATATCCATATACTGCAATCTTAGTAAATAATAATAGAATCAGAAATACAGTCGGTAGTAGAAAATCTGTGGGCCCTCAGTGGTGAAGTTCTGGTTAGCTTGCGAAGCAAGGTTACCAGAAGACCGAGCTTGGAGATCCATGATTTTGTGCGAAGTACAAAATTATTAGCTTCAAGTCGTGTCCACCGCATTCCAAACCCACAGATTCTCTACTACCGACGGGCATACTTCACCTATTTCAGTTGATATTAATTCAAACCACGATATAAAAAAAAGAACGTGCCATAAACACGTTCCAATTATATATCTATCTTTTTTACAAAGCGACATTTCCAGCGAATTGTGAATTATAAAGATCCGCATAGAAGCCGTTCTTAGCCATTAGCTCATCGTGGTTACCTGTTTCAACGATTGAACCATGATTCATCACGATAATTTTATCGGCATTTTGAATTGTTGAAAGTCTGTGAGCTACAACGAAACTTGTTCTGTTCTTCAACAAACGTTCCATCGCATGTTGAATGTGTAACTCTGTTCTTGTATCAACTGAACTTGTGGCTTCATCCAAAATCAAGATTTCAGGGTTGGCTACAAAGGCTCTAGCAATTGTTATCAATTGTCTTTGTCCTTGAGAAATGTTTGAAGCTTCCTCATTCAAGACAGTATCATAACCGTTTGGCAATTGACGAACAAAGTTGTCAACATGGGCGGCTTTGGCAGCTTCAATGATTTCATCCTTAGTAGCATCTTCTCGACTGTATTTCAAATTATCATAAATCGAACCGGTGAAGAGCCAAGTATCTTGAAGTACCATTGCGTAATGACTTCTAACTTGTTCACGAGTCATATTACGGATATCTTTACCATCTAACTTGATCGAACCACCTTTAACGTCGTAGAAACGTTCTAGTAAGTTAATGATAGTTGTCTTACCGGCACCAGTTGGTCCAACGATAGCTATCATCTGGCCTGGTTTAACATCCAAGTTGTAGTCTTCCAGAAGAATTGGCTTGTTTTCATAACCAAACTTCACATGATCAAGTGTTACCTTGTTGTCAGTTTCAACGTCTGGTACATCAACCTTATCATTTTCCATTTCGGGTTCATCCAAAATTTCAAAGACACGCTCAGCTGAAGCAACAGTAGCTTGAATTGTGTTAGTTAAGTTAGCCAATTGTGAAATTGGTTGAGAAAATTGATTCATGTATTGCAAGAAGGCTTGAATATTACCTAAGGAGACATTACCATTAGCAACTTGAATACCACCATAGATGGCTACTAGAACATAACCCAAGTTATTAATGAAGGTCATCAAAGGCATAACGATACCAGAAATCATTTGAGCTTTCCAAGAAGCTTTATAAAGTTTGGCATTCTCTTTTTCAAACTTATCGATTGATTCATCTTCATGGTTAAAACTCTTAACGACAACGTGACCAGCATAGTTTTCTTCAACTTGGTTGTTCAAGAGACCTAAAGAAGCTTGTTGACGTTTGAAGAATTTTTGTGATTGTGGAGCAATAATACCTACAACAATCAAACTTAAAGGAACCGTTGCTAAAGCAATCAAGGTCATTTGCCAACTAATTGTAAGCATCATCCAAATAACACCGATAAACGTTACGGTACTAGTTACCAACTGGGTCAAACTTTGTTGCAAGGTTCCGGCGATATTATCCATATCATTAATGGCACGTGACATGATATCACCATTAGAGTGAGAATCGTAATAAACGATTGGTAGGCGTTGCATCTTGGACTTCAAATCACGTCTCAACTTGTAAACTGTTCGTTGTGAAATACGTGTCATTACGAACTGTTGAATAAAGTTGAAGATGGCTGAAGCTAAGTACATCAAGACGACAATTAAAATAATATGTTCGATCTTGCTAAAGTCGATTGGTAGACCATTGATCTTTATTCCAGCTTTTTGTTGGGCAACACCCGTCATCAAACCTTTATAAATTTCAGTCGTGGCCTCACCTAAAATCTTAGGAGTCTTAATTTGAAAGACAGCTGAAGCAATCGCCAAAATCAAAACAAAGACTATTCCAATTATGTAACTGGACATATACTTAGCCAGACGGCCTGTTGTTTTCCAGAAGTTCTTAGGTTTAACAACGATTGCTGGACCACGTCCCGGACCATGTCCTACTGAAGGGGATTGATTATTTTTATCAGCCATTACTTACCCTCCTTTATTTGAGACTCGATAATTTCTTGATAAGTCTTATTATTTTCTTTCAATTCAGCGTGAGTTCCCAATCCGACCATCTTACCGTCATCCAAGACAACAATTTGATCAGCATCGGCAACTGTTGAAATACGTTGACCGACGATAACAACCACACTCTGACTAATTTTTTCATCATTTCTCAAAGCAGTTCTTAAATTCAAGTCAGTCTTGAAATCAAGTGCTGAGAATGAATCATCAAAAACATAAATTGAAGCGTCCTTGACCAAGGCTCTAGCAATAGCCAAACGTTGTTTTTGACCACCAGAGAAGTTTTCTCCACCTTGTTCAACTTCGGAATCCAATTTATCATCCAATTCTCTAACGAAGTCAGCAGCTTGAGCAACTTCTAGGGCATGCCAAACTTCATCATCAGTAGCATCTGGCTTACCATAAAGCATATTGTCACGAATTGTCCCTTTAAATAAGTAAGCTTTTTGAGGAACCATCGAAACTTTACTATTGATATCTTCAGTACTCAATGCTTTGACATCTGTTCCATTGATACTTACAACACCTGTTTCAGCGTCGTAGAATCGAGGAATCAGGTTGATCAAAGTACTCTTACCTGAACCAGTACCACCAATAATAGCTAGAGTTTGTCCCTTAGTCATGTTAAAGTTCAAATTAGATAGAGCTAATCTTTCTGCTCCATTGTATCTAAAGTTAACATCGTTGAAACTAAGAGCTGGCTCATCTTTAAGCTTAGCTGGTTTAGCCACAACATCAATTTTGCTTTCTGTTTCAAACACTTCCTGAATACGGGCAGCTGAAGCTGAAGCACGGGGAACAAATACGAAGACCATTGATAGGATCATAAAACTCATTAGAATTTGCATAGCGTAAGTCATGAAGGCAATCATGTTACCAATTTCCATCGACTGGTTAGCAATGTAATGAGCACCTAACCAAGTAATACCAACATTAGTACCACTCATAATTAATGTAACAATAGGAAACATTAAAGCTACGATACTAAATACTTTAACCGCATTGTTAGTGTAGTCTTCGTTAGCATCGTTGAATCTATCCTGTTCAAACTTATCTTGTCTGAAGGCACGAATAACACGAACCCCTGTCAAACCTTCACGAAAGACCAAGTTCAAACGATCAGTTTTCTTCTGCATTGCTTTAAACAAAGGAACAGCAAAAAACATCACAACCCCAACTAGCACTAACAAGATTGGAATCGAGATCAAAAAGATCTTAGTCATTTCGGCGTTCTTTTGATAAGCCATGAAACTAGCACCGATCAACATAATTGGTGCCATAATCATCATTCTCAACATCATGATCATAACGTTCTGAATTTGGACAACATCATTAGTCGTTCTGGTTGTTAAAGACGATGTCTCAAATTTGTCGAACTCATCGTGTGTAAAGTATAATATTTTCTTGAATAAATCGGATCTTAATTTTCGACCTAATCCTTGTGACGCTTGTGACGCCATCAGAACATTACCAAACGCTGCTATAACGGTAATAAATGATACAACAATCATCTTAATACCAGCATTTACGATATAATTAGTGTCACCTGTAATAACACCTTTATTAACAATGTCTGAGGTTAAATTAGGTATGTATAACGTCGCAACAACTTGAAAAATCATAAAAATGATTGCAGCAAGTACTTGCCAAACGTTGATCCTACCACGAGCAATCTTAAACATCTATTCACTCCCTTTTAAAAACTCACATAGCATTATAGTATTAAAGCACTAATTATCAAATAATTCTAATAATTATCCTAAATAAGGTGGCATTTTAATGAATAATACTAAAAATAATTATCAACCTATAAAAACTATATTTCATATTATAGCCTTTTTGGTTCTATTTTTATTGGAACAACTCCCACTAAGTATCCTAACTTTGACAAAAAAGGAGCTGGGTTCTAGTTATCAATCTTACCTAAAAATTGCACCAATTATAACCATTATATTGCTAATTGTGGCTGCCACCATAATTATTTTTGTTTTTAAACGAGTTCAAAAATTTCCAACTCAGAAATTCACGAAAAAAACTTGGTTGATCATCGTTATCGCCACCGCTTTAATAGCCTTCATTAATTTTGCCACCGTTCCTTTTATGAAGAGTAGCAATGCCAACGTTGAAGCTCTACAATTGATTGGTAAAAATAATATGGCTATTCTGATTTTTTTCAGTATTATTGTCGCTCCAATTTTAGAGGAAATAATTTTCCGTGGTATCTTCATGAATTGGTTCTTCGTTAATAAGCCACTGATATCAATTTTATTGAGTGGAATCTTCTTTGGTTACGTTCACGCACCCTTTGGAGCCGGAACAGATTGGATCTATGCCTTATCAAAAGTACTATTAGGTATCGTTTTAGCAGGTGTTTATTATCGAACTAAGAATATTAAAGCTGATATTACCGTGCATTTCCTCAATAATTTTCTTGCTGGCTTGAGCGGTTTAGTCATTTCAGGAGTTATTTTACTATGAGAAATAATCAAAAAAAGTTTAATGAGATCTATCAGAACCTTTTGAGAAAAATCGTGATGTTCGGCGTACTTTCAATGTTACTGATGGCCAGTGCCAGAATTACCGGCTGGATCATTATGGAGTATGCTGGATTTGTTAGTGCTATTTATACTATTGTTTTGATTGGGATGTTGATTTATATCTTGATAATCAAAACTAAGGATAAAAATAATTAATAATATAAATAGGCAATAAAAAAAGCTGCTATACCAGGCTTTTAAACCGATATAACAGCTAAGTGAATTTCTCTTATCACCCGTATGGGAATCGAACCCATAACTCCACCTTGAGAGGGTGGCGTCTTAAACCATTTGACCAACGGGCAATTAAACAACAACTGTTATTTTACCTAAAAAGTAGTGGTTGTGTCAACAACAGTTGTTAATTATTTTATCTTTTTTCACGACTTTTTGTTTAATTTAAATAATAAAGCATTGTACAATAAGAACACAAATGTAAGTCTTATTTCTATATAATTGATTTTCATATCGTTACTGTAAAAATATAATATAAGAATATACATCCATATTTACACATAAAATAAGCCTCAAGAACTCAAAAATAACAATACTTATTCTGTAAGTTTCATGGTTAAACTATTGCAATTTACTTGAAAGTTTAATTAATAATCAGTAATATATAAATATAGATCAAGTTCAGAGGGCCCGAGGAGTAGGTGCTGAACTAACAAAACCTCAGTTTCTATTTTTATTAATAGAGCTGGGGTTTTTGTTTTGGAGAGAAAATATGAATAAAGAAAATAGTAAGCCCTTTAAAACACTAAACCAACAATTAATTATTTTAAGAAAAAGAGGTCTGGAAGTTCCTTCTTCCGCTAAAAGAAGCTTAGAACAGTTTGGATACTATTCTATAATTAACGGATATAAAATGGCTCTTTCTTCAAAAAGACTCTAAAGGTAAAGTAATTCATCCTGAAAAGTATATTCCAGGTACTCAATTCTCTGAAATACAAAGCTTGTATGACTTTGACAAATCATTAAGATCAATACTTCATAATGCATTATTAGAATATGAATCCAATTTGGGTGCGGAAATATCGTATCGGTTTTCCGAACAACATCCCGAAGAACATTCCTATCTTGCTATGGATAATTATTCACGAAACTCTGAATCTGTTGCCTCAGTAGTGGGTACTATTAGCTCCCTATCAAATGTCATCAAACAGAAATCAAGTAAAAGACAAGATAATAATGCCATAAAACACTATGTAAACAATCACGGTCATGTTCCACTATGGGTACTCGTCAATTTTTTGACTTTTGGTGATTTAAATTATTTTTATCATAATTCTAAAAATAATTTAAAAATAATAATAGCAAAAGACTTTTCCAAGAAATACAATCGTTCCTATAATACTAATATAAGTGTTGATGTAGACTCTATTGAAGCCATAAATCATATGGTTAATCATTTTAGAAATGCTGTAGCACATGGTGAAATCACTTATTCTAAATCATTAGACAGGGGACCTAGTTATAAAAGTATTAAGAGAAATCTTGGGCTATCAAACTTTGACGTTACCAGTCAGAAAGAAGTTTTCGAATTAATCCTTTCTTTAAAACTTGTTCTTAATAAAAAGGATTATCTTACACTGAAAAAAATATATTTAATCTTATTAATACCTTTACTAACAAATTTCAATCGGTTGAATTCTCTGCTATTTTAAACGATATGCATTTTACAGAAAATTATCGTAATCTTTTATAATAATTCATAAAAAAGCGACCTTTATTAAGTATTTAAAACTTGAAATTCTTAATAAAGGTCGTTTTATTTATTACTCAAACATAGCAAAGTAGGATTTAATTCTCCATAACAAAACTTAAAGAAGGACTCATCTTTTACCCCATCTGAAATTGCTATAATCAAAGATCTATTTTCTAAACGAGCAACAATTTTTTTAAATTCTCTTAAAGTTCATTGATAATTTTTATTTCCGTAATATATTACGTTCTTTAATTTGAAGCGACATTATAACCTCACGAATTACATATACTTATCGAGAATCTCTTGAGGAACTTTCTTATCCTTATCATAGAATTCGTCGTCTTTTTCAGTTATTTCCCTTAAAACACGAGCGGGATTACCCACCGCAATCACGTTAGCCGGAATATCTTTGGTAACAATACTGCCAGCACCAACAATAGAATTCTCACCTATTGAAACTCCTGGAAGTACAGTAACGTTACCTCCTAACCAAACATTTTCACCGATGTGAATTGGTTTATTAAATTGCAATTTCTGTCTTCTCAACCTCGGTGATATCGGATGGACTGCAGTTGCGAAAGTACAATTTGGTCCAATCATCGTATCGCTTCCAATAAAAACTTCACCATCGTCTACAAAATTATTATTGAAGTTGATAAAAACGTTCTTTCCAACATGAACATTTGACAATCCAGAATTAGCATAGATAGGGGGAATAATATATAATCCCTCAGAATAGGTTCCCATTGCTTCCTGTAAGATCTCATCACGTTTCTTCAATCCCACTTTTGTTTCTGGAGTTTGATTGAATTCATTGATTCTTTGTACCAATTCATGTTGATAGTCTAAAAATTCTTCATCGACACTATCATAAATTTCACCAGAATTAGCCATTTTCTTAAATGCTTCAATTTTTTCTTTTGATATCATCGTATTAACTCTCCCTTGTTTGTTGCTAGTCTCAAGTACTTAGCTGTCTTTGAAATTTCATTATCTAATAATTTGCTTGGTGTACCAGTAAAACAAATTTCTCCACCATGTGTGCCACCATCAGGTCCAACATCGATAATCCAATCAGCTTGGCTGATCAGTTCTAGACGATGCTCAATTATAATCACGGTGTTGCTATGTTCTACAAGGTTCCGTAATAAACGTGTCAATACTTTAATATCTTCACTATGTAATCCTGCACTTGGTTCATCCATAACATAAACATTTCCCGTTTTGTTCAATTCTGCTGCTATTTTTACTCTCTGAATCTCACCACCAGAAAGTGTACTAGTTGGTTGTCCTAATGTAAGGTAGCCTAAACCTACCTTGATCAAATTCTGCAATGCCTTCGTGATTTTTTCATCATTGAAAAACTCAATCGCTTGATCAACAGTTAAATCCATTACATCTTCAATATTTTTATTTCTGTAAGTATAGCTTAGAGCCCTATCGTTATATCGACGTCCTTGACATTCTTCACAGATAACCTCAACCGCGTCAGCAAAGGCCATGTCATATTTTATTTTTCCTTTGCCCTTACAAACAGGACAGGCACCTTTTGAGTTAGAACTGAACCAACTAGGTGCCACATGATTAGTTTTACCGAATACTTTACGGATTTCATCCATAATTTCTGTATAAGTTGCCGGCGTGGAACGAATTGACTTACCAATGGGTTTTTGATCAATTACAATTGCACCAGGATTTTGATCGATAAAATCATAACGAATCAAGGAACTCTTCCCCGACCCAGCCACCCCAGTTACTGCAGTCAAAATCCCCTTAGGTATATCAACATCAATATGTTTGAGATTATGACAATGGGCATCCCTAATTGGAAAACTATTTGACCACTGTTTCGGATTATCATTTATCTGTAACTTATGACTAATATCGCGTGCTGTCAGAGTATCGGCTTTCTTCAAACCATCAACATTCCCCTGATAAACGACCTGTCCACCATGAGAACCAGCTCTAGGTCCCATTTCCACTACTTCATCAGCAATTTCAATAATTTGTCGTGAATGTTCAACAACTAACACATTGTTATGATCATCACGCAAACCAAGAAGCATTTTACCAATTTTATCAACATCGGCTGGATGTAACCCAGTAGTTGGTTCATCCAAAATATAAGTTATATTATTCAAGCTACTACCAAGATTACGAACAATTTTTAACCGTTGCATTTCTCCACCCGACAGAGTATCACTTTGACGAATTAACGATAGATAGCCGATTCCAATAGCGACCATTCTTTTTAAAAGTTGTTCTATCTGTCCACTCAATGATTGTCCACGTTCATCTTTGATCTGTCGCAGTTTAGGTAAGAGATCTTCGACAGGTAAACTCATAAAATCAATAATATTCAAACCATTAATCTTTGAAGTCAAGGCCTTAGGATTTAATCCTGTACCATCACAATCCGGACATGGTGCTGTCGTTATATGCGTCATAATTTCGTCGTGTAGCTTACCTTTAAGTTTCGAAATATCACGTTTTAAATATAATCGCTTAAATCTGGGAATAATCCCTTCATAATCAACATGATCAACACGCCCAGTTTTATTTGAACGTATCTCAATTTTGATTGGCTCATCAGCTCCATAACAAAGAATTTTCCATTCATTTTCGTTAAACTCACGTAATTTTTTATCTGGATCAAGAGCTAAGTTAGTTGTATAGATATTATTTTGCCAACCAGAATTGAATGGTGAAAATTTAATAGCTTTCTCATTTAACGTTTTATCCAAATCAAACAAACTACTTTCATCGAGGATTTGAATCTTTCCTAATCCGGTACAAGTTAGACACATGCCTGCCGGATGATTAAACGAATAAGCCATTGATCCACCAGCACTAGGTTTTCCAACACGTGAATATAACAAACGTACTAGTGGAGCTGCATCAACAGCCGTCCCCATTGTAGAGCGACTACTGGCATTAAAAGATTGTTGGCGAATAACTACTGCGGGTGTTAAATTATTGATTTGTTCCACTTGGGGACGTTGATAATGGGGCATCTTGTTTCTGATATACAGTGAATAAGAACTTTGCCACTCACGATTACTTTCAACTGCTAAAGTATCAAATACTAATGAACTTTTGCCCGAACCGGAAATTCCTGCAAAAACAACTAATTTATTTTTGGGAATATTCAAATTGATATTTTTCAAGTTATTTTCATTAGCACCAATTACCTCTATAGTATCTGTCTTCATAAATTAAGCCCCTTTTATTTTCGTATAACACGATGTTATTATAGTGACATTATAATTACATTAATAGCCAATATAGTCTCCAAAAATATCACTTTCGTATCAGAGGTCTTAATAATGAAATTAAAATCACTCCACTTAATAAATGGGCTCTATGAAAAAGTAATCTATGATGAACACACTATTCCACTAGTTACTTGTATTGATAACTTTGATGAATACACTAGTCGACAATGGAGTATGCATTGGCATGAAGGCTTTGAATTCACTACCTTACTACAAGGAAAGTGTCAGTATCAGGTTCAAGACAGCAATAACAAACTCACAACAATCAGTCTAAAACCTGATGATGGCATTTTTATCAATTCAGCTGCTTTGCACAGTGTTCAAGCATTAGAACCAAACACCATAACGGCCTGTTGTGTTCTACCTCCAACTTTTTTTGAATTTAAATCTTTCATGACATTAAAAAATAGTTCAGTGCTACCTATTAGCAGATCAGGTGTAAATTATTTATACTGGAGCCGAGAAGACAAACAAGACCACATAATTAGTGAAAGTATCGAAGAATTATGCAAATTATCTGAAAAAGAAATCGGTTACGAACTTCACAGTGTAGAATTAGTTTGTCGAATTTGGAGATTAATGTTGGTCTCTTTCCAACAACACCACTACGATCAAATCAAACAACCTAAAAATATTCAGTCGGAAAGAATTAGATCTACGATTCAATTCATTCACGAAAACTATCAACGTCCTCACCTAACCGTTAACGACTTGGCAAGTGCTGCCAATATTAGTCGTGCAGAATGTTTCCGAGCATTTAAAGCTGTCCTTAATCAAACTCCAATGGAATACTTAAATGATTATCGGATGTCTATGGCCGAAATGTTTCTAATAACGACGACACGATCGGTTAAAGAGATTACTCAAATGTGTGGTTTCAATACAGCCAGCTATTTTGGTAAGGAATTCCATAGACGTTATGAAACCACTCCTAAAAAATATCGATTAGAAAAATCATCAGTTGTAAATTAAACCCACAGAAAGGAACAAAACATTGGCATTCAAAACACCACTAGCCGATTTAATGCGGCCACAAACTTTAGATGAAATGGTTGGACAACAGGAACTCTTGAAATCTGGTCAGCCATTGAGGCAAATCATCGATCAACACGTCAACATCCCACTGTTACTCTGGGGACCACCTGGCACGGGCAAGACTACTTTAGCCAAAATTATTGCTAAACAATACAATTATCCTTTTGAAGCATTCAATGCATCGACTGACAATAAGGCTAAATTGACTAAACAAATCAACCAATACCCTGACGATTCGTTCGTTCTATTAATAGATGAAATTCACCGTATGACCAAAACTTTACAGGATTTCCTACTACCTTATTTGGAAAATGGTCACATCTTGTTAATTGGCTCTACGACTGAGAATCCTATCATGTCCATCGTTCCTGCTATTCGTTCGAGGAGCCAAATTTTTGAATTCAAATCTCTCAATGACGAAGATATCATCACCATGCTCAAACGTGCCGTGACTGATATTTACAAATTAGACGATAAACAATTTGAAGCTGAAGCTCTAAAGCTAATAGCCATTTCAGCTGACGGTGACTTGAGAATTGCTTTAAATAGTTTAGAAACGATTCACGCTATTAATCCGGATAAAATCACTGTTGAAAACGTGAAAAAATTTGCTCAGCAACAACATTTTAATTACGACAAAAAGGCTACTAAACACTATGATTACCTTTCCGCTTATTCCGATTCTATGGCCGGTTCTGACACAGATGCGGCCTTGTATTATTTAGCGGTGCTGTTAAAAAATAACGACTTACCTTCTGTTGTGCGGAGATTACGAGAAATCCCCTACACTTATATCGGTTTAGCTAATCCGCAACAAGTTACCCAAATCGTGGTTGCCGCTAATCAAGCCGAAAAGATTGGAATGCCTAAGGCCAAATATCCACTGATGTTCGCCACGATGCTAATGTGTATCTCTCCTAAGTCAGGTTCATTTGACGAAACTTGGGATAAATTAGATCAAGATACTGAACACCCTAACGAACATCCCATGCCCAAAGGATTAAGAGATATGCACTATAAGCATTCTGAAGAAATTACTGGTGGTGGTTTGATAGATTCTCCATTTGCCTCGCCGCATCAGATTGCTCAACAAAATTACATGCCTAAAGGTTTAGCTGGTCGTCGTTATTACTATCCTAAAGACAACGCTAATGAACAAAAATTAGGTGAACAGTATTTAAAATTGCATAAGTATATTTATCAAGAGGATTACAAAGATCCCGACCAAAAATAAAAATCGCTAGTCACATTAGACTAACGATTTTTTATTTTGGAATTCTTTATTAACGTGATTCAAATATATAACGATACCTAAGGATATTGCCATGAAGACAGCTGCTCCCCATCCTAAATTACGCAATCCCATAACATGCAAATTCACTGAAGCAGTCGCTGATCCTAGTGAGATACCGACATTAAAGAAAATAGCACCCAGAGCTGAAGCAAATGCCGTAGCTTGTGGATAGTCGGCCTCCGCCACATCCAGGAAGTGAATCTGAATAGGAGATCCACCAATCAATACTAATAATGTCAGCAGTAATAACAGCCCATAACCAGTCCACCTATTACCCATTGCAATTGAAAAAATCAGCAACAATCCGATATTTACCCCGTAGAACTTAGGCAAAATTTTTAATCCATTATGTTCAGCTAATGTGCCTGAAAGTCGATTACCGATAATACTTACGATCCCAATCAGCATCAAAAGCCAATTCAACGTCGAAGTACTGAATCCCAACGTATTCGTGATCAGAGGACGAATATAAGTGTAATAAGCGTAGGAAGTTGCGGCGGCAAAGAGAGTCAATGCGGATGCAAGATAAATACGCTTATCCTTCAAGATAATTAATTGATCTTTTATACTGCTGGTTGGATGATTCAAGTTCTTCGGTAAAACCAGTCCTAGAATAATACACGTCACTAGACTCAACAGCGAAATAACGTGGAATGCATTTTGCCAACCAAAATGAGTACTGATGGCTGTTCCAATGGGGACTCCGATAACAGAAGCAATACTAAATCCCGCCGCCAGCCAAGAAATCAAGATAGCTCTCTTATCTTTTGGCGCAATGACACTGGAAATAGCGATGCTCAATGACTCAAGCGTCCCCGCTACAATTGCCGTGATCATTCGCGACATTAACATCAACGGAAAACTTGTCGCAAAACCTGTCAAAGTATTTCCTATTAAAAAAATTATCATCAGTACCATAAAAGTATGATATTGGTTAAAACGACTGGTCAAAATAGTCAAAACTGGCGTACTGATGGCATAGACTATGGCAAACATTGTAATCATATAACCAACAGTCGTAACGGCCACCTTCAATGAACTTGAGATATCAGAAATTATTCCGACAACGATAAACTCGTTACATCCCAGCATAAATGACACTAAGACAAACGCCGCTGCCTGCAATTTATACTTATTCATTTAATTTAATCCTCTACTTTGTTCAGAATTCTCTTACTAATTATAATGTTACCGTTCTAATTAAAATAGTTATAGATATATTTTTCATGTTACAATCAATTCAAATCAAACAATCAGTCTTTGGAGGAAAATATGAAAAAAGTTTACAAAGGTAAAAACGTCACTATCTCTTTCGAAGCACATAAACCTAATAAATGGTATCAATGGCTATTCCTTGGTACGTCCGTACTTGGCATTGGATATTTAATAGCTCAAAAAAATCGTTAGTCCACTCGGCTAACGATTTTTAATTGTCATCTTCTACTAGAAAAGACCAACAAAGATTTCTATAATTATTAGTATCTTGTAAATTTTAACGGAGAATCTTATGGACAATACAGATATTATTAGGAAATATTTTCAATCCTGGCTTATAAGGGATTTTTCAGACCTCGATACTTATTTTGATGAAAAAATAATTTATCGTGAATGTTATGGTCCTATCTACATCGGTTTGGACGAATTACATCAATGGATCGATAACATGATGAATCGTCAAAAAGTTTTAAATTGGCGCATCGACAAAATCCT
Organism: Companilactobacillus sp. HBUAS56275; assembly: GCF_036913655.1. NCBI lineage: Bacteria > Bacillati > Bacillota > Bacilli > Lactobacillales > Lactobacillaceae > Companilactobacillus > Companilactobacillus sp. HBUAS56275. The sequence continues at coordinate 77,936 of NZ_JAYKKK010000005.1, forward strand.
ACCAACAGACAAAAATACTTATACAGTGTTATGGTATTTTCATGCTGTCGAACATACTGAATATGATTTCGACGGTGCCTCAATAATCGAGTTCAAAAATAATAAAATTATTGACGTCGCTGAATATCAATCCAAGCATGAAACTTTTCGACCATTTAAAAAAGAGGGAAAAAATGAATCCAACGATTAAAAAGATGACTGAACACGTATCTGTACGTGACTTTAAAGACCAAGCTATCACTAATGAACAAAAACAAGCACTGTTAATGGCTGCTCAAAGTGGCTCAACATCTGAATTTGTCCAAGCTTTTTCTATTATTGAAATAACTGATTCAAAACTAAGAAATGAGTTAGCTGATATTACGATAAGCTCCCCACACGTAAAAAAGGCGGATACTTTTTACGTTTTCGTAGCTGATTTGAACCGTCAAGCTCAAATTTTAAAAGCTCATGACCAAAATCTAGATAGTTTAAAAAATATGGAATCCTTGATTGTCAGCATTGTGGACACGACTATCGCGGCTCAAAGTATGGCTGTAGCCGCTGAATCAATGGATTTAGGTATTTGCTACATCGGCAGTCTCCGCAATAACATCAAACGTGTTGCCGAGTTACTGAACTTGCCTAAACTTACAATTCCTGTTTTTGGTATGACTGTCGGTGTTCCCAAAACTAAGAATCAACATAAACCTCGTTTGCCACAGAACTGCCAAGTAGCAACTAATTCTTACAACAACCATCAATTCACCGACTTAGCAAATTACGATCAAGTAGTTCACGATTACTACGCTAACCGCAAAACTAATGCATCCGATACTAATTGGTCCGAAAAAAATCTGGCCATCTTCAAACAAATTAGACGCCCAGAAGTAGCCAGTTTCCTTAAAGAACAAGGTTTCACACTAGCTTAAACTTTACGATATTTTGAAATTTCACTTTGATATTGGTCAATCAACTTAGGACTGTAAACTTTTTCCATTTGACTATCACGAACTTTAGACCAAATAATTGCGGCCACTTTCATTTTTTGAGAATAGTCTTTCGAACGCTCATCACGATTGAAGGCTTTCACGAAATTATTCCATTGATAAGTATGTTCTTCCTTATTATCAGTCGAAATTCCATTTTGATAAGCATCAATGAGATCTTGAACCGTAGCTGAATCGTCATGCTCACTTTGGACTTGACGCATTTTGATAGCCATAGCTTTTTTAAAACTGAATTTGTCTATTTGAAAATAATTGGCAAAAAAATTTCTAGCTTCTGCATTCAAACTGAATCCTGAAGCCAACAATTTAGTTTGCGAATTGATTTGTTCAGCTTTCAATGAAGATGTCTGAGTATTAGTCCGAACAACTTTTATTTGCGACTGCGGTATACCATTTAAATATTGAATAATATACTGATTCAATTCAGCCTTGGTCCCGTAAGTTGGTAAGTGATTATCTTTACAGATTTTCACCAACTCCGTTTTATACCAATAGAAGTTTTTGAAGGTTTCTACTGATAATTCTTTAGAAAAACATGGTCTATCAACCATTAGAATCTCCCATCAAATATCACGAATTTCGTGGTATTTTTTTTAACAAATTTTGGTTCTTACTCAAACTCGGTTGTATCATTAATACTAACTGATGTAGTTGAAATATGCCGTCGTCCGTAAAAAATCTGTGGGCCACTGGAACGTGGTGGACACGGCTTGAAGCTAATAATTTTTTACTACCGACTAGATATTCGTTTCTAATGTTATCGGAAACCATGTAAAGTTAGATATCATCTAGCCTTACATGGTTAAAATACATATTAACAAAATAACTGTAATTTGCCATCTTACTATCTGAAAGCTTAAAAATAAACAAACAATAGAAGCACTCTTTAGTCCGGAGCAAAAATTGGAAATGCGTTCAGCTATGAGATTATTGTTATCGGCTTTGCCGATTACAATAAGGTCGATTTCGGAGATCCATTATTTTGCACGAAGTGTAAAATAATTAGCTTCGAATCGCGCCCATAGCGTTCCAACAGCATTCCCAATTTTTGTGGAGGACGGAAATTTTATATCACAACCGAGTTTGAGAAAGAATCCAAATCTTACTCCTTATCATGTTTCTTCGCACGATCTCGTTCATTAATCTTTCTTTGAATCATCCACTTATCCGCTTCATTTTGAAAAACCGTATCCGAAACGGTAATCAAAATTGAAGTTGCGGCGGCGAAAAAGCCTAATCCCAAGGCCCAACGTTTTGAGAACTCAAAATTCAAGAAAGATAGACCCAAAGCCACCATGATCCAAAATGTCATATTCAAGGCAACAAAAGAAATATGTTGTTTTTCTTTTTCATTAACCGCACCAACAACTCCTGTCAAAGGAACGATAAGCAGGAAGCCACAAACTGAAGTTACATCTATATTGCTAGTCCTTACCAACCTAGACATCAAAATCAGCAAAATGATAATCGCAATAAAAACCACACCAAAAGCATTAAATATCTTATGCGTCGTCGACCGATGCAATCTAACCTTCTTCATATTTATCACCACACATAATTGCTATGGATATATTTGGAGTTAATATAACACCAGCCTTATAGAAGATAAAAAAATTCGATTCCATCCCGTCAAAATAGACAATTAAAATAGTTAGAGCAAATCATTACTCCCCTCAATCTTTACAGCCTTACAATGTATTGTTTCAAAGATAGAGTTTGGAGGTAATTAATCATGGCACCCATTGAAGATAGAACTTTTCGTGGTTATGAATTAACGATTATGAAAAATTCTATTATCGACATTTTGACTATTGATTCAGTTAATATGATTATTAATTATCAGGTTGCTCCAGACAAAAATCAACGTGCAATTCAACCTGGTTTGATCAATAAACATAATTTTTCCTGAAAATTTACAAACATATTTACAAAACTTTACAATAATTGAACAGAAAATACACACTACTTTTATATCATCTACTTATAGATTTATTAATTAAGATAAGTAGGTGTTAATATATGGACAATTTAGGGGACATATTAAAAGAAACTCGTCAGCGTCGACAGCTTTCGCAACTGGAAACAGCTGAAAATATTTGTTCTCAATCTACTCTTTCAGAAATCGAGCATAACAAGTACATCCCTAATACTCAGCTTTTGATCAGTTTGTGCCAAAGGTTATCAATCAATTTTGATGATCTACTTTTAGCACAAAATTTCAGTATCTGTAAGGACAGATATTTCAATCAAAAAGTTCGTTCACTATATAATAGTAGAAACTATCAATTACTAAAATCTTATTTAAATCGCCCCACTGTTACTGAGTTGGTTGAGACTAGTAAGCAGATGCAAGCCTATTACTTTTATCTAGCTGTTTGTGATCTGCACTTGGAACATAATTTTGACAGTTCTAAGGAATTTTTGAAGTTATCTCTAGCCAGCACTGGTCACAGTCGCAAGCAAACAACTTTAACACGTATCTGCAATATCACCCTGGCTTACGTTTACGCTAAACAAGGACTACGTACCTCTGCCATTAAACAAATCAATGTAGCGTTAAGAAATCTCGACCAAATTACTTACGATGAGAATCTCAACATCATCTACTTTGTAGCAGCACTCTCCTACTTAGCCCTCAACAAGTATGATTTGGCTATCAAAATGGTCGAAAGAGGTATCAATTTTACTCGCAAAAATAACTCTCACTTCATGTTATTGGACAGCATCTATCTAATGGCCCATATCACCGAAAAGATTCAGGACAGTTGTCACAAATTAGAAAATGTTAAAAAATACGATATTTTCAATGACTTCATTCACGAACGTCCTTACGCTAAGGTCAATTAAAAAATATAATTATAAATGTTATACTTTCATCAAAAGGAAGGTATAACAATGGATAATGATATTGAATTATTACTTGAAAAGCTTCAAGCAATTGCCCAGTCTGGTAAACATTACGGCAAAGATGTTTTTGATTTGGAACGGTATCAACAATTAGAAGACGTTGCTAAGAAATTAACTGCCCAGTTAACCAACAACGCCACACCTGAAAACCTCAACATCTTTTTTGACTCAGATACAGGTTATGTCACTCCTAAAGTCGATGTCCGTGCCGCAACTTTTAAGGATGATAAGATTTTGTTAGTTCGTGAAAAAAGTAATGGTAAGTGGTCTATTCCTGGTGGTTGGGCTGATATTGGTTACTCTGCTAGTGAAATTGCTACAAAAGAAACCTTTGAGGAAGCTGGTATAAAGACCAAGCCGCTCCGTTTAATTGCTATCAAAGATATGCAAAAGAACCACTATCCTAAAAAGAATCTCAGTTATATCTATAAATTATTTTTCGAATGTACCCCAACAGAAGATGATCTTCACAGTGGTGTTGAGACTTCCGATGTTAAGTACTTCACCCTCGATGAAGCATTAAATTTAAATCTTTCATTGGAAAGAAATCTTCCAAAAGACTTCAAATTAGCTTTTGAATGTCATCACTCTAAAGATTGGCAAACTTATTTCGATTAAAAAAGAGACGTTTCAATTCATTTGCGAATTGAAACGTCTCTTTGTGTATTACAACAAATTATTATCTTTCAATAGTTCTTCAATATAAGTTCCATGGATCTTCTCCATAACTTTCTTCTCTACCATACGTTCCTTAAATGGTAACTTGATATCCTCGATTTTCTTCTTTCCATCCAAGTAGTAAATAGCACGCATCAATGTACGTACATCAAAGGCTGAACCGAAGACTTCAGGAACACCACGGTCAACATCAAGCAATGTATAAACGGCTTCCATAGCAGTTCTAACTGAATATTCAGTTGTGAAGACTGTATCACGGTCTGTTTCCGCAAAGTTACCGATAAAGGCTAAATTCTTTGAACCTTCTGGTACGACTAGTGGACGATCTCCAAGTTGTCTTGGCATGAAGTATGAAGTGATATATGGCATATGTGCTGGAATAGTATTTGCATGATTTTCAGCGATATCCTTGATCTTATCAGTTGGAACACCGATATGATATAACCACTCTTCACATAGTTCATCACCAGTACACTCAGTGATCTTCTTATTTACGAAGTTACCTGGTTTGTCTGAGAATAATCCGTAAACCCAAACTACCAATTCGTTATCCTTTTGTCTCTTGAAGTGTTTTTGACGACTGATGGAATAACCATATAGCCAGTTGGAATCCTTAATACTTACAGGACCACTAGTTACGATGGAACCACTGTGTGGATCTTTCTTACTGATCTTTTCGATGTATGGTGTTACTTCATCATCAGTCAAAGTAATTGTTCCAGAAATTGTCCAGTTTGCTTCAGGGATATTCTTACAGAACTTATCTGGATGACCAAAAGCCTCATCTTGTTTGGCTAAGTTTTCCCATAATTGCCAACTGCTACCTAATTCGTGTTCAGTTGGTGCTGGATGTGTCTTGTCACCATAAGTTGTACTCTCGGTGATTGATCCATTAGTTACAAAGACTAAATCATTTTCGGTCAAACTGATCGTGTCGTCTTTACCATCGGTTGTTAACTCGATTTCTTTAGCTACTTTGGAACCATTTGATGTATCGACTTTAATATTGTTTACGTGAGTATTGTATGTAAATTGAACACCCTTATCTTCCAAGAATTTGATCAATGGTTGAATCAAGGATTCGTATTGATTGTACTTAGTAAATCTCAAAGATGATAGATTTGAAAGTGAGTCGATATGATGACAGAAGCGCATCAAGTAACGTCTCATCTCCATAGCACTAGCCCATGGTTCGAAAGCAAACATGGTTGACCAGTAGAGCCAGAAGTTAGAGTTCAAAAAGTCCTCTGAGAAGACTTCATTGATCTTCTTGTCACCCAAATCTTTTTCAGGCGTCATAACCAAATCAAGCAATTCTTGAACTGCTTTTGGTGTGAGAGTCAAATCTCCTTCAGTTGGCAATTCCTTACGTTGCTCTTGGATAACTCTGCCATGTGAGAAACTAGGATCTTTCTTATTCAACCAATAAAATTCATCCAAAACAGATGCATCGGGATTTTCCAATGATGGAATTGATCTGAACAAATCCCAAAGTGTTTCGAAATGAGGTTCCATCTCTCTACCACCACGGATGATATAGCCCTTTTGTTCGTTCCAAATACCATCCATACTACCACCAGGTAGAGCAAGTTCTTCTAGGACATGAATCTTGTCGCCTTTCATTTGACCATCACGTATAAGAAATGTTGCAGCAGCCAAACCAGCTAGTCCTGAACCAACGATATAAGCTGATTTATCATCAACACCAACTGGTTTCATTGGTTTAGCAAATGCCTCATAATTTCCGTTACTTCTATACATAAGAACCACCTCTTGAATTATTAGCTTTCTTAGTTGAAATCGTTTACAGCTAGAATATAGTTCTTATTTTTTTAAAATTCAATAGATATTCTAAAATAATATTATTTTTTGAATTTTATATTTTCTAAAAAATGAGACAATATAAAAAAAGAGTGGTATTTGAGATAATCTCAAATATCACTCTCATTTTAGAATTCCTCGTAGACAGCAGGATCTTGGTCTTTATTACGACCATCTGGTTTAGTCAATGAATTAATTTTATCCATATCAGTATTTGATATTTCAAAATCAAAAATATTCATATTCTCCACTTGTCTAATTGGAGATGATGACTTAGGAATTGGCACTGTGTCTAATTGATGTTCCCATCTTAAAATAATTTGTCCAACTGACTTATTATACTTTTTGCTTAGTTCGATCAAGACTGGATTTGTCAAGACAGAGCTAGCGCGGCCAAGTGGACTCCAATCCATTGTCACAATTCCATTATCTTTATCAAACTTACGCATGTCAGCTTGATTAAAGTATGGATGCAATTCAATTTGATTGATTGTTGGTAAAATGCCAGTCTCTTGTTTCAACTTGTTCAAGTGCTCTGGCAAGAAATTGCATACACCGATCGACTTAACTAATCCAAATTTTTGAGCATCGATCAAGGCTTGCCAAGCTTCAACATACATTCCACGTTTAGGATTAGGCCAGTGTAACAAATAAAGATCGAAATAATCTAAGTGTGCTCGATAAAGTGATTCTTGCAAAGCAGCGATCGCGTCATCATAAGCATAGTATCTACCTGGCAACTTAGAAGTAACGACTAAATCATCGCGATTAACGCCACTTTCTGAAATAGCGCGACCTACGGCACCCTCGTTTTCATAATTATAAGCTGTATCTAACATTTTATAACCATTATTGATTGCAGAAACAATACTTTGAACGCCTTTACGACCATTCAACTTATAAGTTCCAAAACCTATTTCTGGTATTTTTTGTCCATCATTTAACTTATACATCAACATCCACCCTTTCATAAGTTAATATTAACGTAACTCTTTTTAGTTAATCAAACAATTAATTTTTTGCATAAAAAAAAGTCCTACATCAATCCGTGATGTAGGACTCCAGACCGTTCCATAGAAATCTTTGGAATGTATGGAACAGTCAAAAGCAGATAGGCTATCTGCCTCTAATATAGTAACACACTAACTAATCATTAGCTAGTTGATATATTTGTTTAACATATGGTTTTACATCCGCTGCTCTTCTGGAGTAATTCTCTAGAGCAATTACGGCAGTCTTGCCATCGTCAGAAATATGAACAACTCCTTGGAAGCCATATCCCCAACCATTAGCGTAGTTATCATCTTTAGCGTGGTACATTCCACCACCATAAGTACTGATACTGCCGGGAGTAAATAGTTCTTTACGAGATTTTGCTGTCAACATAGAACCATCCATAATATACTCTTCAACTTTATAAAGATCTTTAGCACTCATATAAACTTGACCAGTACCTAGCTCATCATATTCATAATATCTCTTGGTGTAAAAAACATTTTGATAATCCATCTTGACTGCCAAAGGATTGGGATTTTGATAACCAACAGCCTTAACGACATCGGGTGAATAATCATAAGCAAAAATCGTATGCTTGAGGTTTAACTTATCAATATATGTCTCCGTAAATAATTGTTGATAAGTCTTACCTGTCATTTTTTCCAAAATACCACTTAAAAGATTAAAATTAATAGCTTGATAATTCCATTTATTGTGCAATAAACCGATATATTTCGTATTCTTAATATCAGCATTTATAATTTCTGAATCTGACATAACTCGATATGGGCCAACGTCCCCCTTTAACATTAGACCCGATGTCATAGCCATCATTTGTTTGATGGTGATATTGTTACTACCAGGTACCTCTGGATAAAATTGTGACAACTTGTCATCCAAGCTCAATTTGTTTTCTTGAACTAATTTCATGATCATTGCTGCCGTTAAATTCTTCTGAACTGAGTCTATTTCATATGCTGTATTAGAATTGTTGTAAACACTAGTACCGTAATTTGAATATCCTCGACTAGTTTCAAATATCGGTTTACCATTTTTTACGACTAGTAAACTACCGGAAAAACCCTTCTGATCCAAAATTGTATTGGCTTTTTGGGCAAATTCATCAGTGTAATTTGTATCAACCGAACTATCCACACATGCCGTCGATGGTGCAATGCCTAACAAAGCGGATGAAAGCACTAAAATGGGTAAAAACATTTTTTTCATAATATTCACCTTAAAACCTGTTCGAATACCTTCCTTAAGTGTAAGTATAGAATAGTTTTGAAAAAATTAATAACGTTTTAGCCAAAGTTTTCAATATGTCTTTTTTCACTTGAATCATTGCAATATGGTAGAATATACCCAATAAGAAACGAAGGAGATTTAAATGAAAACAATAATAATAATTGCCATTATTTTAGTAATAATTGTTGCCTATGCGGGCATGTACAACAGTTTGGTAAAATATCGCAATCGTGCTCGTGAGTTCAGTTCTCAAATCGATGTTCAACTAAAACGTCGTACTGACTTAATTCCTAACTTGGTCGAAACTGTTAAAGGTTACGCTACACATGAAAAGGAAACACTAGCAAATGTTGTTGCTATGAGAAACAACGTTACTAACGCTGACAGTCTCCAAGATAAGGTTGAGGCCGACAACGCTTTGACTGGTGCTTTAAGACAAGTTTTTGCTTTAGCTGAAAGCTATCCAGATTTGAAAGCTAATCAACAATTTTCACAATTAATGGAAGAACTTTCAAATACTGAAAATAAAGTATCTTATGCACGTCAAGCTTATAACAGTCAAGTTCAAGCCTACGATACGGCAATTGAAACATTCCCTCGTAACCTTATTGCCGGTATCCACGGATTCAAGGAAATGGACTTTCTTCAAATCCCTGACGCCGATAAAGAGGCACCTAAGGTTAAGTTTTAATCGGGGTCTCCTATGATTTATGAACAAATTGATCGTAATAAACGTAAAACTTACTTTATTTTCTTTTTCTTCTTTTTAATACTAGCAGCTTTAGGTAGTTTTATCGGTGCTTACTTTTTTGATAATATCTATTCCGGTATCGTCATTGCCTTGGTAATAGCTATCGTCTATACATTGATAACCTACTTTCAATCGACTAGTATCGTCATGCAAATGAATGGTGCTAAGAAATTGGAATCGGCTAAAGATGCTCCAGATCTCTGGCATATCGTCGAAGACCTTTCAATGGTTGCCGATATCCCTTTGCCAGATATTTACATTATCAACGATCCTAGTCCCAATGCTTTTGCAACCGGACGTGATCCACAACATGCTGCTGTAGCTGTTACCAGTGGACTTTACGAAATGATGAATCGTGAAGAACTCGAAGGTGTTTTAGCCCATGAGATCTCTCACGTTAAAAATTACGATATTCGTGTATCAACAATTTCCGTAGCTTTGTCCTCGGCTATCATTTTGATTTCTTACTTCATCGGTAACGCCTACCGCTGGTGGATTCCCGTGGACCGTGACGATCGTGATAACAACAATTCGGGTGCTATCCGGGTTGTTCTCTGGCTAGTTGGTTTGGTGTTTGCCATTTTGGGACCATTGATTGCCAGTTTAGTTCAAATGGCAATCTCTAGAAATCGTGAATACTTAGCTGACGTCTCTGGAGCTGAATTGACTCGTAATCCTCAAGGATTGATCAATGCTTTGGAAAAATTAAAAGAAAGCACCAAACCGATGCGCCGTGTCGATGATGCGAGTGCTTCGTTATATATTGATGATCCAACTAAAAAGAAACATTTCTCAGGACTTTTCGATACTCATCCACCTTTGGATGATCGAATTGCCGCATTGAAAAAGACTTTTGAATAATATGCTAAAGGCACTCATATTGACCAAGATACGGTTGATATGAGTGTCTTTTTTGATTTAGAGATAAAAGCCATACTATATGTAAACTTTAATTATTTGTACACGCACCCACGTCTCCATTAAAATTCTTATAAATGAATATCATAAATAATAATATCAAGCTGTTCAATTGGTATGGATGGGACGTTCTGACTTATGATGCTTAAACAAAATAGGAATCTTTTTAAATTAGTCGTCGGACAAGCTTTATTATTAATTTCATTTACCTTGTATTCAACGGTACTGCTCTATTTATTAGTTCAAGAATACCGGGCTAATGCGCGAATCGTTGCTGTTTTTGGAGGAATAGCGGCACTCCCTCCCGCTTTGATTATCTTTCTATCTCCAAAGCTAGGACAAATACGAAACAATAAAAGAGTTTTAATCAGTTTGCAATTAATTTCCACCGCTGCAATTCTTGTGGGTGGAGTATTTTTGATAAACCATATTAACCTATTTAGTATCGGAATCTTATATTTCATACTGAGTACCGCAGATACAATTTCAGGATCTGTAGAGGTCGGATTTGTGCCGGTCGTCTTCCAAGAAAATGAAGATATGATTGAAAAATCAGTTGATTTTCAATACTTCATGGGTTCCGGAATAACGATTATAACTAGTATTATTAGTTCAATTATATTAGTAAAGTCTGGCAGCATTTGGCTCTTAATAGTAAGTTTTGCCAGTGCACCAATCGGCATCATTTTTTACTGGTTAATTAGTTATGATGAAAAATTTGATCTACCCAAAGACAGAGCTGAGAATGAAGCTGAACAACCATATTTAAAACAAATGCTGAATTCGTTATATCAGTTTTCACACACCATGCCTGCCTTTTTAATTATCCTATTCGAAGCCATTTTAGGCGGTATAACCGGTCTATTATTCGAATTGTTGCCACTAACCATGAAAGAATTAGGATTAGCTGTAGCAATGTTCTCAATCGTTAATGCCGTTCAAAAAACAGGTGATTTAGCAGGCGGTCTGTTGGCTCCATTGGTTAAATGGCGTGCACCAACCTTTTTTGCAGTTGATTACATTCTCTCCGGAATTTGTTTTGTAGTCATCACATTTCCAATTAACAACTTTATAAGACTGACTCTTCTTTTAATAGCGGGAATTGTCATGGGGATGTCAGGAAACGTTTTTGAAAAATTAATGTATCGATCATATAACGTTGGGGATATATCGGCAATGCACGCACTTTCAACATCAACCTTTGCATTATTCTCAGTTGTCAGCTACTTAGCAGCATGGATTACCGTTAAAACATTAGTTCTATGGCAAATAACCGGCATCATAACCATAATTTTTGGCGTGATCGTCGCTTTATATGGTTACAAAAAGCAATGACATCTACCACAAAAAAGGCCCAAGAACTTTCGTTCTTAGGCCTTTTCCATGTAACTTAGATAAAATCACGACCAACAAATCCAGTTTTGTCAGCATCAGCAATTGGACGTATCACCTTACAAGGATTACCGGCTGCGATGACCTTGTCCGGAATATCATGCGTTACAACACTACCAGCACCTATAATTACATCATTTCCAATCGTTACTCCTGGCAAAACCGTAACATTGGCAGCCAACCAAGTACGATTACCGATTGAAATTGGTTTAGCAATACACCCACCTATCTCACGTTCTCTAGCATCGAATAAATGATTACTAGTGTACAAACCAACTTTGGGTCCGAACAAAACTTTATTTCCAATCGTTACTTTAGCACCATCTAAAATTACACAATCGTAGTTGGCATAGAAGTCATCGCCGACAAAGATATTACGTCCAAATTCACAACGAAAGTTAGGATTAACAAATGGTGCCTTACCGGCTCTACCAAACAATTGACGAACTAATTCCTCTTTCTTAACTTCATCATCTTCATTATTGATTTTAGTTGTTAATTCTGTCGATTTTGCTCTAGCGTCCACTAATAATTGATCCAAATCGTTGTATGGCTTTCCTGTTGCCATATATTGAAACTTTTCATCTAAATTCATGCTTATCCCCCAAGATCTTATCTATTAATACTTATTAACCAAATTCTATCATTAATTAATATAATTTCTCTAATTAATCAAGTTAATTCCGAATAAATTTTTGTAATTTCATAAATAATGTTCAAGATTTCTGAAAATATATGATAAAATCATACATGGAGATTTCCTAAAATCTTCATAGTAAGGGGAACGATTTTATGTATATGTTATTACTTGTTTTATTAGGTGCCATCGTGTTGTTTACAACATTCATGGTCAAGCCTAAAAAACGTCTTCACCGCAAGTTGGTATCCTTAGGGTTACTGATGATTGTCGTTGGTGGATCAGGCGTTTACGAATCCTACCAGAACAATGGAGTTAGTAACGGTGATAACCCGAGTCGAGTCGAGAAAAACAAAACTTACTCGAGTTCTAGTCTAGCTAATCTCAATTACAATGGTAGCCAAGAAATAGAAGTCAATAACAATACGCCTACTTTTACAAAATCCGAACTAAATGTCTCAAATGGTCCCTGGCAAGAGTTCGCCGATCTAGATAATCTAAACCGTGCGATTCAAGCTGATGCACTATTAAGCAAGAGCTTAATGCCTACCCAAAAACGTGAGCGACTTTATGTTAATCCAACTGGTTGGCATAACAAACACATTCAGGGTGGCTGGCTATATAATCGTTCGCACCTCATTGGTTATCAATTAACAGGACAAAATAATAATCCTAAGAATTTGATGACTGGTACTCGCTCTTTGAATTCCCCGGAAATGCTCAAACACGAAAACGATATTGCCTACTACCTAAAGCAAAATCCTGGCAACTATATTAGGTATCGGGTCAAACCGATATATCGTAACGATGAATTAGTTGCTCGTGGCGTGCAAATGATGGCTGAGTCAATGACTTCAGCTGGTCAACCGGATAAAGCAGTATCGTTCAATGTCTATATTTTTAACATTGAAAAAGGTGTTAAGATTAATTATAGCGATGGTACAAGTGTAGTTAATAATAATTATTAAGGAGATGGTCGTAGTGCAATATAGTACAGGAGATAAAGAAGTTTTTGATCTAATCAAAAAAGAGGAAGACCGACAAAATAGAAATATTGAGTTGATTGCTTCTGAAAACCTTGTTTCTGACAATGTTAGAAAGGCGCAAGGATCAGTTTTAACAAACAAATACGCTGAAGGTTATCCAGGTCACCGTTATTATGGTGGTTGTGAATACATCGATCAAATTGAACAAATTGCAATTGATCGTGCTAAGAAGTTATTCAACGCTGAATATGTTAATGTTCAACCTCACTCAGGCTCACAAGCTAATGCTGCAGCTTATCAAGCTGTTCTAAAGCCTGGCGACTCTGTTTTAGGTATGGATCTTAATGCCGGCGGTCACTTAACACATGGTTCAAAAGTTAATTTCTCTGGTAAAATGTATAACTTCCATTCATATGGCGTTAACGCTGAAGGTTTTATCGATTACGACGATGTTCAAAAGATTGCCGAAGAAGTTCAACCAAAACTTATTGTTGCCGGTGCTTCTGCATATAGCCGTATTATCGACTTTAACAAATTCCGTGAAATTGCTGATTCCGTTGGAGCTTATCTAATGGTTGATATGGCTCACATCGCTGGATTAGTTGCTGTTGGTTTACACCCAACTCCAATTGGTGTTGCTGATATCGTTACAACAACTACTCATAAGACACTTAGAGGACCTCGTGGTGGTATGATTTTTGCCAAAGCTGAATTAGGTAAAAAGATCAACTCAGCTATTTTCCCAGGAACTCAAGGTGGTCCACTAGAACACGTTATTGCCGGTAAGGCCGTTGCCTTCGGTGAAGATCTTCAACCTCAATTTAAGGATTATATGGAACAAGTTGTGAAAAATGCTGCAGCTATGGCCAAAGTTATCAATGATTCTGAAGACCTATCAGTTCTAACTGGTGGTACAGACAATCACTTGCTAAACGTGGTTCTAACTGAAACAGACTTGAATGGTATGGAAGTACAAAACCTTCTTGATACAATTCACATCACAGCTAACAAGGAAGCCATTCCTAACGATCCATTACCTCCTAAGTACACATCTGGACTACGTCTAGGTACACCTGCTATCACATCAAGAGGCTTTAACGAAGAAGATTGTGAAGAAGTAGCACGTATTATCATTGACGCTATTAAGTATCACAATGATCCTGAAGAATTAAAGAAATTGGATGCTCGTACAAAAGCATTGACTGACAAGCACCCTATCAAATAGTAATTTCCAAAACAGAGCATAGGCTCTGTTTTTTTTGTTGACTTTTTATTCTGTAATGATTATTATGAGTTTAAACATTTAAACCTATTAATTAAGGAGAACGATATGGCTGAAGAAACAATGGATCTTTTTCGAAAAGGCATGCCCATCTTTAGTATCTTTCAAGATGAGAATCGTCAAAAGATAATTATCTTATTATGCAAAAATAAAGAACTGACCGTTAATCAAATCACCGATCAAATAAATTTATCTCGCCCTGCTGTCTCCCATCATCTTAAATTAATGCTAGACGCTGGTGTTATTACCGTCAATAAGGTTGGTAAAGAACGTTTTTATCGTGTTTCGTTAGACGAGACGGTGCAACTATTAAAAGATTTAACTGTTTCACTCGAAAAAAGTATTTCATCTAAATAAGGTGAAATTTATTTTTTGCCCCATAGGTTCAAATGTTTAAACTTATTATCAGGAGAATGAATTATGACAACAATCTTTACACCTCTAACTTTAAAAAATGGTACTACAATTAAAAATCGTTTCGTCAAGGCTGCTTTGAGTGAAGCTTTAGGCGACAAGAATTACCAACCTACTTCAGAACTCATCTCACTTTATCAACATTGGGCTAACGGCGGTACGGGCCTACTTATTACTGGAAATGTCATGGTCGATCGTAATGCTCGTGGTGAATATGGCAATGTCGTTGTTGACCGTCAACAAGATTTAAATCCATTGAAAAAGTGGGCTAAGGCTGGAACTGCTAACGATACAAAAATTTTCATGCAACTAAATCATCCCGGCAAGCAATCACCTAAAACTATCAGTAAACAGCCCGTTGCTCCCAGTGCCATTCCAATGACAGGTTCCAACAGCTTTGCATTCAATGATCCTCGAGCCTTGAGTACATCTGAAATCAAGCAAATCATCAGCAAATTTATTGATGCCGCAGAAATTGCCCAACAAGCTGGCTTCTCAGGTGTTGAAATTCATGCCGCTCACGGATATCTTTTAAATCAATTTCTTTCTCCACACGATAATCAGAGAAACGATGAGTACGGTGGTTCGTTAGAAAACAGAATGCGTATCTTAACCGAAATTTATACAGGTATTCGTGAGAAAGTCGGTACTGATTTCCCTATCGCCTTAAAGATCAATTCATCTGACTTCAGTAGTGATGGTTTTTCTGAAGCAGATTCACTTCAAGTAATTCAAAAGATGGATCAGTTAGGAATTGATTTGATTGAAATTTCTGGTGGTAATTACGAGAATCCTAAAATGCAGGGTATCGGTAAAGGAGCTTTCTTCATCGACTATGCTCAAAAAGTGAAACAAACTATCTCCACTCCTATTGTTGTTACAGGTGGCTTCAATACTGCCACCGGTATGGAAAGTGCCATTCAAAATGAAGAGACTGACTTCATCGGCTTAGCTCGTCCCTTAGTGATGGTGCCTGACTTGCCTAATCAACTAAAATGGGGTAACTTCACTTCTGTAAAATTACATCATTTAACTACTGGTTCCAAGAAATTGGACAAAAAAGTGGGCTCCTTAGTTGGATTAAGTTTCTATCAACTACAAATGTTGCGCATCGCTGAAGATAAAGCAATACAACACACAACTAATGCTTGGGGTTCTTTACTATTCTCTCTCAGACACCAAGGACTATCCGCTTTAATGCCACAACGTGATAAGGAGTAAATTATGGGAAAAATTTTAGTTGTTCTAACTAACACAATTGAATATAACGGCACCGATCAGGCTACCGGACTTTGGTTAGGTGAAGCCACTGAATTCGTCGATGAAGTGACTAAAGCCGGATTCGACATTGATTACGTCAGCCCCAAAGGCGGTTTCGTTCCTCTCGATCCACGCAGTTTCAAATATACCGACAAATCCACAATGGATATTTACAGCAGTTCTGATTTTCAACAACGAGCTTTAACTAACTCGCTGAAGCCATCAGAAGTTCATCCCGAAGATTATCAAGCTATTTATTACACTGGTGGTCACGGTGTCATGTGGGACTTCCCTACTAATCCAGAATTGCAAGACATCACTAGAAAAATTTATCAACAAGGTGGTTTCGTTACCTCCGTTTGTCACGGAATCGCGGGTCTATTGAATGTTAAAGACGCCGACGACAATTACTTGATTGCTGGTAAAAAAATAACTGGCTTCACGACTGCTGAAGAGATCCTTGCTGGCAAAAGAAAAGTTGTGCCATTTCTCAATGAAGAAGTTGCCAAGCTACATGGTGCCAACTTCCAAAAGAAACGTGCCTACAAAGAATTCGCCATCCAAGATGGTCAACTGATCACCGGACAAAATCCATTCTCCGCCAGAGCTGTTGCTAAAATATTAATTCAAAATTAAAAGCTAACAAAAAATCCAGAAATCAAATTGACTTCTGGATTCTTTGTTTAGTCACAGACACGGGGATGTCCATGTAGTCATAAATAATATAGAGGAAATATTCGGAATCATCTGATTCCAAGTTACAGTATACAGTTCGGCAACGTCACAATATGTCAAAATCCCACCTTATACAAAAATAATTGTATAAAGTGGGATTTTTTTTGATATTTAATTTTTATCTAAAAAATACTATTTAACATCTCTTGATGCAAGCCATTCATTAGTAGCAACACGATACATTGTTTGACCATTAATAGTTGCAGTTTGATCAGTTAACCAAGCTGTGTTTGCACCCAAGACACGGTTAGAAATTTTTGAACCATCTTTTGTAAACAAGGCGGCTTGATTCTTAGTAGTTACGACACCTAAGTGAGATTTCTCACTTCCAGCTCTATTGTCGATCCACATGTTTTTACCTACACGATAATATACTTCTCCATCGTCTCTAAACATTTCACGATCTACTTTCCAAGTAGAACCAGTAGGCAATGTTACAAAATCCTTTGTTCCTGGTTTTGTAATTGGTAGTCCAGTATCGTCAACTGTATATGCAGTTTTTGTAAGAGTAATAGTAGTTGAATAAGGTATACCAAACTTCTTATTTTCGTTGGCTGTCGCAGCATTAGCAGGTACGTAAGCTAATGAATTAAGCACATATACATTTCCATCCTCAAGTTCGATGTTATAAGTACCATCGGAAGAATTAGTGTATCCCTTAATTTCAGGTGCAGGAAGTTGTAACTCACCAGTAGAATTTACTTTTATTCCGTCTAATGATACGGTCAATGCATTTCCTGTTTCAGTAGGATGTTCTCCAGTTGTCCAAATATCCGCATACATAACTCCATGTAATGTATATGTACCATCACCATTATCTGTATATGTACCATCAGGTCTTTCAACATTGCCATCGGAATCAACAGCAGCCTGTACGTTAGTTGCCTCAATAGGTGCAATAACTGGACCAGCTGTTAACAACAATGCAGCAATTGTGATCCCCATATATTTAAATTTTTTATTCAAAATCTTATCCTCCCTAACATTTTATTTACTACATAAGATTAGCATGTGGCTGTGACACTATATGACAATTCAGGCCTTACCACTAATCTTTTTCTAAAAATTATTTTCATACTGTTATTTAAATAAGATTATTGAACGTTACTTGCGGGAATCCATTCGTTTGTGGCAACACGGTACATTGTTTGACCATTGATTTGAGCTGTTCTATCAGTTCTCCATGCAGTATTAGCGCCTAATACACGGTTAGTGATTCTTTCACCCTTGCTGTTGTATAAAATTGCTTGTTTATTAGTTGTAATAACTGAATCTACTAACTTAATTTCCAAACCATTATCTACTTTAACCCACTCATTTGTGGCAACACGTAGATAAGTTACACCTTTAACAACTTTTTTCTGGTCAACTTTCCATGCTGTGTTCTTACCAAGACTTACGTTGGTGATTAGTTCACCATTATCGTTATACAATTCAGTACCTGTTGTTGGTGTATATACAGAACTATATGATGCTACTGGTGTTGTCTTATCATCATTTGTGTTTTCATCAGTAGTTGTTGAAGTATTTGTATTAGTATTGGTTGAAGTACCTGTGTTGGTTGTATTTCCTGTATTTGTGTTTGAACCAGTATTTGTAGTACTTCCTGTATTCGTATTTGATCCTGTAGTTTCTGAGTCAGCATCATATGGTAATACAACAACATCCTTAGAAGCTACCTGTTTTGAGTTACCTTCCAAGAATTGAGCCCACCAACCGCCAGCAGCTACAATATGCTCGTTACCATTATCTATAGAAACACTTCCACTCTCAGGATCAGCAACATAATGAACGCCGAAATGGAAAGTTACACCTTTACCACCTTTCTGACTTAATAGCTTATTAATTTCAAAAGCTGCAAGATTTCTCTTAGTTCCACCATCATTTGCCGTTGCCGTTGCAAACACATGATAATTATCATTATCAAAGAAAGCGTCATTTTTATCGTTAAATTGCATAAAAAATTCGGTTGCATTGTGATTATCATCACTAAAAGTTTCCATGATATCACTTTCTGGGGTCAAATTAGAAGAACCCATTGAAAACCAACCATCAGAACCAACAATATAAATTACCGAAACATCATCATTGGTAACCAGAGGAGTATCCTTAGCTAGTCGGATAGTACTCTTCATATCCTTTACCCATTGTTGAGCATGGGATTTTTGTTCAGATGTAATATCAGTGGAATCCTTTAAGCTTTCTTGTCCTTTACGATCTGGAAACATGGTGCTTGTTTCGTAAGCTTCTATATTTTCAGTTGTTGTAGTTGTTGGTGATCCATTCTTTGTATATATTGGCATTCCATTAGCAAGTGTGATACCTATTGGTTGATTTGTTTTGGGGTCTCTCTTCACGCCAAATGTTGTATAATCTTGATTTGCTGTATATCCTTCAATGTGCGGTATTGCGATAAGACTCCTACTATTCATACCATCTCCAATAACACCAACACGATTATAGGGAATTTGAATTTGCTTACCATCTTTCATTGCCGGAAAAGTACCAGAAAGATAATTAATTGGTTGTCCATTATCATCCGTATTCGTTTGAATCATATCTTCCGTTAATGACGTCTTATAAACAGAATTGTCATTTACTGTATCTTCAGCATCATTTAATTCATCATTATTATTACTATTTGTATTAGTATCTGTAGTCACATCTGATGTAGTATTCTTAGTAGTACCTGTAGAGGTTGCATCAGCGTCTGTTTTCTTATCTTCATTTGTATCTGTGCTTGCATCAGCATTTGTATTGGCATCTGTCACTTTACTTGTTTCAGCGGCACTTGTACCTGTCTTAACACTGTCATTTACTGTATCTGCCTTAGCGGTGATCTCTGTTGCAGAATTAAAAACTGGTGCAGCGATAGGAACGACGGTCAACAATGTTGCAGCCGCAATCCCCATATATTTAATCTTTTTGTTCAAAATTTCATCCTCCATAACATTTTGTTTACCATGAAAGACTAGCACACCGCCATGACACGATATGACAATACAAACGCTCCACTAAAATTTTTTTGAAATTTTATTTAATATTTTTTAAAGTCTTAGCCAGATGACCTAAATTATCTGATAAGGCTTTTTTTTCGTCTTCAGACCAGCTCTCCAAAGCAGAATCAATCATCTTAACTCTGGTTTGATCGAGAATCTTTTTCAATTTTTCTCCAGACCCGGACAAGACGATTGAACGAACCCGGGCATCTTGTTCTCCATCCTTTGTTGTAACCAATTGTTTTTGTTCCAACTTGTCGATCTGGCGACTGACGCTAGAGTGACTTTTGCCCAAAATATTGGCCAAATCAGAGACGTTTGTTGGTTGCATGCGGCCAATAGTCACAAACAATTGAAATGAAACAGCTTCTAAATCGACTCCGGCTTGCTTGATAAAAGCTTGATCACGGTCGGTTCGATTAAAGAATGTAACGATGGTAACTAACGATTCGATTAATTGATTATCCATTATTTCATCACCACCACAGCACGAGGATTCAATGGTGCTTGCCAAGCTTGTTCGATATCTTCTAATCCGAATTCATTTACTGACATTACAATTTTTTCTTCTGCGGCCCATTCGAAAACGCCATTGATAGCAGAAAGTAATTCTGGCATCGTGGCACTTTTCACGCCACTGCCCAAAATTTCGATAGCCGATGAACGCAGGATAGCTGATGGCAAGGCAATATCACCTTTTCCGGCTGATGCCCCAATACTGACAAATTTAGTTACATGATGACCACCAAATTGTGCTACGGCTGTCATGATAGCTAGGGCACTGTCACCCCAAAGATAATCCAGAACAACATCAACGCCTGCTTTGAATACTTCTGCTAAATCATCTGTAAATTTCTTGGCACCATCAGCTTTACTCATATCAAAGGCAATTGCTTCATCTGCTTCCAATTTAGCTAATTTGACCGCATTTCTTCCAGTAACAATTATCTTCTTAGCTCCCAAATGATAAGCAATTTTAACGGCTAAACTTCCGGCTGTTCCAGTAGCTCCATTAATTAATACTGTCTGACCAGCTTGAAAATGTGCGCGACTGACTAAAGCTGCCCACGATGACATCCCTGGATTAGCAATAGCGGCGGCTGTAACATCATCGATACCGTCGGGGAGTGGAACCATCAAGTGTTCATTGATCAAAGTTTGTTCAGCAAGTGATCCATAAGGCGCATTAGTAGCTAAGAAATAAATTCGTTGGCCGTTAACTTCCCCCACTCCATCAGTTCCTGCCACATTCGGATAAACGTGACCAGCTGAATAGTGATTTCCCATAGCTCGCATTTTGGTTAGATTACTTAAAGCCGAAGCCTTAACATTTACAAGCACATTTTGTTCCTTAGATTCTGGTTCTTCAAAAGTTGAATAAATTGGTGTAGTTCCTTTTTCTGTAACGATTGCTGCTTTCATAAATTAATTACCTCTTTTTTTATAATTTTATATTTTGTATATTATGTGTGTTTTGCACCTAATCAAAATAACACCATTATGTGCATAATGCAACTAATTTTTTCGTAAAAAAATAGAGCTTATCGAATGACAAGCTCTATTGAATAATTAATTATTCACCATAAGTAGGTTCTGAGTCAAAACTTGCTAATTTTTGTAATGTACGAACCATTTGAGCAACGAATCCAGCTTCATTGTCGTACCAAGCTACAGTTTTAACTAATTGATCTTCGCCATCGCCAACAACTTCTGTTTGTGTTGGATCAAAGATTGAACCATAAGTTGTGTCGATAATATCAGATGAAACAACTTCATCATCATTATATCCGAATGATTCACTACCATCAGTGAATTTCTTGATAGCTGAGTTAACTTCGTCAGCTGTTACTTCTTTATTTAATTTAGTTACCAACTCTGTAATTGAACCTGTAATTACTGGCACACGTTGAGCATGTCCATTCAATTTACCGTTTAATTCAGGAATTACCAAGCCGATAGCTTTAGCAGCACCTGTTGTATGAGGAATGATATTTCCAGCAGCGGCACGCGCAGCACGAACATTTCCACCACGATCAGGACCATCTTGCAATTTTTGAGTTGCAGTATAAGCGTGAACTGTTGTCATTGTACCCACTTTGATACCGAAGCTCTTTTCAACTGCATTAGCCAAAAGTGCTAAACAATTAGTTGTACAAGAACCGGCTGAAACAATATGATCATCGCTTGTTAATGTGTCTTCGTTTACACCATAAACAATTGTAGGCATTGGTCCAGCAGGAGCTGAAATTAGAACTCTCTTAGCACCAGCATCGATATGTGCTTGAGATTTTTCCATTGAAGTATAGAATCCTGTACATTCCAAAACGATTTCTACGTCATCATTATCGACCCATTTCAATTTGGAAGCATCAGTTTCTGCATAAACTTTGATCTCAGTGCCATCAACCACAATAGCATCTTCAGTTGAGAAAATTTTATCCGTCATGAAGCTGCCGTGGGCTGTATCATATTTCAATAGATGAGCCAACATTGCGGGTGATGTCAAATCGTTGATAGCTACAACTTCGAGGTCAGTTTGACCCTTGTCTTGTAGTTCCTTAATCTTACGAAATGCTAAGCGTCCGATTCTTCCGAATCCATTGATACCAATCTTAGTTGTCATAGAAAACTCCTCCATATATAGAAGATAATTTGTTGATCATAACCGACCACAGTTATAATTCTGCCAAGATGTTTAGACAAATAATAAAGCGAGCTCTTGAACCGTACAGATTGGATAGTTTCTACCCTCTTAGACGCAAAAACGAACCTTCAGATTGAAGATTCGTTTTTGTGTAAGATTATTTTACTGCATCTTTTGAAATAAATTTGGTGTTTGGATTAGTTCCCGTGTAGTAATAAATGCTATTAAATTCAGAATACTGATTTGGATCCCATTCAGAATTCAAAGACGTGGCATTGTCTGACATTCCAAGTGCAGCGGGTGAACCTGCATAAATTAGTGCTGCACGATGACCAAAATGACCTACCTGGCCAGGACCAAATGAAGCATTATTGTCGTCGTCATACCAACCTTTAATAAGATAATAAGCCACATCACGATCGGAATTTATTCCAGCCCACTTTCCTAATTTTAATATAAAACTATACCCAATACTATATAGATTTTCTGCCGTTTCCCTTTCAGCAGTCGTGTGATTCAACGTATTGCCAACTTGTTGATAAGCACGATGATTAGCATATTCAAACATATCTGAAGACGTAGAAACTTCTGGAGTACCATTAGCACGATGTAAAGCATTCAAATATTGAATAAAGTAATAATTTATTCTTTGAATATTAGGTGTATAACTCGAATCTGGATTACTTTTATCGTACAGTCTCTTCGAATCACTAGCCTTTAAATATTCATTGGTAGCCACTTGATAAAATGTTTCGTTATTATGTGTAAAAATTCTATCAACCAACCAATTAGTATCTGGACCTAAGGCTCTATTAGTAATTAAAGAACCATCTAATCTATATAATCGTACTACATTACCACTGTTGGTAGTGGCTACCTTGGTAACAGCAGCGTCAGCATCATTTTGTGACACTGAAACGGCTCCAATAGCTGCAAAGGACAGTGCTGCAACATATACCAATAATCTTTTTAACTTCATAACCGCTTTCCCCCTATAAACATTGTTTATACCCAGATACTAACAAATGCCTATGACACAACATGACAATTACAGTACTTTATTTATTTTTTTATAAAATTCACGCAAAAAAAATAGACCTTATCAGAATTGATAAGATCTATTAATCTTTTAATCTGTTGCATTAGCAGTATTAGCTGCTTTTGTCTTGTCTTTAGATCTATGTTCGTATCTGTAGTAAAGTCCGAATCCGACTAAACCAAAGACGACTGGTCCAATAATTGTCCAAAGAGCATCTGTATATGCACCTTCCATGATTGGTTGGAGCAATGTAAAGATAATGGCAAAAGCCAAAACTAGGAAGACAACTGATGTAACAGTCCACATAGCTTTTTTATTCTTATAGAAGAAGTATGGTTTTTCAATATTCTTATTCATATTAAAGAATGGATATGCACCAACTAAGAATAAATATGGAACCGTTGTAGAAACATTAGCCATCAATGTCAAAACGTTATAAAGTGCTTTGGCATTCTTACCACCCATATCAACAACTAAGATAAGAACGATAACAACAGCGGCTTGAATCCACATTGCGTAAGCAGGCATACCATGTTTATTTAACTTTGTAACTTTTGAAGGCCACAAATCTTTTGGTGTACCCAAGATGAATGATTTCAATGGTGAATAAATCAAAACAAAGAAAGCACCCATGTAAAGAACGAACATATCGAAACCTGTAAATCTAGCTAACCATTCACCTAAGGCGATGGCAGCGGCACTACTTAAACCAATATGACTACCAAATTGGTAACCAAGATTACTCATCATAACGTAAGTAATATTACCTAAGTTAACATTACCTTTAGCGATAACAGCGTTCCAGTTAGTACTCATTGCCCAACAAAAGATTGTTAGTGAGTAAACTAAAGCCATAATAACGGCCGCAATTAAAACACCACGTGGAAAATCCTTCTTAGGATTCTTCATACTATCAGTAACACCACCAACGGATTCCAAACCACCATATGCAAAGATTGCATAAACGATAAAGGAAACCATCCCTAGTGGTGAAGCAAAGGCAGGATTAGCAGAATGAATAAAGGTATCCAAACCATTGATAGGTTCAGCTGTATGGAATCCTGACATGAATAAAACTGCCAAACTTAAAACAAAGAAAATAACTTGTAAGGCGATTGTCATGATTCCACCAAAGTTAGAAATCTTAGAAATCTTGTCAATACCTTGTGAAGCAGTATATGTAACAAAAATGATCCATAGAACAGCTAAAATACCAATAACTTGTGTAGCACTTAATCCAAAGAGACCCCATGTTTGTGTAACATCATGTCCTGCAAACATTGTTGAAAGTGGGATCCAAACTTTTGAAGAAGTTGACACTAGCCAAACTTCCCATGAAGCTAACCACATAAAGGTACCGATGAAAGCCCATTTTGCACCAACGGCTCCCTCGATCCAGGAATAAATTCCACCCTTTGCTTCATTAAAGGCGGCACCATATTCGGCTACCATGAATCCTACAGGTAGGAAGAATAAAAGTGCGGCGAAGATGTACCAAATAATACTTGCCAATCCCATTTGCTCGTAAGCAACTGTTGTATTAGCGAATCCAAAGATTGCCGTGAAGATCATCATTATTAATCCAAATAATGTGATTGTTTTTTTCGGCGAATTACTATCATCCATTTTTTAAAACCCCTCATTTAATTTTCAATGTACGAATTTTTACAAATTCATATCTGTCTTGAAGTTAAGAGGTGAAAAATCAGTCGAGTCCGTAATTAATTGAGCAATTAGCTCTTTATAACCATCCATTGAAATTTTTGCCATTTCAAAAGAGGCTTTTGTTAAATAATTAGGTAATTCCTCATCATCTTTGCTTGAAGCTTGTTCATCAAAATCACGTAATTTATTACGCAATGTGATGTTAATCGCCTCTTGCTTGTCTTGGAACATTTTTCCAAGTTCTTTATAGTGACCATCTAATAAAACTCCGGCCAGTTTATAAACCCAATAGGCTGACTTACTGTCGTATGGTAGTTTGCCAATCTTGTATTCTTCAGGAGTATCGGTAATTCCCATATAGAAAGGAACATAGACACTTTGTGAAGCTACACCCATTGCTAACCACTGCACACAGGCAATCTCAGGAGCCATATTTGGTCTTATTTGTAAGACATGTGACTCTTGAGTTTTAGCCAAACTGATTGGGCGATAACGTTTGTTATCTTTTGATTCGTTCAACGGATCATAAGGCGTCTTTTGGAAATGTGAAGCCAAGTAATCTTGAGCATCATCGACACTCAATAAACGATTAGCCTTTTTGATAAAGGACAAGTTTTCACTTTCAGGACTTTCATCCGTCTTGCCGGAAAACTCTTGTTGGCCCCACCAAACCCGTGGCGTACTATAAATCTCATCGGACAAATCATGTGTTCCAAAAATTTCTCTAAAATTGAACGTATCTGGTCTAGCATTCAAGTGATTATCGGCGACAAATTTTTGAATATCCTTGTGATACAAGAAATTCTCATGATCGTCAAAATCAATATCTTGAATTGCTAGTTGGTTGGCTACCACAGCGTAGCTATCGTCGGGAATACGCTGTGCTACCCAATAGTGACCTGATCCACTTTCGAAGTACCAAACCTCATCTTTATCCGAGAAAAGGACTCCGTTAGTTTCACAAGTTCCGTATTTTTCAATAATTTCACCTAAACGCAAAACACCTTCTTGAGCTGTCTTGACGTAAGGTAAAACTACTGTAATCATAGCTTCCTCACCAATACCATTTTCTTCAAGAGGATCTGCACCTAAAACACGTTGGTTAGCATAAGCACTTTCGGTAGCACTCATCCCAACTCCGTATTCATTAAAGCCATCCTCTTCGAACAGCCCCTCTTTTGAGGTCCATTCAGGAGTAGCAGAATATTTATTGCGAATTTTAGGTAAGTCCATTTGAAAATCATTGGCTTGAGAAACAAATCTTTGTTGCTCAGTAAATTCTTTATGTTCATGAATCACAAAATGCTTTGGCCAGGATGCTTTAGCGTCTTCGTTTCTACCAATAATAGTAGAACCATCGACAGTCGCACTCTTACCAATTAAAATGCTGGTACATGCAGACAAAGAACTCTTGTTGTACTCTAATGCCATCAAATCACCTTACTTAAATTTTACTGCAGTACCATATGCTGCAACTGTTTCCATATCAGCACTGATAGAATCGGAATCAAAACGCATCATGACTACAGCATCAGCACCCATGTCAATTGCATTTTGTCGCAGACGACTAATTGCAATATCACGAGCTTCTGTTAGTAGTTCAGTGTAAGCTTTAATTTCGCCACCAACGATGTTTTTAAATCCAGCACCGATATTCTTAACGACGTTCTTTGATTGAGTAGTCAATCCGAAAACTTCACCAATAATTTCGTATTCATGTCCTGGAATATGCTCAGTTGTAGTTACCAAAATCTCGTTCTTATCCATTGATTCACCTCACAAAAATATTTATTTCACTCCATTAAATAATGTAACACATTCAAAAGGTATTATGAGTAGTTATTTAGAATTTAATTACACTATTTTTAAGGAGATTAAAAAAATAAAAGCGCCATCACACCTATTGTGACAGCACTTTTAAAGAATAACACTTGATTTTTATTTATCAGTTTTCTCATTTACCTTATGAGCAACCTTATCAACTGCTTCATCTACTTTATCCTTAGCTTTACCAACCGCTTCTTGAACTTTACCTTTTAATTCTTGTTTGTCGTTACCAGAAGCCTTCCCTAAGGCTTGATTTGTTTTACCTTTGATTGCATCTTTTTTGCTATCAACACTCATAATAAAACTCCTCTCATATCTTTAATATGATTAAAGCTTAGCAAGTTTCCTGTTGATTCAGCAAATTAGAAGCTTTCACGTCAAAAAAATTTAAACTAATGGATTGTTGCAACTGCTTGACAGATAAAATAAGTCACAGCTATAACAATACACAACTTTAAAATGACCACATTACGATCAATTCTTTCTGATCTTCTTCTTTTACGCAATCTATCAATTCTCGTCATTTGTTACACCCGCTTTCGTTCTTACGGTTCTATTTTATAATACTTCGATTGTAATGGTCATTTCTTAAAGAATCCTTAAGTATTATCCACAACTTCTTTGAAATTCTTCATCATATATCGTTTAGTTACGATAAAACCTAATAGATGATAAAAATATGACTTCCATTTATAATGAATACGTAATTACTATTGACATTACAGCGTTTTTTTTATAACATTTTAGTGTTGTTTAATATTTTATATTAATGGGCATTCGCCAAATGGTAAGGCAGCGGACTCTGAATCCGCAATTTATTGGTTCGAACCCAATATGCCCAATATATATATCAGGAAATCCTATATCGAGGGTTTCTTTTTTTTGCATTGAAGTAACTATTATTATTTATTAATAAACGTAAATTAGCCATATCCATAAATAAGAATCATAATCGATTGTCAATGCAATTTGTTTCGTGCTATTATCAATACGTAAACGAAGACATTAAAAAAGACTAAAGAAGGCAATCTTCAGTCCCAAAAGCCTTAATGTCGTCGCCTAAATTACATTTGAATAAATTACTTTTGGGTCAGATATGCCAGTGTCTGGCCCTTTTTTGTATCTAGTGCTTTGTTTCCTTGATCAATAGCAATACAATTATCAAATTTTCTTAATTGACGGTTTTTATAAAAATAAGCTATCTGTTCTCATATTTTGAGACAGGTAGCTTATTTTTGTCTATCCAAATCTACTCATAATATATCTAATACCGTAACCAATGTAGTAAATGCCGACAAGCATTGAGACGCCAATCATTAGTACAGTAATTGGCCACTTACTTTTTGGTGTCATGCTTAAAATTTGAATAGTCAGCGCCCAGCCAATGAACCAAGACACCATGTTGACTTTTCTTAAATAGTAATTAATAATTACAGCCAAAAATCCAAATATAGCTAAAACTATTACTTGTGCCAAAATATTTAATGACGGTGGGGCCAACGCTATTAAACTAAATGAAACAGCTCCCCAAATATCGCCAATTAACAAACCAACTGATAAAGCTAAACCACTATCCCTACTGATCATTACCAAACCCGCTGTCATCAAGGCCACTGCACCAGTAGTGAAACCAAACATAGTTGAAAGTGCGGCCCAGATAGGTGGCAAAATGGCGACGGCAATGGCTTGAACATATACCCTTTTCATCTTGATCATCTCACAATTTTCAATATGGTTTTATATCCATCTTTTTTGCCGCTATTTAAACATCATTTTAATCATTATGCTATTAATTAGGTTTTAAAAAATAAGAGTTATAAGTGTAGCAAATTAGCAATAAACTACTGTCACAAACGAAAGTATAGACGAATATTCAAGATGTCTTTTCTCCAAAAAAAAGAACATCCTATTAAATACCAGCTAAGATGTACTTTTTAGAATGACCTTATTTATGCTTATTTCTTTTCCTTAGTTCCAGAATCCAAAATACTAATCGATTTATCAATCGATTCAAAAATTTCTGTATTTAGAAGTTCAATGATCGAACTCAATCTCCGATACTCATGGGACAAAACATTTTTATTGATTTGATCGTCATTTATACGTTTAAGTTTCAAATTGTAATCCATTAAAGCATTTATTCTGATTTTTGAATCATCCAGCTCACATAGTAAGTCGTCGATATCATCCATATTATAAGTTCTGGTTAGATTTTTCTCTTTAACTTCGTCCATAATAAATACTCCCTTCAGGTCACAAGCAAATTGACATTATTTCTATCGCCTATTTGTAATTCGCTTGTTTGACCTTTATTTTAATAGCTTTCGAAGTTAAAGCTAGTCTATTATCCAGAATGTAAATTTTTATTTTGTTGTGGTAACTCCTACTTTATATTCCAAAATTATATATCTTTTATTTTCAAAAGTTATATTCTATGTTAAACTAGTCTCGTTTTGCTGAAAAAGTATCAGCAGTTTACATTCAGAAAGGACGAGACAAACATGCATTTAAGTACTACTGAGAAGAGAAATTATCTAATTGGGTTTTCATTCATTATTGTCATGGTAGCGAGTGCCACCTTATTAAACGATATGGAAATCATTTTACCGGAGATAGGAGCCTTAACGGCCGGGACGTGGATTTATCAAAATGGAGGCTGGATCAATCAACCTTTGAAGATTTTTCTAGCTCCATCAGGAACGGCTATCATTGGTTTTCTGATCAATCAGTTAGCAATCGGCTACGCTCAAAAAGTTCTCTTAGGTCTACTTCTAATGCTAATTTTGTTACGTGTCCTGCACTCAAATTTAGCACCTTCGTTTGCGACGGGACTATTGCCGATCATTATTAACGCTACACACTGGTCATTCATTATTGCCATTCTACTATTCACCTTAGTATTGACAATTGGTGTCTTCGTTCAAGGCAACTACAAAGAAACAACACCGAGTTCGATCATCAAAAAACATCACATGCTAATTTTTGCCATCATGGCACTGATTTGGGTCGGTGGTGTCTGGTTCTTTGGTTTCTCACAGATGGCCGCCATCCCGCCGATTATGGTTGTGTTCTTTGAGGTTTTGCAAAAACCCGAATACAGTTGGAAAATGGCTCTCAAGCACTTTATTGCTTTAGTTGGTGCCGCCAGCATTGGCGTTTTAGTTCACACTTTTATCAGCTCGTGGTTAATTTCAGCTATCATTGCCCTACCACTGGTATTTGTTTTACTTCAACTTTTAAAAATCAAGTTACCAGCAGCCTTTGCTTTTCCACTTCTAGCTCTCGTTTTGCCTACTAATATGTTTCACATGTTGCCCCTAACCGCTGTTTTAGCGACGCTCTTTTTCTTAGGTTCAATCGTACTTCTCAAAAAATATTTCACTCCTATAAAAGTAGAAAATGACTCTCAAATTTAATGAGAGTCATTTTTTCATCTTACAATTCCCAGATCGATCATTGACTGAGCTGTGGCAATAATGGCTGTCTTGGCAGAACGAGGATTCCATCCTAACAAGTCCTTAGCCTTTTCGTTGCTAGTTCCGGCGTATTTACCAACAATCGAAGCAATCATTCTTAATTGAGGATTAGATAACGCTGCCGTTTTCACAACTACATTAGGAATCGTCTTTGTCGGGATATTTTTAGCGTAATCAGGAAACTCATTTCGTAAAATATCGGCCACATCCATCATCGACAAAGTTTCACCAGTTGTAGCTAAGAATCTTTCTCCGTTGGCCTTTGGTGAGGTCATAGCCAAGATATGTAAGCTGGCTACGTCGCGAACATCAACATAACCTGAATCAACCTTAGGTAAAGCCTTAATCCTGCCCTCTAGCATTTGTTGAATCTGAATGTTGGAATGGGAGTACTTAGCTGACAGAACTGGTCCCATAACCCCAACTGGATTGACAGTTGCTAATTCTAACCCATCTCCTTGTTTCTTGATAAAATCCCAAGCAGCCATTTCTGACATCGTCTTTGATTTTTGATATGGATGAATATTTTTGGCAGACAGATCTGACCAATCTTTTTCAGTGTACGGTGTCGTGCGGTTCTTATGACCAGCAAAAACAGCGCCATAAGCTGATGTCAAAACTACTCGTTTAACTCCAGCATCCTTCGAGGCTTTTAGAACACGCAAAACTCCATCTACGGCTGGACGAATCATTTCATCCTCATTTTTGAAGTTAAGCTTTGGGGTTGGTGAAGCCACGTGAATAACATACGTTGCACCACGCATAGTCTCTTCCCAATTCTTATCCGAGGACAAATCTGCTTGAGCAAATGACAGGTCGGAAAAATCTTTTACTCCGCCATTGAATAGCATCTCTTTGATGACATCTTCTTTTTTAGCGGCACGAACTGTCGTCCTGACGGCATAGCCTTGTTGTAATAATTGCAAAATAATGTGAACTGCGATAAAACCACTACCACCGGTAACGACTACTAATTGTTTTTTCATATTTAATAACTCCATTTTCATTTTAACTGACGTTTCACTTGTAACGTGCATGAATGTATCCTACTATGTAAGAAACAGTTGCTCAAGTAAATCGGAAGCATCTGTGACAGAATGGAGAAAGTGTTATGGCAGCGACCGAGCATTCACAGAAAATCAAACAAGATTCCCAGCAATATCTCATCACCGCACTATTACAATTATTAAAGACTAAGGATTTTAACGATATCACTGTTACTCAAGTTGTAAAACGAGCTGGTGTTAGTCGAATGGCCTTTTACCGTAACTTTGAAAGTCTAGACGACGTTTTGATAGCCTATATCGAACCCAAAATAAATGCTAGTTTTGAAAATATCATCAATCGCATCCCTCAAGATCAAAAGCTGAACGCCTTGGGTTCATTCTTTGAAGAAATAGCTGACACTTTGAAAATGGCCGTTAATAGGCACTATGAATCGATCATTCAGGATATTTTCAATAAAAATATGACCAAATTTTACGATCAAACTATGAATTGGAGTCAGTTCTCCCCTATGCAACGCAAATACTGGGTCAAATTTATGAGTGCTGGTGTCTATGCGATTTGGCGTGAATGGCTGATCAGTGGTCAAAATGAGACCATCAATGACATTCATGTCCTGTTGGCCGATTTTCAAATCTCAACCCTAAAAGCTTTAGAAAATGAAACGACAAAATAGTACCACCGACAAGAACTCCACCGACTATTAGGGTACTAACAGCCATAAATTTAAAAACTGATTTTACTGTATCCATAGTTATACCTCACGATGTTTTTTTGACGAAAAATGATACCACTAAGACTAAAATAATAGCTCCTATCAACGAAGGGATAATCGCCATCCCCGCTAGTTGTGGACCCCAGGCTCCTAATATTCCCTCACCTAGAGCTGATCCCACAATACCAGCTAAAATATTGCTGATCCATCCCATTGATTTTCCATTATTAGTAATGGCACCCGCAAGAGCACCAATAATAGCTCCGACAATGATTACCCATAACCAGTGCATAAGATTACCCTCCTTAATAATATTTATATCCTAATATTATTAAATTCCAGTAAGTTACGCACGAAATATGCTACTGAAATGGATTACCATATTTTTTACAATACTCGTAGAATCCATTATCATACAATTCAATCAAAGGTTTTAATTGCTCATCAGGCAAAAACTGGATTAATTTTAAAACAGCTTCAGTAAAATCTAATGCAGCTGTACCATTAGCAGTTACTAAATTCCTATCACTAACTACTTGTTGAGGTAGAAATTGATCAGAATTATCGTATTCTGAGTAATTCTTCCAAATTGCTTGGGAGTTTCCCGTATGTTTATAACCAGTCAACAATCCATTTTTAGCTAAGTAATCAACAGCACCACAGATAGCACCAACCGGTTGATTATTGTCTAATCTATCAGAAATTAGTTCTTTTAATTTTTCATTCTCAACATCCCATGAGTTTCCACCAATTAGAACTAACAAATCAATTTGTTCAGGTAATTCATCAATTTGATAATCAACTATTGTTTTGAACCCACCAATGGATGTCACCTCATCGGTTAAGGAGGCAGTCTTAACTGTCCATTCAGAATTCTGATTTAATTGACTTGATAAATAAGAACCCTCCCAGTCGGCATATTCATTTAATATAAAAAAGATTGCTGTTTTCATTAATTAATGACTCCTTTGATATTTTAAATTTTATATAACAATTAATCATAACGTAATATCAACAACTATACATTCAAAAATGCGTTCATACGCAACCAATACATATGGTTGATATGAGCACCTTTTTAATTTAAAGACATTTTTAAGCCAAAATCTATAGTAATCCTCCAAACTAAGAATCAAACTACTATTTAGTCTGGAACAAAAACGGGAAATGCGTTCAGCTATGAAATTATTGTTATCGGCTTTGCCGATTACAATAAGGCCGACTTTGGAAATCCATTATTTTACACAAAGTGTAAAATAATTAGTTTCGAATCGCGCCCATAGCGTTCCAATGCATTTCCCGTTTTTGTGGAGGACGACAATTTAAGCGTCATCCCCCCTTTCATACTATTTAATAATATTCTTATTTTTATCTCTAATATTAACAATCAAAACAATAACAAACAGTACAACCGTAACTAGGAAAACATTGTGCATCCCTTCAATAATTATCTTTTGCATTGAAGGAATTAAACTAGCTTCCGAGTTTTGGTTAGAACTAATGAATCTATCAACTTGTTGGAATGGTACATTAGGATATTTAACTAACTCATGATTAATCGACAAATTAAAGACTAATCCCAAAATACCGGTCATAACTGTCTGTCCTAAGGTTCTACCTAGAGTCAACATTGATGAAGCTGTACCTACGTCATTTTCTGGCACTACTTCCTGAGAAATCAAGGTATTCATGGTAATAATGATACCTAGACCACCACCGGTAATAGCAGCAATGATGTAGAACATTATCATTGGGAAATTGAGACTAGCAAAGACTAATAGCAAGTAGAACAGCATCTGAATTATGAGAACAGGAATTGCAATCCTTTTGGGAATAAACTTTTTAACCAATATCCCTACTAAGAATGATGCTGGCAACCACAATACCGGACTGGGTGTTATTGCCAAACCTGCGATTGATGCGGAAACTCGATAAACTGATTGCAACCAAATTGGGAAGTAGATCTGAAAACTTATCTGAACTCCACTTAGCAATAGTGTTGTCAAAATTTGAACTTTAAACAATTGATTTTTAAAGAGTGGCAATGGAATAATTGGATCGTCTGATCTTCTTTCTGAATAGACCAAGACCACTGTGGAGATAATTAGGATAACAAGCATTACTAAGATCAATGGAATCGACAATCTAGTCTCACCGATCAACTGTAGAAAAATCAATAGTGAAACTAATGTTGCTGTAAGACTGAGAGTTCCTTTGTAATCAATGTTAGCTTTTTTATCTTTTACTTTTCTGCTTTCGTCAAACCCTATCAAAATTAGAATTAGCACGATTATTCCTAAGGGTACATTGATAAAGAATATCCAGTGCCAATTCAATCTATCAACAACAAAACCGCCGATCAGTGGACCCAACAAAGCTGAGATCCCCCAACCGGTATTATTCAAAGCTATGATATTTGAACGTTTGTCATACGGAAACAGGTCAGCAATTATGGTGAATGTCATTGGCATAACTGCTCCGGCACCAAATCCCTGAATGGCTCTGAAAATAATCAACAGATAAATATTAGGCGCTATCCCTGAAAGGAAAGATCCTAATAAGAAAATAATTAAGCCACTGACGAATATCGGTTTACGCCCCAATTGATCAGATAGCTTCCCATATACAGGTGTGCTGACAGCTGTCGTCAACAAATACATTGCAAAGACCCAACTTTGTAAAGCCAAACCATTCAATTTACTAATAATCGTCGGCATGGCTGTGGTAACAATTGTCGTTTCTACCGAAGTCATGAAAGTCGCGATAAAAATAGCAATCATCGTTAATATTAAATCTAACCGCTTATTTTTTAACATGATGAAAGCTTCCTTTTATTGTTTTCGTGACAGGATTATAGACCAAAGTTAAAAATATTTATAAAATATGGTACCAAAAATACAATTCGACATTTATTAATCGCCATATTATTGCAATGACTTGCTTCTTTATATAACATATTTAGTGATGAAAGCTTCATATTAAAAGAAAAGAGTGATTTCGTAATGGAAAAAACGTTGATCGTCAACGCCGGCAGTTCATCCCTAAAATGGAAATTATTTGAAATGCCCTCCGAAAAAGTTTTGGCAAGTGGTACTGTGGAAAGAATCAATGCCCCTGCTTCCTTCTTCAAGATGAAATATAATGGTAAGAAATTTGAAAAAACACAAGATAATCTAACTCAGAATCAAGCTGCACAAATGGTTTTTGAGGAATTGCAAAATCTAGATATCATTAAGGATCTATCTGAAATTACCGCCGTAGCACACCGTGTCGTAGCCGGAGGTCAAGTTTTCAAACATGCCGTTGAAATTACTCCTGACGTGTTGAAACAAATCAAAGCACTCAGTGACTTTGCCCCACTTCACAATCCTATGGAGGCTAAAGGAATCGAAACGATGGCACAGACTTTGCCTAACGTAAAACAATATGCCGTCTTCGATAGTCAATTTTTCACTGATTTACCTGAGAAAAATGCTATCTACAGTTTGCCTTATGAATTAACTAAGAAATATCAAATCCGTCGTTATGGCGAACACGGTATTTCCCACAGTTATTTGACTGAACGTGCTGCAAAATTACTCAACAAGCCACAAGCAGACGTTAACTTGGTCACAATGCATCTAGGCAGTGGTGCCTCTCTAGCCGCCGTTAAAAATGGTAAAGCTTTTGATACTTCAATGGGATTCACACCTCTAAATGGTGTCACAATGGGAACACGTTCCGGAGACATCGATCCCGCCTTAGTGCCCTTTTTAATGAAAGAATTAAAACTCGATGATCCACAACAAGTTCTAGACATCTTCAACCAAAAATCAGGACTCTTAGGAATTGCCGAATTCTCATCTGATATGCGTGATATTAAGGCTCAAGAAGATACTAACGAACAAGCTAAACTAGCCATCGATATCTTCGTTAACCGCGTTGTTAAATACGCCGGAAGTTTCCTAACTGAATTGCATCACGCCGATGCCCTAGTCTTTGCTGGTGGTATCGCTGAAAATAACGCTTGGTTAAGAAAACAAATCATCGATGAACTCGCTATTTTCAATGTAAAACTAGACGACAAATTAAATGAAGCCGCTCAAGAAGGATTGATCAGTAGTCCTGACTCAGCTATCAAAGTATTCTTGATTCCGACTGACGAAGAATTAATGATGGTTCGCCAAGTCGCTAAGATTCAAAACTAAATTTTTCAACATAAATGTGTGACAAATCCACTTAAAAGTAAAAGTCCCCATGACTCAGAAGTTGAGTTATGGGGGCTTTTTGTTTCTCAATTTTGTGAAACAGTATATTGATTGACAATACAAATTGTCTGGTTTATTTTGTACGTATGGTCAAATATTATTAATTAAATAATATAATAATGACTTTTTTAACGTCCAAAATTTACCTGACGACGAAAAAAGCTGGGCATTTGAAAGGAAGTTAATTTAATTGCAGAGGATAAGTTCAGAAAAAGTAGAGAGAATTGGGACAATCGCTAGTGCGATGTCTGTTTTAATGTACGTTTCTTATATTCCCCAGATTATCTCCAACCTATCTGGTAGTAAGGGAAATCCTATTCAACCACTCGTTGCTTTTATCAACTGCACCATTTGGACAGCTTATGGATTACTCAAGAAAGAAAAGGATTGGCCTATCGTATGGGCAAATATTCCTGGTATCTTTCTTGGAGCAGCAACATTCATCACTGCAGTATTTAATTTTGGTTAATTTGAAGATTTAAAAACGGTATCTATAGTTATCCTATAGATACCGTTATTTTTTACTTCAATAAACCTTTTTTAACCAAATAATCATGAGCCACAACACTGGCTTTCTTATTCTTAACACTGACTTGATAATTCATCTTCTGCATATCTTCAGCAGAGATCTTACCAGCCAACTTATTCAAACTCTTAACGACTCCAGGATTCTGCTTAGCAAAACTCTCATTCATCAATGGTGCACCCTGATATGGTGGGAAGAAATGCTTATCATCCTTCAAAACTACCAAATGATACTCGGCAACTTCTGGATCAGTCGTATAACCATCTACTAAATTAACACGGTCATTGGCGATGGCCTTATAACGCAAGGACGGTTCCATTCGTTTAATGTTAGCAAAGTCTAAGTCATACTCTTTCTTTAATCCTAAATAACCATCAGCCTGGTTAGAAAAGTCGGGATCAAATCCAGCAATAACTTTATCATTCACTCGTTTCAAATCGCTTAACTTAGTAACATGATATTTCTTAGAAAACTCTTTAGTTACGGCCAAATCATAACCGTTCTCATACTTCATTGGTTTTAAGAAACTCATATTTTCTTGCTCGGATAGTTCTTCTTTGGCAATTTGATAGGTCTTTTCTGGATCTTTTGGTGTCGGCTTATCGTATTTTACCAAAGCTTCCAAAACTGTTCCGGTAAATTCTGGATAAATATCAACATCTTGACGTTTCAATGCTTTGTACAAGAAAGTTGTAGCTCCAAAATTAGGCTTCAAAGTTACCTGAGCTTTGGGATTATCCTGTTTGATCAAATCTTTGTACATGTTGATCAAAATTTCAGGCTCACTACCTAGTTTACCAGCAATTGTTATCTGAACTGGTTGTGGTTTGGTCATCTGATAAACTTTATTACCACCAAATCCTAGTAACAATAAGAGTACTACAATGCCACTCGCATAGATTCGACGATTTGAAGAACCAATAAATTTCAAGAGTCCACTGAAAATAAAGGCCAATAAAGCTGATAGAACACCACCGATAATTAGGTAATAATTATTATTTTGTTGAATACCCAACATAATATAATCACCTAAACCACCGGCACCAATGAAGGCAGCTAATGTTGCTGTACCAATAATCATGACCAAAGCAATTCTGATTCCGGAGATAATCATTGGCAAAGCTAACGGAAATTCTAGTCGTTGTAATCTTTTCCACTTCGACAATCCAAAGGCAACCGCAGCTTCCTCCAGATTATGATCAATATTGGTCAATCCGGAATAAGTATTTTGGTACAAAGGCATGATAGCATACATTGTTAAAGCTACAACTGCCGGTACCGTTCCAATCCCTACAATTGGAATCAACAATCCCAACAAGGCCAAACTAGGAATCGTCTGAATGATCCCAGCAATCTGTAATCCCACTTCACCAAAGCGGCGATGGTTTCGTAACAAAATAGCCAGCGGTATTGCGATTAGCATGGCAATCAATAGTGAAATAAATGAAATACCAATATGCTGATACAGTGATTTGAAAATTTCAGCACGTTGGCTGACCATCGTTTGTAATAACATTTGCATTATTGATTGTCCCCCTCTTTTTCAAAGTAAGCTAACAACTGTTGAGGGGTCAATGAGTATGACTTACCCTGATAACTAAATTTTATTTCGGCGTGGTCTTTTAAACTGTTAACCAGTTCACCAAAAAGCTCAACTTCTGGATATTCGGTTGAATTAGGAATTTCCGTTAAAACTTTGGAACCAATCAAGAAGTCCATATTCCACCAATGTGGCGTTCTAGCACCAAAGAATTTCTTAACAAAATCATTGGCCGGATTTTGCATGATTTCATGTGGTGTTCCAACTTGTTGAATCTCGCCCTGATTTAAGATGGCAATTCTCTGCCCCATCCGCAAAGCCTCTTGCATATCATGGGTTACAAAGACAACTGTCATCTTATATTTAGCATGCAATTTTAAAACTAAATCCTGTGATTTACGTCTTAAAACCGGATCCAAAGCACTAAAAGATTCATCCATTAAAACTAATTTAGGACTGGTTGCCAAAGCACGGATAATAGCAACACGTTGTTGTTGACCACCAGATAACTCGTCTGGCATTCTTTTAGCATATTTTTTAGGATCAAGTTCAACTGATTCCAATAATTCAGCTGCACGTTTATGACGTTCTACCTTTGAAACACCCTTTTGTTCCAGTTGAATGGCAATATTATCTTCTACATTCAGATTAGGGAATAAACTGCTATCTTGTAGAACGTAACCCATGTCGAGACGTAATTTCTGTACGTCGTAATCCTTGATCTTTTTGTCAGCAAAATAGACGTCGCCATCGGTGGGTACTGTCAGTTGGTTTAACATTCTCAATAATGTTGTTTTACCGCTACCACTGGGACCGACTAATACGAACAATTCTCCGTCATTGATGGTTAAATTAATATCATGTAAAACAGAGTTTTTTTCGTATTTCATCCCTACATTCTTATACGTTATCAACTTATTTCCCCTCTCCGAAACTAACTTACCTTAATAATAAATATCTTCTAACTTTTAAACAAAAAATTAGCACAATAATATCAATTTACTTGTTACAGAATAAACTGTACATCTACGTTACAGTCAAGTTTTTTAACAACTGTTTATAACGATATACTTACTTCAAAGGGCAGTACATTCATTTAATTAAGTCTTTGAGGGAAATTTTATTATTTTTTAAAGTGAAATAAGAAGGCCAAAATGATAACCACTTTATATTGTGGTAACCATTTTGACCTTCTTTAGGGTTATTTTATTATCTTTTCGAATCCAATCATATCGGCAACTCCAGCTCTTTGAATGACTCCTCTTTTATCGAAACCATTTTTTAATAAACTGTGTTGCATTGATTTATTATTTTCATAAGTATCAGTTCGCAAACTATGTACCCGATGTACAGAACACTTGGCGGTTGCAAAATCTAACAACTCTGTTGCTAAACCTTGACCTTTACTTTCATTATCAACTGCAACTCGATGAATCGTTGCATAAGCACTATTAATTTTCCAATTCTCACCGGAAATATTGCTATATTCTGGCTGAACAGTAAAAGTCAATGTCATGATTGCTAATACTTTTCGATCTACTTCGATAACGTAACACTCATGATTATGGATATCCGCTAAAATAACTTCTGAAGTCGGATAATTATTTTGCCACTGATCAATATTATTAGCTTTAAAATAATTTTGAGCTTGACCAATCAATTCCATGATTCTATCTAAATCACTTATTTTAGCTTCTCTAATAGCCATAATCATACTTCCTAACTAATTAAAATTCAGCATTACCAGGTGTTCTTGGGTAAGCAATGACGTCACGAATATTTTCCATACCTGTGATGTACATAACCAATCTTTCAAATCCAATACCGAAACCTGAGTGAACTGTACCACCGTACTTACGTAATTCTAAGTACCACTTGTAGTCTTCTTCGTTCATATCTAGTTCTGACATTCTCTTTTCAAGTTTATCAAGACGTTCTTCACGTTGTGATCCACCAATTAATTCACCGATTTCAGGTACTAACAAGTCGGCTGCAGCAACGGTCTTGCCGTCGTCATTGGCACGCATGTAGAAGGCTTTGAATTCCTTAGGATAGTCTGTGATGAAGACTGGCTTCTTGTAAACTTTTTCTGATAGGTAACGTTCATGTTCTGATTCTAGATCAAGTCCCCAATATGGTTTGATTTCGAATTCAACATCTGTTGCTTTTTCAAGAATGTCGATAGCATCTGTATAAGTAACGTGAGCAAACTCTTCGCCTGCTGTTGCTTTCAGGCGGTCGATCAATGTATTATCAACGTTTTCATTCAAGAATTCTAGTTCTTCTTTAGCGTTGTCCATAACGTAGTTGATAACATATTTAAGTAACTCTTCGGAACAATCCATCTCATCTTTAAGATCAGCGAATGCCATTTCTGGTTCGATCATCCAGAATTCGGAAGCGTGACGTCCTGTATGTGAGTTCTCTGCTCTAAAAGTTGGTCCAAATGTATAAACGTTTCTGAAGGCTAGAGCAAATGGTTCTACTTCTAGTTGTCCACTAACTGTTAGGTTAGTTTCTTTCTTGAAGAAGTCTTCGTTGTAGTCAACTTTACCATCGTCTGTCTTTGGTACGTTGTTCATATCCAAAGTTGTTACTTGGAACATTTCACCGGCACCTTCGGCATCTGAACTTGTGATGATTGGTGTGTGAACGTAAACGAAGCCGTTGTGTTGTAGATATTCGTGGATAGCAAATGCTGCTAGTGAACGAATTCTAAATACTGAATAGAAAGTATTTGTTCTTGGACGTAAGTGAGCAATTGTTCTCATAAATTCATATGAGTGAGCTTTCTTTTGTAGTGGATAATCTGAATCTGAAGCACCCTCTTCAACTACTTGGGTTGCATGGATTTCAAATGGTTGTTGAGCTTTAGGTGTTAGTGCTACTTCACCAACAACTTTAATTGTTGTACTGATTGGGAACTTAACTACATCAGCATAGTTGTCCATATCACTTGTAATAACAACTTGTACATTCTTGAAGAATGAACCGTCATTTAATTCGATAAAACCTACTCGTTTTGAACCTCTGATTGTACGAATCCAACCAGAAAGTGTGACTTGATCACCGTCAGCAAATTCTTTTTTGTATAAATCTTTAACTAAAACGTCTGTCATTGCTTTCTCTCCTCTTCAACTCTGGAATACTGTAGACGAAAAAAAGATCCTCCATCCCCAATAAAAGGGACGAAAGATCTTTCCGCGGTACCACCCAAGTTTTTAAAAAAACACCTCAAAAGTACATTAAAATACTCTCCAATTATAACGTACTGGGTCACGTCTAAACCTACTCTCAATGATTTCAGCTAGAATAACAAAGATGTTTTTCCCATATACCGACACGTTAAGTTCTCACTTTCCTTAACTCCCTGTGGATAAAGTATACAGTACTCCTTCTTTTAATATCTTTAGATATTTTAATTTTCTTAAATGTAGCATATTTTCAACCAAATTGTAAAGTAGAATATAGATATTAGGAGGATTATTATGAAAAAGTTTTTCAAGTGGTTGATTGGAATCATCATTGCCCTAGCTGTAATAGTGTTGATCTCTGTCTTTGTCGTTAAAAATAAAGAGTATCAACCTTCTTCAGCAGCACTTTCAGCCAATAAAGTTAGCACGACTACTAATAATATTACGGAGTTTTCAGGAAATAATCAGAACCCTAAAGTTATTTTCTATCCTGGAGCTTTGGTAGAACCCAAGAGTTACAGCATTTGGGCCAAGAAAGTAGCTCAAGCAGGATATTCGGTTTACATAGTAAGGTTTCCATTAGATCTTGCTGTTTTAAAAACTAACGTGGCTGACCAAGTTTCTAAATCGAATGGTTATGTCATCGGAGGCCACTCTCTCGGCGGAACCATGGCAAGTCGTTATGCTCACGATCATTCTAAAAATCTCAAAGGTGTCTTTTTCCTAGCTAGTTATCCCGAGAAAAAAGGAGATTTACGGAAAACCAAGGTGCCAGTTTTATCAATTACCGCTTCAAATGATGGTATTTTAAAGTGGAATAACTACAACAAGGCCAAAAAATTACTACCAAATAATACAGTTTATGAACAAATTCAGGGTGGAAATCACGCCGGCTTTGGTAGCTATGGCAAACAGAGTGGTGATAAATCCGCTTCTATCAGTAATCGAAAACAACAAAATATTGTAAG
Source organism: Companilactobacillus sp. HBUAS56275 (assembly GCF_036913655.1). Taxonomy (NCBI): domain Bacteria; kingdom Bacillati; phylum Bacillota; class Bacilli; order Lactobacillales; family Lactobacillaceae; genus Companilactobacillus; species Companilactobacillus sp. HBUAS56275. The sequence goes on from NZ_JAYKKK010000005.1 coordinate 120,795, forward strand.
CAGATTATTAATAAATTGGCTAAACACAAAAATAATCAAATAAATTAAAACGTTTTCATAAATTCCCACAAAAGCGCATACATTTTTGGTATACTATCCCTAGTCGTTACAATTTTTGGGGGAAACATGACTATTTTATTCGATAAGAAATTAACTTTAAATGAGGATTCAACAACCTTTATTGAGAATTATATTAACTACGTAAGAACAATCAATCCCGAAGATTTATATGAAGGAAAAAAAGATAAAAACATTCTAAAAAACAAATTCATTTTTCGGATTCATCAATTGGCAAATCTTGATTCAGCTATTATCAGCTTAGATACGTTTGATAAGAAAATTAATGTCCTAGCCCGTATTCCCGGTTTTGAAACTGTCGTGATCGGCTCCTATCCACTAAGTTCTCATCTTAAAAAGATTATGTCTCAAGGAGTTTATCCCACAATAAAAATAACCGGTGGTAGATACAAAAAAGTTGTTCCGACTGATTTTGATAAAGATATTATAGAAAATGGTTTTGAACCATATGGAATAATCCTTGAGCTTCACCAAGTTGAAAATGTTGCCTACAAATCAAGAAAAATTGACGTAATTTATAATTATGTCTTCAAAAGTGAACGCAGTCTCGTCAACGTTTCAAAAATCTTGATGTTGTGCTTTGCTCTCTTTGGACTGGCATTGGGATTAGGCTTCATGTTCTTAGGCTTCTTCATGACGGGATTAATGGTAATTGTCGCCTTCTTCGGCGTTAACTCTTATACTTTGATCTTGTCTGATACCTACAAACCTAAGCAAGAATTAAATCAAACCCAAACAAATTAATATTAACTTCTGTGCTACACAAAAAAACATCTATTGAGTTCTTTAACTAGAACTCCAATAGATGTCTTTTTTTATCTAATCTTTTTGTTTATAATCATTTACACCCTTTTGAAGACGATTCAAGCCATCCTGAATCATCTCTGTTGGACTAGCAATATTCATACGAATGCAGTGATGACCATCACCACCGTAAACATCGCCAGGTGTAACAATCAAGCCAGTGTCTTTTCGAATAAAATCAGTCAACTCGTCAACATTCTCGGTCAATTGCGATACATCAAACCAAAGTAAGTATGTTGCATCCCCTTTGATCCATTTGATTTCAGGAACATTTTCTTCCAAGAAATCCAAAACTAATTTCCGATTGGCCAAAACTTTTTGTTTCAATTGTTTCAACCACTCATGTCCCTTTGTATAAGCTGCAATCGTTCCAGGAACAGCCACAACGTTAGGTTCGGCCAATTCCTCACTATTCAAACCACGACTCACCTGAGCCCTTAAATTAGCATTAGGAACAATCACCGTTGAAGCATGAAAGGCAGCCACGTTAAATGTTTTACTTGGTGATACGGCAACGATCACATTCTTGAGATATTTTTCTTCCAATCCGAAAACGGGATTATAACCATCCTCAGTAAAAGTAACGTCACCATGAATTTCATCACTAAACAATTTAACATCATATTTCAAACATAAATCAGCAATCTTAGTTAATTCCTCAACCGTCCAAACTTTTCCAACTGGATTATGAGGATTACACAAGATCATCATATTAGTTAACGGATCACTCAATTTCTCTTCCAAATCTTGAAAATCAATCGAGTATTGATAAGTCTGTGGATCATAAACCAAATCATTTGAGACCACATGACGACCGTTATTAACAATCGAGTTATAGAAAATATTGTAAACAGGTGCTTGTACCAAGACATTGTCACCTAACGAAGTCAAACGACGCACTGCCGAAGAAATAGAAGGCACTACTCCAGTTGCAAAGACCATCCAGTCCTCTTGAGGACGAACACCGTGTTCAGTTTCATACCAATCAGCTACAGCCTTACGATATTCATCAGGAATTTCTTCATAACCAAACAGTCCCATAGAAATCTTATCCTGCACAGCCTCAATAATTTCCGGAGCCGTCTTGAAATCCATGTCAGCAATAGTCATTGGCAATTCACCTTGACCAACATCCCACTTAGCCGAGTTTCCAGCACGTTCTTTGTTTAAAGTTTCAAAATCGTAATTCATTAGGCTACACTCCTTAGTTTTTGTCTAAAGGTAATATATTAACTGATGTAGTTTAAGTATGCCGTCGGTAGTAGAAAATCTGTAGGCCGCTGGAACGTAGCGGACACGGCTACCGAGGGCCAACGGGTTTTCTACTACCAAGTATATTTCTGATTCTATTATTGTTCAAAATCGCAGTGTTTGGGGTTTTCCTAGTTCTAAATAACTAAATGTTCATTATTAAGCAGGTATAGTATGTAAAAATACTCGATTCTCTTAACAAATACCAATCTAACTATCTAATAACTTAGGAATAAACAAACAACAGAACAACACACTAGTCCGGAGTAAAAATTGGGAATACGTTCAGCTATGAAATCATTGTTAATGGCTATGCCATTTACAATGAGGCCGACTTTGGAAATCCATTATTTTGCACGAAGTGTAAAATAATTAGTTTCAAATCGTGCCCATAGCGTTCCAACAGCATTCCCAATTTTTACGGAGGACGGCATCTTACACCAACCTATACCTTTTGAGTTATCTTAATCGAAGTCTTCGTCTTATCAATTTCAGGATCATCAAAAATAATATCATCAACTGACTTAACACTGATTGAACCACTGATAGGATTCTTGATGCTCATCACATCAGTTGTAATCTCAGCGTCAATATTTGAACAGTATTCAAAAGCCAAATCAGTTCTAAGTACCTTACAATTGACCATCTTCAAGTTGTCGATATAACAAAGACCCTGTTCACTTTCAATTGTACAATTAATCAACGTAATATTCTTAGTGTTCCAAGCTAAATATTCACCACTGATCTTTGAATCATAGATAGTGACATTATCGCAATTCCAGAAAGCATCTTTGGAAACGAAAGTTGAATTATGAATTTCAATATTCTTGGCACCGTCAAAGACATAGTTACCAACAACATTTAAGTTTTCAGCGTAAATATTTTCACTGTCCTTACCAAAGTAATTGCCGTTGACTTCAACATCTTTCATCTTGATATCCTTGCAAGTCCACATTGTTTCTTCAGCGTCAGCAAAATGAACATTGTTCAATCTAATATTGGAAGCACGACGGAAAAGTTTTGGTGCTTGCAATGCTGAATTGTTAATTTCGATATCGTCAGTATACCAAATACCAGAACGTGACATTGTTTCGAAGATGGAGTCATCAACTTTAACATGTTTTGAATACCAAAGTGGATACTTCCATTTAAAAACGACATCGTTTAAATCAATATTTCTTGATTCTTTAAGTGGAGATTCACCTTCACCAAAAGTTGTATCAGTTATTTGAGCATCATGTTCTTTAAATAAAGGACGTTCGCCATCAAAATAACCTTCATTTATTTGTTTCTTCATTTAATTACCAAACCTTTTTGTAAAATTTTCTAACGATGATAATTATTATCCAGTATCACCGATATGTTAAATACTTATTTTAAATACCAAACTATACCTTTTTGTTATGGTTAATTATTTTCAACTGATTGTAAAGCATACAATTCAGCGTACTTGCCACCTAAGGCAATCAATTCTTCATGCGTACCACGTTCAACGATTCTACCTGCACTCAAAACTAAGATCTGATCGGCATCTTGAACAGTTGATAATCGGTGAGCAATAGAAATCGTTGTTCGATCATCACGCATTTTTTTCAAACTCTTGGTAATACTTTGTTCCGTTTGTGGATCAATATTAGCCGTGGCTTCATCCAAAATCAAAACTTTCGGATTTCTAACAATTGTTCTGGCAAATGAGATCAATTGACGTTGTCCAGTTGAGAAACTGCCACCACGTTCAGTTACTGGAGCATGATACTTCTCTGGTAATTTCTCAATAAACTCATCTGCATCAACAAATTTAGCCGCTTGTTCGACTTGTTCATCAGTAATTTTGTCATCAAACATACGAATATTTTTGGCAATATCACCGTAGAACAAGTATGGTTCCTGAATTACTAAGCCTAATTGACGACGCAATTCCTGAGTCGAATAGTCACGAATATCATGATCATCAATCAAAATCTGACCTTCACCAAACTCATAAAAACGTAACATGATATTGATGATCGAACTCTTACCACTTCCGGTATGCCCAACAAAGGCAATATTTTCCCCCGGTTCCACTACAAAGGAAATATCCTTCAAAATAGGTTCGTCAGGATTGTAACCAAAAGTAACGTGACGGAATTCAATTTTACCGTCAATAATCTTGGCACCACTGTCTTCATTTTGTTTAGGAGCATAAGAGTCATTATTGAACATCCGCATAATCCGGTAACCCGCTACTAGGCCATCCTGGAAGAAGGACATGTAGTTCATTACGTTAGACAACGGATTAAAGAAATTCTGTTGGTAAGACAAGAAGGCGTAGATGACACCAGCCGCTACCAAACTGTTCATACTCTGCACCCCAAATCCTAATAAGGCTACTAATTCGGCTAAGGTAAACATCAAGTTGATCATTGGATTCAGCAAGAAAGAGTTGACATTGATCATCTGAGAACGCATCTGATAATAAGCGTTATTCTTATTTTCAAATTCCGCCGTCTTACGTCCCTGTTGTCCAAATTGTTGAATAACACTGATACCCATCAATGATTCGTTCAACTTCGTATTGATCTGACTCAAATATTCACGTAAACGTTGATAAATCTTGGAACTGATATGTTGGTAAACCCAAACGACCAAATACAAGAGAACCACGAATAACGCTGTAAAAATAGCCAACGGTACACTAACTGAAGCCATAGCGATAAATGATGACATCATCGAGAATAAGGCAATGATGATCATCAAAAAGAGTGTCCAAAAGTTATATAGCGTTTTGGTATCATTCGTTACTCGTGACACGATTGAACCAGCAGGAGTAACATCAAAATATTTCAATCCCAAAGTATGTAGCTTGTGGAAAAGTTGACTTCTGATTTTCTCCAAAGTTCGTTCAGCACCCATTGAGAAGAAGAAATTCTGAATGAATTGAACAATGGCTTGGATAATAGTTCCAATCGCATAGAGAATGGCAAAACCAATAATCAGCTGTACACCGGTATTTTGGTTGGTCAAATAATGATCCATGTAGTATTGCAACATTCTGGGCAACATGATATTGATGACACTCAAAACGATAGCAAAACCGATTGCCACACCAAATTGCATCTTGAATTCCCAAGCAAACTTAAACAACCACTTTAAAATCTTATTTCGATCTTTATGCGACAGTGATTGAACAGTTTTTAAAATATTTTCTTGTTCATTATTTTTCATCATTCAACCTCCCCTCTAACTCGGCTGTTTTTTCTTGCAAGTGGAAGGTATCGTAATACCAGCCCTTTTGATCCAACAACTCCTGATGAGTTCCCTTTTCAATAATTGTTCCGTGATCCATAACCAAAATCTGATCAGCATTTTCAACTGAACTCAAACGACTAGCGGCGATGATTGTTGTCGAATTCTTACGATTATGGGCAATTCTTTGTTCAATATTACGTTCAGTCTTAAAATCGACGGCTGACAAAGAATCATCCAAAATCAGCAATTTAGGATCACTCAAAATAGCTCTGGCAATTGCCAAACGTTGTTTCTGTCCACCAGATAAAGAAACTCCTAATTCACCAACTTCGGTATCATAACCTTCGGGCATTTTTTCAATATCAGCATCCAAATCAGCAATCTGACTGGCATTCTCAACTTGCGCCTGATTTGCCTCAATATTGGCAAAACGAACGTTGTCTCGAATGTCAGTTGAGAATAGGAAGTTCGTCTGTGGTACATAACCGATAGTTCTTAAATAATTGTCGATATCGTACTTTCTGATATCATTTTCACCCATCTTGATTGAACCATCATAATGGTCAAAGTCGCGCATCAATAGACTGATGATTGTCGATTTACCACCACCAGTTGGACCCACGATACCTAGAGTCTGGCCTTCTTTTAATTCAAAATGAACATCATGCAAGGCAGTGGCACTGTCATCGTCTGGATAATGGAAAGAATGCACATTAAAATCTAAATTACAATCCGTGATTGTTTCAATCGCATGCTTAGGGCGAATCAAAGAAGACTTTTCTCCTAGTAAATCGCTGATACGATCGTAACTAGCTGAGCCACGTTCCAAAACATTAAACAAACTACCAACAGCGTACATTGGCCAAGTTAGTTGTGTCATATATGTGATGAACGAAACTAATTGTCCAATGGTGATTTGTTTATTCAAAACAGCTAAACCACCAAAGATAATCGTAATTACGTAAGAAATACCCATGATTAATGTCGTCAAAGGATCAAATAAGGCATCCAAACGATATGAACGACGATTGGCCTTGATATTGTCATCAACATAATTGTTGAAATCAGCTTCGTCTTCACGCTCTTGACCGAGTGCCTTTAAAACTTTGATACCAACAATACTCTCTTGAGTTTTGTTGTTGATACTCGAAAATTCTGCTTGAGACTTAGAAAAAGCGTCATGAACTTTGCCGCCCAAGATATTAGCCATGATTCCTAGAAGAATCAGTGGTAAAACGGCCAGAATCGTCAATTTCCAACCAATAAATAATCCCATGGCCAAAATCGTTGAAGTTCCGGTAATTATAGAGTCTGCCAAAGTCAAAATACCTGGTCCTGCAACATCACGTACCGCATCAATATCATTGGTAGCGTGAGCCATCAAGTCACCAGTCCGCCATTTCTTATAAAAAGTCGCATCCATCTTCATAAATTGACGATAGAGACGACTTCTTAAATCCCTCTCTAAGACAAAAGAACTACCAAATATCATCTTTCGCCATAAAAACCTCAAAAGATACTGTGCAATCGCTGTTCCTAAAAAGATCAACATGCTTACCCATAGGAAACTAGCTGTGACGTTACGTTTACTTACCGCATCGACCACGTTTCCAATGATCTTAGGAGGAATCACGTTTACAATTGCGACAATGATTAACGCTATAACCCCAATTAAATACTGTTTCCATTGGTTTTTAAAAAACCATTTAAGTCGAGAAAAAATCCCCATGTACCTCACCTACAATCCAAAAAAATACATTATTAATACTCTACACCCTCAAGTTAACTTTAACGCAACTCAAAAGCACTTTATTACTATTTTTTTAATTTGATTATAAAAAAATAGCGGTATTCTCATAATTAAATAAGAATACCGCTATTTTGAATTAATTAAAACCCTCTACCAAAGCAATTCAGTGTTTTTAACATCATTGATTGTCTTAGTACCGGCTAATTGCATTGTGATTGATAGTTCCATGTTCAAGTGTTCGATAACATCAGTTACACCTTGAGCACCACCAAGATTCAATCCATAAATGATTGGACGGCCAATGGCAACTAAGTCAGCACCACTAGCTAGAGCCTTGAAGACATGTTCACCACGGCGTACACCACTATCGAAGATAACTGGTACACGTTTGTCAACAACATCAGCAATATCTGGTAAAACTTCAAATGAAGCTGGACCACCATCTAGTTGACGGCCACCATGGTTAGATACCCAAATACCATCGGCACCAAAACTGATAGCCAATTCAGCATCGTCAGGTGATTGGATACCCTTAACGATAACTGGTAGACCTGACATATTCTTGATCTTTTGAATATCTGAAGGAACGATTCCTTGTTTAGCTGAAGCATAAATTTCAGAAATTCCCTTACCTTCACCGTCACCAGCTGAATAACCAGCCAAGTTAGGCATTGGAAGTGGGAATTGGAACTTATTAGCAACATCAGCTTCACGGTAACCACCTAAAGTTGAATCAACTGTTAAGACAATAGCCTTAGCACCAGCGGCAACAGCCTTCTTGATCAAAAATTCGTTAAACTTATCATCTTTACTCATATATAATTGGAAAAATTGTGGAGCATCTGGGGCAGCAGCGGCTGCATCTTCAACAGAAGTACTTGCATAAGTACTGATTGAGAAAATAGAACCAGCAGCGGCAACACCCTTAGCAGTGTCAGTTTCACCCTTAGCATGTGCTAATCCTTGGGCAGCAGATGGTGCTTGAATAATAGGAGTCTTTAAATCAATATCCCATATTTTTGTACTTAAATCTGCGTGATCGATACCTTGAAGTACACGTGGTGCAATACTTACATCATTAAAGGATTCAGTGTTTCTTTCCTTAGTCCATTCATCTTCTGAACCACCACTGATATAACCAAAAGCACCCTTTTCGTTACTCATATGATCCTTTACACGAGCTTCTAGACCCGCAATATTTAGTATATCGATATGATTTTCAGCAGTACTTGCTTCATACTTGTTTTTCATTAAAAATCCCATCCTTTTACTTGTATTTATTCAACACGATCAGTTTAACCTAACTTAATTTAAAATGCTGAGATTTGTTCCGGAAATATCAATTTTATTTTAAAACGTTATTCCGCAGTGTCATTTGAGCTAATAATTTTATTGAAAACAACTGGACAGACTAGACAAGTAATAATGGCCGCCAAAGTGATTGCTCCTGATTGAGCGGTGGTGATCATCTTCAAATTGCGACCAACTTGTAAAATTGGCAAAACTAAAGTAATCGTTGTCGAAGTCACAATTGCAGCAGCACTGGCATAGCGTTTGCCAAAACGTTTCCGAAAGACGAAGTAAACAATCGCTTTTGATACGATAAAGGCCACTAAAAAGATTGGAATCAACAACAACGCCTGCTTATTAGTGAATAGAGTTCTTAGGTTCAGATTTACCCCTGTGGTAATAAAGAATACTGGAATGAAGAATCCATACCCCATCGAACTCAATTTCTCTTCTGTATCAGGCTTTGGTTTCAATAATTTCATAACCGCACCAGCCAAGAAGGCACCTAAAATATTCTCAGCACCAATCTGTTCGGCAAAAGCTACTAGAGTAAAGATCAAAAAGAATGCCAAACGAATATCCAATTGTGTTGTCGACTTATCAATTTTTTCAAAGAAAAAGTAAATTCGATTGAAACGACGCAATAGAATAATGGCAATGAAAAAGATAACTGGCAAACCGAGTACTGAAATATAATGTTGTTGCTTAACAGCTGAATATATTGTCAAAGCTACTAACGGGATAAATTCACCAAACGCTGACGTTAGTAAAATCGTCTGCCCATAATCTGTATTCAACAGATCTGCTTCTTTTAGAAGTGAAATGATCACACCCAAAGCAATTGTACTGAACAGGATAACTGCCAGGATGAATTCACTAAAGATTCCTGTGACATATAAGATGCCACTTAGAATCATCGACATAATAAAAATCGACATGAATCCAGCAAAAGAATTGCCTAATGGTGAATAAATTGATTTATCCTTTTTAGGTTCCAACAGCGAAAAATCAATCTCCATTCCACCTAAAAAGATCAACATGATCACACCTAAATTAGCAATATATTGAACACTGACATCTGGGTGAACAATATTAAGACCAGTTTTACCAATAATGATTCCCATAATAATTTCTGAAATAGCCGTAGGCATTCGCTGCAAGTGAAATCTTGCCGTAATAAGTGGCGTGATCAAGGCAGCAAACAATACGATCAATAAAGCAAATTTTCCCATAATACCATCCTCAGAGAGCAAACCTAAATTGGCCTGCAAAACTCGTTTATAATTCCTACTTAAATTTGATTATAGTTTAAATTTCCCGTCCTCCACAAAAATTGGGAATGCTGTTGGAACGCATTCCCAATTTTTGCTCCGGACTAAAGAGCGCTTCTATTGTTTATACGTTTTTAAATATTAGATAGTAAGACAACAAATTACGATCATTTCATTAATATGTATTTTAACCAAGCTTCTTTTAAGAATCGATAAAACGCCAAGTTAAATTTCACATCTGAAACAACCGGGCTTATTGCTCCGGGCTAATGTTCTGTTCTATTGCTTATACACCTTAAAATGCTTGATAGTACAGAACTTAATATAAAGTTAAACAATTCCACATATATAAGCTAACGGGTATTATTTTTCCCTTAGAATAGAGTCCCTTACATGGAATTAAGTACTATCCAAATACTGCAACTTCGGTAAATATTAATACAGTCGGTAGTAGAAAATCTGTGGGCCCTCAGTAGCGAAATTCTACTTAACTTGCGAAGCAAGGTTAGTAGAAGACCAGACTTGGAGATTCATGATTTTGTACGAAGTGCAAAACTATTATCCAACTGTGTCCGCTACGTTCCAGCGGCCCACAGATTTTCTACTACCGACGGCATCCTACTACCACCTCGGTTGATATCAATTACAACCAAATTTAAGCAAAAATCTTATTTATAAAAAATTATCCCAAAACAGAAAACTAATTAACAACAAAAACAATAATAATTTATCCATAAAAAGTCAAAAAAAGCGCATCCAAAAAGGATACGCTAATCACTATTCAACTTCAGTATTTAATTTTTCAGGTTCACCAATAACAAAATGATCAATCACCGCAATGATCAAGAATACCAAGGCGACTAAACATACACCGGTCCAACCGATTCGACTCCAAGCCCAAGTTGCGGCCAAAGTTCCTATTGAACCGCCTAAAAAGTAACTGAACATAAAGATTGAATTGTTACGACTACTTTGTTCACGATTCAAAGATTGCACGATGGCTTGATTAGATACTTGACTGAATTGTGTTCCTAGATCAAGCAAGACGATACCCACTATCAAACCAATCATCCAGAATCCGATCAACCAAAATACTACGAATCCTAGACCTGACAAAACCATGCTTAAACCAATCGTCAATTTAGGCGACTTTTGATCAACTAAGTTACCGACCCAAGGTGCTACCAAAATTCCGGCAACTCCTAATAGTCCTAATAATCCGGCGATGCTACTGCCTAAATGGTATTGATCTGCTAAATAAAAAGCTAATGTTGACCACAATACGTTTGACATTCCAAACATGCAAAATCCATTAATAGCTGAACCACGTAACTCTTTTTGCTTAATGAAGAGTTTAGGCAAAGTTTTGATTACAGCAAAATATTTTAAATCTTGATGACCACGTTTATCATGAGGCATAAATAGATGGACTACCAACAAGAATACTACGTCGACACCTGCAGCAATCAAATAAATATATTGCCACGGCATGATACTGCCCAATAGACCACTGAACGAACGCGATAATAAAATACCTGTTAACAATCCACTCAGCACAATTCCTAATACTTTTCCTCGTTGGAGAACTGGAGCCAAATAGCCAGCATAAGGAATAATAATTTGTGGTGCTACTGAGGTAATCCCTATTAAAGCTGTTGCCACAGCAAAGACGGCCGCATTCGGTGCCCAAAAAGCTAATAATAACGAAACAATCGACAAGACCATCATAACTTGAATCAAATGGTAACGATCAAAAATATCTCCCAATGGAACAATTAACAACAATCCAAAGGCATAACCCAATTGTGTGATCATGGCCAGCATCCCGACAACCGATTTAGAAATATTAAAGTCAGTCGCAATCAAATTTTCAATTGGTTGAATAAAATTCAAGTTGGCAACAATGACACCCGTTACCACCGCCATCAAAAGGATGGTCTTTTTTGACATAGTTTCTGTCTCTTCCAAACTAAAATCCCCCTACTTTACAAATTCGTTCAAAGATGAATCCACCCATTGTAAAGCAGCTTCCATCTGGACTTTTTTCAATGAAATCACCCATTCAGCATTCTTCAAATCAGGTGCTGAGATAGGTATTTTTTTAATATCAATTACTTGCCGGCGTAAATCTTCTTGACTTGCTAACAAGTAATCTTTGTATTCTTGCAAAATTTTTTGTCGTAAATCTGGTTTTATTTGATGAAAATTACGGAATTTAATACTGTATGTGAATTCCAAATTGGGATTCAATGGTACTTCTTGCATCATCAACTCTTGAAAACGAGTTCGACCACGATCAGTAATCGTCGCTATCTTTTTAGAACGTTTATCAGTTTGGTCATCCAATGTAATATATCCGGCTTCATGTAGCCTTTTAAATAATGGATAAATCATCCCAAAACTAATCTTACGTTGACGACCAACAATCTGCTGGAGAATCTGACGCATCAAATAACCGCTCATCGACTCGTCCATCAGTTGTCCTAAGACAAATAAGTCATACATCGTTTCATCCCCTTATATATCAGACTGATATAAATCAACTTTTCTAATATATATCAGTCTGATACTTAAAGTCAAATTAAAATTTATACTTGACCTCAAGTTGACTTTAAGTAATAGAGTTAATTTATCAAGTTAATTATTAAGGAGATCAAAGATGAACAAACCATATATTATCTGTCACATGATGACATCCATTGATGGTCGTATTGATTGCGATATGACTGCTCAACTTCAAGGAACGCAGGAATACTACGAGACTCTTAAAACTATTGAGGCTCCTACAACCTTAAGTGGCCGCGTTACTGCTCAATTGGAATTAGCTCAAACTGGAAAATTCCAATCCAAAACTAATGAGTCACTTAATAAAGAAGCTTTTGCAAAAAATAATGACTCTGCTGGTTATAAAGTAATTACCGATACTAAGGGAACCTTACTCTGGGACGAAGACCACAATTACAGCAAACCACATATCGTTATTACCAGTGAACAAGTAACAAAGGATTACTTAGACTATCTCGATTCCAAGCAAATCTCTTGGATTGCAACGGGAAAAGATCACATTGATTTATCCAGAGCTGTTGAAATTTTAGCTGAACAATTTAATGTTGAAAGAATGGCCATCGTCGGTGGCGGTCACATTGACGGATCATTCTTAGATGCCGGTTTAACTGATGAAATCAGTCTATTAATTGGACCCGGAGTCGACGGACGTGAAGGAATGCCTGCTGTCTTTGATGGTCGTCCTAAAGACCGCAAACCGATGCCTTTGAAATTACAGAGTGCTAGAACGTATGAAGATGGTGCCATTTGGTTACGTTATCTTGTCTAGAGAATAAATCAGAGTTATTTACCATTTTCAAAAAAATAAAAAAGAAGCGAATAATCTAATTGATATTCGTTTCTTTTTTATCTCGGTAAAAATTTCAATTCAACATTAAATCAACTTTATAACGTTATTGATTTACTTAATCCCTTTATTGATAATTCAACCCTCCTAGGTTTGTCCCATTTCATACTTTTATTCATATACAGCAACCTGTCATCTTTTATTTCAAATCCAATGTTTTTAGTTTGACCGGGTTCTAAGAGGATTTTCTTATAACTCATTAGTCGTCTGCGCTGTGGAAGCACATCCGTTCCAAAGAAACTTGAAAACAATAAAACTGTTTCTTTAGCACTAACACTAGAAGTATTTTTTATATCCACAGATACAAGAACTCTATTATTTTTGTAGCTTACCTCTAAGTTCTTATAGTCAAAGGAACCATAACTAAGTCCATATCCGAATTCAAAAAGAGGGCATCCCGTTTCATCAAAATAATTTTCATTTTTCAAAACTCGTCTTTGATAATAATAAACCGGTAGCTGTTCTGTATTTCTAGGATAACTGATTGGTAATTTTCCACTTGGATTTATTTTCCCGAATAGAATATCTGATATTGCTCTTGGCCCCTTCTGTCCAGGATACCATGCTATTAATACGGCATCGGCCAATCGCATTACTTCCGTTATATCGTAAGGTCTACCTTGAATCATGACCACAATAATTGGCTTCCTAGTTTTCTTTAGTGCTCTCAATAAGTCAATTTGATTACCACCGAGACTAAGACTTGCAACATCTACATTTTCTCCAGTATCGGTATTTTTTAGAATACTTTCTTCACTCACAGCTCCATTATTTAAAAAATTCATATTAAAGTTTCTCATGGATGAGCCGCCCATTGTTAAAACAACGGCATCAGCCTTATTAGACACTTCTACTGCATCATTAATTAATTTATCATCCTCAGTAATTTCTCTAATATTGCTTCCCTTGGCATACATAATGTTTGAAGTATAATTTTTCAAGGAATCTATTAACGAATCATACTGATTTTCTAATTGAGGGGCAGTGTAATCACCTAACCAATGATAGATATTTTTTACATGGGGACCTATCACAGCGAGGCTGCTTCCTTTCTTAAGAGGTAAGATTGTATTCTTAACTAAAGTCATACTTTCAGATGAAATCTTTAAGTTCAAGTCATTACTTTTATGTATTACTTCTTCCATGTTTGTATCATTTTCATCAATATATGGATCATCAAAGAGTCCTAACAAAAACTTTATTGAAAGTACACGTTTTACCGAATTATTAAGTTTCAACAGCAATTGAGGATATTGTTCTATTGCATCTGATATGTGCATATAAACATCATCCCAAAGGCTCAAATCAACTCCTGCATTTAGTGCTGCGAATACCGAATCACTATAATTGCCATAAAGATCCATCAGTCTGTCCAAAGCAGTACCATCTGCCATAACTATTCCTTGAAATTCATTTTTTTTACGCAATAAATCATTTAACAGATAACGATTTGCATGACAAGGTACACCATCAATATCATTATATGCAGCCATCACTCCGGCGGCTTTTTTTAGACTAGAAATAAGAGGACCGTAAACTTCTAAAAACTCTCTTTTTCCCATCGGAACCGTTCCAGAATTGTGCCCCCCAATGCTTCACCTTGTCCAATAAGATGTTTAATCACAACACCAACGTGCTTACGGCTATCTTGTGACACTTTATTATCTAAAAAGTCAGAATCACCAATGAGATCACCTTGAAAACCATCAATTATCGCTTTTGTATAAGTCTCTGTTAAATATGGACTTTCTCCAAAGGTTTCTTCTGATCTTCCCCATCTAGGATCTTTCAATAAATCTAAAGAGCTTACAAGTGCTAAATTTCCACCTTTAAGTCTAAGTTCTTCGGCTTGCAGTTTAGCCGACTTTTTTATAAGTTCAGGGTTGAACGTATTTCCCTTACCAATATTAGTCGGATATGTAACCGAATCTAACGCTTGATGTCCATGAGGCATTTCTTCAACAATTAAAGTTGGTATTCCTAAACGTGATTTATTAATAACATACGATTGAATCATATTCGATAAATGAGCACTTTCATTAGCACGAATTCCGTTATCATAGTCTTTTTTAGACCATGGATCGGCTCTAAATAGACCATAAAGAGCACCTAAGCCCTGACCCCAATCGACATGTTCTTTAAACTTATCAGTTAGTTTGATACCTGACGAATTTTTATAATATGACTGCCATCCATAAAGATGTTGGTTAACTTGACCTATCTTTTCTTGTATGGTCATTCTAGAGACTAAATCATTGACCCGTTCTCTAATAGTTAATTCTTTATCTTGATAAGGAAACAAAGGTATTACCTCCTTACGTCTTGGTTAATGAGATCTAATGCCAACTGGCAATATGTCATATTTGACCAAGAGAACCACTCTCTTGTGTATTTACTCTGATCATTCATATCAATACTCTCATGACATTGTGATGTATCATTATCTGTTTCTGAAATAATATCTAATTGATGTGATTTCTTATTTAAATCATTCGAAGTTAACCCTTCCATAGCGATACTGATCGGCCAAATATAATTAACCGGAGTATGATTACTTCCAATTCCTTGCAATACTGTTCCCGAATAATAGTAAGGATTTCTCGAACTCAAAACGAATTCACGCGTATTCATATACAATGGTTCTTCCTTTGAACAGTACCTAATAAACGGAAGTGACAAAAGACTCGGTACATTTGCGTCATCCATTAATTTATAATTTCCTAACCCATCAACTTCATAAGCATATCCCAAATGATTATTCGGCAGTTTTACAATTGCATAATGTTTAATCCCTGATTTGACATCATTCAATAATGTTAATATTTCATTCTTTAAAGCTTCAAATCCTTTGGGAATTTTATCCAATAATGGTGTTAAAACGGAAACAACAAACATATTGGAAGGAATGTGATAACCGTAGACACAAGCATTATCACTTGGTCTAAATCCATCCCAAATCATGCCGGTATATCCAACCGGTGTTCCTTTTCCATCATTTGATAAAGTATCATTTGAAGGACAATCTTTACGTCTAAAATAATAAGACGAAGTATTATGATGTTGTTCTGTTTTAAATACATCTATAATCATCGAAAGTGTATTCCAAAATTGTTCATCAAAAATATCGGTTTTTCCTGTTGTCTCGTACAAATTGTTCGCTAAAAATAACGGAGCACATAATGAATCAATTTCAAATTTTCTTTCCCAAACATGATCAGAAATAGAAATATTAGAATCATCATCACTCCAATGGGCCCCAGATGAAGTTTGATTAAACGCATTTGCGTAAGGATCCAGTCTTACGAATCGTAGTTCTCTCTTCAGTACCCCTGTTAATAAGTAATATAAATCTGGTATCTCATCAAGTAATGACACATATGGAAGTACTTGAAATGTAGCGTCCCTTAACCACATAGCTGGAATATCACCAGTTTTCACAAAATATGATCCATCATTTTCGTATTTTGTTGCCTTTATCAGAACATCAGTTAATAAGTTTCTAAATAATTTTGTATTTCTAATATTATTTAATTCATGATTATTCGAATATTTATTAAGATCGTCTATTACTGACTTAAGCACATTACCTTTTACTATTTCCCTCATAATTATTCTCCATAACTAACTAAAACACCCTACATAAATAGAGTGTTTTAGTTTTTTATTTAATTGGGTATATTCCAAAAGTTCTTATTTCACCTGGATTAAATGATGCTAATTCATATTCTTTAATGTTATCGACACCATTTTCAATTACTTGATTATTGAGATTCAAAATCTTAACGTTACTGCTAAGATTCAATCTTATACTTCCAGGATTTTTAATCTTTTCTTTAGACGGATTATAAAGTCTCACAACTAGGCCTGTTCCATCTGGTGTCGATGTAAACGTACTTTTTACTAAATCATCTGCCTTTATATTGACTAATGGCTTATGAATTAGTGGTTCAATATTTTTATTGATTCCAAAATATTGAACGCGCATCGTAAATTTATCTATATCCTGATTTTGATAAAATAAATCATCAACGCTTAACAAATTATGCGCTCTTTGTAATTTAGAAGGATCAAACTTCTTGCTAATAAGGATACCACCTTCGAATACCATGTCTCCTTGAAGTTGGCTATCAGGAGTTGGAACATATTTAGTTTGTAATCCTGATGCATCACTTGGTCTTCTCAGTAAATCAGGTCTACCCAAAAATCCAACTCCTCTAAACAGTGTTACAGCGAGACTATTAAATGAATCACCGACTACTTGAAAGTCTTTTTCACCTAGTCCAATAAACGAAACACTTGATTCACTATTATGGATGTTAGCAAAGTGAAGAAATGGCCTTATTGAAGTTGGCTCTTCATGATAGCCAATCTCTTTCCAATCTTTCAAATGTGGATCAATCACTGGACGACTAATCACTCCAAACGGTGTATCTGCATAGCTATTCTTGGCATTTATACCGGTATTAATTACCAATCTTAGTCTATGGTCTAAAACATTATTGGATAATTTCAATGTAACCCCAATTACTGGATTGTTTTTCTCCAGAGTAAGTTGCAAATTATATTCTAATTTTTTACTCTTTTCTTTTTTACCTCTTTCCTCTAAGTCTACTGGTAATAACCAATTTCCCTTGATAGAAAGTGAACTATATAATTTTCCTTCAATCCCTTTAATTTCAGAATCATTAAAGTTTAATGATAATATCCAATCTCTGTATGCAGGTGAATAGTCATATGTGTCACCTTCATCTCCACCATCTTCAACAGTAAGAAAATCATGATAAATTTTTCCACTATCTTTATCCACTAGAGTAAGACCGGAATGATTCATCGAAATTTGATAATGATCATTCTCAATTTCATGGGATCCTTTAGACTCAACGTTTTTACTATCAATATTTTCTTTTACTAAAATACCAGTCCAATCAGTGGACTGAATAGTTAACGCTACAGCAACTGTCGTCTTGTAATAATAATCAGGTACCATTTCTTCTTTATCATGACGTAATATTGCCTTGTCAATCTTATCTTGTTTAATAACTTGATATTCGACTTCGTTTCCCTCTTCATCAATAAGTTCAAATTTAGGACTCTTAGTAATTACGTATGTTTTATAAATCTTAGTGATGGGCGAAACGGTTGGATTCCAGAAGAATAAATCCATTTTATTAGTAACATTACTACTCAACTTACGAAGAAGATAACCCTTCAACGAAAGACCTAACTGCAAAGCAATTTCTCCTCTATGATGAATATCACGATTTGTCTCATCACTGTTACAACCACCAGAAGAATCATGTGCTTGACCTCTAAAAATGGTCTTCCAAATTTGTGAAATTACGCCAGGCTTGGTCATAATTCCATGAAATTGTGCCATAGCCATCAATGGCTCTACTTCAAATGTCATTAATCTTTCCAGTCTATCGTACAACATCTTAAGATCAGCTCTAGATGAATAGATTCCTCTGTGTATCTTAGAAGTACTAGGATCTACAAACTCACCAGAATAAGTAGGTAACCCCTTTTCTTTACTGAGTTCTTTAAAATACTCAGGATACGTTCCTTCTACTAATTCAAAGTCGCTTTGTGAAGTATTAACTTCTTTTATTTTTTGCTTTAAATTGAAATCAACTGGTCTTTGGTCACCACCTACGGGAAGCACCAAGTTATTGACATCAGTGTTTGTACTAATCTTATGTAATAGATCAGGATAATTTGAAGACTCCATTAAATCAACGCCTACTGGATACCCATTTCTCAGGTTAGCAACTAAAACTCTTGAGTTGTCATCACTTGTCCAATAGAAGTATCGGGCCGATTTCTCTTTAGGCATACCTCTCCAGAAAACAGCATTCTTAATGCCAAATCCATTATAAATTTTCGGTATATCATGATTTTGTCCAAATGAATCGGGTAAATAACCAATTGGAATACTTCTTCCCAATTCAGATGAAAGCTTAATTCCTTGTTGCAGATTACGAACCATTGATTCTCCAGATGTAACCATCTCATCAACTTGAGTGTACCAAGGGCCTACAAACAGACGACCAGCTTTTATAAATTTTCTTAACTCTGAGGCATTCTCTGGCACACTTTCCAAATAATCATCGATAATAGACATCTGTCCGTCTAATAGATAGTAATCAATAACATTATTCTTCAAAGCTCGAAGCACTTCGTCCATATGATATATAAATTGGATTCGAGCATCTTGTCTGGTGAAATACCATTCGAAGTCCCAATGAGTATGAGCAATAACGAATACTTTTTTCATTGTTGAGTCTTCTTTCTTAGTATTATTTAAGCTGTTTCAGGACCAACGTTAGGTTCTTCTTCAGTTTGTGATTCAGTTTCATTCTTGAAAACCGATTTATCGGATTCATCATTCTTTTGTTCATTCTGTTTTGCGATGGCTGCACGTTCGCTACGTTGATTCAAAATTACAAATGGAGCGTATAAGAAGGTATCCAAAATAACTAATACAAGTGTCAATACTACCGGACTTGTATGGAACGCACCTGTTAACCAAGTACTAAAGAATATCGGCTCACTACCTGAGTTCAATACTACTAGTGGTACAACCCATCCAATCTTAGTAACGATATAACCAATAACGGCATTGATAAGTGGTACAAAAATCCATGGTAAGAACATAATAGGATTCAAAACAATTGGTAAACCAAAGATGATTGGTTCATTAATACCGAAACATCCAGGGATAAATCCTAGTTTTGCAACTTCACGTTCCTTCTCACCTTTACGAGTAAAAATGAGCATAGCAATTAACAAACCAAATGTAGCACCAGAACCACCAATCATAGCGTAAACATTTGTCATTGTATTAGGAGCAATTCCAATACCTGCGAAGCTTTGAGTTCTTGCATATTGTGCACAGTTTTGTAAATAAATTGGCAACCAGAATGCTGAAACAACACCCCAAACGATATTGAATCCATGTAATCCTAGGAACCATAGAATTTGTTCCATCAAAATTACTACGATAATTGCTGGTAAACCAGTACCAACAGATAATAATGGTTTGACTAAAACTTCTGTAATAATTTCAATGATTGAAGTGTAGCCTAAATTCTGAATAATAATACGAATGATACCAAAAATCATTAATGCACCAGTAATGGGTACAAGAGATGCGAATGAATCGAAAATGTTCTGCGGTACGCTGTCAGGCATCTTGATCTTAAATTTAGTTCTACCAAAGCGAGCATAAATCCAAACGGCAATCATACCTACAACTAAAGCCGTAAACATTCCTTGATAATCAAAAAAGTTAGTAGAGAATCCTTGGATAACTTTTGCCTTAGGATCTGCAAAATTGACATTGTTTGGAACCATTACGAAATAGGCGGCTAAAGCCAAAATAACAGCAAGAAATATATTAACTTCTTTATATTTTTTCTTTAACTCTCTTGCATAAGAATATGAAGAACATAAGACAACAATAACCCCGATAATGCCCAATGTTGCCGCATTTAAGTAACCAAACAGATTACTTATATCTGTTAAAATTTCACTATGGATATGTTGAGTTTTAATTAATTGATCAAGTTGCATCTTAATAACATTGGAGAAAGAACCGACAATTGTGAACGGAATAGTCATGATGAAGGCATTCTTAATAGCTTGAAGAATGCTGTTACCTTGAACCCATACTGAAGCTTTTAATATAGGTTCTTGAACTTTTTTAACATCGAACTTCATTATATATTCAACCCCTTAATTTATTTGGAAGCGCTTTCCACAACCCCAATTATATCTCGATTTGTATTGATGTAAAGAACTTTCACCAAATTTGTATAGATGAATTTAAAATACTTTGTATGAATTTGTATACAAATTATTAATAAGTGATATAATTAGCCCTAACAAAGGCAATTGAGGTGAAAAGATTTGTATAGATATAAGGAAGTATATTCAGATATAAAAAAAGACATTTTACGAAATCATTATCGTTCGGGAACATTAATGCCTACTCAAGATGAACTTGCAAAAAAATATAATATTAGTCGTATAACTTTGAGAAAATCCTTGGATTTACTAATTGATGAGGGCTTAATACATACCCATCAAGGCAGTGGTACATATGTCCGTCCACAGTTGGAAGAAAATTCATCTGAATTACTCCCTTTGGATCTTCCCATTGGTGCGACCTACTCTCACCGTGATCAAAAAATAACCAGTAAAATATTATTTTTTGGTGCAAGATTACCTAATGAAGTCGAACAAAAAAATTTAAAAATAAAAGCTAATGAACCTGTATATGAAATTAAGCGTGTCCGATTACGTGATGATAAAATTTATAGTTATGAACATACAATCATGCCCACTAGAATTGCACCACTAGATGAATCCATTTTAAAGGGATCCATTTATGGATATCTTGGTGGCACTATGAAAATATTTATGACAGATGCTAGACGGGTTATCTACGCTGAATCTGCGACTAAGGAAAGTGCTCAAGCTCTTGAGGTTGACGAAGGTGCTTCTCTATTAGTTATTGAACAGATTGCATACGATCAAAAAGGTGAAGCTTTTGAATATTCCAAATCCAGATTTGATGAAAATCATTCAAAATTTGTAATAGATGTACATAGAAATGAATTTTGGTAAATAAAAATATTACTTTTACAAAAAAAGTGTTCATATCGACTATGACTGAAAAATCTTCAATCTAGGTCAATACGAACACTTTTAATTTATCGTCTTTTGAAAAAGAAAACGATATATCAAATTACATTTTCAATTTCCATATCACATTTAGTTAACAACAACGACTTTACCCAAGTTATGTCCGCTCTCCAAATACTCATGAGCTTCCCTAACCTGATCCAATCTATAAACCTTAGTTGGTGAAACTTCAACATGATACTGTTTAATATAATCCAACATTTCATTAAGTTTTTGACTATTAACTTCACCTGATGACAAAGATGTTAGTAAGGCACCTTCGTGAATATCACTAATTGGATCAAAGCCGTCCATATACCATTGACCGCCTAACTCACCGGTATTGCAGACAATGCCGTATGGTAAAACATGGTTGAAGGTATCCTTCAAAGTGGCTGGGCCGACCAATTCCAAAACCTTGCTAAACTTTTCAGTAGTCTGTAACTTTCCATCTTTATCTTCAATCACTGCATCATAGCCGGCATCCAAAAGTACATCTTGTTTCTTAAGACTTCTAACTGAACCGGTAACCTGCATATCTGGATATTTGGCTTTGATCAATCGCAAAGCTGAAATACCAACGCCACTAGCACCTGATCGAATCAAGATAGTATCTTCTGGCTTTAATTGTAGATGTTTTAAAGAACCAAAAGCTGTGTAAAAGGTTTCAGGAACAGCTGCTAAATCTGACCAATCCAAATCTGTCTGAACCGGATAAATTTGTTCATTAGGCAATAAAACATATTCAGCATATGATCCGTCAAAAGCACGTCCCATTTCACCCATAATCGAGATAACCTTTTGGCCAACTGCTAACTCATCTGAAGTACTGTCGGCAACTACACCAACACACTCAATACCTAAGATACGTGGGAATTTAACACTAGGTGATAGGCCTTTACGAGTAAAGATTTCAGAATGATTGATACCAAAACCCTTAACCTGAACTAATGACCATCCCGGCTTTACTTGCGGAGTTGGTACATCTTCATAACTTAAAACTTCTGGCCCACCGGCCTTTCTGACGACAATTGCTTTCATAGCATTACCTCCTGCCTTGATAACACTATTATATTGCTAAACGGACTAATGCTAGGGAGATAATGCCTGCAACTACGATCAATAATAATTTTTTAGTTAATACAGCTGTCAAAACAGTCGGTATTGAGGCAATCAAATTAGCGTAATCAATTTGTGGCAAGTGACCGATATTTTGATGGAAAAGATTCTCAAACCATAAAGCAGCCATGATCGTGATTGGTACGAAGCCGAGAAACTCAACTACCTTAGCCGGCAAATTAAATTTTTTCAATAAAACAAATGGTAGAACTCTGGATAGCCAAGTCGCTAATCCACAGGCGATTAAAGTCCAAAGGACAAATTTAGTTGATGGCATGTTTCAAAATCACTCCTAACGCACAGCCAATTAAAGTTACGATCAAAATCAATAAATCACTGGAAATAAAAATTAATCCGAAATAGACCAGCGGCAACATGACAGCCACAACGATCAATTGAACTTTTAAGGAAATCGACTTATCACTGATCAGTTGCAAATACAATAAACCGATGAACATCGCTACCAAGGCAAAATCCAGGCCTAATTTTTGTGGATCACTAATGACTTTGCCTAACATCGCCCCAACCATCGTTGAAGCTGCCCAAACTAAGTAGGCTAATAAATTAACCGTATTAAACCACTTAAACGAAAGTTTACCATCGGTATAGTTAAGCTTGTTCATACTTAAGGCAAAACTCTCATCAGTAATCAAACTACCTATAATAATATTTTCGAATAAAGAATTCTTTTTAAAAAAATTAGCTGTTGTCATACTCATCAGAATCATTCGTGAATTAACTAAAAAAACTGACAAAACAATTGAAACAATTGGCGTTCCAATTGCCAACAGACTAACTAGAATGAACTGGGCCGAACCCGCATATACGATCAATGACATCAAAGTTGCCATTAAGACACTCATCCCCGCAGATGCCGCTACGATACCAAAAGAAATTCCAATTCCGATATAACCAAAAACTGTCGGTAAAGTATCTTTTATGGCACTTTCAACACTTAAACTGTCATCCATTATTGGTTTCCCCCTTTTTACATAAAATATTATAATAATTTTAATTTACTTATATGTCAATTAGACATAAATTTCAATCTATGTTAATAACACAAATAAAGTTTCATTTAACATTAAAACGTTTTTTGAAAACGCTATAATTGAGTTATCAAATTGAGGAGGATTTTTTATGAAAAAAGCAATTTTTAAAAAAGTTGGACAAATGGATGTTGAAGATGTCGACATTCCTAAAATTGAACAGCCCGACGACGTTATCATCAAGGTAATCCGTGCTTGCGTTTGTGGTTCTGACCTATGGGCTTATCGTGGCCTAGAAGACAAAGCTGAAAATTCTGAAAACTCTGGACACGAGTCGATCGGTATCGTTCAAGCCGTCGGTTCTGATATTACGACTGTCAAAACTGGAGATTTCGTAATCGCACCATTTACACATGGTTGTGGACATTGTCCTGCTTGTTTAGCCGGTTTCGACGGCGATTGTCAATCACATACTGACAACTTCAGTAATGGCAACCAAGCTGAATATGTCAGATTCCAACATGGTCAATGGGCTCTAGTTAAAATTCCCGGTAAGCCTAGTGATTACAGTGAAGGTATGCTCAAATCACTTTTGACCTTAGCTGATGTTATGGCTACTGGTTATCATGCCGCTACTGTTGCTAATATCAAACATGGCGATACCGTTGTTGTCATGGGCGATGGTGCTGTTGGACTTTGTGGAATCATCTCCGCCAAATTACTTGGTGCTAAGAAAATAATTTCAACTAGTCGTCATCCTGATCGTCAAGCTTTAGCTGCAAAATTTGGTGCAACTGACAACGTCGCTGAACGTGGTGATGAGGGTGTTAAAAAGATTTTAGCGTTAACGAACGGCTTTGGCGCTGACGCAGTTTTGGAATGTGTTGGTACTGAATTGTCGACCGAAACCGCTTTGAAAGTTGGACGTCCTGGTTCTGTCGTTGGTCGTGTTGGCTTGCCACATACTGGAAAGATGGATATTTCTACTTCATTTGGAAATAACATTATTATCGCCGGTGGTCCTGCTTCCGTTACTACTTACGACAAGAGTCGTTTACTAAAAGCAGTTCTCGATGGCGAAATCAATCCTGGACTAGTCTTCACTAAGAGTTTCGATCTCGATCATATCAACGACGCTTATCAAGAAATGACTGATAGAAAAGTTATCAAATCTTACGTTGTTGTTAGTGATTAATCTTATCCATATAAAAAGCAACTATACTTCCTTTTTGGGAAATATAGTTGCTTTTTGATTTAATCGGTACTTTCTGGTGCATCAGTCTTATACATTGAAACCGTCGACTTATTATTATTCTGTGAATACATACTTGTCGACGAGTTCCCCAATGTATTATTTATTTTATCCAGCTGCTCTACTTGATTTTCATAATCGTAATCTGTAGGATCAACTGGCTTAAATCCTATCGGAGTGTAAAATCTCAAAAGATTCTTTTGATTGATAGTATCCGATATATCCAGCAAATGCCGTTCTTGCTCATACTTTTTAGCAATTTTCTTATACAAATCAGATGTCGGATCGATATCCAACAATTCTCCTGTCTTATTATCATAAATATTGTATGAACCATCGGACTTTTTAGTAACTGTATATTTTTTATTAATCATGCCATTATTTCTAAAAATAACGTTACCATCATGCTGTTTAGATAATAAATCAGTCCCCAGTTGAATATAATTTTTAGTATTAACTCCTAGTAAGTGTAAAAGCGTTGGCAAGACGTCAATTTCACCACCATATTCATTATCAACACGCCCTGCGATTCCTTTCATATGAATCATAAATGGAACCCTCTGTAATTGAATATTATCAAAGTTATCCCATTCATTTGGATCTTTATCTAACAATGGTGCCAAAGTTTCATTTTTATCATCCGAAATACCATAGTGATCACCGTACAAAATAACAATTGAACGATCATACAGACCACTTTCTTTTAAGTAATCGAAAAATTCACGTAACGACGCATCCAGATAATGTGCGGTCAAAAAATAATTATTGATAACATTGTCGCTTGTTTCCGGTTTAACAAAACCATCATTATCTTCATCTGGTAGGTCAAATGGATAATGATTGGTTACCGTAATGTATTTCACATAAAACGGCTGTTGCAACTTTTCTAAATATTTCACGCTCTCTTTAAGCATCAACTTATCTTTCAAACCGAAACCAACGTTGGAATCTTCTGTTTGTTTAAAATACCCTTGATCAAAAAAGTAGTTGTAACCTAAGCTCTTGTAAGTTTTAGTCCTCGTGTAAAAACTACCGACATTACCATGAAAAACAGCACTCGTATAGCCTTCTTTTTGTTTCAAGATGGCTGGAGCACTCTGAAAAGTGTTTGTTGGCCCCAATTTGTTAAATAATGATCCCGTTGGCAATCCAAACAAACCTGACTCAAGCATATTTTCCGCATCACTGGTTTTTCCCTGACCTACTTCATGGAAAAAGTTGGAAAAACTGACAGTATTCTTGTCGGAATATAAACTATTTAGAAATGGTGTTACCTCTTGATCATTAACTTTCATATTGATCAGAAATTGTTGAAAACTTTCCAAATGAATAATAATGACATTCTTCTTACGTGCAATTCCATAATATTTCTTATTCGGCTTTGCATACACTTGGGCAGCTTCTTGTAGTGGCGAATCGATATCAATTGTCGTTACTTTATTCTTTTCGGCGTCCTCGTTAACCTTGCTGGCCGTGTTATAGGCCATGTAAAAATTCAATCCGAGGTACTTAACAATATAGGTTTGATCAAAGGTCCTTCCTAATAATTGTGGACGATTCATCTCGGAAATCGTTAGGTTTAAGATAATCAAAAAAGCACTTAGACACGTCAAAGCCACTTTACTGACCAATCTAATTGGAGTTGATACCAAGTTATTTTTGACAAAGAATGGCAATCCTATAATTAAAATCAGATTCAATAAATAAATAGCATCATGAGGTGAAATTAATGTAACAATACTTTTACCCATCGCCCCGTTAAATTTTTGAGCACTCAACATCGTATTTATCGAAATGAAATCGGAAAATTCTCGATAATAAACGACATTTGCCACCAATAATAATATTTCTAAGGCAAACAATACCATCAATGAAATTGTAAATGATTTTTTGCGTACAAAAAAATTGGCCAGACTTAGAATCAATAACACAAATCCCAATGGATTGAACATTGAAATGATAAATTGTAAGGGACCTTCGATTCCCAATCGAAAATCTACATAATAAACCATCAATGTTTCTAACCAAAGTACTGCCGTCAAAGCCAAAATCAATTTTGTTCTTGTCAGTTTAATTAGTGAATTCCATTTTGCTTTCATTTATACAATTCCCCCGCTTACCCTGTAACTAAAGTATAAGCTAGGCAAAATAGAGTTTTCAACGTCATTTGTGAATTAATTAACTATTTTTAATTCAAATCAATCAAATCATGAATATTGTCAGTCTTCTCTAATTCAGCTTGATACTTTGCTTTCGTATCGGGAGCAACTAAATTCTGTCCAGGCACAAAATGAATTTTTTCCGTCCCAGCTTCAACCGAAGTCTTGTAATACCACTTCTTGAATCGTAGAAATGCTAACTTATCGTTCAAATCAGCAATCTTTTCTTCTAGATTAGTCTCCTCATTATCCAAATAGTCATAACGCTCACGTAACGTTGTATCACCTTCCATACATAAACGAATGAAATGTGCAATATCCTTTACTGGAACGCCACTCTTTTTCAAACAATCAATTACTTCTAGAAAATTCATATCTTGTTGCTTAAATTTACGACGTCCAGCTTCATCCCTTTTGACAAAAGGCAATAAGCCTTCTTTATCGTAAAAACGTATTGCAGATGAATTGATATTCATCTTCTTAGCCACATCACCAATTAAATATTCCATTTTTCGAATCCTCTTCTCAGTATGTCTCTACTTTTAATTTTACAACAAAAAAATATTCCATTACCTCTCGTTTGAGAAGCATGGAATATTTTATTCTTCATCTAATTTTTTAATAACTTTAGCAGGGACACCACCGACCAAACTGTTATCGGGAACATCCTTAGTAACGACAGCTCCGGCCGCAACGACTACATTATTGCCAATTGTTACCCCAGGAACAATGGAAACTTTACCACCGATCCAAACATCGTTACCAATTGTCACTGGATAACCTTTGCCCATATAATCACGTCTGCCTTGAGCTGTCATCGGATGATTGACTGTATAAATATCAACGTTTGGTCCAATCATGACGTTATTGCCGATATTGACTGGTGCTACATCTAGAATTGTTAAATTGTAGTTACTCAAAAAATCATTGCCAACGTGAATGTTTTTACCATAATCACAATTAAAGCGGCTTTGAACGGAAATATTTTTACCATATGAACCGAAGATTTCTTTTATCTTAGCCGTTTGTTTTTCGGCTTCTGTTGCTGGAATCTGATTAAATTCTTGGCATAACTTGGCTGCTCTAGCCTTACGATCCACAACATCTTGATCCAAAAAATAATACCAATCGCCATTATCTAATTTTTCAATTTCTTTCACTTTAACCACCTCATCAAGATACAAGATAGCACTTAAACATATGTTTAAGTCAAAATTTATTTGCTACTTTCAATTAAAAATATTAATCGAATGCTCTTCTACTTGTTTATCACTGTCGGTAACTATTATTTGGGCTTTTTTAACATCGCCATTAAATATAATTCTATCTAAATCGAGTGACACAAATTTATAACCTTGTATATTTAATTCATTTATCATTGGAACAGTATAGTCCTTCGTTTCTTTTTCATACTGAATTTTCAAGTCCACGTTACAATTCGAATCAACACTCTTTAAAAAAACAATTACTCCACTGCAATTAGAATCTACATTTTTAACAGATTTCACACCCTTAATTAATTTACCACCGGTTACATATTCAACATTATTTTTAAAATTATTTATATTTGTGTAGTCAAAAGGAACTTCAACTTCCCTGATGTCTCCCTCATATCCATAATACTTCCCATAATAAGGACTCAAATAAGTATCGTATGAATCATTCTTTGGTCGTAAAAGTTCACCTTTATACCAACTTGGAATAATCACAGACTTACTATAGTTTTCTTGAGCCTTTAAAACTCTACTAGTTCTGATATTAGATTCAGCTCGTGCTAGTCTAAATGAATTAATTTCTAAGCCATAGCTAACTATGAAAAGTCCCGTCATGACAGATAACATTACGACAAATAAAATCCTAGAAGTCTTAGAATTATTTGAACTTACAAGTTCACTAACTAAAAAACTTAGCGAAACCAAGAATAGTATAAAGCCCCCCTGCAAAGATCGAAGCATCATCATAGGAGAAAACATAAATGCGAAGTTGGCTATGATAGCTAATATAGAAAACGTTAAGCTCCAACCGATCAATTCTTTGGAGACACGTTTCTTCAAAAATAAAAATCCAATTAAACATACAAAAATAAGAAATAAAAAGCCATAATTACTAAACAATTTACTCGAATCACCAACTGTAAAAAAGTTATACACTCTTTGTCCAAGCGTTAATTGATTAAACTTTGAAGGCAGACTATCTAGTCTAACTCTATTTCCAGGGGACAATATCAAAATCGCAGAACCTAACAAATTCAGTCCTGAACTCGTTAACCAAATGTTAATTTTTTTATGAGTTCGAAAAGCATATACTGTCATTCCAACAGAGAATAAAAGAATAGTTGGCCCCATATTTTCATTGGACAATCCTGCAGCAAATGCTGCAATACCTAGAATAATATATTGATAACTTCTTACCTTATCTTGATGAAATAAAAAGAAGACCAAATTTAAATATATTAGTATCCAAACATTGGTAAACAAATAATTACTGGCCCCAACGGTCCAAAAAGTTGTTTGTCCTAAATTAGGATTACAGATCCAATAAGTAATAAAAATTAAATATAAATTGATTTTAGAAAATATATTTCTCCCCACTATTATACTTGGAAGAATTGATATCAAAATAATTAAAGCTACTAACGCAATAGTTTTTACACTACTAGCAATTGCTGGATATGGCAAAATAATCCGTGAGGTCATATCAGTTAGAAATCTTCCTGACCAATTTAGATAATGCTGAATTGATACTAGGAATATATTTCCATCTGTTTTCCCATACCAAAAATCATCTGAAATCATCGGCAAAATACTATTAGGTATATAAATTAATACGTAGAAAATAATAACTAAAATGGCAATCATAAATTTGCTTTGACTAAAATTTTTTTGTTTCATTAAAACTCCCCCCTCCATTAAAATAGTCACACAACATGTCATGTGGTGCAATTTTAATTAAAAAAAAAGCTATCTTTTCAGATAGCTCAACTTAAATTATTTTCCACCACCAAAGATGTGGTCTAAAATTCCGTTAAATTCTTTACGATCCTCTGCGGTATGTGGTTCACTGCTTAGTTGCAATCCTGAATGGAATGCCGTTAACAAGAAGTCCCAGAATGTGCCGTAGAGACCTAATTCCTCATGATCTGCTGGAGAAATAGTGTAACGAATAGCATCTTCATCGCCGGCCATTACTTTTTGAACCCAATGTGGTTCACGCAAACTTTCACGACCCATAGCTGCGAAATCTAAACCATTATCAAGCACTTTTTCCGCATCACTTGGTGTTTGAATATCTCCGACACCAATCAATGGCAAGTCGCCAATATGTTCCTTGATTGTTAAGTTCAAAGGAGTCGTAATAGTCTTATCGTTCAAAGACTTTCTCCAAACATCACCCATTGAAACGTGAAGGTAATCTAATGGCTTCTCTTTCAAGGCATCGACTAATTTCAAAGTATCTTCAAATCTGATACCTGGATCTTCAATCTCTTCTGGAGAAATACGATATCCCATTAAGAATGGTCTATCAGCGTACTTTTCAATAGCATTTTCAACTTCATCGACAACTGCCAATGGGAAAGTCATTCTCTTTTCTACTGAGCCACCCCATTTGTCCGTCCGACGGTTGGAATGTGGTGAGAAGAATTGTTGAATTAAATATGTATTAGCACCATGAATTTCAACACCATCAAAGCCAGCCTCAATAGCACGTCTAGTTGCTTGGCCGAAATCTTTGATTGTTTGTTCGATCTCCTCTTCAGTCAACTCACGTGGTACTTCAGAATTATTTCTTGTTGCTTTGACAGCACTAGCACTGACTGGTTGCTGTCCTCTTAAAATTGCAGTTGAAGACATACGACCGGCACTAAAAATTTGTAAAATAGCTTTAGTTCCGTTTACGTGCATTGCTGAAGCTAGTTTTCTCAAACTTGGAATGAACTTATCATCCTCAGCACTTAGTTCCCCTTCGAAACCTTTACCCAAAGCATTTACATTAGCGACACCAGTGATAAACATCCCCACGCCACCACTATGCATGTGATAATAGCGTAATTCATCAGAAGTTACTTCACCATTTGAAAAACTCATTTCCTCGGTCATTGGTGGAATAACTACACGATTTTTTACCGTAATACCCTTCTTCTCAAACGTGTATGGTTTCAAAAACTTATAATCTGCCATTACAATCCCTCGCTTTCAAATTCAGATTATCACAATATTCACTTTTGTAAACCTTTTCATCTTTTGGAGAATCTTATAAAAAAATATTTCAATTTTGAGAAATAATTGGTGTCTTTTTGGTTAATTTAATGTATGATATTGAAAGAAATTTTGAACGAGGAAAAGCTTATGAACTACTTACTATTATTGGTCTCCATCGGTTTTGAAGTTTTAGGGACTTCACTCTTAAAGAAAACTGATGGCTTTACCAACCTTTTACCTACATTGGGGACGTTAACATCATATTTTATCTGTCTATTCGTTCTTTCCCACGTCCTCAAACGACTACCACTTAGTTTAACGTATGCTACCTGGGGAAGCATTGGATTGATACTCGTTACTATTGCCGGTATTGTTTTCTACCACGAAACTTTATCAATCTATTCAATCATAGGATTATTTTTAGTCGTATCTGGTACAGTTCTTATTAACGTCTTTTAAATTATCAACACTAAAAAGACACTCATATTAACCAATACAGGGTTAGTACGAGTGTCTTTTTGATTTTAAAATATTTTTAATCCTTTATTTTCTACGTTTCTTGATATACCAGATACCAATTCCAATGATGATAATTATTAATGCAGCAATACCACCAATTAGTGCCCCATTAGTCTTATTAGTATTGTTTACTGGTGTCTTTCTATTGATAGCCTGACTTTGTTTGCCAGTAACTGTAAATCTACGTTGAAGCTTCCAAACATTTTTTCCGTTATTAGCTTGTACGTTTAAATACATCATATAAGTTCCAGGTTTTAATCTCTTATTCTTGTTAGCACCGACAACAGTATTAACATTGACTGGATAAGTAAAATAGCTATTTGGTGCAATCGACATATTAGACTTGGAAGATTGTAAAATAACATCTTTCTTATTATTCTCTGGTGTTATTTCAGCCTTAATATCAACTTTTTGAACTAGTCTGGGAACATCATTACCAATCAAAGCATTTACAGAAATTTGACCATTCTCAGTATCTTCATAAGCTCGATTTAGTTTCAGATCCGGTTGAATCGTGTCTGTATTTTGTCTTAGTTGCAATCCTAAAACATAATTGTATTTATTCTTTAGGGTTACGCCTTTAGAATTATTCTTGCTGACCTGATTATTTTGTTCAATCAGAATACCGCCTAACAATACACCATCAAAGTTGCCTGCTGGAGCATTGATATTAACCGTTACTTCTTGAGAAGATTTTGCATTTACTGTCACTTGTTTAGGATAAGTAACTAATTTTTCAATATCATACTTTAATGATGGACCGTCCTTAAGATCATGTTCGTTATAAACGATAACCCCATTAGTATCAGTTGCAGCACGGTTTACCATTACACTATAGGTATGCGTTTTAGTATCGTTATTATTAATTTTAAATTTAGCTTGTAACTTTTGATTTGGAGTAACTTTCAAGTCAAAATAACCAACGCTTTTATCAACTTGATCACTTGTAAGTTCCGGTACAATAGTATATGTAACGTCTGGTTTAGTTCCAGTATCAGCTGCTGAAACTGTTTGACTATTGAAATTTCCAAGTGTTATAACGCTGATTAAAAACAGCATGAGAATCCAAATACGCTTCTTCAAAATACCATCTCCCAAAGAAAAAAAGAGAGCATGCAACAACTAAGTCACAAGCCCTCAATTTCTATATTTAAGCTGGTGCATTTGATAATGTCCAAGTTAATGTTGAACTATATGAACCACCGATATTACCAGCTGGGACCTTAAGTGCTGCATCAGTAGCACCATATGTTCCAGTATAAGCACCGACACCACTACCGGCTGCAGCATTAACAACAGTTACTGGAGAGCTAGATAGTGAAAGATTTGCAACAAGTGCTGGAGGTGTTGATACGTTATCAGCATCATCCGCTTTAATAGGAGTCGTTTCTTTATTATCTAATGACAATTGTGCGTTCTTTAAGGTTGCACCGCCTGTTGCTGTAAATGGTGATGCTGCAACAGTTACAGTGTATCCAGTACCAGAACCAGCATCAGCGATACCCAAGACTCCTGATGAAGAAGTCGATGTATACGAAATATCGTTTGCTGAAGCTGCTACCGTACCAAATTGAAAGCCAGGGGCCGAATCCAAAGTAATCGTTCCAGGTGTAATATCCGCCGTAGCGGTACTTGTAACTGGAGCGGCTGGTGTATCAGCTGCTTTTGCAACTCCACCTAACGATCCAATTCCTAAAACTGCTGCCCCTACTAACATGCTATTTCTTACGAGTTTTTTCATAATAATTTCCCCCTCATAAACGATTTTTATCGCTATGAGCAGAGCCTTAATGCAACGGACTCAGGCTCTGTGGGATTAAATATATCCGTCACATAGAGATCTCATCCAATCTCTGCGTACGTTATATATTCTTTTGGTCAAATAAACAAGAATAAACTCGTCAAAACGTTGGAACTATACAACAAGTAAATTATAATGAAATCAGATTTAGAATGGAGCGATAGAATGACTGATACAACAACTAATAACGGACTAACAATTAATATTGTCAACATCATTTGGAGTTTTGACATCTCCACTGACAAGGTATTGATTCTTTTAGTTAAGAATTCTATCGGATCAAATATCGGAAAATGGGGCCTACCCACAACGATGCTTCGAGACAATGAAAACGCTGAAGAAGCTTCTTTAAGATTGATCAACGAAAAAATTGGTATCAAATTGCCTAATTTTTATACTGAACAATTAGCCACTTTTAGTAACGTTAATCGCACAGCAACAAATCGAGAAATTGCTCTAAGTTATATGACGTATCTGCCCTACATGCCGGAATTAACGGCAGGATATGGTGCTCAAGAAGTTGCCTGGTTCAGAGTTGATTACGATAAAGATTGTTTCTTATTGAAATATCACGATTTAATTTTTAAAACTTTAAGCGATGAAATATCGGATAAAGATTTTTACGATCATCTGGAAAAATATAGTAATGATAAGTATTTGAGCTCCGATCACGCTTTGATTTTACGCAAAGCTTTTCAGAGAGTTACGAATCGTTTAAATTATTTACCAACGATTCTGTTGATTTTAGGTGACGATTTTACACTAAAAGAGGCACGTGAAGTTTATTCAACTTTTTGGAAACAACCTTATCAAACCATTGATAACTCTAACTTCCGCAAAACCCATACTCATCTTTTCGTCGAAATTGGAACCGAGCACGGTAAAAGTGGTCGTCCTGCTAAACTTTACAAACTGAGGGAAACACTTGACCCTAAATAAGACTAATGTTAGTCTTTGTTTTGCATTATTAAAGGTAAATTTTACCTTTAATAATAAAATTTATTTATTTTTATAAATTTAGGAGGTACTTTCTTATCTTGGACACACAAACAAACGAAAAAAGTGGCCTGAAACTTTTAATGGTTATTGGTACTGCTTGGTTGTTTGACGCAGCTGATGTAGCTTTACTATCCTTTATCATGCCACTGATCAAAAAAGAGTGGCTTCTGACTGACAATCAGATTGGCTTAGTCAGTTCGATCACCACTGTTGGTATGATGATAGGTGCTCTTTTATTCGGGTACTTGGCTGATAAGTTTGGCAAGAAGAATATTATTATCGTTACGCTCTTAATTTTTTCCGTCAGTAATCTTGTCTTAGCCTTAACAACCAACGTTGAACAATTCATGCTAGTTCGTCTCATTACAGGTATCGGGTTAGGTGGTGAGCTACCTGTCGCTACTACCATTATTGCCGACTCCTTTTCCGGTCATCGACGTTCAAAAATGTTGATTCTGGTCGATAGTTTTTGGGCAATTGGTTGGATCTTAGCCTCACTATTAGCCTTTCTCTTCATGCCAATGTATGGCTGGAGATTTACCGTTATCGCAACTTCCATTATGGCACTATACACTTTGGTAATTCGTCGACACCTTCCCGATCAGACTAATACTCAAAATAATCGTCTAAATTTACGACTAGCCCTTAGTCAGATTTGGTCAAAGAAATTCCGTCGCGCCACTATCTGCCTAAGCTTATTATGGTTTATCATCATGTTCACTTATTATGGTATGTTTCTATGGTTACCAAGTGTATTGATCAAACGCGGTTTCTCAGTCGTCCATAGTTTTCGTTACACCTTATTGATGAGTTTTGCTCAATTACCAGGATATTTTTTAGCGGCATACTTGATGGGTAAATTAACTCGTAAAAAAGTTTTAGGAATCTATCTAATTGGAACCATTATTGGTGCCTTCCTATTTGGAACCGCTCAAACCGTCTTCATGGTTGTCTTTAGTAGCTGTTTATTGTCCTTTTTCACGCTAGGCGCTTGGGGAATTTTGATTGCCTTAACACCAACCCAATATCCAATGGAGATCCGTGGTGTCGGCATTGGTTTCACTCAATCAATTGGTCGTATCGGTGCTACTATTGGACCTTATCTAATTGGTTTTTCATTGAGTATTAATTTAAGTATTTCAACAATTTTCTTCTACTTTGTCGGTTCATTGATTGTTGGAATTCTGATATTGATTTTTGGAATGGTCGATAATGATCAAAAAAATATTCAACTAAACAAATAGGTATCAAAAAAAGCTGCAACCATCTGGATGCAGCTTTTTTCAATGCCTACAATTCGTTTGTTTCCGAGTTGTCTTTATTTAAGATTTCAATTTTTCCATCCACGTGGAAGTAATCCTCAATCAACTGTTTCAATTCTTGAATTGCTTCGTTAGCCCTTTGAGCTTGTTCTTGATTAATAGCCTCAATTACTAGAACTGAGTCCGTTGTTTCTTCAGTCAACATCGTTCTTTGAGCTTCACGCCAATTCAAACAACGACAGATAGCACCATCATTGTCATAATAAATTATTTCACCTGGTAATGCTGGAGCATCTTCATCAGCACCTAATGGTTTAAAACTTTCACCACCTTGAGCCTCACCAAGATGTAAGTCACCTGCCATAGCATTCAAGTTTTCACCACCACAAGGAACTGCGTATTTCAGAGAAACACTGTTATAAATATCAACCAAAGGATTGATTGGTGAAAAGGTTCTTCCCTGATTTACTCGTTTTAACAAAGCTTCGATTGAACAACGAGCGCCTTTTTTAGTCTTGAATTTGCGAAAAGCCTGACGCCACTGATCAACAACTTCACTCTCACGAAATACTTCTTCATTGATAAATTTTTTCGACTCTTCTGCACCATCACTTAACAATTTGGCAAAATACGGATCGTCTTTTTCATCCACCTGATTATTTATATTATGAATTGTTAAAGTACTGATTTGTGCTTCAGGGAATAATTCCCAGAATTTATCATCAATAATTACTTTTGTCATTTTTCCACCCTCAAATTCTTTTTCATTAAGAAATCAGTTTGCACCGAATCTCCCATTACAAATTTATGTTCACTAAATCTTTCATAGCCCATTTTTTGATAAAACTTTTGAGCTGGATAATTAAATTCCCAAACTCCTAGCCAAATATTATCCTTCGATAATTTTTGTGCCTGCTTTTCAGCAAATTCGAATGCTTTCGTTCCTAATCCCAAATGTTGAAATTCTTCTTTAAAGTAAACCCGTTCTACTTCCAAATAATTGTCGGGCATCTTTTCTGATTGAGCCTTTAAAGTATTTAATTTCAAATAACCTGCTAATTGATCTTCATGATAAATAAAATAAAACGTCGAATTGGGATTCTTCAGTTCACTAGTTAGTTGTTTCGTATTATACGCTTGATCCAAGTAAGCATTCAGATTCTCTTCTGTATTATCCTTACCAAAAGTTGCTGTATAAGTTTCTCTACTTAATTTTTGCAGAGTATCTAAATTTTCTATATCACATTGTTCGATTATCAATATTTTCTTTTATTACCTTTCTTAACATATTCCCAATCAGCTGCTACGTTATCCTCAACCGTCTGTAATAGTCTTAAGATCTGTTTTTGTTCGGCAGCGTCTAATCCTTTTAAGGCCACTTTATTAGAGTAAATATTTTCTCGATGGATAACCGGATAAACTTTTTTACCCTTTTCAGTTACGTATAATTTCTTTTCTTTCTTATTATCAGCTGCCTGTTTTCTTACAATAAAGTCATTCTTCTCTAACTTCTTGATTGCCCGTGCTGCGGTAGTTTTATCTACCTTGATCATCTCAGCTAATTTTTCTTGAATAATTCCTGGATTTTCGTAAATTCTAACTAAATATAAGTATTGTCCCTTAGTCAAATCGTAATCTTTGAATTCGATATTACTGATTGAATCTAAGGAACGTGCAATCACACCAATTGAGCGCAAAATTTCAACCACCAAACTACCTCTCTTTCGATAGAAAACATTGTACAACCATTTTGTTGCATTTGCAACTAAACTGTGATCATAAAAAAATGGCAACATCCTCGCTGCCATTTATATATATTCTAGTTGACCGCATAGTTTAAATTACGAGAAAGCTGGTCAATTCTTTCTTGATATTTTGAACCATTATCCATGTGATTCAAAACATGTTGAACTTGACGGTCATCTCGCAAACGGCCAAATAAGTATGTTTCTGAATAATTTTTATCTAATAAATTATATGTCTTCAAAACAAAATCTTTACTATAGTCATTTTTGTCGATCTCTTTATTATTATTAATGTCAGTATATAGCTCCGATAAAATTCTCTTTGCCTCTGTATTGTCATTTAGTTTCATCAATACGCACCACCTAATTAATTATTAAAAGCCTCTCACAAGATAGCACCCTTTTGTAAGCGTTTTCTATATCTTGTATTTCTATTATACGACTTATAGTAAAAAATTTCAGTCAAAACAAACATATTCGGATATTAATCAGTTTGTGTTTTGAAATTATGTTTTAATTGTGGCCAGATAAATTTATCGGCTGTAGCGATTAGAATACCATTAAAGATAAATGAGAATAGTGTTCCGATGTTTACTGAATAGACATTATGAATACCAAATGCTGCAATTATGATAATAATAATTGGTGGCAAGAAATCAATTATTTGAGCCTTAGTTGAATTGCCATTCAAATAGAAAAATCTAAGGATATTTGTCGTGTCATCATTGGGATGCATTACGATATTTGCTCTTTGGTATAAGGAGATGGCAACACAGAAGAAGACTACTCCTAGACAAGATAAAAATGTTCTAACCACAATCGGCAAATTAGGCACACCCACATATGTTAATAATCTGGTAAATACATCAACAAAATAACTGAAGAATAAAACATAAAGGATTTGACCGACAAATCTTTTGCCATCGAATTTCTTTATTAGAAATTGATTAGTCAAGGCATTAAAAACACCGAAGACAAATAAAATCATCCCGGTATTCCATGTGAACCATTTATTTAAATTAACGGCAGCAGCTGTCCATAACCCACTTCCCATATCAGCAGTTATACACAGACCATTACCAAAAGCATTCAGAATCAGACCACTTATTAGCCCAATTACTCTTGTTTGCATTGAATTTTTGATGCTATCACTCCTCACAGTATGTTGAATATGTTACAACAATTCTATGCCAAGTGACAAAATTTTTATTTAAAATAAGAATATTATTTAATTATTTTGATAATTTGTTTGTAAGAACTTCTTTAGATCCGTAGCTGGATGTCCCATAATTTCTTCATAGTCTGAACTGATTGTATTTAATAGACCCATGCCACCAGCTTTATACATTGAAGACAACATGTGACCTTCATTTCCTTCATTATAAATAGCAGCAAATTCATCCAAGGTTACTGGTTGATAACCAATTTCTGCACCAGAAACTTCCGATAATACTTCAGCTAACTCTGGCATCGTGTAATTTCTCGATTGTGTTAACGTATAAATTCTGCCATTCTTCAATAATGATTCCGTAGCAGCAACTTTAGCAAAAGCCTTTGAGCTATCATCCAAACTAATGAATGACAAAGCTTGATCTTTCATCGGATAAATTACGTTTTTACGTTCAATCAATTCTGGTAAATAAGGAACCAATGGATCAGCATACAAGGCATTTCTAATAATTGTATAAGGAATTTCCGTTTCAGCTAATCTTCTTGGCAAATATCCATAAAAGGCTGACAAATCAAAAGGATTATTAACTTGATCTGCAATGAAGCCCATAGCCAAAATATGACCGACTGAAGCTTTTTTAGCAGCTTGTAAAACATTTTCCAATTCTGTAATTCGACTGTAGCTGTCATGGCTCTTACTTGGAACGTAAATTAAAACGTCCTTATCTTGAAAGGCTTTGATCAAAGTATCCTCATTATAAAAATCAATTCCAATAACTTCAGCACCGGCTTGGGCTAACTTATCTGCCTTAGATACCGTATGAACTCCCACAGTTATTGAAGAAGCAGGAACTAATTTGATCAAATCATTAAAAATATGACTTCCTAAATGACCTGTTGCACCAGTTATAATATATTTCATTTCATTCACCTTCAACTTCCCACTACATGTTACTATATAAATAACAAGATAACAACTAAAAAACATCTATTAAGTATTCAAATATATAAAATATATCTAAATTCCTCAACAGATGCCGTTTTTACCATTGTTCATGATTCCATAGACGACCGTCTACTTCACCTTGTAATAATTTCATACGATCATTTTGTTCTTCAACGACTTTCTTCATAGCAACTAAAAAAGCACGATTCTCATATGCTTTTTGTTTATCTGCTAAATTTGAAAGTTCCTTACTCAACCAAACTCCAGTATCTTCTGCCATGATTATTCGTCCTCCCCTTGTTTGATCAGACTAATGGTATCTTTTAATTGGCTCAAATCTTCTTTTTGTTGAATAAACGTATTCAAGATTGTTTCACATTCATTACAATTCGTTCCATCGAAGTTTTTAAACCGATCCGTAAATTCTTGTTCAAACCATTCCTGACGATTATCCAATGTGTCAGGATACTTCTGTGCTAGATAACGTTGGTAATCGATCAACGTTTGCATCTGTTCCTGTTCTTTTAAATATTGAAATTGTGAAATAATAAAGGTTGGTAAAACTTTCATTTTGGCACGATCAGCAATGGCATGTAATGGTGCCATAATTTGATCCATCGTGATATTCTCAGTACCGCCTCTTCTAAATTCTTTTAGGGGCATACCAGTACTGACGACAATTCCAAATTCCTTATCACGTAGATTGTCATTACCATCGCCATAAATAAAATTACGAGTTAAAACTTTATCTTCCCAATCTTTGAGACCAGCTGGGGCCGCATACCAATAGAGGGGAAATTGAAAAATAATTCTGTCGGCACTTCTTAATAACTTTTGTTCATTATCGACATCAATTTTTTTCAATCCTTCAACATGGTGCCACGTAACATCATATAGCTTCGCTCCTTGCATTAAAAATTGCTGCGTTTGCGAGTTGTTTATTTCCGGATGAGAAACAATTATTAGCGTTTTCAAATTAACATCTCCAATCACCCCTAGAATAGCAAAAATATGCTGACTTATACAGTTGAATCACTTATTTTCGAAAATTGATCAATATGAATTTTGTGAAATGATATACTTTAATATAGTATGATGAACAACTAAGGAGCTTAATAATGGAAAAATACTATATTGTCGACAGTTCTATTCTTCCTGAATCCTTCGATAGAGTAATCAAGGCTCGTAACTTGTTGGAAACTAGAAAAGTTCACAACGTCAGCGAGGCTGTGAAAGAAGTCGGTATTAGTCGAGGGACTTACTATAAGTACAAAGATTTGGTCTTCTTACCCGATGAGGAAATGAACGATCGTAAAGCCGTCATTTCTATGATGTTACGACATGAGCAAGGAACATTGTCTAAAGTGCTAGTAAATATTTCTGAATCTAACGCCAGTATTTTGACAATCAACCAAAATATTCCTATTCATGGAGTTGCTACCGTTGTTATCTCATTGGATATCAGTCATCTTAACGGTACGATTGACGATTTACTTGATAAATTAAAACAATCTAACATTGCTGATAATGTACAATTAATTGCGGTAGAATAATCAGGACTAAATTCTGCTTCATTAATTACTATACGAATATCAAACAAAAATAGCTTCTATGTAAGAGATTCAAGGCATATATCTGTGTCTTGAATAACCTATATAGAAGCTATTATTTTTATTTAAACTTAATATTCAAAATAGAAAGAATAGTAGATTAAACAATTTATCCAAAATTAAACAATCAAAGTAGGATTTAGTCCGGAGCAAAAATTGGGGATGCGTTCAGCTATGAGATCATTGTTACTGGCTT
Organism: Companilactobacillus sp. HBUAS56275; assembly: GCF_036913655.1. NCBI lineage: Bacteria > Bacillati > Bacillota > Bacilli > Lactobacillales > Lactobacillaceae > Companilactobacillus > Companilactobacillus sp. HBUAS56275. The sequence continues at coordinate 162,530 of NZ_JAYKKK010000005.1, forward strand.
TGCCAGTTACAATGAGGCCGACTTTGGAAATCCATTATTTTGCACGAAGTGTAAAATAATTAGTTTCAAATCGTGCCCATAGCGCTCCAACAGCATTCCCAATTTTTGTGGAGGACGGGAAATTTAAGTATATCTTCTAAAAGCCTATTTGGGCCAAGCTATGTACATCGCTAACAAAACGCTGAACGTACCCATAAAATAAAATATCTTCGACACGACATTACTTTTTACACGGCCGCCAGACATAAAAAGAAATATGCCCAAAATAAAAATTGCTACCATTATTAAGAAATTCATTCTGTCACCTGTCATTTCTATTGTTAAGTTTCAATAACAAGAACTTTACAAAATAAATGTGACGAATTAATGAATTTGTTATGTAAATTTAATTACTTATTTCTTTCCCAAAGAAAGTCCTCAATATCATGTAAGACTTTTGGATTCCGTCTTGTTAAAGCACTGTGTTCTGCTTTTGGACCAGTAAAAAGACGAGCTTGATAAGTCTGGTGAGGTCCTTTGAAAACTCTTCGTAAAGATTTAGCTGAAGAAACAGGTACTGCCTTGTCGAAATGATCGTTCATGGATAATTGCCCCATGATATTCAGTTCTCGGATATGTAATTTATGAATCGTTGAATCAGGTGCGGTATAGGTTCTAAAATCTTTCGTTAATTGTGGTGAATAACGCCAATCGTTACGACGATAAATATTGTGATTCAATACTTGCATCGGTGCGGCAATGTTAACTAAAGAATCAATTTGAGGTTGATTCTTTCTATTACTGTATTTTTCCAAATAATACATAACGGCGTTATTACCCCAAGAATGAGCCACCGCATTAAATTTTGTAACGCCATAGTCGCGTTGTAACCTTTTAACAATTGAGTTGATCCATTTGGCTGTCTGATGATAATCTGATTCATGATTATTACCAAATAGAACCTGAATCTCAGGGTTCTTTGCTGTTTTCGGCCAGTTACCGTCAAAACTTAGTTTACCTTTCGGTGAAACAAAAATTGTTAATGTCCTAGTGGCATAGCCGTCAGCTTGTGATTGATCAATTAAGTAATCCATTGAATGTACCGTTCCTCCAAAGCCATGAAAAAACAATGTTGGCACTTGTCGCTTCACGGTACTAGCTGTAACTTCTTGCTGTGAGCTGGCTCCTGCAATCATTAAACTCACGACAATCAGGCAGAAGCTAATTAATAAATTTCTTTTTTTCATAAATATCACCAATTTGATTTATTATCAAATTCTAAATCAATTCTGGCTTTAGTCAATAAAAAAACCAACCTCTAATGAGATTGGTTTCTGTTTATCAAGCTATAAATACTATAAATTTTGACCCTTTTCCCAAGTAGTCTTGGATAACATCAAACCTTTTTTAACTAAATCGTTAAACAATTGATGTGTACGCTTTGTAATTTCAGCAGCGGTCTTCATGTTACTTGATGTCAAAAATGTTGAAACATCGCTATTAAATCCGTCAATCACTTCATCGGTAACATCGATTCTTTGACGAGCATATGATTGACAAGCATCTAAATATGCATGAACCATATCAGAATATTCATGATAATGTGGTTCGATCATAACGGATAGAGTCTTCTCTAGCCAATACATATTATCAACTGAAACTTCATTAGTTGTATTCTTATAATCTTCAGGAGTATCAGTAATATTTGTATAGAATGGTACGTATGGGCTATAGGCAAAGAAGCCTAATGCTAACCATTGAATGGCAGCGTGGTTATCATCAACATCATTTCTAATTTGTAAAATTGATGAAGCTTGATTACGATCCATCGCAATAGAACGGAATTGACGTTGTTCGTCGGCTGTTCCTGAAGCAAATGTTCCAAATGGATCATACTTTGTACCGTTATAGTGTGATGACAAGAAGTACTCAACATCTTCGATAGCCAATTTCTTACTTGGTTTTCTAACCATAGGCATCTTTTGAGAAGTAGGATCTTGTTCAATCTCAGGGTTAAACAATTTTTGACCATACCATGTACGTGGAGTGTTGTAATAAGCATCAGCTTCACTTTGTGTTCCAAAGATTTCACGGAAATTAAAGTGACCTGGATTTGGATTCAAATGATGCTTTTCAACGAATTCTACTAAGTCAGTCGCAATCAAATAATTATCAGGGTCGCTGACATCGACTTCTTCCATAACAGTTTGATTAGGAACGATAGCATAAGCATCATCTGGCAAGCGCATAGCACCCCAATGGTGTCCACCAGCTGTTTCTAAAAGCCAAACTTCATTTTTATCATTAAAGGCGATACTATTTGATTCTCCAGTACCATATTCTTCAAGTAATTCCCCTAAACGAAGTACACCTTCCTTAGCTGTCTTTATGTATGGCAATACCAAAGTCAACATAGCTTCCTCATCGACACCATCATGAACCAATGGGTCATAACCTAAAACACGAGCATTTGTAGCTGTAGTTTCAGTTGAACTCATACCAACGTTGAACTCGTTGATACCAGCTTCTTCATATTGTCCATCGCTTTGATCAGCTTGTGGAGTTGCTGTATAGCGATAAGCATGATCAGGTAGCGGAACTTTTACACCTGTCGTCTTAGAAAGATAAAATGCATTTTCTTGATCTTTAGCAGCGTGTGCGACAAATTTAATCGGATTAATTGGGCCATAGCCATCCTCATTACGGGCAACTATAGTGGAACCATCCATACTAGCGGCTTTACCAACTAGAATTTCAGTACAATCGGAACTTGGATTTTTCATTTCGTTCCCTCCCTTATATAAAACCAGTATAGGATTAAAGTTTGGTTTAATCTAGAGGGGTTATTAGAAAAATTATAATAAAAAGACCACTTTTCATTTTGAAAGTGATCTTTAATTTAATTATTTAATCTAGATTAGCCTTACCCTTTTTTACAGCTCTATTCTGTAGAACAGTCATAACAACTACTCCAGCTGTTACTCCGATAACAATTGCTAATAAGAATAACAATAAATTATTAGTAGCACCTAAGACACCAACGATAGGACCACCATGAGGAACAACATCAGTAATCTTAAAGATAGCACCCATAGCACCAGCAACAGCTGATCCAATCAAAATACTTGGGAAAACTCGTTTTGGATTAGCTGTGGCTGAAGGAATAGTTCCTTCAGTAATACCAATTAATCCCATTAAAACGGCTGGCAATGCTGCAGATTTTTCATCCTTACTGTAATTTTTACCATTGATCAATGTAGAAATACCAACTGTCAATGGAGGTACAGCAACGCAACATGCAACCATTCCCATAATTTGCGGAGTATTAGCCGTTATTGAAGCGACACCGAATAAGAAAGCAACTTTGTTAATAGGGCCACCCATATCTGATGCAACCATCAAACCAATAATTCCTCCTAGTAGGATACTTGTTGATGGATTAGCTGATAATGATTTTAGCATTGCCTCTAGTGCAGTCATTAACCAAGAAATTGGACCACCTAATAGATAAATAAAGGCACCTGATAAAATTGCCGTTCCTAATAATGGAATAACAAAGATTGGCATAATAGGACGAAGATCCTTTGGTATCTTCCAAGTATTAATCCATTTAACTAAATAACCACCTGCAAAACCAATAAGAATAGCACCTAAGAATCCAGTACCTGCTTTAGTTCCCAAAATATCAGGACTATTTGAAACTAAAGCACTGATCATAACAGGTGCCAATGCAGCTCTTCCGGCAATAGCATCAGCAATATATCCTGCCAAAATAGGAATCATTAATGTAAATCCTAAAGTACCAACTTGGTTCATAGCTGACCAAACAGTACCCTTAGGAATTACCATCCCTGAACTTGTTGGATGTCCTCCGAAAGCAATTGATAAAGCAATAAATAAACCACCAACAACTACGAATGGAATCATGTGTGAAACACCGTTTAATAATTGCTTAACTAATGGATTTTGTTGACCCTTAGATGTCTCACTCTTTTCAGTCTCTTCTTCTTGAGCATTAGCTTTAGTGTGATAAACAGGAGCATTCTCATATTGTTCAATGAGAGATTTTGCATCCTTGATTGCTGAAGTTGTATCCCCAAATACAACTTTCTGTCCGTCAAATCTTTCAATATCATCAACGGCAACATCGGCACCGAATACTATAGCATCAGCATTTACAATTTCCTCACGAGTCAATGTATTCTCAGTACCGGAAGCACCCTCTGTTTCAATTTTTACTGTATCATAACCTAACTTTTTTGCTGCTTGTTCCAGTTTTTCGGCTGCCATATAAGTATGAGCAATCCCTACTGGACACTTTGTAACACCAACTAAAGTAGTCATCTGTAGTCCCCCTTTTATTGATTAATAATATTACCTACAATATTGAATAATTCATCACCATTTGATAGATTATTCTGAATATTTTTAACAAATTCCTCTTTCATTAAATTGCGTGACAGTTGTGACAACATTTTAAGATGAACATTATTTTCACCATTTTCAGGTGTTAATAAAACAAATGCTGCTTTAACGCCTTCTCCATCTAATGATTCCCATTCAATAGGATCAGTAAAAGTAATTACGCCAACTTTAGGATCATCCAATGATTTTAAGGTTGCATGAGGAATAGCAAGACCATCAGTAAAACCGGTTGTACCTTCCTCTTCACGCTTTAATAATCCTTTTTCCAATTCTTTCTTCGATAATCCCATTGGCTCAGAAAGCAATTCTGAAATTTTATTCAGTGCTTCTTTTTTCTCCCTTTTTTCAATAGAAATATCAGTATATATATAATTACGTTTTAAAATTTTGTTATCCAAAATTATCCTCCTCAAAGTATTTTAAAAATCCATTTATGTCTTGGGCGTTTATAAGATTATTAATTATCTTTTTACTTTCGACAATTTTATTAAGTTCATGATAGATACTTTTCATTTGGGAGGCATCTATACCCTTTAACCCCATGAAAAATGCTATGTGAACTTCATCTCCCAACCATTCAATACCTTTCCTTGATCTAATAACCCCAATAAAGGGTTTCTTTATATGGTCTGTAGTTCCATGTGGTAATGCCATACCATCCATAGCCGTACTTGATAATTTTTCTCTCACAATTGCTGAGTCAAATATTTCATCATCTGTATAACCATACTTTATAGTCTGTTCAGTTAACTCCAAAAGAGAACTTTTATAGTCACTACCCGGAGATTCCACCGTTACTATCAAATTTGGATTAATTAAATTTTCGAGTAGATTCTTAGAATTATTAGGATTTTCTACCTGTCTTATTAATTCCAAAATTTTATTTTTATCTTCTTTAGTTAAAAAAGGTGATACGAAGGCATACGGTTTATTTACTTCGGTCAACGGAACTGTAGATATTACAATATCAGAATCAATTTTTTCAGATGCTAATTCATGAGTTACCTTTACGGAATCCACACTTATGACATCGCTCATCTCTTGTTCAATCTTTCCTTCCAAAAATCTAGAAGTTCCAATTCCAGTATTACAAACAATCGTTGCAGTAATTTTTTTATTTATTACACCTTTTCTATCATTCAATGATGCAAAATACATACCCATCAAAGCTATCTCATCATCGTTGAAGCTGACATTAAATTCTTTATTTATTTTTTCAGATAGTCTCAAAGCATCCTCGAATGAAACAGGATAAGACTTTTTGAAATTATAAGTATAAGGATTGATTATTTTCATTCCAAAATGAATTCTTTTAATTGATAAGGAGATATGTTTACTTAATCCTTCTAAAAATTGATTATCATAAATGTTTACTCGTTTATCTTTACCGATAATAATTTTCTTTATTTTGGAAATCTCATTCTCATTGTCAAAAGAGAGCCTCATATTGTTCTCCGATTTTATTAAAATCATAAAATTATTCAAGAAACTTTTTTGATCATTCTTAAATTGATAATTGAATTTCTTTTCAAATTCATCGGATAACTCAATTGTTTCTTCTTCGAAGGAATCAAAAGCATCATCTAAATTATTAACTTTTACAATATCTTTAGAATTACTAAATAACGTATATTGAATCAGTAAATAGATTACTAAAGAAGTGTACTCATACTCTGTAGTTCGAAATTGAGACTTCATCAAAAAACTATCTACAAATCTAAATATTCTTTTGGCATCATCCTCATTGAAAAAGTTTTTAAGTATCGGTGGAAATACGACGTTCTTATCGTCACTTTGATTAATGTTATCCCCCCAGTAATCATGAAAAACATAAATCATAAAGGCATATAGGTAATCTTTAGACATTAGTAGTCTCAAGGTTCCATAGTCATTGACCAACTTGCCGTTATTATCAGCAATGAATTTTCTGACCCATAATAAATCATTTTCGATTGTTCTCTGACTAACAAAGAGCTTATCAACTAATTCAGAAATACTAGTTACATTCTTTTTGAACAAAAGTGATGAAAGAATAAACATTCTTCGATCTTTTGGAGTAATTGGATGCCATTCACTATTTCTCTCCAATATCTTTAACAAGTATCCTTCATCTCCTGAAAAGTAAATCCCTCTCTGTCTACTTCTTACTAAACGAATGTCTTTATTCAGAGATTCTACAAACGAATCAACATTTGATAAATTTTTAGAAACTGTGGGTTTGGATATATCGAACTTCCTTTCCAAATCAGAATAGTGAACAATATTTTGATTCAAAATATATTTACTAATAGCAATTTCTAAATTCGTTATAATTGTTTTTTCCCCCTTCCATCAGCATTGATAGCCCTTACATTTATATAATATACAGGCTTATTCCTTTCTTTCACCGCAACACTTTTTAATGATACACGGTAAAGTTGTTTCGGTTAACGAATATTTACTGGCACAAAAAGAGAGTCCCTAAACTAATTGGGACTCTCTATTAACATTTTATTTAAACAAACAAGCTCAAAATCATGACACAAACAATACCAACAATGGAAATCAAACTTTCCAATACAGTCCAAGTTAACAAAGTTTCCTTAACGGTTAAGTCGAAATACTCCTTAAACATCCAGAAACCGGCATCGTTAACATGTGAAGCAGCCAATGAACCAGCGCCAACGGCTAGAACCATTAAGGCTGGATTTACTCCGGCTGAAGTCATCAATGGTAAAACTAATCCGGCAGCTGTTAAGGAAGCAACGGTTGCTGAACCTAGTGCAACTCTTAGGACAACAGCAATCAGCCAACCTAAGATCAACGGTGAAATATTAACGCCAGTGAATAATTTCATAACGGCGTCACCAACACCACCATCAATTAGGACTTGTTTGAAGGCACCGCCACCACCAATTACTAGTAGTAACATAGCGATTGATTTAACGGCATCTTCAAGACTTTTCATGATTTCTGGGGTCTTAAATCTTCTTGCCCAACCCATGGTATACATGGCTACTAATAACGAGATTGTCATAGTAATAGCTGGTGTACCGATGAAGGCAATGATTGAATCTAATAGACTGGGGTTCTTAGGAACTGATCCACCGTTGAACAACAATTGATAAACCGTTGTAATAGCCATCAAGATAACGGGGAACAATGAGGTTAGAACACTAATACCAAATCCTGGTGTATCTTCCAATTGAAACTTCTTTTGTGGTCCTAAAGCAGTCAAATTACCTTTACGACTAAATGCCTTAGGAACCAATTTTTCAGCGATCTTTGTATAAACGGGACCAGCAATAATAACAGATGGTATTGCGACAATTATTCCGTAAAGCAAGACATGTCCAGCATTGGCGCTTAAAACAGCACTAATTGCAGTTGGTGCAGGATGTGGTGGTAAGAATCCATGCGTTACAGAAAGTGCAGCGGCCATGGGAATTCCTAAATAAAGAATAGAAACTCCTGCTTCAACGGCAATAGCGAAGACGATAGGAATCAAAAGAACCATCCCTACTTCAAAGAACAATGCAATTCCGATAATGAATGATGCCAAAACAATTGCTAGCTGCAATCTTTTTTTACCAAATTTTTGAATCAAAGTGTGTGAAATTCGATAGGCACCACCGGCATCGGCAACCAGTCGGCCTAACATTGCACCGAATCCAAAGACGATCGACAATTCACCTAATTGTCCACCAATCCCGTTTTGAATACTTGTGGCAATTTTTGTCATTGGAATTCCTAGTCCGATCCCAACAGCAATAGAAGTAATAATCAATGAAACAAAGGTATTAAGTTTCATTTTAATAATTAAAAATAGTAGAAAGGCTACACCTAAAATTAATACTAAGAAAGCCATATTAGTCTCCTCCTCTTTTGTTACCGCTTACAACAAGTTCATGAAGAAAAGTGCGATTGCGCGCACTTTTTTATTTTACGTGTTTCTTTTGAAATTCAGCAATACTCTTATATTCTGGTTCCAAAACTCTTGATACTCTGATCCAGATTGGCAATAATTCACGATAAACTTCGAAGTTTTCCTTGTTTGGTTTGTGAACATCAGTCACACCAACCATATCTTTCACAGCTGATAAGTCATCAATATAACCTAGTGAATACATCCCTAGAACAGCTGCTCCTAAACATGAGCTTTCAAAACTTTCGGGAATTGTTACATCCTGTTCAAAGATATCAGCTAACATTTGTCTCCATAGAGCTGAACGAGCAAAGCCACCTGTTGCTTGAATACTCTTTGGTTTGCCAGCAACTCCTTCGATCATCAACATAACGAGATAAAGGTTGTAGACAATACCTTCAAGAGCTGCTCTAACCATATGCGCTCTGGTATGTTTTCTAGTTAAGCCAAAGAATGAACCTCTGGCATAAGCATCCCAAATTGGAGCTCTTTCACCACCTAGATAAGGATGGAACAACAATCCATCTGATCCAGCGGGAATCTTTTCGGCAATTTGTGTCAAGATATCATAAGTAGAAACTTGCATCTGTTCAGCAGTGATCTTTTCTGGTGCAAACAGTTGATCTCTTACCCAGCGGAAGACAATGCCTCCATTGTTAACTGGACCACCAACGACCCATTTATCTTTTGTCAAAGCGTAACAGAACAATCTACCATTAGGATCAACAACTGGTTTATCAACGACAACTCTGACGGCACCACTAGTTCCGATCGTAACGGCAACAACGCCGGGTTCAATCGCATTAACACCAAGATTTGATAAGACTCCATCGCTGGCACCAAAGACAAATGGAATATCCTTGCTAATTCCCAAAATTTTACCGTAATTTGAATTGATACCTGTAATCGTATCAGTTGGTTCTACTAATTCTGGCAACTGTTCTTCAGTAATTCCGAGGAGATCTAAAGCTTGTGGTTCCCATTTTAATTTAAAGATGTTGAACATTCCGGTTGCCGAAGCAATTGAATATTCCATCTTATAAGTTCCAAATAATCTGAAGAAAATATAAGTTTTAAGATCAATAAATTTCTTTGTTTTATTGAATAATTCTGGTTTCTCATTCTTGATCCATAAAATTTTTGATAGCGGTGCCATTGGATGAATTGGTGTTCCTGTCTTAGCGTAAATTTCTGCTCCAATGCCATTTTCCTTTAGCTCTTCACTATATTTAGCAGCACGATTGTCGGCCCAAGTAATGGCACGTGTTAATGGTTGATCATCTTTATCCATCAAAATCAAACTGTGCATCGCTGATGAGAATGAAACTCCCTTTAACTCACCTTTTTGAACTTTACCTTTACGAATTACTTGTCCCAAAACTTCGATCACAGCATCAAAAATATCATCAGGATCTTCTTCGGCCATATCTGGTACATCTTGATACAATTGATAGCCGCTATCTGCATGAGCAATAACTTTACCCTTCATATCGTACAAAACACTCTTAGTACTGGTTGTTCCAATATCAACGCCAATCATGTATTCCATAATTAAACTCCTTACATCAACTCAAGATTATTTGTTCTTATCAATTGCGTGTCCACCAAACTCATTACGTAAGGCTGAGACAACTTTTCCTGTGAAAGTATCATCTTCCAAAGAACGATATCTCATCATTAATGACATACCGATAACAGGTGTTGGTACTTTTAGCTTCAAGGCTTCATCCAAAGTCCACTTACCTTCACCAGATGAATGCATAACTCCCTTAATGTGTTCTAGATCATTGTCTTTTGAAAAGGCATCTTGAGCTAATTCCATCAACCAGCCACGAATAACTGATCCGTTTGACCAAACTTTGGCAACTGCTTCATTATCATAAGCAAAATCGCTATGTTCCAAAACGTCGAATCCTTCGGCGATAGCTTCCATCATTCCGTATTCGATTCCGTTGTGAACCATCTTGAGATAATGACCGCTACCAGCTTTACCAGTGTAGAGATAACCATCTTTCATCGCAATTCCTTTAAAAATTGGTTCGATATATTGGAAAGTCTTGTAGTCGTCGCCACCAATCATGAAGTTACCATCTTGATTAGCACCACTCTTACCACCGGATGTTCCGCAGTCGAAGAATTTAATTCCTTTAGCTTTCAAAATTTCATTGTGTTTAAGTGAATCTTCATAGAATGAATTTCCACCATCAATCACAATATCGTCACTGTCTAATAGTTGACTTAATTTGTCGATCGTATCATTAGTAGGTTTACCAGCAGGTAACATTACCCACATAATTCTAGGTTTATCTAAGGCTTGAACAGCTTCTTCTAAACTAGCAACGCTTTTGGCTCCCATATCGCTGGCCTTTTTTCTAGCTATTTCATTCAAGTCGAAGGCAACAACTTGATTATTATTTCTAATTAAGTTTTCGCATAAGTTAATTCCCATTTTTCCTAAACCGATCATTGCTAAATTCATATTTACTGTCTCCTTTTGTAAAACGCTTTCATTTATTGACTATATTATATGAAAATTATTTTTAAAAATCAATAGTTATGTAGAAAATTCTTTTCAGAGACAAAAAATTGTGCTATCTTATTATTGTGAGGTAAAGCCTATGCAAAACAATTTTAATATGTTGATCAAATCCTACTATGACAACTTAAACGGGACTTCTAAGGACATCGCAGATTATCTTTTAGAAAATCCCCAAACTAGCTCCGCTTTGACAATTACTGACCTGGCTAAGAAAACTAATTCTTCCATTTCGTCTATCTCAAGATTTGCTAAAAAGTTAGGATTCAGTAGCTTCCAAGAGTTAAAGATAAATCTTCTGACCTCAACATCAGATGACAAAGAAGCTAACAATTTGTTCCAGGAGATCAATCCTAAGGACACTTTGAAAGAAATGGCGAAAAAAGTTTTCACATCTAATGTCTCGGCTTTGAATGCAACCATCGATACTTTAAGTCAACAACAATTACAGATGGCAATCGACATCATTGCTAAGAAGGACTCGATAGCCTTTTTCGGACTGGGTGCTTCAGGAATCGTGGCCTTAGACGGATATCATAAGTTCTTAAAATCAGATAAGACGCCGCTGTTCGCTAATGATTTCCACATGCAATTGATGATGGCCGCAACTTTAAAATCTGATACTTGTGCTGTCATCATTTCTCATAGTGGTGAAAATAGAGATGCCTTAAAACTGGTCGAAAAACTTCAAGAGAAACAAATTAAGACTATCGGCATTACCAGTTACGGTAATTCATCGCTAACCAAAATTGTTGATCTCACCTTGTTATCAATTTCTGAAGAAACTAATTATCAAGATGAGGCTTTGCACGCTATTATTGCCCAGATTTCTTTGATTGATACATTATTTGTCCTCACAGCAATGAAGGATGATAAGCAAACAACCGATGTCTTCAAAGAAATTCGCGAAACAATTAATGATACTCGTTTGAATAAATAAATACCTATCTTCCACAAAATGGGAAATGCATTGAAACGCTATGAATGTAATAGCAGAATGCACTTCCCATTTTTTAATTGCATACAATTATTATCAACGTACATGATTAACTTTACTAACGACAATTTGTATGAAGAAAACACGGTATTGAATTAGATACAAAATGGATAAATGTTTATGGTGTAAATTTGCCGTTCTCCACAAAAATTGGGAATGCTGTTGGAACGCTATGGGCACGATTCGAAGCTAATCATTTTACACTTCGTGCAAAATAATGGATCTTCGAAGTCGGCCTTATTGTAATCGGCAAAGCCGATAACAATAATTTCATAGCTGAACGCATTCCCAATTTTTGCTCCGGACTAAAGAGTACTTCTGCTGTTTGCATACTTTTAAAATCTTGAATAATATTCCTGAGGATTTCAGGCAGATTCATATAATCAATAAACATCTCCCAAATAAAAATTCATAATCTTTACTTGATTACATAAAACCATTCAAACACTACAATTTTAGAAAATATTAATAGAACTAGAAATCTAGTCGGTAGTAGAAAATCTGTGGGCCCTAAGTGATGAAGTTCCACTTAGCTTGCGAAGCAAGGTTAGTAGAAGACCGGACTTGGAGATCCATAATTTTGCACAAAGTGCAAAATTATTAGCTTCAAGCCGTGTCCACCGCATTCCAAGCCCACAGATTTTCTACTACCGACGGCATCCTTAAACTACATCAGTTATTATCAGGCCACACATCAAACAAAATATATTTTAATCATCTTTTCATTGCATTTAAAAATAAAGAAGATATTCTTAAATGAGTTTATCTACGATCAAGAGATACACGACCGTCTGATTGATAGTATTCCTAAAAAATCTTTTAAACAGTTCAATCAGGTTTTGGATGAATTAAAGCAAAAAGATTTATTGATTGATTGGGATAATCTTGAGATTTTTCGATTTCTAGCCTCAAATATTTTAGGATACTTGATTCAGCATTATATTATCGTTGATAACACTGAATGGAACGAACCTTTAGAAATAGAACATGTAACTGACTTTATCGTTAAAGGTTTAACATCGATAAAATAGTTTAATTTCAACAAAAAAGCCGACGGATGAAAAATTAATTTCACTCGTCGGCTTTTCTATATTACTTTTAATTTTAATTAGATTACTTCAACAGATGCTGTTGTAACACCGTATGAAGGGATTTGGTTATTTGGCATAGCAACGTCTAATTGACGAGGATTGCTGTATGCAAATGTACCTGTATCATTAACTGTTCTGATCAATACTGTACCGTCAGAAAGTGTGATCTTAAGTCTTGTACCCTTAGGGAATACTGAAAGGTTGGCAGCAACACCACCATAACCCATGTTTGAACCTAGTACGGCTGGATCATAGAAAGAAATCTTGAATGAACCTTGTGATGTACCAGTTGTGCTTGTTGTTGTTGATTGTGATTGTGAAGCACTTTGTGTAACAGCTTGTTGTTGTGTATTTTGTTGTGTTGTACTTTGTTGTTGTGTTTGTGTCTGTGCTTGTGTTGATGCAGCTGATTGTTGGTCACTTGTTGCATTATCTTGTGTTGTTGTTTGTTGTGCAGTAGTTGTTGTAGCTGCTTGAGCAACACCTGGCAATGTAACTGTTTCACCAGGGAAGATTAAGTCAAATCCACCAATTGCACGGCCGTTAGCTTGTTCTAGTTGAGCGATTGATACACCCGCATTAGCGGCAATACTCTTATATGTGTCACCTGCTTGAACTTGAACGTGGTTACTGTCGAGTTGTACTGCAGCTTGAGCAGTTTGTGATGTTGCTGCAAGTGCTGATAAAGCTGTTGTACTTAGTAAAGCGATAGATAAAACTTTTTTCATGAATTAATTACATCCTTATATTTAAAATTATTTGTCTAGCCCTCATTTGCTATGTTGCATATACTAACAGGTATTTATTACATACATAGTTCTGTCAAGTTACAAAACAAGGATTTTTTGTAATTTTCGTAACAATTCTGAAACAAAGAGTTCTACTACCGTTGGTACAACTAGATTCTCTACTTTATAAAATTGAAAATAATTAAAACTTATTCTGAAAATATGAGAGTATTCTTATACTGATTATTAAATAAAGATGCTTAAAATCATGACGCAAATGAGTCCAACGACTGATATCAAGGTCTCTAATACCGTCCAAGTCATTAAGGTTTCCTTAACGGTCAAATCAAAATATTCTTTAAACATCCAGAATCCTGCATCATTTACATGAGAAACCGCTAATGAACCAGCACCAATTGCCAAAACCATCAAAGCCGGATTTACGCCAGCTGAGGTCATCAACGGCAATACCAATCCTGCGGCTGTCAAAGAAGCAACGGTTGCTGATCCTAAAGCAATCCTTAAAACTACAGCGATTACCCATCCCAATAATAGAGGCGAAATATTCACGCCAGTGAAAAGTTTCATAACCGCATCACCGACACCACCATCGATCAGAACTTGTTTGAAAGCTCCACCACCACCAATTACTAGTAATAGCATGGCAATCGATTTGATAGCATCTTCCAAACTTTTCATGATATCCGGAGTTTTGAATCTTCTAGCCCATCCCATTGTATAAATGGCTAATAACAGAGAAATTGTCATAGTAATGGCCGGCGTACCAATAAACGCAATGATTGAATCTAGTGCCGTAGGATTCTTAGGAACCGCTCCTTCATCAATTGTCAGTTGATAAATTGTTGTAATAGCCATTAAAACTACTGGAAATAAAGAAGTTAGAACACTGATGCCAAAACTAGGTGTATCTTCTAATTTGAAACTCTTTTGAGGTCCCAATGCGGTTAAATTACCTTTACGATTAAAAGCATCAGGAACAATTTTCTGAGCCAATTTTGTATAAAGTGGTCCGGAAACTACAACAGCTGGAATTGCCACAATGATCCCATAAAGTAAAACTTGTCCCGCATTGGCACTCAAAACTGTACTGATAGCCGTTGGTGCTGGGTGCGGTGGTAAAAATCCGTGTGTTACTGATAAAGCGGCTGCCATCGGAATTCCTAAATAAAGAATAGAAACTCCGGCCTCAACGGCAATAGCAAAGACGATCGGTATCAACAATACCATTCCTACTTCAAAGAACAGTGCAATTCCGATAATGAACGACGCCAAAACAATAGCCAGCTGCAATTTCTTTTTGCCAAATTTTTGAATTAAAGTGTGTGAAATCCGATAAGCTCCACCAGCATCAGCCACTAACCGGCCCAGCATTGCTCCAAAACCGAAGACAATCGAAAGTTCCCCTAATTGTCCACCAATTCCATCTTGGATACTGGTTGCTATTTTAGTCAAAGGAATTCCCAAACCAATTCCTACTACTATAGAAGTGATTATTAATGAAAGAAACGTATTAAATTTTAATTTGATGATCAAGAATAACAATAATGCCACGCCCAAGATCAATACTAAGAAAGCCATTTAAAATCCCCTTTTATTTTTGACATAAAATAAGTGCGTTATTAGCGCACTTTTAGTTTATTTAGCATGTTTCTTTTGAAATTCCGCAATACTCTTATATTCAGGTTCCAATACTTGTGATACGCGAATCCAAATTGGTAAGAGCTCACGATAAACTTCAAAATTATCTTTATTAGGTTTGTGAACATCAGTCACCCCGACCATCCCTTTAACTGCGGATAAATCGTCAACATAACCTAGAGCGTACATCCCTAAAACGGCAGCTCCTAAACAAGAACTTTCAAAGCTTTCAGGAATCGTAACGTCTTGTTCGAAAATATCAGCTAACATTTGTCTCCACAAGGCTGAACGGGCAAAACCACCAGTGGCTTGAATACTCTTAGGCTTACCGGCTACTTTTTCAATCGTCAACATTACGATATAAAGGTTGTAAACAATTCCTTCCAAAGCAGCTCTAACCATATGTGCACGAGTGTGCTTTCTAGTTAAGCCGAAGAATGATCCACGAGCATAAGCGTTCCAAATAGGAGCACGTTCCCCACCCAAATAAGGATGGAACAATAAGCCATCAGAACCAGCCGGAATCTTTTCAGCAATTTGTGTCAATATATCATAGGTAGAAACTTGCATTTGTTCAGCGGTAATTTTCTCTGGAGCAAACAATTGATCTTTGACCCAGCGGAAAACAATTCCCCCATTATTAACCGGGCCACCAACGACCCATTTATCTTTCGTCAAAGCGTAACAGAACAAGTTACCATCAGGATCGACAACCGGTTTATCAACTACCACACGCACGGCACCACTAGTTCCAATCGTTACAGCTACGACGCCAGGATCAATAGCGTCAACACCTAAATTGGAAAGTACGCCATCACTGGCACCAAAGACAAATGGCACATCCTTTGAAATTCCCAATAATTTACCATATTTAGGATTAAGTCCCGTAATCGTGTCAGTTGGTTCTACTAGTTCAGGCAATTTATCGGCGGTAATTCCTAAAAGATCCAAAACCTGTGGCTCCCAATCTAACTTGAAAATGTTGAACATCCCAGTGGCCGAGGCGATGGAATATTCCATCTTATAGACACCAAATAATCGGAAGAAAATATAAGTTTTTAAATCAATGAATTTCTTAGTTTGTGCGAACAACTCTGGCTTTTCATTTTTGATCCAGAGAATCTTTGATAGTGGTGCCATAGGATGAATTGGTGTTCCTGTTTTAGCGTAGATTTGTGCACCCACACCATTTTCCTTCAATTCCTCACTATACTTAGCGGCACGATTGTCAGCCCAAGTAATAGCCCGAGTCAGTGGTTGATCGTTTTGGTCCATTAGGATCAAACTGTGCATTGCAGATGAGAATGAAATTCCTTTTAGTTCGCCTGGTTTGATTTTCCCCTTGCGAATAACTTGTCCTAAGACCTCCACTACAGCATCAAAAATATCATCAGGATCTTCCTCTGCCATATCGGGAACATCCTGGTGTAATTTGTAGCCACTATTAGCGTATGCAACGACCTTTCCTTCCATGTCATATAAGACACTTTTTGTACTGGTCGTTCCAACATCAACGCCAATCATATATTCCATAAATAAACTCCTCACGTGATTTTTCTAGACTATTAATATTATTGCATATTTCCCGAATAATTTTTAGAAATCTTAACTGTTGAAGTATGATATTTTGAAATCACACTATTTGGATAGTGTTTCTATTGCCGTCCTCCGCAACAAGAAAATTTGGCTGGAACGCCATGGGCCGACTGGAAGCTAATGATTTCACACTTTGTGTGAAATCATGGATCTTCAAGTTCGGCCTTTACCTAAGCGATGAATCGCTAAGGTAAATCTCATGGCTGAGCCAATTTTCTTGTTGCTCCGGACTAATGTCCTGTTCTATTTCTTACATACTTTCAAAATATTAAATAGCAAACACAGCATCTAATAAGAAGCTTGAGTACATTCGTATACCTTCTTCATTTACAACAAAAAAGTGTTTATGTCAGCCTTAACGGTTAACATAAACACTTCTTTTAATATCTATTCCCATTCATCGCGTAAGATTCCGTATTTAACAGAATCATAATACTTGCCTTCGTAAAAACGTACTTTACGGATACGTGCTTCTTGCTTCATACCGATTTTTTCGGCTACATGCATCATTCTTGGATTACCGGACCATGTTGTTAATCCTAGGTGTGGCAAATCATAAAGTTTAAACAAATAAGTAATAAAGAGTTTTAGAGCTTGGCTTCCGATATGTTTATCCCAAGTATCGGTAGCATAAATCGTGATTCCCATGTCATACCATTTGGCTAACTTTCCGTCTTCGAATCCTCCACCAACTGAACCGACGATTTTACCATCTGAAGTAATCAATAGATGATCTTTATTCCCTAGCCAAACTTTGGGTGCTAATTCATTAATGAACTTTTCTTTACTAGGTAAATCATCGTGAAAATATGGTCCATTTAACTTGGTCCATCCCGCATTGGGATCACTAAAGGCTAATTCCCAGAACTCTTCTAAATCCTCTGGTTGTGCTTGTCGTAACTCTACTTTTGACAAATTGTTCATCTCCAAATTTAAAGAACTTTTTCTTATTATATTACAAATTTTTATCAATAAATATTAAATAAAAATCGTTCATTTTTTAATGCTAGTTTTCAAACATTTTTTTATACTTATAGTGTCCAAATACTGACGACACGAAAAGCTGATGTTTAGGAGGATTCTTTCAAAAATGAAGAACCTGAAAATTAATATCTGGACAGGAATTCTAGGTATCATCAACTGTATTTTATTCGCAATATCATGGCCGGTTATTTTTAGTACCGCAGCTAGTGATGCATTTGGGGGCACCAACTTAACTAGCGGAACAGGAGTCTTTTTCTATCTAATGGCTGCTTTTGGTATTATTCTCAATATTATTGCCCTTATTCAAAGTCGAAAAAAAGGGATTTCAATCGTTGGTCCTATTTTAGGAATTATAGGAAATGCTTTGTTTCTTATAAGTGCAGCGATAGCATTTCCAGCAATTGTTGTAATTATTATTGGTACAGTCTTTATATTCTTGCACCATCCAACTAGATCAATTAACTAATAAAAAAGCGTTCATATTAACCAAAATATTGGCTATGTGAACGCTTTTTAACCAAGTTTCAACAAATACTAATTTAACTAAAAAATAGGAACGCTATAAAAGCATTCCTATTTTTACAATTTACTTAACCTTGTGCAGGTTCACGGCTACCTAATCTTACCTTTTCAACAGCATGGCTGGCTTCGAGGTCTTCTTCTTTGAATCCGAAGGCGTATGTACATACAAAGGCAACGATGATTGTTGCGGCTGATGCAATTAAGTATCCTGTGAAACTACTATCGATACCTTTTGGATTGATGAATGAAGCAAAACCGATCAATGATCCGGCGAAGCCCCACATATCAACGTGCATTAATCCGGTAATTAAACCACCAACGGCACTACCGATATTAGCTGTCCAGAAGATACGTCCGTATTTCAAGTTAATACCATACATTGCAGGTTCTGTAACTCCAGCAAAGGCTGAAAGTGTAGCAGCACCGGCAATTTGTTTCATATCAACATTCTTCTTGATCTTGAAGAATACGGCCATTGCAGCTGCACCTTGAGCAACCATTGTTGCAGAAACAATAGCATTCAAAGCACTGTGTCCTGTTGTAGCAATTTGACTAGCAACGACAGGAATAACAGCCCAGTGTAAACCGAAGATAACCAAACATTGATAAAGTCCACCGATGATTAATCCTGAAATGGCAGGACTGAAACTCAATAGAGCAACGATACCACTTGCTAAGTAGGAACTTAGAAGTGTGATAACTGGTCCAACAACTACGATGATAATGGCACTGACAATAAATACTTCTAGTAAAGGACTAAGGATCATACGTAATGACAAAACAATATGTTTCTTGAGCCATGGTTCAATCTTAGAAGCAATCCATGCAGCAGCGATCATTGGGAAAATTGAATATGTATAATTTGCAATATGAACAGGGATACCAAAGAAATTACCATTAATATTCATTGCTGTAGTGCTTGTTTTAGTTGCTACTTGTACCAAAGTTGGATATGCCAAAACACCACCGATAACACCGACGACAATTTGGTTAGCACCTAATCTCTTAGCAGCTGTAAAACCAACTAAAATAGGTAGGAAGTAGAAGACTGAATCTCCCATTGCACTAATGATCATATATGTAGAACTTGTTGCAGAAAGCCATTTAGCTGAAACGATTAAAGCTAGTAATCCTTTCAAAATACCTGATGCAGCTAACAAACCAATGATAGGCATCATGCTGGCTGTGATTACACCAATCAGAGCACTAAAATAGAATTTTGTCTTAGGCCAAACACCCTTTGGAGCTTTCTCTTTTTCAGTTTTAACAGAAGAATCACTGCTGTCTCCACCGAATCCAGGTCCTAAGGCCTTAACAACGGAATCATAAACATCTTCAACAGCTGGTCCAATAACAACTTGATATTGGCCACCAGCTTTAGCAACATCGATAACGCCTTTCATTCCCTTAATAACGGCGTCGTTTGCTTTGTTGTCATCCTTTAAATAGAAACGAACACGTGTAATACAGTGAATAACGTTATCTACGTTAGCGACACCACCAACATTTTTAACGATATCTGCACCAAGTTGATCATAGTCAACTTTGCCAGATGGTTTCTTAGCTGCTGTTTCACCAGGAGCCAACAATACAACTTCGGCAGCTTCGTCACCGGCTTTAACATCGCCTTTTTGAACATCGACATCTTTAACCATTTTGCTGGTATTGGTGATAGCAACGATAACATCTGTTACCTTGCCAGCTTTTTTAACGGCATCGATATCCATAGTGGCTATCTTTTGACCAGCTGTGACTGTATCTCCCTCTTTAATGAAAATTTCGAAGGGAGCACCATTTAGTTCAACTGTATCAACACCCATGTGAACTAAAACTTCTAGTCCATCATCAGTAGTGAAGCCAAGTGCGTGCTTAGTCGAAGCTACTAACATAACTTTCCCAGAAACTGGAGATAAAATATCATTACCAGTAGGAATAACTCCAAAGCCATCACCCATATCTTTTGCAGAAAACATTGGATCATGAACTTCAGTTATTGGAACAGCTTGTCCATTTACCGGAGCAAGCATTTTAACTGTACTCTTCATAAGAATAGCACCTCCTTAAAATTAGTAACCGGTTACATCTTTCAACCATAATGATAATACAACTTGTCCTGTATAAACATCAAGTTAGAACATTTTTTATTATAAAATTCGCACTAAATCAGTATTGACGGGGTGTATAATACACGTTGTAATAATGTGTTTAAACAAATATAAATAGATTTTTATTTATGGAGGAAATAGTCATGAAGCCCTTATACTTAATGTTTACAGACGATGAAATTGTTTATTCCAACAATAAAGATTTAACCGATGCACAAAGTTATGAATTTAATACTGAACAAGATTTGAAAGAAAACTTTCAAGAATTTGCAAAATATGTGCCAGATAAAATCGACGCCTTGGTACTTACAAACACAAATGAAAGTTTACTAAACAAGAATTTGATTACTTATAATGAAGAAATAATTGATTGTCGAAACGATTTGGAAAATGCTTTTCATGTACCGGTAGTTAATATAGAAGATATCCGCAAAAATGGTTTGAACTTGGCCGTCCATAATGCTACTAGTTATTCTGGATGGCATCTCGACTACAATCACTTTGATTATGACAAACGTCAATATGGTCAAGAATCCATGCAAACTATCGGTAACGGATTCTTAGGCCTACGTGGTACTTACTTAGAAGCTAAGGCTAGTGATGACAACTATCCTGCTACTTATGTGGCTGGTGTTTTCAATCAATTGGCTACCCCTATTAATGGTCGTGAAGTTATTAATGAAGATCTAGTCAACTTACCTAATTCTCAATACATTTCCTTTAGAGTAGATGAAGGCGACTATCTCAGAATTAAAGATGATTTAATTAAAGAATCAGTTCGCTCTTTGGATATGAAACACGGAATTTTAACTATTTCTAACATCGTCGAATTGGAAGATGGTAAAACATTAAAAGTAGTTGCTAAAAAATTGGCTGATCTAAAAAATTATCACGATTACTACTTACAATATTCCGTCACGCCACTTAATTTTTACGGAAAAATAACTTTCTTAACTCAAACTGACGCTTCAGTCGTTAACAGTAACGTTGCAAGATATCGCAATTTGGCTAACAAGCACATAACCGTTGACAACATCGAAAATGCCGACAAAGAAATGTTAATGTTGGCTCACACAAATCAATCACAAATTAACTTGGCTATTAAGACTAATATTTCCTATCCTAATATTGAAAATGCTCAATACTATATGGAGAACAAATCCGAAGTAGCTAGCCAATATCTCGAATTCAATGTCAAACCTAACCACACTTATACTCTAGAAAAAGGTGTCAGCATTTATACATCATTAGAGACGCCAACTGACATAATGGACGCCGCCTTAACTCATCAATTCATCCCTACTTTTGCCGGAGCTCAAGAAGCTGCTAAAGATGCTTGGCACGATGTTTGGAAAAAAGAAAATATCGTTGTTTCTGGCGATATCACAGCTCAAAAATTATTACGTCTAAATAGTTTTCATATGACGATTGCTGCTCAAGAACATGCCAATAAGGATTTAGATGCTTCTGTTGGTTCCAGAGGTCTAACTGGTGAAGGCTATCGTGGACATATTTTCTGGGATGAATTATTCGACATGAACTTCTATCTCCTCCACTATCCAGATTTAGTAAAAGATCTAATAATGTATCGTTATAACCGACTGAATGCTGCTAAAGAATACGCTGCTGTCAGCGGTTATGATGGAGCTATGTTCCCTTGGCAAAGCGGAATGTACGGTGATGAACAATCCCAAGAAGTTCACTTGAACCCTATCACTGACACTTGGGACCCTGACAATTCTAGAAAACAACGTCACGTTTCCTTGGCGGTTGCATACAACGTTTTAAGTTACTATAACGTTACCCAAGATGAAGCCTTCATGAGTCAATATGGTCTCGAGATGCTCTTTAACATCGCTGAATTTTGGATTGGCAAATCTCAACTTGATTCAGAATCCGGTAAATACACTATTGCTGACGTTATGGGTCCAGATGAATTCCACGAGAATTATCCCGATGATACTGATAACGAAGGCCTAAAGAACAATGCTTATACCAACATTATGGTCAGCTGGTTCTTCAAGAAACTCTCCAAATTAATTGAAGACGAACCAGCTAAGGTTATCGATGATAATCTCAAGAGAACCAACTTTACCCAACAAAATATCAAAGATCTTAATCATATCAGACACAATCTTAAACTTGATTTCAGCGGTGATATCCTTGGACAATTTGAAGGTTACTTTGACTTAAAGGAACTTGACTTTGAACAGTATCGCCAACAATATGGCAACATTGCCAGAATGGATCGTATTTTGAAAGCTCACGACGATTCACCTGATAATTATCAAGTTGCCAAACAAGCTGACGCCTTGATGCCACTGTTTAATATCCGAGAAAATGCCTTTCTCAAGATCATGTTGGATCTAGGCTACCCTATCGTTAATCCAAATAAATTTATTCACGACAATATTCAATACTACATTGCCAGAACTACTCATGGTTCCACGTTATCGAGAATCGTTTACTCAATGTTGATGCTCAAAATTGGTGAGGATAGCAAAGCTTGGAAATTATTCTATGAGGCTTTAACCAGCGATTACTACGATATCCAAGGTGGTACTACCGCTGAAGGTATTCATCTAGGCGTTATGGGCGCTACATTAACCGTTGTTACTTCTTACTTTGCCGGGGTTGATTATCGGGGCAAGATGCTTGAAGTTAATCCACACATGCCAGAACAATGGGACGAAGTCGATTTCCATATGACTTTCAGAGATGTTAATTACCAATTCCGAGTAACCGAAAATACCTTTATCGTTACGACTGATAAAGATACTGAAATTAAATTTCTCGATAAAAAATTACCACTGACAGCTAACCAAGAGATCCAATTAACTTATTAAATATAACGAATAAGCCATACTAATCGTAATAAATCTCTTACGGTTGGTGTGGCTTGTTTTATTTGCATATGTGACAAGTTACTCAAAAATAACTTAAACTTTCTGAGCTACCCCCTTACCAATAAAAAATAAAATGATAGAATATTCATAATCTTTATGGGGGGTTAGAAATATGATAGATCTGACTAATGGCAGACCTATAAAAGTAATTTTTCTGTACACCATTCCCTTGCTTCTGGGTAACTTTTTCCAGCAATTCTATAGTTTCATTGATACTTTGATTGTTGGTAAAACTATTAGTGTCAACGCTTTAGCTAGTGTTGGTGCAACGGGGGGATTAACAGGACTTGTCGTCGGATTTGCACAAGGGATGACTAGTGGTTTAACTATTTTAACGGCACGAAAACACGGAGCTGATGATGAGGATGGAGTCAAAAAGAGTTTTGCTTCCGGAATCATTATTTCGCTGTTTATCATCGTTGTCTTCACAGCGATTGCTTTGTTAGTAGCTTATCCACTACTTGTCGCCATGCAGACGCCTAAAGTTCTGTTGCATGATTCATTTATCTTCTTGGAGATAATTTTTGCAGGAATCTTTTCTTTTGTAGGTTTTGACTTTTTGGGAAACACCATGCGAGCGCTCGGGGATTCTAGAGTGCCCCTATTCTTTTTAATCGTAAGTACAATTTTGAACGTTCTTCTAGAATTAGTTTTCATTCTTTATTTAAAGATGGGCGTGGCTGGTGCAGGTTTAGCTACCGTCGTCGCTCAAACAATTACCTTCGTGATTCTGTATTTTTACATTAGAAGGCACATTCCATATCTAATCCTATCTCGTTCTGATTTCAGGATTGATATGGATGAAATCAAAGAGTTATTAAAAATTAGTTTGCCAATGGGCTTCCAGTCTTCAATTATCGCTATTGGTTCAATCATTCTCCAATTCATGCTTAATACTTTAGGTGCCAATGCCGTTGCTGCCTACACCGTTGCCGGAAGAGTTGAACAGATTGCTACATTACCAGCCTTTAGTTTTGGTTTAGCTTTGGTAAACTATACCGCTCAAAATATAGGAGCCGAGAAGTTTGACCGAATTCTTAAGGGTGTCAAAGACGGCGTTATCGTTTCTGTTACTGCCAGTTTGATCATTGGTATCTTCTTAATCTTCTTTGGACAATCAATCTCACATCTATTTATGAACGGCAGTGAAACAAAAGTGCTGAACTTGATTCAGATTTACTACTACTTCAACGGTTCTACTTACTTTATTCTCTCAATTCTCTTTATTGTCAGGTATACTCTGCAAGGTCTGGGCAATCAGAAAGCCCCAACCATTGCTGGTATTGCCGAGCTATTAATGAGAGTCTTCGCTGGTGTCGTTTTGATCCGTCTCTTTGGATTCTACGGTGCTGCTATGGCTAACCCATTAGCTTGGATTGGCTCAGTGTTAGTTTTAGTAAGTACTTGGAATGTAGAAATCAAGAAACTGAAGAATTTACAGAGTGTCTTAGTGCATGATAAAACTGATAAAACAGCCTTATAAGAAATTACGAAAAATCCCAACCAATTAATTTGGTCGGGATTTTTTGTAACCGTTAACAAAGCGGTGATATAATAATTATAAATATAATTATTAAACATGGAGGGAACTTATCATGGGTGCTTGGTCTATTGTCATAGGTATTGTTCTAATACTTCTTTCAATTCAAGTATTTTATTCCGTTGGGAAAGCTTATAAGAAGCTAAAAAACGGTGAATTAACCAATCCGTCTCCCTTTATCCTGTATGGACTCTGGACTAGCGGTGTCGTCGGTTTATTTATAGCCGTCATGGGCGTTATGACGTTCACATTCTACTAAACTTTATAATTATATTAAGCATCAAAATAGAAACTTTTAAATTCTAAACTAAAAACAGACCCATTAAGTATTTCAAGACGTGCAAATATGCTTGAATCTCTTAATAGAGTCTGTTTTTTTTTAGTATTTAGATTTTACAATGATTAATAAACAAAGCTGGATTTAGTCCGGAGCAACAAGAAAATTGACTCAGCCATGAGATTCCCTTAACTATTTAAAGCCTCGGCACACTCAATCAAAGCATCTTCCACAGCTGGGATTTTGCCAACATAATTCAAAAAGGCATGAGCTAGACCGCCATAACGGATATATTCTGCTTCGCATCCTGCCATACCAATTTTTTGGACAAAGGCCTCGTCTTGCAATCTGAATGGATCAAACTCACCCGTCATTACCAAAACTTTCTTAAAAATCAACGGATCGGCATACATTGGAGAAAGAATTGGAGCTGACAAATCATAATCCGCGTCATCTAGATAATATTTCGTCATAATAGTATCTAAACGTTTAAACTGTGTATAGTTATTATGTAATGCTCGACGTTGTTCAGGATTAATTGGGATTAAACGATCATTCCAGAGGCTACCCTCGTGATCAGAGCCATGTACCACTGTTGGATAGAATAAAATATGCTTATAAATATCGCTGATTCCCATATCATGGCTCAATTGACTGACACCCAAAATAATCGCAGCTCCAGCCGAATCACCTGATAAAGAAATCCGATCGTGTTTATCTTTAATGTCTACTAAGACAGCTAGACAGTCTTCAATTGCGGATGGATAAGGATTTTCGGGGGCAATTCCATAATCCACACTGTAAATAACCCCATTGAATTTGGCAGCTAATAAGCGTAAAAATGGTAACGTATCTTCAGGAGTTCCTCCATAATAAGCACCACCATGGGCATAAATCAGAGCATTTTTAGTCGACAAATTTCTATCATTGCGATATATCTTTAAATAACGAACTCTACGTTCTAACCTTTCACTAATTCCAACATCCACTCTTACAGTCGAATCAGTAGTATTAGTTATCTCAGCTTTTTGATTGCCAGCACGTAAAGCTGTTAAATCATCAGGTAATTGCGGATCATCACTCAAAGTTTTCAAATGGTCCCAAATCATTGGTTCATAGGAATGAGCGTCTACTCTATCTTTAACAATCATTTTGACATTTTCTAGGTGAGGAATATCGACTGATTCAATCTGGTTCAATCGTCTTAACTCAACGTTATAATCGCTATTCAGCATAATAAAAGCCACCTTTTATTTTTATTTAAATCAATTTGTAGATTTATCCTACAAATAGTATATATCCTGTTTAAACATATTTTAAACTAAATTATAACAATAAATTTTATTAATATTGATTAATCTAATTACAGTCCCAGGAGGATTTAACGTGACATCTAACAGCAAAATCTCAGCTCGTGAACACAATTTACAATCAATTCTACACTTACTGGATACCCATCAAGCCCTCTCTGCCAAACAATTATCAACCCTAACTGGTTTAAGTGTCGTCAGCATCAATAAGTTAATCGAATTACTTGAACAAAAAAATATTCTTACCGTCGATTTTACCGATACCCGAGGTCGACGTGCTAAAACTTATCAAATAAATTATTCAGCTTATACCCTCGGTGCCTTGCAATTAAACGAAATCAACGGCCGTATTGAAGGACACTACTTTTTGGTAGACTTATCAGGAAAAATTATTTTTCAGGCTGATTACGAAGAGCAGACAACTTCAGTCGAACAACTTCTAGAATTCATCAAACAGCAGACAGCCCAAAACAAACCGCAAAAAATAATTGTCGGTATTCCTGGTGACGAATTAAACGGTTATTTACAGCTGAGCGACGTTAAATCACTCCAAGGAATCAATCTTGCCAAAGCCATCGAAGTTTCAACCGACGTCGAAGCTATCATCGTCAATGACATCAATGCCTGTATTTTTGGAGCTGCCTCATCGTTACACGAAAGTCAGAATATTGCTGCAGGAATTTACTTCCCCAAACTATTTGGCCCCGGAGTAGGGATTGTGATCAACGACCAACTCATCACCGGTGCAGATGGTTTGGCCGGCGAAGTTCAATACGGCACGGTTGATCAAAATGAATCACACAAAGACCAAATCATCGATCACTTACGTAATATTATTAGCTTGATCAACCCTAATTTATTGATTGCTTATATTGATGAACTAGATTTGAGTGATTTAGAAGTTAATCAAATCATTCAAACACTACATCGTCATTTACCATTGCATCAAAATTATAAACTAGACTTCAATCGCAATTTTCGAAATGATTATCTACTTGGTTTGGCAACAATCGGCCGAAATAATATCTTTAAAAAGTTAAGCAGTAATTGATTTCTTTTACTTAATTGTCATTAATATCAACTAAGATAGTGAAAGTATGCCGTCGGTAGTAAAAAATCTGTGGGCCACTGGAACGTGGTGGACACGGCTTGATAATAGTTTTTCACTCTGTGAAAAATCATGGATCTCCAAGTCCGTTCTTCTACTAACCTTGCTCCGCAAGCTGAGTAGAATCTCGCCACTTAGGGCCCACAGATTTTCCCCTACTGACTGTATTTCTGATTCTATAAATATTAATCAAAATTGCCACACTTAAAATCTTTCTAGTTCTTTGTAGTTGAATAATCCTTAAATAAAGCAGCACCTATTACGCGTTCAAAGTATATTGTCGCCCTAGAAATATACTTAGATTTCTTAATAGATGCTGTTTTACTATCTAATATTTTAAAAATATATAAACAACTGAACAGTACATTAGTCTGGAGCAAAAATTGGGAATGCGTTCAGCTATGAGATCATTGTTATCGGCTTTGCCGATTACAATGAGGCTGATTTCGGAGATCCATTATTTTGCACGAAGTGTAAAATAATTAGCTCCGAATCGCGCCCATAGCGTTCCAACAGCATTCCCAATTTTTGTAGAGGACGGGAATTTAAGCATATTTAATCAGTAATCAATTGAAACCGCTTAACTTTTTTGGTACAATATCCCTATCTTAATTAACCAAGTTTAAAAAGGGGTAAAACATGAGTATAAAACTAATTGCTTTAGATATTGATGATACATTATTAACTTCTCAACAAAAAATTGCTGAGTCTACAAAATTGGCTTTAACAGAAGCCCTAAATAAGGGTATCAAAGTCGTCCTCTGTTCTGGTAGACCATTAGCTGGTGTCGATCACTATTTAGACGAACTTGGTATTGACGGCGATGACCAATATGTTATTACCTACAATGGTGCCCTCGTTGAAACAGCTTCTGGCAAAGTTCTCTCACGTAAAACAATCGGTAATCCTGACTATAGACGAATTGTTAAATTTGTTGAAGCACACAAAATGCAATATTACGTCCTTGATGATGACAGTAATGTCTATACTTCAAATCATAATATCAATCGTTTTGCTGTCATTCAGGCTTGGGAAAATGGTGCTGGGATCTTTGTCCGTGAACCAGACGAATTAGCTGATGATTTTGAGATTGCTAAAGCTGCTGTTGTTGGCGAAAAAGATGTGTTGGATCAATACGAACAAGCTATCAAGGATGAATTTTCTGATGAATATTATGTGGTTCGTGCTGGAGCTAACTTCATTGAGATCATGCATCCCGATGTCAATAAAGGTAAAGGTTTGACTACTCTAGCTGAAATTTTGAATTTGGAACCAGATGAAGTAATGGCTTTTGGTGATGAAAAAAATGACCTACCAATGTTTGATTTCGTTGGCTCTGCGGTTGCTATGGGAAATGGGTCTGATCTTGCAAAAGAACACGCTAATTACGTTACTGACACAAATGACAATGACGGTATCGCTAAAGCTCTAAAGAAGTATGTCCTTTAATGCAAATTACGCATGAAATTGTTCAACCGACGCCAAAAGTACCTTTTAAATATTACTTCCACAATGAAAATTCACCTAGACGTGTTGCCCCACATTGGCATCGAAACGTTGAACTTGGCTTTATGGTCTCCAAAAATACCATTCTAGTAAAAGATGACAATCAAGAATCCGAATATCATCAAGGCGACATCTGGGTCATCAACTCTCGAGACATCCACGAAACTGAATTTATCAATAAAAAATCTGTTTTCGTCTTCTGCTTGTTGATTGACTACGACTTTCTCAAAAAGATTTATCCTGATATCGACCAAATTCAATTTGACCTCAAGGGTAAGCCAAACTGTCTGAAACAACTGCTGGCATACCAAGACCTCGAAAAACAATTGCGGATGATGATTCAATTGTTGCAAGAACCAAAGGATGACACATTCAATCTCGATTTAACTGGTCGTATCTATATTCTGATGGCTAATCTCATCAATAACTTTTCTCACAAAGTTACTTCTAATATTTCCGTCAATGAAAGTTTGATCGATAAAGCACTAAGCTTGATCAACAACAATTACGCCGAAGATTTAAATGGCACTGTGTTGGCACAAGAGTTGAATACTTCCGTAACAACTTTGAATCAACAATTTCACCAAACGGTCCAGATGCCGATCAATAAATATATCACGACAATCCGACTTTTGGCCGCACAGAAGAAACTGCTCAATACCAATCAAAATATTGACTATATCGCCATTGAAAGTGGTTTTAACAGCACCAAATCATTTATCAGAAACTTCAAGAATTGGAAACACATTACCCCTTATCAATATCGTAAAAAATTTGCTGAATTGGAAAGGATTTAATTATGACCATTAAATTAGTTGCAACCGATATGGACGCTACCTTCTTGGATGACAGTAAACACTTTGACTCCAAGAGATTCGACAAAATTTATCAATATATGACTGAGCACAATATTTACTTTGTCTCGGCCAGTGGTAATCAATATTATCAACTTAAAAATTTTTTCAAAGATTATCCTAAGACGTTATTTGTAGCTGAAAATGGCGCTTTGGTTGGTGATCACGATGAAATTTTCCAAACTTGGCATTTCTCATCGACAGTATTTCACAAGATTCTCAGCGTTTTAGAAAATACTGATCATATTCAATATATTGCCTGTGGTCGCAAGTCTGCCTACATTCTCAAGAGTGCCACCGCGGAATTCTACAAGATTAGTAAATTTTATTTTCCACGTCTTACCCAAGTTGACAGTCTTGAGGATGTAGATGATGAAATCTTGAAATTCTCCGTCAACTGTCCTTTAGATGAAACTGAAGCCTATATGGAACACTTGGCTAATAATATTGGGAAAGATGTTTCGGTTGTCTCTAGTGGTCACGGCGATATCGACATCATTCAATCTGACGCTAATAAGGCTACTGGTTTGGAATATCTATCTAAAAAATTGAATATCAAACCAGAAGAAATGTGTGCTTTCGGTGATGGTGGCAATGACCTAGAAATGTTGCGCTATGTCGGACATGGTGTAGCAATGGAAAATGCTAGTCCTATCGTTCTAGAAACTGCTCCCTATCAGACAACTAACAACAATGATCAAGGCGTTTTGGAACATCTCGAATCGCTCTTTGAAGTATAAAATCATTTTTTCTTCACATTTAAATAAAATAAACGTCATATATTTTCAATAATTAATTCATAGGTCGGCGGTAAAGTATAAACATAATCAAATAACAAAACATTTGATTATCCTTCCCCCTATAGATAATGTATAACCCTTAACAATAAAAACTGTTTCTTACGGATTCAGTTCACACAAAAAGCTCAAAATCGCTTGCTGACGGTTTTGAGCTTTTTGCTTGTCCTAATTTTCAAAGTATCGTTGTTTCTCTAATTCCCAATACTTTTTATCCTCATCGTTGATTTTTCTCAATACTCGACAAGGATTTCCAACTGCTACCACATTATCCGGAATATCCTTTGTTACGACTGAACCTGACCCAATAACAACATTATTACCAATTTTGACATTGGGATTGATGACAACATTACCACCAACCCAGACGTTATCACCAATTTCAATTGGTTTGCCATATTCGTATCCTTCTGTTCTAATAACAGGATCAATGGGATGACCGGCCGTATAGACACCCACACGAGGTCCAAACATAACGTTATCGCCGATCTTTACGGGTGCGATGTCCAAAAGAATCAAATCGTAATTAGCATAGAAATTCTTACCAATCGTCGTGTTGCAGCCATAGTCTGTGTAAAACGGTGGTGTGATATATGGCTTCTCGCCTACTTCTTTGAATAAATCTTGTAAAATCTCAGTTCTGCGAGGCAATTGTTCTTCAGTACTTTGATTGAATTCTCTTAAAAGTTTTTTGGCTTTGGAAAAGTCCTTACGAAGTTCTGGGTCATGTGCAATATACAAATCACCGGCTAACATTTTTTCTTTTTGTGATCTCATTTTATCAAACCTCTATTTTTAAAATTATTACCCTTAGGATAACAATTTTTTGACAAAAAAATACCCAGATACAAAAGTAAATGGGTACAATTTTTATTCTATCTAAAAACCGGTTTGCTATTACGATATTGAATATCGTCTACTCCATCTAAAACGTTGCTGTATCTTGCTGCAGCAAAGAAATAATCGGATAAACGGTTGATAAACTTTAATACATAATCATTGATAGGTTCTTCTTGTAACAATGCCACAATTTCACGTTCGGCTCTTCTCGTCACGGTTCTTGCTAAATGTAAGTTAGAAGCTGTTTTGGATCCACCAGGTAAAATGAATTTTTGGATGGCTGGAACTTTGGCTGTATAATCGTCGATCTTCTTTTCTAACCAGTCAACTGCCTTATTATCTTCTGTAAAAATAAATTCGTGTTTCTCATCACTGGCAGAAATTGCCAAATCTGTTCCGCAATCAAACAATAGTTGCTGGATCTCTTGCAATTCATCCTTTAAAACTAGATTCTTTTCGGATAAGTTAGCAATCACTACCCCGACTAGAGAATTCAGTTCATCAATTGTTCCATATGATTCGATTCTTTGAGCTGATTTGTATAAAACATCATTGCCGATAATTCTGGTTTTACCTTTATCTCCGGTACGTGTGTAAATTTTCATATTTGAAATTCCTCGCTTAATAATTATTCTTCTTAACAACTATAACAAGAAATAATGTTAAAACGATGACTATTTTTAGCTTTCTTATCCTCATCTATGTATAATCAAAAGATGTAAACGATGTCATGATGAATGGGAGGTCAAATTTATGCATGATAGTTTAACATTACAATTACTTGGTGAATTTATCGGTACTTTAGTTCTTGTTCTCCTTGGTGACGGCGTTGTCGCAGCTGTTAGTTTGAAGAAGTCAAAGGCTGAAGGTTCCGGTTGGGTTGCCATCGCTATTGGTTGGGGTTTAGCTGTAACCTTGGGAATTTATTGTTCTGCTTTCCTTAGTCCAGCACATTTAAATCCCGCTGTAACTTTAGGAATGGCGATTGCCGGTGTTTTCAATTGGGGTTACGTTATCCCTTATATGATTGCTCAAATCTTAGGAGCCATCGTCGGTGCCGCAATTGTCTGGATCAATTATTATCCACATTGGCAAGAAACTAAAGATTCTAAAGCTATTTTAGGCGTTTTCGCCACAGGTCCAGCCATCAGAAATTACCCAATGAACTTTATCAGTGAATTCATTGGTACCTTCGTTTTAGTCTTTGCCCTACTCGCCTTTACTAGAGGTAAGTTTACACAAGGACTCAATCCAATCGTTGTCGGACTTTTGATCACTGCCATTGGATTCTCACTTGGTGGGACAACTGGTTATGCCATCAATCCGGCCAGAGATTTAGGACCAAGAATTGCACACCAAATTCTACCTATCGCTAATAAGGGGGATTCCGACTGGGGTTACAGTTGGGTTCCAATCCTTGGACCATTAGCAGGTGGAGCTATCGGTGCTTTAGCATACTTATTAATTCCATAATTAGATCAAATATTAAAAAGCAGCATCCATTTCAATTACACCTTCTCTAATAGAGAAAAATCGTAATTCTTCAATGGATACTGCTTTTTTGATTAACATTTACAGTAATAGTTTTAATTAATCTAGAACCGTATCTTTATTAAGTCCCCAGATTTAAAATTATAAGTAAATGACTAAATCTACACTTTACTTACCTATACTCTTAAACAGAACTAATAGGAGGAATTCAATATGATCAAAGCTGACCTCATCCATCTCAAAACTTACGCCCAAAACCACACTTTCATTACAGCCATGGGATTCGAAGGTTCCCTCAACAACCCACACATTCCTGCTGATGATTGGCAAGACATCGATGTCACCTACTTCACGACTGACGTTACTCAGTTTAACTTCAACGATTGGTGTCAGTCATTCGGCCACCCTGTCATGGTCCAGCATAATCATGATGATCTCTGGGGAACCGGACATATCTGGAATATCTACTTGGTCCAATTTGACGGTTACCGTCGTATTGACCTAAAAATTGCACCAGAAACGGATATTCCTGACTATCTTACATGTGACGTACTGAATATCTTGGTTTGGGACCGCAACCACGATTTGACTCCCCAACACCCAAGTGACCGCGACCACTTATTACCAATGCCTTTCGACGAACTATTCTCCGACTCGCTTAACGAGTTTTACTGGTGCCTAGGCAATGTTGTTAAAGCCCTAGCCCGTCAAAACCTGATTGCTGCTAACGAGATGAACAATCAACACGTTCGTCCAGAGTTACTGAAAAACCTAGCCTGGGTCGTTGGTGGCCAGCACCATGGTACCTATAATCCTGGAGCCAACTATCGGTACTTAGCCTCGGAGTTGCCCAGCGAGGTACAGCAGTCCCTAGCCGATTCCTACCAACAAGGCTCTCTAAAGGAAGCTCTTCAATCGGTTAACATCGAGATGGACCTGATGACTTGGTGTACGCCACTAAACATTAAAACATTTCACCTATCCCTTCCTGATTTTGTGCCAGAACGCCGAGCACAATTAATGGACTGGATTTCAAAACTTCAATAGTCGCTATTTTGTCCCTACAAACGGATCAAAACTAGTGATGACAGCTGGCACATTGGCTAACATATCTAAGATGGATAGTCGTCACCACACACCTAACATCTTAGCGTTCCAGTCACTAAATGGGGATTTTAATTCTTAAATAAAAACAACAGCTTCCATTGAGTATTCAAGACATGTAGATGTACTTGAATTTCTTAATAGAAGCTGTTTTCTATTTAGACTTAAAGTTGATCGATAAAAGCACTATTTTTCAAACAGATCATATTTTCTCTGATAGTTACCAAATAATTTGATCCAACGTTTACCAACCAATAATAACAAGACGGCGGTAAAGACGGCATGAACCACATCAAAATAAAAACTAGCTGCTAAAGAAGTTAAAATACTTTGCCAACTAATAGGATTTACAAAGCCAATAATGTAATAGATATCCATGATCCAACCCATGATAAATCCTGATAGAAAGCCCCAAACAACTAACTTCCAAGTAGCGACGTTTTTATTCAACATTAAACCTGAAACCAGACCTATCAAGCCCAAAGCAAACATTTGCCAGGGAGTCCAAGCACCTTGTCCAAAATACATATTTGAAGTCAAGGCAATGATTGTTCCCATTAAAAAACCAGTTTCCGGACCACTAACAATTGCTCCCAAAATTAAAATGAATAATTCTGGTTTGACCGCTGGAATCGCCGCAAAGATAATTCTTCCGACAACCGCCAAAGCACAAATAATAGCGATAAAGACAATTTCTCGTGAAGTATGTGGTGACTTCTCAAACTTCCAAAAATATATTCCTAAAGTTAAAATCAAAAATCCAAATGAAAATAGTAGATAATTTTTACTCGAAAAAACAGCCATTAAGATTAGTACTAAGACTGCCAAAACTAATAGTGAAATTGATTTACGATTCACGTTTCTTAATATCCTTCCATGATAAGGCTAGTGGGAAAGTTTCTCGCACTGCCTTATTTATTTCTGTCGTGTAGAAAAACTTATCCTTAAAAAAGACCGTTGGTGTTGCAAATTGACTGATCTTGCCATCAAACATCATCGCAATTTGATCAAAGAACCTCGCCGCAAATAACAAATCATGACTATTTACGAACACTGTGCCACCGTCTTTTTGAAATTGTTGCAACATCTTTCCTAATTCCAACTTCTTGTTAGGATCTAATCCCTTAGTCGGTTCATCCAAAAATAGGATTTGAGGATTCTTAATGAAACCTAACGCCAGAGCTAAGAATTCCTGTTGCCCACCACTGAGATCATAAGGACTAGTTTGTTCCAGACCTGTTAGAGAAAATTTTTCTAGCACCGCTTCAAGGTTCGTGTCACGCTTACTTTCTTGCAATTGGTAATTGATTTCTTCAGCTACCGTATCCTTCATAAACAATGTAGCTGGATTCTGTGGGAGAACAAACACTTTCTGATAGAAATCATCTTGCAGTTTTTTACCAGCAAACAAAATCTTACCTGACTGCGGCTTTAATTGACGAGTGATCGTCTTTAGTAGAGTCGTCTTCCCCATTCCATTAGGACCAATCACACAATAAGACTGCCCTTTTTTGAGCTCAAAACTGACATTATCAACAATCTGTGGGCCATTGAAATCAAAACGAAAATTTAATCGCTTGATCTCTAAAATATTTTCAGCGGAAGTGTCGACCTCAATCTTACGAGAACCGCAATTAAGCGATTCCCTATGTTGATTTATGAGAAGGCCGACATCTTTATTGCTCAGTGGTAATGGCTTCTCTGTGGGTAAATTTAGTTCTAGGATTAGACGATCGACCTGGGTCAAATAGTTTCTGAGTTTCGGATTTTGATAGATATCACGCAATCCTGTATCCACTGTTGCATCCTCAATCAATTTGCCGTTCTCCATGACTAGCAATCTATTAGCGTAACGGATTGCCCGATCAAGTTCGTGTTCCACCAACAATACTGTCATATTCAACTCTTCGTTGATTTTATGAACCATCTGCAACAATTTTTCAGCCGCAATTGGATCTAGCTGTGAAGTCGGTTCATCCAATAAAAGAACTTTAGGCTTTAAAATCAAGGCACTAGCCAAATTAACTAGCTGTTTTTGGCCACCAGAGAGGTGCTTCTCATTAAGATCGAGCAAGCTAATAATCCCTAAATAACTAGCTATTTCCGTGATTCGAAGTTGAATCTCATTTTGGTCGCAGCCTTGATTATCCAAGACAAATTTCAGCTCATCACGTGGTGTTTCCATAATCATCTGATTATCAACAAATTGAGAAACGTAAGCAAAACTATTGTTATCTCGTGACAGGTCAGTCACCAGTTCACCAGACAATACTTTCCCAACTGCAAGATCTGGCAACATTTGTTTTAACAAGGTACTTTTACCACTGCCAGTCTCACCGATCAACATGATGAAATCCCCTGTTTGCACGGAAAAATTCAAATTATTTAACGATATTTTTTGACTGTTGTTGTATCTGAAGCTGTAATCTTTGAAATGTAGAATTTCCACCATAAGTAATTTACCCCTCCAAATAAAACTGGCAATAATATTAAGAATACGTTTATCAAAAGTAAAATCAATTCCGAACTCGTAAAGCTTAATCGGACGTCAATTGAACCGAGATTGATGACTCCAATTTTGTTGATAGACATTACGATGTCAGCTACTAAGCCCAGAATTATTAATCCAGACAAAAGAAAATCAGAACCTCGATATTCCAATCTTCCGACACTTTTTTGACGATTATTGAAACCTCGTAATATCAAGGTATCAGAAACATTCATAAAACTAGCAACAGCTTTATTCAAGATCATTTCCATTAAATCCATCGTTGATTTCAGTTTAGACCGTTGTAATTCTTTTTGCGTCCGAAACTTTTTAATCGCTTTAGTTTCGTTATAGATTTGAATGATTCGAGGAATAAATTGAATTGTCAGAATAAAAATCAAGGCAACGTTTTTTAACAGACTCGACAATAACTCAAAAACTGTTTTAACTCGAATTAAGGCGTTATAAATGTAAAAAGCCCACAACAAATTCACAAAAGAGACTCCTAAAATAAATCCATTCAACAACGATTCCTGAGTGATTTGAAACGAATAAAAAATCCACAGAATACTTTTCCCACGTTGATTCAAAATCAGATTAAAAATAAACGTCACTATAAAGATTACGCAAGAAAATTTGAAATACGTTTTTATTTTTTCACGACTAACTAGATTAGCCATAAAAATCAGAGCCACTAAATTAATCAGAGAAATAATCGGATTGTTAAAGAGCAGTGAGATCAGAATAATACCAATCAAATAAACAAAAATGGTCACACTATTAGTTCTCTTCTGAAAATTCAAAATTAGTTTATTCATCTTCCCATGCTCCTTTCTTAATTTGAATCCAGTTCAAGTTCTAGCTGGTTGTAAACTGCCGTCCTCCGCAAAAATTGGAAATGCTGTTGGAACGCTATGGGCGCGATTTTGAACTAATTATTTTACACTTCGTGCAAAATAATTAGTTCAAAAGTCGGCCTTATTGTAATCGGCAAAGCCGATAACAATAATTTCATAGCTGAACGCATTTTCAATTTTTGCTCCGGACTAAACAGCACTTTGATTATTTAGTTCGAGAAGATGAAAAATAATGAGTTACGGCTATTTTTAATATGCGTTTTAACCAAATCTTTTAAGAACTGATAAATCACCAAGTATAATTTCACGGCTGAGACCAATCGGGCTTGTTGCTCCGGACTAGTGTCTTGTTCTGTTGTTTATGTATTTTTAAACTTTAAATAGTAAAATTACCTTCTATATAAAAGGTTCCTGTACACTCATATACCACAAATATTTAATAGACGTTATTCTCACTAATTAAATATGTTGGGAACTGAACAACACTTAAACATTAATCCCTTTATGAATAGAAACGGAAATATAGTCGGTAGTAGAAAATCTGTGGGCCCTAAGTGGTGAAATTCTACTTAGCTTGCGAAGCAAGGTTAGTAGAAGACCGGACTTGGAGATCCATGATTTTGCACGAAGTGTAAAATTATTAGCTTCAAGTCGTGTCCACCACGTTCCAGTGGCCCACAGATTTTCTACTACCGACGGGCATCCTTAACTAACATCAGTTGATATCGATCACAACCTAATATTCCTATTTTAACTTATTCACAAAAAAAATCTATTTGATTCATTTCGTTTTTGTTTTGTTATAATTGAACTCGTTGTACAAATTGAGGAGGAAAATCATGAAAAAAATAACAGCATTTCTACTGTCATTATTAATGCTACTAGGAGTATTCGCTCCAGCAGCTGCAACACCAGTTCAAGCTAAATCTACTAAGAAACATCAAAGTTACTTATACTTTGAAGAAAAATAAAAAACAGCTTGCTAAGAAAACTATCACATTGAAAAAGAATGCCACTGTTACTGATGGTCTAAAGAAAGGCTGGAAAGTAAATGATAAAGGCGGCTTTATCTCAGCTATCGACGGTCACAAACAAAATAACAAGAAAAAAATCTATTGGACATTCACTGTTAATGGTAAACAAGTTAACGTTTCTGCTGATAAAAAGAAATTACACAACAAAGATAAAGTTGTATTCAAATTATCAAAATATAATGGCTAATTATTAATCAAAATATGGGATGAGGATAAATCAAATATCTTCATCTCATATTTTTTTGCATAAAAAATACTTTATTAATTTAAGATTTTCTTAATAAGGATAATAATTCTCTTCTATTATATTAAATAGTGCTATTTTATACTTGTATAATATATACGGAGGAATTGATTATGAATAAAAAGAAAATCGTTTTAGCTTCCACTCTTGCTGTTTTACTAGCTCCATCCGTTCTTAATAATTTACCTGCCAATCACACCGTTCAAGCTGCTAACACTCAACTAATCGGAACTGTTAGACGAGGTGGTGCCGCCACTGTCGACGCTAATGGCAACTATGTCCGTGGAGGATATTTGGGGAATTTCACTTCATGGAGATTAGACCAAAGAATTACTATCGGTGGTAATCCTTACTACGAAGTCGCAACTAACCAATACGTTGATGCTACAGCGATGAACATCAGCAATGGTAACCAAGTACTTAATCCTGTTCAAAAAGAAGTTTCCTATGTTAATGCCGTTAAAACTATTACCGGTAGCAACGCCGTTGTCGTCAACGATAATGGATATAGCCTAGGAGTCACTCTTCCTAATGGAACTTCATGGAGAGTTGATCAATACAAAGTCATCAACGGTTACCCATACTATCGTGTCGCAACTAACGAATGGGTCAAAGCTTTAAACTTCACTTCAGATTATAATGGTACAAATAATACCACTACTAACACCAATACTAATGTTCTAAAAACCATTACACTGCGTACTAATTCAGTCATCTACAATGGTCAAGGTCAAAATACCGGCAAAACTTTACCAAGCAATAGTTCTTGGAAAGTATCTCAAGAAAAAAATATCAACGGTCATCAATACTATCAAGTCGCAACTAACGAATGGATTTTAGCAACTGAAGATAAGAACACTTCGGTCTTTAGCAATGGCGCTACAACTGGTACTTTAGCTAAAAATATCCAATTATATAACACCGCTTCAAACTCAATGACTAGATCTCTATCTGCCAATACTTCTTGGAAGATTTCAAACGTTGTAGAAAACAGTGCTGGCTACTACTTTGCTCAAGTTTCGAACAACGAATGGATTCCACTAGGTGGATCAGTTTTCAGTGACGGACTTTTGCAGCAAGAACTAGCTAATTCCGCTACTTACGAACCAAGTTTTGCCATCAGTCTTTTTAAGTAATAATTGTAAAAAAATAAGGCAGCCACTCGGCTGTCTTTATTTATGTTCAATTTTTTCTTGGAGCTTACGATTGTTTAATACGTCCGCACAGTAAAAAGCTCGATTCTTATATAACTGTTGTTTATCTTTATCATTACCCTCTTGATAAACTGAATAAAGATTATAATTCAATTCATCCATGAAATAAGATAAGTGATAATCATTTGCAAATTCCAAACCACGTTCAGAAATTTGCTTAGCTAAATCGAACCGTTTTATTTGTAGATAAGCTTTACCGACCATTTTAGCTAAGAAAATAACCTCTAAACCATTGGCGTTATTAACATTAAGATTCTCTTTTAATGAATTATTGATCAAATTAAGATAATAATCAGCTTCATCAAAATGTTCTTGACGATAATATATCTTGCCTTTGAACAAATATGACATCAAAGTATAAATATTATCATCATCTGACTTAGTTTCGCGTAAAACTTTATCGAAGTGGAATGAACTCAACTCAAAATTGCCAGCCTTAAACTTCACAACTCCAAGAATAAAATCATACTGTGCTCGATCCTTGGCTTTAAGCTTATCTTGAATTAAAGCCAATTTATCCTCAACCGAATCCAAATTATTCAAAAGGACATCCTTTTCAACATCATCCAAAATAAAAGTTTGTTCCGGCTTGGAATCACTAGAAAACTCACTAAAAACGTCATTCAACGAGAGATCCAAGCGCTGACAAATCTTTATTAAGACATCCATTTGCGGTGTCATATTATGCTTTTCCATTTTGCTAATAGTATTTTGATTACACAAACCATTAGCCAAGTCACTTTGAGTTAGATTCAAACTACGTCGTTTATCATAAATTACTGATCCTAAAAACAAGTCTCTACCTCACTAATCATTATTACAAGTTAGTATAATTGTACCATTGGAAATTATATTTTACCTTTTAACGTAATTTCTTAATGAAGAATTTATATATGCTATACTACATTGTTTGGTTATTTTTCCGTTTTAAAAACTAATACATATACTTGAAAAGTTAGATAGGAAAATTACATTGGAAAAAGTTACACTACTTTCTTGGCTAATTATTGATTTCTCAAACACATTATTATTTTATATATCATTATTCTTATTGATACCAAGTGCAAGAAACAAAAGAAATATAATACTCTCATTAATATTTAGCATATTTTTTACTCTTATTGATTTCTATTTTGAAAATGCAGCGATTTTTCCACTCATTTTGACATATTGGCTATTATTCATTAAAA
Organism: Companilactobacillus sp. HBUAS56275; assembly: GCF_036913655.1. Lineage (NCBI taxonomy): Bacteria > Bacillati > Bacillota > Bacilli > Lactobacillales > Lactobacillaceae > Companilactobacillus > Companilactobacillus sp. HBUAS56275. The sequence continues at coordinate 203,816 of NZ_JAYKKK010000005.1, forward strand.
CCAAGCCTAAAATAACACCACTAATAAAAACCGTTTCTTTAATATTGTTATTTCTTCTAAGTACCATTGGTCAAGGAATCGCCAGTTATCTTGTAATTGAAGTTTTTAAATTTAACCTTAGTAGTTACTCTTATAACACATTATTCGCAACCATTTTATTAACATTGATAAATTACTCAATAACCATATCGGCAATATTTATAATAAAGTATCTACTTAATTTCAAAATCGTTGTAGCTACTATTTACAATAAAACCGTAATCAAAATAATCCTTTTATCAGTTATCATAATGACTATTTCTCATTTATCTTTAACCTTAATATCTAAATACGAATTTAATCAATTAACGTATTTAAAGACCACACTGTTAATTGACTTAGTATCAGCAATATTCATAATAACGGGAAGTATCATGCTAATAATGGGCTATATGAAAGAGTTGAAATCCAATTACGAAAGTAAAAGTTTAGTTGAAAGAAATTTATACATTAAAGAACTAGAACGAAGTAATACTGAATTAAGAAGATTCAAACATGATTATAAAAACCTTCTAGCGTCATTATCCGTATCTATAAAATCAGATAGCAGAGATACCGATTCCATTCAAACATTGTTAGATTACGCTGATAGCAATATTGATTTAACTTCAAATATAGAAAATACCAATTTATATCATCTTAAAGATGACCTAGTTAAAGGAATTATTATTACAAAGTTGGCAATAGCTAAGGATAAAAATATTGAAACTAATTTTGAAATTGATCAAAACGTTCACATCCCAAAATACTTGTCCGTTGAAATAACTCGTATTTTAGGAATCCTTTTTGATAATGCAATTGAAGCTTCATTGCTAGTAGAACATCCCAAAATAGAGTTTGCTCTTGTTTCATTTGATGGCTATTTAGAATTCATCATAAAGAATAATATTAAATCAACTAAAAAAATCAATTTAGATCAAATTTCTAAAATTGGCTATACAACTAAAAGCGGACACAATGGTTTGGGGCTCTCAACAGTCAATAAAATTATCCACGCTAATACCAACCTGCTTTTACAGACTAAAATTGCAAAAAATTACTTTTCAACAATTTTAACTGTATTGCAGAATAAGTAATATTATTCAATCTCAATGTAAAGGAGGGAACATTCAACTTTTTTAATAAAACAAAAAAAGTTGAATTAAAAGATTAAATTGGAAAAGTTTATCGAGTCTTCTTGGATCCTTTTGGATTCCTCTAACACATTGCTAGTATACATAGTAGTATTCTTGCTACTTCCAAATATAAAAAGTAAAAGAAATATTACTTTTTCTCTTATATTCACCGTCTTATTCACATATATTGATCTCTATATTCCAACTGCATCAATGTTCTTAATTCTCTTAACATACTGGCTCTTATTTGTAAAAATCAGACCTAAAACAAACTTATCAGTAAAATTCATCGTATTAATATTAGACATACTAATAACAACACTGACGCAAGGAATTGCCAGTTATTTCGTAATCAAAGTGTTTAATTTTCGATTTGATAACTATTCTTACAATACTTTACTGGCAACTTTCCTACTGATACTAATTAATTATTTACTGACCATAGCAGTAATTTGTACCATTAAACACTTGCTTAAATCAGATGCACTTGCAAATGCCATTCATAACAAAATGGCAATTAGATTAACCCTTTTATCTATTGCCATAATAACTATTTCATATGTGTCCTTAGTTTTAATTACTAAACATAATTTCAATCAATTAACATACTTAGAAGCAACATTAACAATCAGTCTAGTATCAGCTCTGTTTATAATAATCGGAAGCATCATGTTAATAGTAGGATATATGAAAGAATTAAAATCCAACTATGAGAACAGGCACCTAAAAGAAAGAAACTTATATATCAAGGAACTTGAACGGAACAATACTGAACTGAGACGTTTCAAACATGACTATAAAAATCTGCTTTCCTCATTATCAGTTTCATTAAATTCCAACAATCAAGACAATGATTCTATTCAAAGACTACTTGATTATGCTGACAATAATGTTGATATGACTTCAAATATCGAAAGTGCTAACTTATATCACCTTAATGATGACTTAATTAAGGGAATTATTGTTACTAAATTAGTAGCCGCCAAAAATAAGCACATCGAAACTAACATTGAAGTTGATCAAGATATATTTATTCCTAAAACCTTATCTGTTGAGATAACCCGCATTCTAGGAATTTTATTTGATAATGCTATTGAAGCATCCATACTAGTAAATCATCCCCAAATTAATTTTGCTCTTGTTTCGTTCGATAATTATTTAGAGTTCATCATTAAAAATAACGTTGCCCCATCTGAAAAAATTAATTTGGATCAAATCTACAAAACTGGTTATACTTCAAAAAAAAATCACAACGGTTTGGGCCTATCGACCGTCAATAAAATCATTCACTCTAACAGTAATCTACTTTTACAAACTAAAGTTGAAGATGGTTACTTTTCAACAATCCTAACTATATTGGAAGATAAATAATGCTACTTAATATAATAATCTGTGAAGACAATAGAACTCTTAGAATGTACTATCAACTAATAATCAAAGATTACATCAAATCTCATCCTGACGTAGACATGAAAATCATTCTATCAACAGGTAATCCAAATGACATAAATATCTATTTAGATAACAACTCAAATGAAATTAAATTTTTCCTATTGGATATTGAGTTTCCTGACTCGAAGGTACGCGGTATCGATTTAGCTACTAAAATCAGAAAAAATGATTTAAACGCAAAGATTGTTTTCATTACTACCCACGAAGAATTAATGCCGATGATATTTGAAAGAAAGGTTGAACCTCTGGATTATATTGCCAAAGAAACAGGAATCAATGCTATTAAAGAAAAGATATATACTGACTTAGATATTACTGTTGAACGACTAGTAAGACCACAAAATACACGTTTGAAAGAATTCAAATTTCAAATCGGCCCGAAACAATATGCTTTTGATATTGATCAAATTAATTATTTCGAATCATTAGAAAGAACAACAAATGTATTTTTACATGCGGTTAATCAAAATATTGAATTTCCTGACACACTAAAATCCATCTCAAATAGAGTTCCTTATTTCTATCGGGCACATAAGAGTTTATTAATTAACCCCAATAATATTCAATCCATCAATAAATCCGAACGAAAAATTTATTTCAAAGACGGATCTTCTTGTGATATATCTAGAAGAAAGCTAGTTGATTTCTCTAAAGAACATTCTGAATTAATTGGAAAATAAAAGCGGAGCATCCTTCATTACGAAGTGCTTCGCTTATTTACTGTACTTAACAGCACTTCCATATCTAAGTGGAATAAAACCATAACGACTATATCTGTCCAAAACTTTAGAATCTATTCTCTTTAATTGTGGAAAGATAAAGTTATAAATATCCCCATATTCCTTAGGCAAACCAGATATACGATCCTTTAATTTCAAAGAAAGGTCTGCCTGCAACAATTCAGCTCTCAAATCAAGCATGATTTTTATACAATCCTTACCGTTGTGTAAATCCTTAGAAAATTGTAAAAGTTTTATTCTAAAAGTATTAAATTTTAGATCTCGCACATCCTTATAGGCTTTTTCAACCAAATCTATAAGTTCTTCACGTTTTTCTTCCATATTATCTTCTATCCCCTCCTTATTCCAATATAATACTTTTCCTTCCTAAATTAGGTAGAGTATCCTGAACCCCGAATATTGATATCTTGATTCAAAAAAATAGTCCAATTGCTTCTATATAATATAGAAACAGTTGGACTATTAAATTTAAGCTAAACTAGCTTTTGGCAAAATGTTAATAATGTATAGCAAGATAACGAAGACAACGAACAATCCATACATAATTGGATTAATTTCTTTTCTCTTACCTGCTGCTAACATTGTAATTGGATAAACTAGGAATCCGAAAGCAATTCCGTATGAAATATTATATGTTAGTGGCATCCCAACAATTGTTAAGAATGCTGGTAGCGCAATTTCAAATCTATCCCATTGAATTCCACGCATTGATTGTGCCATCAAAGTACCGACGATGATCAGTACTGGTGCTGTAACGTTACTTGTTACGACTGACAACAATGGTGAGAAGAACATTGATAATGCAAATAATACTCCGACCGTGATTGATGTTAACCCAGTTCTACCACCCACGGCGATACCGGCTGACGATTCAACATATGCTGTTGGAGGAGTTGTACCAAAGACAGCCCCACTGACCATTGAAATGGAATCAGCCATCAAAGCGTGACCAATTCTTGGCATTTTACCGTCTTTATCTTGCATAACGTCAACTTGTTCAGCTAGTCCGATTAAAGTACCAGCTGTATCAAAGAAAGCTACTAATAGGAAGATAATAACGACTGCCCACAATTGAGGCTCTTTGATATCAACGATGTGCGCTACACCAACACCAAAAGTTGGCTTCAAACTTGGTATTCCTGAAATGATATGTGCTGGTGCTGGAATCAATTTTGTTACCAAACCGGCAACTGTTGTGAAGACCATTCCGATAAAAATTGATCCTGGAACTTTACGTGCCATTAAAATTGCTGTAACTAATAATCCGGCGATTGTTAATAATGTAGTTGGGTTAGTAAATGATCCGATTGCAACAAGTGAATCTTTACTTGCTGTGATCAAACCTCCACCTTGCAAACCAACGAAGGCGATGAAGATACCTAATCCGGAGGCAACCGCCAATTTCAAATCCTTAGGAATTGCGTTGATAACCACTTCACGAATTTTCATCAATGAAAGTACTAAGAAAATCAAACTGGCAACGAATACCCCTGCCATCGCTGTTTGCCAAGGAATACCCATCGCAATAACGACTGAATAACTGAAGAAGGCATTATCACCTAAACCTGGGGCAATGGCGATTGGATAATTAGCCAAAATTCCCATCAAAACTGATCCAACTACGGCAGTTAGTGCAGTAGCTGTGAATAGTGCTCCTTTGTTCATCCCTGAGTCTCCCAAAACTTGAGGATTAACAAACAAAATATAAGCCATAGAAACAAAAGTTGTTAAACCAGCTAAAAGTTCACGTCTAACATTTGTCTTGGCTTCTTCTAAGTGAAACAAGCGCTCAACTAAGCTCAAGTTTCCCCTATTATCTAATGAATTCAATATAATTCGCCCCTTGTAAAATAATAAACTTTTGAGAACTCATATAGTATTACAGATTTTAAACGGTTTTTCAAGCTAAATAAAAACTTTTATATGTATTTTCATCAAAATTGTTCGTATTGAGTAATAATTTTATTTATTTTAACTCAAAAATGTTAATTAATGGATGATTTATCTTAATATTGCTAGCAAAAATGCGTAGTTTATATTAGTGAACTATTTAAGACATAACCTCATTTCATATACGTCTTTTACCGAACTATTAAGTTTTTCTTAAAGCGCCTTTTTTAGCGCGTTAAAAAATCCTAATAGTAGTAGTTTGTAATTGAACAATACATTACTTATAGGGAGAATCATTATTATGAATAAGAAAAAAATTGTTTTAGCCTCTACTCTTGCTATTTTGCTTGCTCCAGCTGCTTTAAATACACTTCCAACCACACAAATCGTTCACGCTGATGCACAATTAGTCGGTACTATCAGACACGGTGGTGCTGTCGCTGTCGATGCTAGTGGTCACTTTATTAACGGTGCTGCTTTTGGTAATTACACTTCATGGAAATTGGGACAAAGAATTACTATCGGGGGTAATCCTTACTACGAAGTAGCAACTAACCAATATATCTCTGCCAGTGCCATGGACATCACTCAAAATGGTAAACTACTCAACCCAATCAGCAGTGAAATCTCTTATGTCAACCGTATTGAAACTGTTGGTGCTAAGGGAGCCACTGTTGTTGACAATAATGGTAATTCTCTAGGTGTAACTTTGCCTGCCGGATCATCTTGGAAAGTCGATCAAACAAAATTCATCAACACATACCCATACTACCGTGTTGCAACTAATGAATGGGTCAAAGCTCTAGACTTCAGTGCTGAAACTAATAATGATAGTCATACCGTTGTAATACCATCTACTCCAACTGCTCACCAACCAATTACCTTACGCACTAATGCCACTCTTTACAATGGAAATGGTGTTAGCCTTGGAACAACTCTACCAAAAGGTTCTTCATGGAAAGTAGCTCAAGAAAAAACTATCAACGGACATCAATACTACCAAGTAGCAACTAACGAATGGGTACTAGCTACTGAAGATAAGAATACTTCTATCTTTAATAACGGTGCAGCCACAGTTACTCTTACCAAAGCTGTTCAACTTTACGATACTTCAAGTAACTCAATGACTAGAACACTTCCAGCTGGATCATCTTGGAAAGTTAATGCTTCTGTTGAAAATAGTGCTGGTTACTTCTTCGCCAAAGTTTCAAACAACGAATGGATTCCACTTGGTAGCTCAATCTTTACCGATAATATTCTACAACAAGAACTAGCCAACTCATCTGCATATGAACCATACTTTGCTGGTAACTTATTTAAGTAATTGTAAAATTAAATAATCGTATTATAATAATCATCAAATAATCGAAATGAGATGATTGAAGTGACAAAACGTCGTAATTAATCTATCACGCCAGACTTTTAATAAAAGGATGATTTATAACGATAGATTACACATTTCAAAAACCAGATTTTATCGATTCTAAACAAATTCTCGACCTTTACCAAAGTGTCGATTGGTTAGCTTATGTTCAACAACCACAGACAACAATTGAAGCACTCAATAATTCTGTTGTCCTTTGGGCTGTTGATAACCAAAGACTAGTCGGTTTATGTCGTGGAATCACCGATAGCAAAACTGTCCTCTACGTTCAGGATATTTTGGTCGACCCCACTTACCAAGGTCAACATATCGGTACGGAGCTAGTTAATAAATTTTTGAAGAAACATCAGAATGTTGGACAAACAATATTGATCACTGATCCTGAAGACAAGACTCTGGCCTTTTATCAATCACTAGGCTTTCAGGAAGTTAAACCATCTGGATATGGTCGAGCTTTCGTCATGGATCGTCGATTCAATTAACAAAAACGTCTCCTTAAACGGAGGCGTTTTTTATTTTCCTTCTAAAAATAATTATTAGAGTTATAATTAAATTAAAATATTTATAATTTTAGGGGAACTATTAATGTTATTATCAAAATTTTTCAGGATGGCTAAATCTAAATCCATATTATTGCTGCTTCTAATTCCATTTGCATCAGCCATAGAAATTTCTATCTCATATCTTCTGCAATTAATCACCGATACTGCCACTGGCAAGGGATCTCTATCCTACATCAATTTAGTTTTTCTCGTTATTTTCTATATTGTGATTGATGCCTTGGTCTACTTTGGTTCATCTTATCTGGGACAAACGACTTTAAACGACATTCTCAGTGCCATTAAAAATAAACTGCTTTCGGCAATGTTCCAACAAAATACCGGTGTCGGACATGACATGAAAAAAGTTACCACTGATTATTACAACGATTTCACCTCCACTACCGATATTTTGCGTTCAGATTATCTTCAAGGCAGCATCAATTGTTATAAACAGATCTGTCAATTTCTTATTGCAATAGTTCTTTCACTGATGATTAAGCCCGCTTTGAGTTTTGCCATCATTTTGCTCTGCCTTCCAGGATTGTTCTTACCTTTCTATCGACAAAAAACTTTGAAAAAAAATAAGCATCAATTAATCACCATATCTGAAAAATACACCGGTCGTCTGCAAGACATCACCAATGGACTACGTACTATTCAACTGTTCAATCTTCAAAAGACACTTACCGATATTTTTAGCCGTCAAAATAGTGAATTACTGAAAAGTCAGAATAAGGATCAATTGACCCGTAAACAAATCGGCGGCATCAGCCAGTTACTCGATAATTTCTTATATCTAGGAACTTGGGTCGTTGGTATTTATTTTGTACTGCAAAAGTCGATCACCCTAGGACAATTAGTGGCCTTTTCCCAACTGATGATCTTCATCTCTGAGCCAATCCAATCCGCATCTGGTTTAATCGGTGACGTCTTAGGCGGTAAAGAAGCCGCTCAAAAAATTAATTCTAAAATTAATTTCACCACTGAAAGAATCAATTACTTATCACTTCCAAAATTGAAATCACTCGATTACGCTAAAGTTTATTTCAAGGATCACCAAAAAAACATTCTGAATAACATTTCTCTAAATTTCGATTCAACTAAACATTATTTATTAGTTGGCAAGAGTGGTAGTGGCAAATCAACTTTAATCAATCTACCTCTGGGCCATACTACTTTTGAAGGTGAAATTTTTCTGAATGATCATTCATTGAATCACTACAATCTAGCCGACATTTTGAATCAAATCAACTTGTTAGAACAAGATAGTTACCTGTTCAATGACAGTTTAAAAAATAACCTAACGTTATATTCCAAGCAGTTTTCGGACAAAGAATTGATCAACACACTTAACATCGTTGGTCTAGAAAAATACGCATCAGTTACTGGTCTATCCTCACACAATAACAATTTTTCCGGTGGCGAAAAGCGCCGTATCACCTTGGGCAGATTATTATTGCGAAACGCTAACTTCAAAATTTTAGATGAACCTTTAACGGGCTTAGATCCCAAAACAGCACACGATATAAGTAAAATTCTTACCAATCTACATTCCGGTTGGATCACTGTCACCCACCAATTTGACGAGCAATTATTTGAACAAGCCGATGAAATCATCATTCTTGATAACGGCGAAGTAAAAGTTCAAGGTGGTTTAAATGATTTCGGTGTTCATTCTTGGTTGAAAAAATTGAATTTAATTGGTTAAACAAAAAATCGTTACGGAATTTAAATTCCGTAACGATTTTCTTAATTATTTAGCTTCAGAAATTTTAATAGTTCCATCAACCAAGTCAGCTTGCAAATTCTTCACATCAAGATGATCAAGATAGAATTCAGCAACTTTATCTCTAATCTGTTGTTCGATAACTCGACGTAATGGTCTTGCACCCATAGCTTCATCGTATCCTTCGTCGATCAACCATTCCTTAGCTTCAGGAGTAATCTTCAAAGTGATATTCTTCTTAGCTAAGTTAGCGTTCACGTCATCAATCATTAGATCAACGATTTGGTTCAAGTCTTCTTTGGATAGATGAGTAAATTCAACGATACCATTGAATCTATTCAAGAATTCTGGTTTGAAGTATGGTGCTAATTTATCCATTAACTTCTTATCTTTATCAGTATTATCACTGAATCCAGCATTAGAAGTTGCGATGATAATCGTATTCTTGAAGTCCACGACGTTACCTTGGCCATCAGTTAAACGACCATCATCCATTACTTGCAAAAGCAATGTTAAAACTTGTGGATTAGCTTTTTCAATTTCATCTAACAATACGATGGAATATGGATTACGACGTACTTTTTCAGTCAAAGTATTGCCGTTATCTTCATAACCTACGTAACCAGCGGATGTACCAATCAACTTAGATACGGCAGTTAAATCAGAATACTCACTCATATCCAAACGAACGATGGCATTCTTATTACCAAACATATCTTTAGCCAACTGTTTTACTAATTCCGTCTTACCAACGCCAGTAGGTCCAACGAATAAGAAACTACCAATTGGACGATTACCATCATCAAAACCAGCACGGTTACGACGAATGGCACGTACGACCATATCTACCGCTTCATTTTGTCCAATGACTTTACTCTTTAATCTCTTACCCATTCCCTTTAAACGTTCAATATCATTAGCGCCCATTTGGGAAACCGGTACACCAGTCAATCTTTGAACTGATTCCGCAATATCATTGACCTTAGCTACTGGTTCATCAGGATTTTCGTCACCTTTATTGAGCTTAGCTTGTAAATCTTCAATTTGTTTCTTCAAACTAGCAGCTTTCTCATAATCTTCTTTTTGAGCCGCTGCTTCCTTATCCTTTTCAGCCTGTTTCAAGGATTTTTCTAAGCTTACTTTGTCGGTAACCGGATTTCTAGCTGCTAAATGGGCAGCAGTCATATCAATCAGATCAATTGCCTTATCGGGTAAAGATCTTTGTGGAATATATTGAACCGAATAATCAACGGCAGCCTTTAAAACTTCATCTGGTAATTTGACATGATGATGATTTTCGTAGGCTTTACGTAGTCCCTTCAAAATAGCCAATGTGACTTCTTTACTTGGTTCGTCAATTGTTACATCGTTGAATCTTCTAGCTAGAGCAGCGTCTTTCATGATCGTATTACGATACTCGTCTTGAGTAGTGGCACCGATAATTGAAATTTCGCCACGACTTAAAGCTGGCTTGATAATATCGGCTAAACCTTTACTTCCCGAGTCAGAACCTGAAGATCCAGCACCAATGATTTGATGAATTTCATCGAAGAATAAAACTACGTTACCTGCTTTTTTCACTTCTTTGAGCAAGTTTTGAATATTTTCTTCAAATGACCCACGATACTGTGTTCCAGCTTCAAGAGACGATAGATCAATTGAAATGATCTGTTTATCCTTGATAGCTTCAGGTACGTCACCCTTCACAATTGCTTGTGCTAATCCTTCAACTACCGCAGTCTTACCAACACCTGCATCACCAACTAAAATTGGATTGTTCTTAGTTCTACGACTCAAAACTTCTGCTGTTTCTTGAATCTCTTTATCACGGCCGATAACCGGATCAAGAAGTCCTTGTTGAGCTTCTTTAGTTAAATTACGGCCTAACTTTTCTAAAATGGTACCTTTTTTGTTTTTACTATTATCACTAATTGGAATATTTTGTCCTACAGTTCTTGCTTCTTGATATTTTGCTAATTCTTCTGGAGTCAACTCTTGACCATTCACGTAGTACTTTGCCTGTGAATTGCCATTTTGTTGATTCATCAATCTCTTAAATATTTCGTCCATATTATCGTTAAATGGATCGTCGTCCCAAAATGATCTTGCCATATAAAAGCCTCCTCACTTCAGATAATGCAACTCCAATTCACGCAGAACTCTCCACATTTGCGTATCCTGCGCTTTGGCAATTGCCTCTATGTCACGCAAATTGAGCGATGTGGCGGAAGATTGTTTTTTATTAAAGGATTTATGCAAAGTCGTATAACCATACCCACTCTTCTTCGAAATTACATAAATTGTTAAGTCATTGTCTTCTAAGTACGATTTGATATCTATTTGCATATCTCCTAACCTCCACAACTACATTATAGCACGTTTGTGATATATCACAAATGTAAAGTACCACAAATGTGATATATTTTTCAACAAAAAGAGCATCTATTAAAAGTATTATGCAATACACACAATATTTCTAATAGATGCTACTCTACCTTTAATACATATTTTTTCCATTGCTTTTAATTACATTTTGATACCAAAAATATGAATCTTTTTTAAGACGATTGAATGTTCCCTTACCATTATCTTGTTTATCAATATAAACTAATCCATAACGTTTACTCATCTCTCCTGTTGAAGCACTTACCAAATCAATAAAGCTCCAACTTGTATAACCTATCAAATCAACACCATCATCAACTGCTTCACGCATAGCTTTAATATGTGAACGCAAATAATCAATTCGATAGGTATCATGGATCTTCCCATCTTCCGTTACCTTATCAATAGCACCAAGCCCATTTTCAACTACCATTATAGGAATTTGATATCTTGAATAGATTTGATTTAACGAATAACGTAAGCCATCTGGATCTAACTGCCATCCCCAGTCACTAGCCTTTAAATAAGGATTACTCATGCCATCGATAAAATTACCAGCTGATGTATCAACATCTTTTTGAAGCCCAGCGCACATACTCATGTAATAACTTAATGAATAAAAATCAACAGTACCATCTTTTAGAATTTCTTCATCCTTAGGTGTTATATTCAATTTTATATTGTTATCATTCCAATATTTCTTAGCAAAGTATGGATAACTACCTTTCACCTGAACATCAGAAACATACCAATCTAGAATATTCATTTGCTTTTCAGCCTCTAAAACATCTTTAGGATCTGAAGTATACGGATAGTACGGAATAAAGGCCACCATATTTCCCATTTTAAATTGAGGATACTTATTGTGGGCCAAAATAACGACCTTAGCACTGGCTACTAATTGATGATGTAGCGCTTGCAATCTAGTTTGCATATCACAATGATAATCAAAAACCGTACCACGATATCCTTGTAATAACCCCAATGAAATTAATGGTCCAGCCACTGTTGTACTATTGTTAATTTCATTAAAAGTTAGCCAATATTTAACTTTATTTTGATAACGATCAAATATGGATTCGCAATAATTTACAAAATAATCAATAGTTCTCCGACTTGCCCATCCATTCAATTCTTTAACTAATCCATAAGGTATTTCAAAATGGGAAATAGTTACAATTGGTTCAATTTTGTATTTTATTAATTCATCTAGAACTTTATCATAAAATTTCAAACCTTCTTCATTAGGCTTACCTTCCATACCAGTAGGAAAAATTCTTGTCCAATTAATTGAGAATCTAAAAGCCTTTAATCCTTCTTCAGCAGCCAATTTAATATCTTCTTTGTAATGATGATAAAAATCAACCCCATCATGACTCGGATAATACTTATCATTTTCAACTTTTTCCGTAAATATTCGGGGATCTTTTTGTGAACCACTTGTAAACATGTCAGCGGTTGATGGACCTTTCCCATTAATATCCCATGCGCCTTCAACTTGATTTGCGGCTATTGCACTTCCCCATAAAAAATTCTTCTTAAATCCAGACATAATTTTCTCCTTAATATTTATGCATTTGCGATTATTACTGCAGTATTACTGTCAACATCTTTCAAATCACTATTGACCTCAATATTTTTTACTTCATTCATATTTGTGATAACAACTGGTGAAATCATGTTATAACCAGCTGCCTCAATCTTCTTTAAATCAAAGGTAATTAATATTTGTCCTTTTTTAACGACATCATCCTGCTTAACATGCGCTTCAAAATATTTACCCTTTAAATTAACTGTTTCAAGACCTAAATGAATTAATAGTTCGATACCATCATTACTTTTAAGCCCGATAGCATGACCTGTTGGAAATAGTGACTCTACAACACCATCAAACGGTGCAACAACTTTTCCTTCTGTTGGGTATACAGCAATTCCATCGCCTAGCATTTTCTTGGCAAAAGTTGCATCAGGGACATCCTCTAATTTTTTAAACTGACCCACTAATGGACTGTCGATTGTTTCAGAAATACCCTGTACAGAAATCTTATTATCTTTAACTGTTGTTTCCTTGTCAGTAGTGACAACTTCTTCTTTCCAAAAGATAAGAGTGAAAATAAATGACATAATCACCGCCATAATTGTGGCAATAATAGCAACAATAAAGTTAGTCATTGATTTACCACCAATAAACATTCCTAATGACAAAACGCCTGGTGAGACTACAACATATGTTCTTAACTTAAAGATTCCAATAAAAACACCTGTAATACCAGCAGATAGCATGGCTGCATACAGAGGTTTTTTCAATCTCAAGTTAACCCCAAATAAAGCTGGTTCGGTAACTCCACCAAACACTGCCGAAATTCCAGCACCCATTGCCGTAGCCTTTAACTTCGGATCTTTTGCTTTAAGAGCTACCGCTAAAGCAGCACCACCTTGTGACATATTGCTTGCTAAACATGCAGCCATCATGAACGGATCATACCCCAACGTCGCAATATTTTGTAAAACAATAGGTCCAAGTCCTTGATGTAATCCTGTCAATACCATTAGTGCATATAGAGCAGCAAATAATACGACTGCCAAAATACCTGTTTTGTCATAAATAAATTGAATTCCATTCGTTAGACCAATGCTAAGAATATTTCCGACTGGTCCTAAAGCAACAAATGCCAATGGAGCCATGATCATCAGTTCTACTAGTGGTTCTAAGAATGCTTTGGTCATTTTAGGAATTACTTTGTCAATCAATGGTTCAATATAGGACATTACTAAGATAATCAAAATCACAGGAATAATTGATGATGAATAACTGGTGCTGTAAACTGGAATGCCAAAGAAATGTACATTTCCTTTAGCTAAGAGGTTAATAAAATCAGGATAAATTAACACTCCAATCGTACCAACAGCAATCGGCACATTAACCTTAAAATATCTTGCACAATAAAATGCTACTAAAATTGGTAAAAAATAGAATGGAGCATCACCAATTGCATTGATTATTCGGTAATTAATTGTCCCAGTCGCTACTATCCCCGCTAAATTTAAAATGGAAAGTACAACTTTAACTAATCCACCAGCAATAATAGCAGGAATTACTGGAATAATAGCTGACGTAATCAACTTTACGAATCGATCCCACAAGTTTCCCTTATCCTTTTTATCATCAGAATTTAAACTCGTTTTCCCATCTAGTAATGGTTCCATTGCTTTAAAGTAATCAGCCACATCGTTACCAATGATTACTTGATATTGACCTGAAGCTCGATTGACTCCCATAACTCCGTCAATTTTTTCGATTTTCTTATCATCAGGTATGGAATCGTCTTTTAAAGTAAACCTAAGTCTGGTATAACAGTGAACCAAATCTGAAACATTCTTAGGTCCACCAACATCTTTAAGTATTTCTTTTACTGATCCATCTATACTCATAAAATTCACCTTATTTCTAAAAATAAAAAACCTAGACTAAAATCCACTATAAAAGTGAAGTTTAATCTAGGTTTTGCCTACCAAAAGTTACAATCCTATTTACAAACTTTCTTGTAAAATTCTATTTATATGCATCATCAAGTACATCTTTTCATCATCATGTACCTGATAGTTGTAATTCTGTTTCAACATCTTAACAATCTTATCAACGCACTTTACTGTATCTGGATACTTTTTCTCCAATATTGGCAACATTTCATCTGCCGCATCATCTTCAGAATTATCTGTCTGCATTCGATAGCAAAAGAATTTCAAATGCGTTAAAAATCTACTATAACTTATACTATCATCGTCAAAGACAATCCCAAAATGGAACTTAACAATGTTCAAAATCCCATCAATAATTTCTGTCATATTCTGAACGTCACTAATATCATCGCCTAACTCTGCATTGACAAAATGCAAAGCTATAAATGCCGCCTCATCGGGCAAAAAGGAAATCTCAAATTCCGTTTCCAACTTTTTGATTGCCATTTGTCCTATTTTATATTCTTTAGGATAAATTCTCTTTATATCAAACAAAAGTTTATTCTTGAGTTTAATTCCCTTTTGATATCTAGTAACTGATCCATAAAGATGATCTGGCAAAGTGATATAAACAACGTCACTAAACTCTTTATTTAATGTTCTTTTAGCATAATTAACAATTTGTTCTGATACTTCGATATATGCTATAGGTATATTAGATACTACCTGCTGAAACTTTTCGTTTAAAAGTTGATTCGACAAAGTATAAACACTTACTTTATCAGAATTTTCAATTTGATCTCCTGGCTTTTTACCGAAAGCTATCCCCCTTCCAGTAACTACAAAACTCTCACCCTGCTCTGTTTTACAAACAGCAGCATTATTATTAAGAACTTTGTATATTCTCATCATTATATTCTCCAACTACCAAATTAATGATTTTTGCCTCAATCAAAGTTAAGTTACAACATCATTCACGAAACATTGTAGTAAGCGCTTTCCTAATTGTCAAACTAATTTTTGTAAAAAGGTTCTCAATTCCTTATATATCAACAATTTGTTAGAATAAAGGTAACGAGAGGTGATTTAATGAAAGAATTATTAAGCACTTTAAGCCGATTAAATCATGTTTATGAACAAATTGATTTACTTAATTTCCGTGCCCATAAAGATCTGCCTTTGACTTTCAATAAGGCTGACAGCAAGCAACTCTTGCCTAAAAATAAACGTCTTCAATTCAGTTATTCTTACTTAAATAAAGAAAAAACACGTCTAACCAATCTCCTATTGAATCAGGTGATTGATTTGCGTGTTCCTGAATTTTCTTTGAATAAAACGATTCATCCACAACTTATTGATAAAGCTTTGAAACTCAAAAATATTGATGAAAATCACAGTAAACAGAAACTTAAACAACCTTCTAGAAATAGAAAGATCAATAAACTCAAGCAATTGATCGACAAGATTGAAGATGAGAATCTTAATCTCTGTCACGGTTACCTGAATCAAATTTACGTGATTCTTTTGATTCATCATCTGCTCCCAATCGAGTTGCGAAAGGAACCCTATCAAGCTGGCGAATTATTACATGATAATGATTTTCGGACTAAATTACTGCAATTCGACTACGATCGTTATCTTTACCAAGAATTCAAACCCGAAAACTACTTGCGCTTTCTTATCTACACGCGAGTACAACGAATGCCTGATTATGTGAAATCTTATGATGCGCGTGAGATTATTCCTGAAGCAGCTGAATGTGGTTTCTCCGGAATTGCTTATGAGATTTCAATTGATGATGTCAAGGAATGTTACGTTACTTTCAAGGGTACTGAGGTCAATGTTGACTATACTGTTAGTTCTCGCAGCAAGCGATTTGAAAAAGCTATCTTAGAGACTTATAAGGACTGGGATTACAATGTTAACGCCATTTTGATCGGTAGTGATAAAAATCTCAGTCAACTTAATGTAGCCCGTGATTTCATGCGTTATATCGAAGCTAACATTGCTCCTCAAACTTTGATCTACGGCTTAGGACATTCATTGGGCGGGCATTTTGTGCAAACTTTGCAACTGATGGACTACTGTTTTGACGCTGGCTATACGCTCAATTCTGCACCTATTAATTTGAAACTGATTCAACACGTTAAACCGACTCTTTTCTCGGATGATGTCTGGAAAAAGTTATTCGAATTAACTGATGACAAAAACGATGTTAAATTTATTACTCCTGAATTGTGCCAACAGATCAATCGTCTTTTGCCACATGATTATTCACAGATTATCAATGAAGTCTTTGAACAAGATATGACACAAGTCTTTTATGAACTGCCTTTTACGTTTTGGATCGGTCAAAAATGGGAATACAATTTGAGTAATTGGAAATATCCGTTCAAAAATCATCCCCGTGCTTATCTGAATAGTGGTGAAGTGCATGCCTATCAACATTTCTTCGAACAATTATTTGCTTACTTGTCTAGTTCCAATACTAGTAGACAAGTCTTACGAAACAGTGTCAGTTTTATCCGCCTTCGAACTAAAATTTTACGCGACAACATCAATGACCCTCAGACAGCGAAATACTTTTTCGACTATTCTAACTATCTCTATCAATCCGGTGCTTTCTATGATCAACCACAAAAGGTGGGACAAGAATTTATCGAACAAAATAATTCTGTTTTGCGTGGATCGTTACGTGAGTGGCCGTTTTTAAAGAGTATAAATACTGATATGTTCAAACTTGCCACCTACTTCCACGTTATAGATGGTGCCAAACACTTTCTTAATCGCACGCCGACAAAATTTTAATTTTTATAATTCCAAAATGGTTAATGTATACGAATCGACAATATTATTTATGAGTTTTCCCATCACACTAGACATACCGGCCATTTTAGATTTTTGGCTACTGATTTAACTTTTGTAAAACTTTCTTTGAGCCATTATCATCAGTATATAACATAGTAAGTTTTTGAAAGTCGAGATTAGATATGGATTTTAATATTGTTAAAGCCAATCAACAGACTGATTTTAAGGCTATCAAGGAACTCTATTATCAAACTTGGACTTACGACTACATTGGCATAGTTCCACAAAAGTTTTTAGATCATTTAACTGTTGATATCTGGCATCCCAAAGAACGCGTTAATAATACCTTATTAGCCACCGTTTCCGGAAAAATCGTTGGTATCTGTACTTATGGACCTGGTCGCAGAAAAGAATTTAGTAATTATGGAGAAGTTTATTCACTTTACGTTTTACCAAAGTTTCAACATCAAGGTATCGGTCGAAAACTTTTCCAATCAACCCTAGATATTTTGCAGGAAGACTTCGACAATTTTTATCTACTGGTATTGAAAGATAATCTATTTGCCCAAGCTTTTTGCGAAATGTTTGAATTTGAACCTATCGATGAACAAGTGGTTGAAAATACAGCTTACGGCAACTTGGAATACATTATTCTTACAAAATAAAAGGAAAACACTATGATTCTCTTTCATCATAGTGTTTTCCTTTTTTATGCTCGAGTTATTGCTATCAAAATAACTCCTATAACAAGACCAATAAAACCAATAATCCCCAAGGGAAGTGCCACACCACCCCAAGCTGGTTTATTTGCAATTGCTCGAATTCTAAAACTAATAGTGGCAATGCCGGCGAATATAAATCCAATGGCGAAAATCACAATACCTATATTCAACATATTACTTATCCTCTTTTCGGCAGATATTTTTACGATACATTAATGGTGATATTCCAACTTTCTTCTTGAATTGTTTAGAAAAATCGTTCAGATCATAGAATTTTAATTTCTCTGCAATTACTTGTATGGAATCATCAGTATTTCGTAGTAACTTTTGAGCAATACTCATTTTCTTAGCACTAATAAACTCACTGATTGACATGTTCATCTCATACTTGAAATCTCTTTGTGCCTTTGCCGGATTGCAATATTGATTGGCATGAATCAAAACATTTTTAACAGTGATCTTATGATAAATATTAGTATTAATGTAATAAATAATATCCAAGGTTGGTTCCAAGCGACTTGAAAAGGATAAATTATCAATTCTCATTAACAGACTGAAATCATAGATCACTTTTTGAACCCATTTCAAATAATCCTTCACCGGTTTGTCCTTTAACAAATCATGATACTTTTGTTGTAATTCTAAAAAAGGATAGATCTCGACATGATTTTGAATGCCCTCATGTGCTAAATCATCAACAAAACTATGCATTTGAGAAGTTATTTGATTTACAGTTAGATGTTTCACCAACTCGGTATTTCTTTCAATATTTTCCTTTATAAATTCAAATCCATCTACTAAATCACCTCGACGATAGTATCGAAGAAAATCTCTTTGGATATATCCCAGCAATATAATTGCCTTTTTTTCAGGTCTCTGGTGAACATACGATTTCAGATGATCCAAATATTGTGTGTAAAACAAATCATCCATCGTCGCAATCTCCCCTTCCATTAGTTGTAATTATATTTTACAAATTTACCAAAACTCAGGCCAGAACGAAGCCTACAATCAAGGCAGTATCTGTAAAGGAAATTATACCGAGCTGAAATTGTCATGAAGCATTTTTAGTATCAAATGGAAGAAAGTGGTTCAAATTTTACTAAAGAAAAATAGACAAAAAAAGCCTTGCATCTTTCGATGTAAGGCTTAATCAATTTATAAAATTATAGTCTCTTGTTTAATTCTTCGCCAAGTTCTTCGTAACCAGGACGGCCAAGTAGACCAAACATGTTCTTCTTGTATGCTTCAACACCTGGTTGGTTGAATGGGTTGATACCGTTCAAGTAACCAGAAATACCAACAGCAATTTCAAAGAAGTACATCAAGTAACCTAAGTTAAAGGCATCTTGTTTTTCAATGTGAACTGACATAACAGGAACGCCACCGTCAGTATGTGCAAGAACAACACCTTCGTAAGCCTTCTTGTTAACAAAGTCCATTGACTTGTTTTCCAAGTACTTCAAACCATCAAGGTTATCTTTTTCAGCAGGAATTGTAACATCATGTCTTGGTTGGTCAATCAAAACAACAGTTTCCATAAGGTTACGACGACCTTCTTGGATATATTGACCTAATGAGTGCAAGTCAGTTGAGAAGTTAGCTGATGATGGGTAGATACCCTTTTGATCTTTACCTTCAGATTCACCCATCAATTGCTTCCACCATTCACCAAAGTATTGAACGTTTGGTTCGTAGTTTTCTAGCAATTCTGTTGTGTAACCTTTACGGTATAAGATATTTCTCAAAGCAGCATACTTGTAAGCATCGTTCTTTGTAAGATCAGCTGATGAATAGTCAGTACGTGCAGCAGCAGCACCTTCCATCAACTTATCAATGTCAGCACCGGCAACGGCGATTGGCAATAGACCAACGGCTGTAAGAACTGAGAAACGACCACCGATATCATCAGGAACAACGAATTCTTCGTAGCCTTCAGCATCTGATTCTGTCTTCAAAGCACCCTTAGCACGATCTGTTGTAGCGTAGATACGTCCCTTAGCACCTTCAACACCATACTTTTCAATCAACTTAGCCTTCAAAATACGGAAAGCGATTGATGGTTCTGTTGTTGTACCAGATTTTGAAATAATGTTGATACTGAAGTCACGGTCACCGATAACTTCTAGTAAGTCAGCAATGTAGTTTGGAGAAATTGAGTTACCACAGAAGTAAACTTCTGGGACATCTTTATCATTCTTAACGTTGTAGAATGATGAACTTAGGAAATCAATTGCAGCACGTGCACCTAAGTATGAACCACCAATACCGATTCCAACGAAGACTTCTGAGTCTGATTGGATCTTTTTAGCAGCTTTTTTAATGCGAGCGAATTCATCCTTGTCATAGTCAACAGGTAAGTCGATGAAACCACGGAAGTCGGCACCAGCACCAGTACCCTTACGTAATTCGTCATCAGCAGCTGTAACTAAAGCTTGCATTTCGCCAAGTTCGTTTTCATGAACGAATTTGCCTAATTTTGAATCGTCAAATTTAATTTGTGTCATTTTCTCTCCTCCATATATATCGTCAAAACTAGATTAATCATTTTTGAAGAAAATTTCAAATTTTTATTAGCTTTTTTATCCATTTTCCTACAAAATACAAAAAATATCCTACCGCAGCGCCGAGAGTATTAAAGATAACGTCATCAATATCCGTTACACCAGTATTTAAAATAAACTGGAGCGTTTCAATTGAGGTCGAGATCAAAGCGCCAATCAAAACAACTTTGAAAAAGCCAAAATGTCTTTCAGTAAGCGCTGGTATAAATATTCCCATTGGTACGAACCACATAATATTACCATATAAATTATAAAAAAAGTCGACTAAAGACTGACCATTTAATAATTTTATCGTTTCTACTAGTGGAATTATATTTATTTGGGACAATGGACGGTGCCAATAAAACTTGAACTGCCAAATGAAATAGCCATCTCGAAAGACTGTTAAAGCAAAAAGTAGGAGAACGTAGAAGACAAATACGGTCAAGCCGAATTCACGGCCAAAGGTTGTATTTTTCTTTTTAACTTTTACCCATATATACCGCAAGATGACAAAAAACAAGGTATATAATATTGCTTTATCCACAGCGTAAAAAGAAAGCCTAATCAATGGAAAATGATTGAATCTAGTCGCATACTTTTCATAAATGTATGTATACAACGGTCCTAAAAATATCATTTTTCTTATTCTTCCCCACTTTTTACCTATAACGTATTATACTAACAATTAAACAATTTATTTAGTACTTAAATAGATTTTATTAAAGAATTTTTACAAATAAGGAACTTTCAATGAATAGATTAAAACAATTTTTGAGTAAAAGATTAGGATTTTTAACATTATTAGTCTTTACTCTTTGGCTCAAGACCATTATAGCGTATTATACTGACTTTTCTCTAGGCGCAACAGACCCGTTACAACATGCAATTTTGATTTTTAATCCTATCGCTACAGCCGTTATTTTATTGAGCGTATCGTTATACGTTACTCGTTCAAGGATTTCCTACATCGTTATGGGTGTGATATACGTTTTGGAATCGGCCCTTTTGTATGGAAACGTTCTTTACTATCGTGAGTTAAGTGACTTTTTGTCTTTTAATACGATCACCAGTGCTTCCAAAGTCTCCAAGGGTCTTGGAGGCAGTGCAACTAGTTTGATTCAGGCTCATGATATTTTTTACGGCTTAGACTTTATTATCATCGCCATTTTATTATTCACTCATTTTATTAAGATAGATCCCCGTCCCATGAAGAAATTAACCGCCATAGCGACGACTATGCTTGGTGTCTTCCTCTTTTCTTTTAATTTAACTGTTGCGGAAAGTAATCGTCCTCAGCTGTTAGGAAGAACCTTTGACCGCTCTTATATCGTTAAATATTTAGGATTGAACACTTTCTTAGCTTATGATTCTATCAAAACTGTTCAGAACAATCAGGTCCGTTCAGAAGCCGTTGGTACCGATATGGATAACGTCCTAGCTGATGTTCAACAGAATTATGCCAAGCCGAATAAATCTTACTTTGGCAAAGCTAAGGGTAAAAATATTATCATTATTCACTTGGAAAGTTTTCAACAATTTCTGATCAACGACAAAGTTAATGGTCAAGAAGTAACACCGTTTTTAAACAGTCTGTATAACGATAAAAACACGATGTCATTCGACAATTTCTATCACGAAGTTGGCCAAGGTCGGACTAGTGATGCTGAAAATATGTTGGAAACAGGTCTCTTCGGACTACCTGAAGGTTCGCTCTTCACGAAACTAGGAAGCGACAATACCTTCCAAGCTGCACCTGCTATTTTGAGTCAAAAAGAAGGCTATACTAGTGCCGTTTTCCACGGAAATGTCGGTAGCTTTTGGAACCGTACGTCTGTTTATAAAAATATGGGATATAATTATTTCTTTGATTCCAGTTACTTCAATAAGAGTGACGACTCAACACTCGGATTTGGTATGAAAGATAAACTAATGCTTTCAGAAAGTGTTAAGTATCTAGAACAATTGCAACAACCTTTCTACGCCAAATTTATCACCGTCACTAATCATTATCCATTCCAATTGACCGATGAAGATAAAGATGATTTCACACCGCCAAATACTGACAACAGTACCGTTAATGGTTATTTTGAAACAGCTCACTATTTGGATAATTCTTTAAAAGAATTCTTTAATTATCTTAAGAGCAGCGGTATCTACGATAACTCCATGATTGTCCTTTATGGTGATCACTACGGATTATCAAATAGCCAAAATACTGATTTAGCACCAGTTTTAGGTATTGACTCTAAGGATTGGACTGACTTTAACGATTCACAAATGCAAAAAGTTCCGTTCATGATCCATATGAAAGGGCTCAAAGGTGGTATCAATCACACTTATGGTGGAGAAATTGATGTCTTGCCTACCCTACTTCATTTAGCAGGTATCAATACTAAACAGTACGTTCAGTTAGGTACTGATCTACTTTCCGAACAACATAATCCTATTGTCATCTTCAGAAATAAGAATTTTGTCACACCGCATTACACTGTTCTAAAAGGTAATAGCGACCAACCTGAAGTTTATCGCAATAAAACTGGTGAATTGATCGATCTTGATCAAAATCCCATCCTCAAAAAGAAGGTCGAAAAGTGGCAGCAATACGTCAACGACAAACTGAAACTTTCCGATACCATCAACAATAAAAATCTTTTGAGATTCTATACACCAACTGGATTTACACCAGTCAATCCTAAGAATTACGATTATCAAAATGAAATTCAAAAACTTGTGCAAACTCGTAATGATTTGGGACTTAAATCAACAAGCGTTTATTCACAGAATAACAACAAGTCAACAACTAATCTCTATACTACTGATGCACCTGAACTAAATGGTGATCGAACTTACATCGATAGTTGGTCTAGCATTTTAAAAGAAGACTCCGAGACAAAGAGCACCACCTCTACTAAATAGCATTCTGATTATTTAGCTAGAAAAAAGTAATCTGATTCATTTTTTAAAAAATATCTGTAGTTTGAATAGACGACGATGAATACAGTCAGAATTAAACATAGATAACTTTTCTTATATATTCTCCTCAAAATTATTAAGCCTGTTCAACGTAAAATATCCCACTGTTTATTAAAAATAACGGTGAGATATTTTTTATATGTCTCATTGAAACTAAAAAGAACAAAAGAAATAGTGAATTGAATCATTTAGCATGAATAAAACAATCAACGTGCTATTCAGTCTGAAAGCTGAGAATGTATTCAGCTATGAAATCAATCTTAGTGGCTTTGCCACTTAGATTGAGACCGAGCTTGGAGATCCATTATTTTGCACAAAGTGTAAAATAATTAGCTTCAAGTCGTGTCCATAGCGTTCCAATGCATTCTCAGCTTTTGCGGAAGATGGCATCTAAGCATATCCCCCAACTAGAGCCGACTTTTTTTATTTGACCAGATAAAGTATTATTAAAAGGTGAACTAACTAAGTTATGAGGACAAAAATGAAAAAAATTAAATCCATATTAAACACTAGATTAGGATTTATGACCTTCTTAATTCTTTGTTTATGGTTAAAAACTATTGTTACATACTACCTTGATTTCTCCTTGGGTATTGAGAATTTACTGCAACATTTTTTATTAATCGTTAATCCTTTTGCCACAATCGTTTTATTAATGAGTATTGCCCTTTACTTTAACAAGGGACTTCTCTCTTACATCGTAATGGGAATTATTTATATTGCGGACTCTATTTTTATTTATAGTAATGTACTATACTTTCGTTCCTTCTCCGACTTCATTTCCTTTAATTCAATCACTGGTGTCGGTAAGGTTGCTAAGGGACTTGGAACTACTACTCTGGGTGTCGTTCAAGCACGAGATGCTATTTATCTGATCGACATTGTCTTTATTGCTCTTTTATTTGTTTTCCACTTCATAAAAATTGATCGTCGTCCTTTTAGAAAATTGAATGCGGTCGCTACGACTTGTTTGGGTATAATGCTGTTTTCAGCTGATCTAGCAGGTTCTGAAGCTAATCGCCCCCAATTACTTGGAAGAACCTTTGATCACTCTTATATCGTCAAATATTTGGGAATAAACACTTTCCTGCCTTATGATTCAATTCGTTCGGCTCAAAATGATCAAGTTCGTTCAAAAGCTAGTGAATCTGAAATGGACAAAGTCCTAGATTACACTCATCAAAATTACGCCGCTCCTAATCCAACTTACTTCGGTAAGGCCAATGGCAAAAATATTATTATTATTCACTTGGAGAGTTTCGAACAATTTCTTATTGGCTTAAAGGTCAATGGTGTCGAAGTTACGCCATTTTTGAATAAGCTCTATCACAATAAAAATACGATTGCCTACGATAATTTTTTCAATGAAGTTGGTACTGGACGAACTAGTGACGCTGAAACGATGCTAGAATCTGGTCTCTTCGGTTTGCCTAATGGAACTTCAGTGTTCACTAAATTGGGTACAGCGAATACCTTCCAAGCTGCTCCTGCAATTCTTTCACAGAAGAAGGGTTACACCAGCGCTGTTTTCCACGGTAACGTCGGCAGTTTCTGGGATCGTAACTCGGTTTATAAGAATATGGGTTACAACTATTTCTTTGATAAAAGTTATTACGACACTAAAAATCCTGACACTGCTTCGCTTAATACTTATGGTATCAAGGATAAATTACTGCTATCCGAGAGTGTGAAGTACCTCGAGCAAATGCAACAACCGTTCTATACTAAATTCTTAACTGTTACTAACCATGTCCGCTATCAATTTTCTGATGAAGACAATGGCGATTTCAAATCAACTGACTTAGATGATGATGAGATCAATCAATACTTCAAGACTGCTCATTATTTGGATAAATCGATTGAAGAATTCTTCAATTATTTAGATGATTCTGGCTTGTCAAAAGACAGCATGATTGTCCTTTACGGAGATCATTATGGAATCGACAAAAATTCCAAGGGTGAAAGTCAACATAAAGAATTAGCAACTGGCTTGTTTGGTCAAGATCCTGACACTTGGAGCAAATTCAATGAAACTCAATATCAAAGAGTTCCATTTATGATCCATATGAAAGGACTCAAAGGTGGCATTAAGCATACTTATGGCGGTGAAATTGACGTCTTGCCGACGATTCTTCATCTAGCCGGTGTCAATACTAGTCAATACGTCCAACTGGGAACTGATCTATTATCAAAGCAACATAGCCAAGTTGTGGCCTTTAGAAATAAGAGTTTGATTACGCCTAAATATACTGTCTATCCTAACGATTCCGGTACACCGTTTGTTTATGAAAATAAGACGGGACAAGAAGTTGCCTTAAAGGATAATCCTAGATTAGCTAGACAAGCTGAAAAATGGTTGGAAGATGTTAGTTTGAAATTAAAAGTTTCGGACAACGTTAACAACAAGAACCTTTTGAGATTCTACACGCCACAAGGATTTATTCCTGTTAATCCAACTAATTATTCTTATCAAAATCAAGTCCAACAATTAGTTAAATTACGCGATGATCTAGGAGTCAAATCAACTAGCATCTATTCTCGTAATGGCAATAAATCAACTACTAATTTGTATAATACCGATGCCTTGCAACTACAGGATGACCGCTCACCAATTGACAGCTGGTCGTACTTAGGCAAAAAGGAGAAATAAAAAAGTTTCAAAACAGTCTTCCTAATTTATTTTATGGAAAAACTATTTTGAAACTTTTTTTATATTACGATCAGAATCAACCATGCTAATGCACTCAAAATAAAAAGCAATTGAAATGCTGGTACGTCGTAACTGATCTGAATCCTTAACTTATCAAAATTTTTCGGTGCCACGAATTTAACCGTTCCTCTTTTGCTTGGTAACAACTGCCCCACTTCATCATTCAAAAGGATTCTTGTGAACCGATATCTGATATATGGCAAATCAAGCACGTCACCCTTCTTGACATTCTTGATCTCAAAATAGTTCTTTCCATTTTGGATACCAGGTATTTGGTTAAAAGTTTTGTCATTAATATAACCCTCATGTTGCTCGATCTTAGTCAAGTCGTCTTGAGATTTTTTAGGAACATATTGATCAAGATAATTCTCAGGTATACGTCCTTTATCGGCCATTTCCTCAGTAATTAACAGATTCTTTTGACTAATATAAGAACCGACTAGGGCTCGATTAAAGGAGTGATACCACAAGCCAGCACTTAGAAATGTCATCGCAACGATTGCTACAATAACATTGATTCGACTATTTTGAACGAGAATCACTAAACACTTCGACGCAACGACGGCCGCAAATAATGTCGCAAACATTAAGTTTCTAAATGGAAATTGAATCACTTTAACTGGCGTCATTTCTAAGAGTTTCCAAGGAAAGAAACTACTCGACATGAAGAATGTTAAAACTGCCAAAATGAAGATGCCCTTAATACTTGCATCGAACTTTCTAAAAAGAACTGCTCCTACAATCAAGGCCAAAATCAAAACCAAGCCGATATTATAAATAAATCCTTCATATTGACGGCCACTGACATTCATAAAGCTAGCTTTTACTAATGATAGTAACGATTTGCCTTGTAATTTTTGTGGACTAGGCATCCCATATTTTTGGAAAGTTTCTTCTGCAATAAAAGGTACCGTAAATATCAGCGTTGCTAAGATAGTCATCCCTACAGCCTTAAAAAAATTAATTACACGGCTTTTATCTAATTTTACTTTGGCATAAAAAATAATCAAGATAACGATGAATAATAAGACACACATAAAAGTCGTCAAAATATGTGACAGAATAATCATCGACATACCAATTGCTAGTGGTTTCCAATTTTTACCATCGCCAAAGAATAAATTGTAAAATCCTAGGAAACACAACGGCAAAAAGACTGTGGAAATATACTCCGCTAAGGCAGCTCTTGAAAAGAAATCTATTAAGCGATAAGTACTGAATCCATATATAACTGCAAAGATAATTGCTTGAAAAGTATTACCAGAAAACTGCTTCATTGCGTAATGACTGATCAAAAAAGAAATGAAAAAATAGAACATCAAGCCTAAATAGTAAGCCTGAATCCAACTATTGGTCAACATTTCAAAAAAGGTGAACGGGATCAAAGTTATCCATGGATAAAAGATATTAACTCCATAACCTATTTTCCCAAAGAAATTTGTAGTCACTCCAGACTGCAACATCCCTTGCTTGAAATTATCAGACAATCCCATAATTCTTATAAAATGATAGTAAGTATCATCGCCGTACCAGACAAATTTAGCCCTGATGGTTAGATACATCAACAAAGCTAAGACGGCGTAAAAAATTATAATATAAATCGATCTATACTTAGATATTTTTATCTTCATAAGATTAATCTCCAATACAATTGTTTCACTTATATTATATGAGATATATCTGTCTAAACACAAAAAGCATTTTAAATTTAATTGATTCTTTAATTGGTAAAAAAATTTCTAAAAAAAGGGTTTATATCGACCAATTACGGTTGATATAAACCCTTTTTAAAATAGATCATATTCAAACTTTCTAATTACTCTTTCTCATCGCCTGGTTTGTGTTCGTAGCCTTCGTCAAAGAGTGTAACTGTGAAGGTTGTTCCTTCATTTAACTTACTCTTAACTTCGATTTCACCACCATGATTCTCTATCAGTTGATGCACAATAGATAATCCTAAACCGGACTCGCCATACTTACGATTCTTTCTGGAAGGATCAGCTTTGTAATAACGATCCCAAATATTTTTAACTTGGTCTTCTGACATTCCAATTCCAGTATCAGAAACGGTGAATACGGAGGCGTGACGGCCTTCTTCGCGAGTTCCACTAACAAAAATTTTGCCATCATTAGTGAACTGAATTGCATTTTGAATAATATTAAACATAACCTGAACGAATCGATCATAGTCGGCAAATGTATTCAATTCGCCATCATATTTCTTCAAAATCAGCTCATCACCTGAGCCTTTAGCCTTCTTCTCCAACTGTGAGGTAATATCAGTCAATGGTTTATTAGCATCAAAGACTCGTTTAGCCATGGTAATCTGATTAGTCCGAATCTTCTCGTAATCCAAGTTCTCATTGACTAATCTGATTAAACGTTTGGTTTCGTTTCTCATCAATTGAATACTTTGACCCTTGGACTCTTCCGGAATAGCATCATAGGCCAATCCCTCTAATAGTCCATTAATAGTCGTTAGCGGCGTTCTCATCTCATGTGATGCATCAGCCATAAATTCCTTACGACGTTGTTCCTGACGCTTAATTTCGGTATCTGAGGCCTTTAATGACTTAACCATTTGGTTGAAATCATCCGCTAGGTCATCCAATTCGTCGCGACCTTTACTTTCGATATGAACTGAAAAGTCATTGTTGGCAACTTTCTTCGTTGCACTACGCAAACTATTGATTCGGTTAACTTGATATCTAGACAGCAAGAAACTCAAAATAACCGCTGCTAATAAGGAAATCAAGAGTGCAAAGTACAAACGACTGTTGATCTCACCAATATTCGTTTGTAATTCAGACACGTCTGATCCAGCCCAAACAGCCGCAATCAACTTCCCATTTTGGAACCACGGTGTCAGAACATAAACATAACTTCTATTATCATCCTTTCGTAACCGTGGATTTCCAGTAGTATCTTGCAAGTTTTGCACATTGCGGATTGTCTTACCTTGCTTAAGCTTTTTCCAGTAAGAGTCCTTCAAATGCAATTTCACATTTGTTGGTGGCGTTGGATAAACTTGATTGTTGTTGTAGTCAAAAATCGCAAATTGTACATTTCTTTCTGACAAAACTTGTTCAACCGTTCGAATATTGTCGCCAGTAATATTATGAATCTGGCCCGTCTTAGGGTCCGTCTTCAAAGCAATCTTCTCCAGATTACCAGCATAGCTTTCCAAACTCTTGTAGGTTCGATTATATTCTTGGCTAGTTGAGGCACTCGTAACTGAATATAAAATAATTCCTAAAGTCGTTAAAATAACGATCAAAAAGCTAAGCATGTTTTGATAAATTAATCGCATTAAGCCTCAGCCCTTGCTGTCGTATCATCAAATTTATAGCCCACGCCCCAAACAGTTTCGATAACTTGTGGACCTACTTTTTCAATCTTTTGACGCAACTTCTTGATATGAGCGTCGACTGTTCTTTCTTCTCCAAAATAGTCGTAGTCCCAAACCAATTCTAGTAGTTGTTCACGAGAGAATACTTGCTTAGGCTTGCTAGCTAGTGTCTTCAACAAGTCAAATTCCTTTGGTGTTAAATCAGGAATTTCTTTACCATTTAAATAAGCTTCACGCGTGCTAGAGTTGAGCTTGAAGAAACCAGTATTGATGTCGTACCCATCATCTGCTTCTTCCACCGTTGCATTGACATTTTGGTTTTCAGCCAATTTTTCGGCCATATTCTCGTCACGTCTGTGAATAGCCTTTATACGAGCAATCAAAGTAATAGGACTGAATGGTTTTGTAACGTAATCGTCGGCACCAAATTCAAGTCCCAATACTTGATCACTTTCGGTATCGCGGGCAGTTAACATGATAATTGGTACTGTCTTAGATACTTTGCGGATCTCTTTAGCAACTTCCATTCCGTCTTTTCCAGGAAGGTTTAGGTCTAATGTGATCATGTCCCAATCATTGGGGCTGGCGTTGAACATATCAACGGCTTCATTGCCATCATAGGCAAAACTAGCATCCCACTTCTCCTTTTGGAAGAACATTCCCATCATTTCTGAAACTGATTTATTATCTTCAATCATTAATATCTTCATTAATATCACTCCATTGTAAAGTTATACTGTCTGATTTACTCAAAACTTGGTAATATGTTATAAGTATACAAAATTTATTTAGGTTGGTGATCTTTTGCAAACAAATTATAAAGGAACTGTTTTCTTCGACCTCGACGGAACGCTCTTAAATGACCACTCAGAAATTGATGAGGACGTTGCTCAAGCTACTCGCGAACTCAAAGAAAATGGCTACTTACCAGTCGTTAACACCGGACGCGCTCCTATTGAGATCGCCCCCGTGCTTAATTCAACTGATATTGATACATACATTACCTTAGATGGTGCTTATGTCCAATCTCAAGGCAAAGTAGTTTACGAAAACAATATTAAACCAGACTTAATTGAAAAGCTTCTTAAACAAGCAAATAAGTTTGGTGATACTGTCAGTGTTCACTCAGCTGATCAATCATATCTTAATTCAGTTACTCCCTTTGTTGAAGACTTTTACAAGAGCGTTCACTTAGAGTTACCTGAGATTGATCCTGATTTCTATAAAACTAATAAAGTTCCCATGATCGTTATCGTTACTGCCGGCGATGGCTCAAATTATCAAGAAATTTTTGATGAATTGACTTTCTATAAAACTGGTCCTAGATCTGTCGATACCGTTAATAAAGGTGTTTCAAAAATGAGCGGTATCAAACATCTCTTGAAAGAATTAGATCTTGAAGACAAACCAACTTACGCTTTTGGTGATGGTAACAATGATTTACCAATGTTGGAATTTGCCGATTACAGCGTTGCCATGGGTAACGGTTTAGACACCGTCAAATCCATTGCTTCTTATGTTACCACTGAAAACGTTAACGGTGGTATCGTTAATGGACTAAAACACTACAATTTAATCTAATGTCTAAAAAGAGGGTGATACGTTGGTATCATCCCCTTTTTACTATTTAGCTAAGACAACGACTTTTCCCATCATGTGTCCTGCTTCAACTAATTCTGTAGCTGCTTTAATATTTTCAACGTTAAACCCATGGAAAACTTTAGTAACAGTTGACTTAATCATGCCACTGTCCAAACCATCAGCGAGTTTCTCTAAATAAGCTCCCTGATCGGACATTGAATCTAATTTGAATTTAGCCTTAGTGAACATCCATTCCCAAGCAAAATTAACTGATTTTTGCTTCAAGTCCATTACTTGTGATTCACGCAAGTTAGTAATCGTTGCAAAAGTACCGAATGGTTTGATCAATTCGACGATCTCTTGCCAGTGCGGATCATTATCACTTAAGCCAATAATGTAATCAACATTTTCAATCCCTAAATCGTGCACTTGCTTAATTAAGTCTTGATGATGGTTAACCACAAGATCAGCTCCTAGATCTTTAACCCACTTAACTTTTTCAGGAGTGGAAGCTGTGGCAATAACTTTTAATCCCGCTAAATGAGCTAATTGTGTGGCAATCGAGCCCACTCCACCAGCACCATTGATAATCAAAATAGTCTTATTACGATTATCTGTAGCTGGATTGATGTTTAATTTTTCAAATAATAATTCACTTGCCGTCAAAGTAACTAATGGCATGGCAACACTTTTTTCAATTGAAGTTTGTGCAGGTGCATGAGCTACAATTCTTTCATCGATTACTTCATATTCTTGATATGAGCCATCACGAGTGTAGTCGCCAGCAAAAAATACTTTATCACCAACTTGGAAATCCTCAACAGTATTTCCGATAGCTTCAACAATTCCGTAACCATCGTAGCCTAAAATTTTAGGATCTTTTAATTCATTTTTGATATTTTTACGTGTAGCAATATCCACTGGATTAACTGAGATTCCCTCTATTTTGACTAATAGATCTCTGCCAGTTGGATTTTCTTTTGCTTTATCAAACTCTATGAAACTCTCTACTTTGTTATTAGTTGCTCCAAATGCTTTCATCTGTTTAACCCTCTTTATTAATAAGTACATTATTAATATGTCTATTCTACAATAAGAGGATGCTTAATTAAATTATTGTCCCACTCATGATGATATGGTATTTAAAAAGGCCAGTGCTTTCAACCGTTTTGGTTGTTGCACTGGTCTTCTTTTGTTGAATTTAGTTCTTTGTCTTTTTAGATAACCATGGTTCTATGTTTTATAGTGGAAACGAGCTACGCAGGGGCAACCTCCTGTGGTTTGCTACAGAACTGAAATTGCCCGCAAAATACGCGTGCGATTCCAGTTCTTAGGCAAATCCTCAGAGGCTGACCGCCCCTGCTCCGCTCTCTCTTTTTATAAAATTTCCACGGTAGCACTTGTAATTCCGTAAGAAGGAATCATGCTATTTGGCATGGCCATATCTATTTGATATGGATTGTCGTAGGCAAATGTTCCTGTATCGTTAACTGTTCGATAATAAACATCACCTTGAGCTGTTGTAATTTTTAAGCTTGATCCTCTGGGAATAACGCTTAGGTTTGTGGCAACTCCTGAATAACCCATATCTGATCCTAAAACAGCTGGATCATAAAAACTGATTTTAAAGGTACCAACGTTTCTACCTGTTGACTGCATTTCTACTGGTGGTTCGGCAGCGGCTTGTGTTATTGCTTGTTGGGATTCTTCAATTTGTTCTGGTTGTGATTCTTGAACTGGTGCGTGATCAACTTCTTGTTGCTTTTGTTCTGCTTGTGCAGCAATCTCGTCCATATTCACATTTGGATCTTTTTCACTATTTTTAATTCCAGGCATAAATTCTTTGTTACCTGGTAAAATAATTTTCTTATTCAATTTTTCGGCATTTCCATCAACTGCTTGATTTGTTTCCAAGTTAGTTAATGTTTTTCTAAAATTCGTTGCATTACTTGTTTGATCTGTAGATGAATCTGCGGCGTGGGCAACTGTATATCCCATACCCCCTGTAACGATCAAACTAATGATCAGTAGTGCTTCTAATTTAAATTGCTTTAACAAATAATCTCTCCCCGGTTTTTCGTTTACCAGAGGAAACTATACAAGATAAATATTTCAATCATATTACGAAGAGAATAAAAAAAATCAGTTTGATGCTATTTTTGTAATGCTTTTGTAATCAAGGTCATAATATTGTAATTAAAATATCGTAATCTGCATTTTTAAACATCTGTTGACAATTTGTAAACACAGTCGGAATTATTTTGCAATCGTTTTCTCATCTGAAAAAATATTTTTGTTTGCGAGAACAAATATTTGTTGATTCTTCTTTTTTATGATAATTTAAAAATATCAAAGGTTACGGAGGAATTAATATGTCAGAAAAAATTGCTATTTTAGTTGGTAGTTTACGTAAGGGATCATACTCAAAACAAATTGCTAAGAATCTTGCTAAACTTTTCCCTAGTCAATACGAACCAGAATTCGTCGAAATCGGTAATTTACCACTTTACAATGAGGATATTGATACACCTGAATCTGTTCCAGCATCATATACAGAATTTAGAAATACAATGAAAGATGCTAAGGGTGTTCTATTTGTAACTCCAGAATACAACCGTTCTGTCCCTGCTGCATTGAAGAATGCTATTGATGTTGGTTCAAGACCATATGGTCAAAGTATTTGGGACAAGAAACCAGCTGCTATTGTCAGTGTTTCACCCGGTGCTATCAGTGGATTCGGTGCCAACCATCACCTACGCCAATCATTAGTATTTTTGAACATGCCAGTTCTTCAACAACCAGAAGCATACATCGGTAATGTAACTAATATTCTTGATGAAGATGGCAACGTCGTACAAGGAAGTATCGGTTTCTTACAAAGTATTGTTGATGCTTATGTTGAATTATTAGGCAGATATTAATATAATGGTATAATATTACTTTCGGTACGTAATCAGTCTATTGCAAACGGTTTATAACGTATCAAAGGAAATAAGGATGCAGAAGTCAATTTTGATTTCTACATCCTTATTTTTTTTGGGTGGGAAGTATGCCACTCTCCACAACAAGCCCGATTGGTCTGGAACGCTGTGGACACTGATTTGAGCCAATTGAAGTTCACAATTGTCTCAAATTCAGGTCTTTTACTAGGTGATAAATCACCAAGTAAAATCTCACGGCTGAGACCAATCGGGCTTGTTGCTCCGGGTTGAATTGTAATCCTATTTATATTTTGCTTTCTAATTTTATAAAAAATAATAGCGTCTACTTGAAATTCCGCATTGCTTGCCTTGGAATTCTTAGTAGACGCTATTTTTAATTCTAAATCACAAGGAATAAATAATTGAAATAATTATTTAGTGCTTTCTAGTATGGAAACAAAAAATTAAATAAGTAAAGTATAGAATCTAATCTGGAGTAAAAATGGGAAATGTATTCAGCTATGAAATCATTGTTAGTGGCTTGCCACTTACAATGAGGCCGACTTTGAAGATCCATTATTTTGCATGCAGTGTAAAATAATTAGCTTCAAATCGCGCCCATAGCGTTCCAATACATTTCCCATTTTTACGGAAGACGGCATATTTAACCCTCTCCTCAAAATTCTTAGAATTTCAATTTCAATACCGTTCTTAAGACATTAATAGCGGATTTTTGTAAATCACCTAGATATAGTGTGTTATTATCTTTCCACTTTCCTGTCAATAAGACGTGATCATCATCAACAATTTGAGCTTCACCGGTGTAAACCCATGCCTGTACTTGCTTGTTTAAGTTGGAATTACTATCGACTCTAACTTTTACCAACACTTCTCCATCCGGATCAAGAACAAAATCATTCCACATTTCAGTCCGTTTGATACCCTTGGTCTTAATATCAAGCTCTTCTTTGACCTTAATATTACCTTGATCATCAAACTCTGGTCCAAAATCACTGGCTGCACATAGTAATTCTGATTTCGAATTTCCTGGCATAATCAAATCGTTACCAGCATGCATACTTTCTTTAGGATCAGCGGAACTAAACCAGTCAGTCATTACTAACCCTCTAAAATGCCATTCATCTCGTAAAATATTTGTTAGTAATTCGAAGTTAGCTCCTGAAAAGACACCGTTAACTTTATTATATGAAGTCATCATTGCAACTGGTTGTCCTTGTTTTACAGCGATTTCAAAGTTACGTAAATAAATTTCACGTAAAGCTTGTTCACCAATCACACTATTTCCGGAGTTACGGAAGCTCTCTTGATTATTACCAATAAAGTGTTTTAGAGTAACACCAATCTTTTTATGGTCCTGCACACCGTTAGTTTCAGCTGCAGCGATAGTTCCTGAAAGATAAGGATCTTCGGCAAAGTATTCAAAATTACGTCCGCCTAGTGGATCTCGATGGATATTCATTCCTGGTGCTAACCACAAATCAACTCCAAACTCAATCATTTCTGTACCTATCGCAAATCCAACTTTTTTAACTAAACGCTTATTCCAGGTCTGAGCTAAAGCTGTTCCGATTGGCCAAGCTGTTGCATAGTGAGTAATAGTTTGTCCGTTTCTTTCAAATACGGGGTCGATTCTAACACCAGCAGGTCCATCAGCCATTACTAAAGCCGGAACAGCTTTGTGATCGATGATTCCCGTTTGTCCAGCGGCACCAGGGACAATATCGGATGATATACCGACAACACTGTTTTCCTTCGTAGAAAGTTGGCCCTCTACCAAATCAACTAACTGTTTAGTAGATAAACTAGCAACAAGCTCAGCTAACTCGACATCGCCATTATTGACGTCGTCTAGCGTTTTTCCAGCAGCGTTACGAACTTCTTCCACAACTTGATCTAATCCCTTACCAGGCAATTTATCCTCATCATTGATGAAAGTTGTCACGTCGGATTTTTCTTGATATTGAACAAACTGAGTTTCAGAGAAATTATTAGCTTTCAAAATAAAACGTGGTACATCAGTCACATTTTCTAATTCAACTTTATTCTCAGTGAAAACAGTAGGATCAGTTTCCGGCTTCATTAATGGATCAACTTTTTTCAAAATGACTTTCTCATCCAACTTGAATGAAGCTACAACTTTAGTATTGCGAGAACTATTTCCCACTCGTAACAGATAAGTCCCTGGTACCAATACGTAGGCTCCCAATTCATCATCAAAAATACTTAAATCACTCGTATTAATTTCAAAATCAAGCGTCTGTTGGGCATTTGCACGCAAAATGGCAGTCTTCTCATAACCAATCAAATCTTGATACGGCGTTGGAATTCCTGTTTGTGGCTTAGAAACGTAAACTTGAACGACTTCACGGCCAGAATATTTGTTACCAGTATTTTCGACATTGACGCTTAATTTAATTCTTTTTTCATTAATATTTACTTTTTGCGTCTTTAAATAAAAATCAGCGTAACTCAAGCCGTAACCAAACTCATATCTTGGTTTCACGTTGAAACTGTCAAAATAACGATAACCAACGTAAACACCTTCAACGTATTTAGGATTTTCCATCCCAAAGTTTTCAGAAGTTGGATAGTCATCATAAGAATAAGCCCAAGTATCCGTCAACTTACCAGAAGGAGTCGTCGTACCATCAATAACATCAGCCACAGCATCTCCTGTCGTCATTCCTAACTGAGAAACGAGCACAATACTATCAAGTAAAGGACATTCTTCAATAAAACTAGTATCGACCACACCGCCAACATTTAATAATAAAATACTGTTAGTGTAATATTCACTCATGCGCTTGATGTTAGAAAGTTCATTACCAGTTAGCTTAAAGTCACCAGCTTCATTCTTACGATCATAATTTTCACCAGAACTTCTCGAAACAACATAAATTCCAGTTAAACTATCTTCAAAATCCCCTACTTCAGGATCTTCGAACTTAAAAGCTGGAGCCAATAATGCCAAAGGATCATCTTTTAATTTTTGATCATGCAATTGTTTTTCTTTTTGATAATAACGATTTAAACGACTCAACCAAGACTTAGTAGTAACGTCAAATCCATGACTCTCTAATCCATCCAGAATTGAGACCACATTTCGTTGATTGACATCACCCGAACCCGTACCACCTTTAACCGTGGCAAAAGCCCCACTTCCATACAGAGCAACCGTCTTATTCTTGATCGGCAAAGTAG
Source organism: Companilactobacillus sp. HBUAS56275 (assembly GCF_036913655.1). Lineage (NCBI taxonomy): Bacteria > Bacillati > Bacillota > Bacilli > Lactobacillales > Lactobacillaceae > Companilactobacillus > Companilactobacillus sp. HBUAS56275. The sequence continues at coordinate 241,380 of NZ_JAYKKK010000005.1, forward strand.
CATTCCGATTTTGCAGTAAAACGATTCCTTCTTCAGCGGCTTGTTTAGCCAATTCTTTATTTTCTAATTCTCTTTGTGAAATAACGTTTTCCATCGCGATACTCTCCTTTGGTGGAAATGTAATTACCTTAATTTTACACTTTTGAATAATTGATTAAAAAGTAATTTCTAAATCAATTGTAATATTCTGTTAATATCAACCGATGTGGTGTAAGTATGCCCGTCGGGAGTAGAAAATCTGTGGGCCACTGGAACGTAGCGGACACGGCTTGGAGCTAATAATTTTTCACTTCGCGAAAAATCATGGATCTCCAAGTCCGGTCTTCTACTAACCTTGCTTCGCAAGCTAAGTAGAATTTCGCTACTGAGGGCCCACAGATTTTCTACTCCCGACTATATTTCTGATTCTATTATTGGGTTAGAATCACAGTTATATGGTTCTTTCGGCCCAATGTAATCAAGCTGCGATTATAGACCATAATTCTAAAAACAAAAAAGATCAGACACTATTAATGTCTGACCTCCAGCTAATCGACTTATATTTTTAATACTCTCGTTTACATACAAATAATACCGAAACAAACATTTTTATTTGCGTACATTTTCTAAAACAAGGATAGCGGATGAAATAATTTATCACCAACAAAACAACAAAAGTACACTTTAGTCCGGAGGGAAAATTGGAAATGCCTTCAGCTGTGAAATCATTGTTAGTGGCTTGCCACTTACAATGAGGCCGACTTTGAAGATCCATTATTTTGCACGCAGTGTAAAATAATTAGCTCCAAATCGTGCCCACGGCGTCCTGCTATAGTCCCACTATGGTTGACATTTTAAATACTATAAATTCATATTCTCAGCCATGGAGGGATTTCATGCCGAAATACACATCAGAT
>NZ_JAYKKK010000006.1:0-151773 GCF_036913655.1 Companilactobacillus sp. HBUAS56275
AAAGTCAAAAAGACAATGAAGAAGAATATATTAAAGACAACATATTAAATCAAAACTTTAAGGTGTCTCAACCACATCAAGTTTGGTTAGCTGATTCAACCCAACTTGAATATGGAATAAAGCATAAACACAAAGTGCAGTTAAGTGGCGTATTGGATCTCTACGGCCGTAGAATGATTAGTTATCATATAAGTCCATCAGAGGATACTGACTCAGAAATCAGTACATTTAAAAAAGCTTTTAAATCTATGGGTGACGTCCATCCGATGGTCCATACGGACCGAGGATCAGCATTCTCGTCAAAAAGGTTTAATATATTTCTTATACAACATGAATCAATTCATAGTATGTCCAGGCCAGGAACGCCTTACGACAATTCTCCAATAGAACGTTGGTGGAATGATTTCAAATTGAGATGGATCAATCTACATGAGACGCCTAAAACATTGGAAGAGTTAAAACTTTTGGTGAAGGACGGAATGAACTATTTTGATACTCTAGATAGATCAGAAACAAGAAATGGACTCACTCCAAAGGAATATTGGAATGAGTCCATCTCTTAAAGTTATATTATTTACTCGAAAAAAGTGTCAACTTGACAAGGCCTAGTGCATTCCAACAGCATTCCCAATTTTTGTGGAGGACGGCAGTTTAAGCACATTTAATAAGAACTCCAATTTAAATTTTTATACTACAGTCCTGTAGTTTTTCTAAAATGATAAATTCGTTATAATTAGTGTATTAAATTATTTGGAGGAATTTGATGGCAGACTATAGAATTGAAGAAGACACTTTAGGTGCAGTAAAGATACCCCAAGAGGCTCTTTGGGGACCACAGACAGAGCGTAGTCGCAATAACTTTTCCACAGGTATGAAGATGCCTTTGGAAATAATCAAGGCGCTGTTGCAGATTAAAAAAGCCGCTGCGATTGCCAATAACGAAGCTCACGCGATCAGTTCTGAGAAAGCCGATTTAATTGTTAAGAGTATCGATCAATTGTTGAGTTTAAAGGATGAAGAATTACAAAAAGATTTCCCATTGGTTGTTTATCAAACTGGTTCTGGTACGCAAACTAATATGAATGTGAATGAAGTAGTGGCGCATGTTGCTCAAAAAATCGATTCAACATTGAAAATTTTACCTAACGATGACGTCAATCATGGTCAAAGCTCAAATGATATTTTTCCTACAGCAATGAATATCACGGCTGCAATGGCTGTGGATAATTTGGAAAAATCAGTTAAACATTTGATTGATGAATTAAAACAAAAACAATCAAAATATTGGAAAGTTGTTAAAATAGGTCGTACTCATTTGCAAGATGCTACACCGTTAACTTTTGGCCAAGAGGTTAGTGGCTGGGTCAGCATGTTGGAACATGATTTATCATACTTAAAAGATTTGAATCCAACTCTCAGTGAACTAGCGATGGGGGGAACTGCCGTAGGAACTGGCTTGAATGCGGCCCCTGGTTTTGCTGATAAGATTGCGGAACAAATGAGTCAAGTTTACGATCATCCTTTTACTGCCGATACGAATAAATTCTATGGGTTAGCCGCACACTCTGGATTGAATGTTGTTCATGGTGCCATCAAAACATTAGCTAGTGATTTGATGAAAATTGCCAACGACGTTCGTTTTCTAGCTAGTGGTCCCAGATCTGGTTACGGCGAATTGAATATTCCTGCCAACGAACCTGGTTCATCTATCATGCCAGGCAAAGTTAATCCTACTCAAGCTGAAGCTATCACAATGGCTGCTGTCAGAGTGATGGGAAATGATGTTGTCGTCACAATGGCTGCTAGTCAAGGTAACTTTGAAATGAACGTTTATAAGCCAGTTTTGATCAGCGCCTTTTTAGAGTCAGCTGAATTATTGACGGGAACGATGTATGGTTTTGCCGATAAGATGATTGCTGGTTTGACTGTCAATGAAGACCGAATGACAGAATTAGTGGATCGTTCATTAATGACTGTGACTGCTTTATCACCGCATATTGGTTATCATCAGAGTGCCGAAATTGCTCAAAAAGCTCAAGCTGAGGGAACAACTCTAAAAGAGGCTGCACTTAAGTCAGGTCTAGTGACTGAAGAACAGTTTGATAAATGGGTTGTTCCAATTGATATGACTAATATTGAGGAGAAATAAAATGGCAGAAAAATTTGTTTTTACACCAACTAAAATCGATCAGTTAAAAGATAATTATGATGTAATAATTATTGGTTCTGGTGGTGCCGGATTAACCAGCGCGATCCAGGCTTACGAATTAGGACTGTCCCCAGTTATTTTAGAGAAGATGGATAAACTTGGTGGCAATACGACCCGAGCATCTTCAGGAATGAATGCTGCTGAAACCTTTGTTCAATTGGATCATAAAATTGTGGATAGTTATCAAGATTTTTACGATGAAACCTTTGTCGGTGGTGGCAAGCAAAATAATCCTGAACTATTAAAATTTTTCACAGAGCATGGTGCTTTAGCAATTGACTGGTTAGCTCAACATGGAATTGAATTAGATGATCTAACGATCACTGGTGGAATGAAGACTATGAGAACCCATCGTCCTAGTTCATTGGCACCGATTGGCGGATACTTAGTAACAGAACTTTTGAAATTGGTGGATAAGTATCAAATTCCAGTATTCGACGGTATCAAAGTTAATGAATTGTTGATGAAAGATGGCCAAGTTATCGGTGTTAAAGCATCTACGGATCAAAAAGTTGAAATCCATGCTAAAGCCGTTATCCTGGCAACTGGTGGATTTGGTGCTGGAAAAGATTTGCTAAAGAAATATCGTGCCGACTTGACCAGTCTAAAGACAACCAATCAACCTGGAGCAACTGGCGATGGTATCAAGTTGGCTCAAAAAGTAGGGGCAAAATTAGTTGATATGGATCAAGTTCAAGTTCATCCTACCGTTCAACAAGATACTCCACATGCCTTTTTGATCGGGGAAGCTGTTCGAGGTGAAGGTGCAATTTTAGTCAATAAGCAAGGCCAACGCTTTGTTAATGAATTGGATACCAGAAAGAACGTCACCCAGGCGATTGATGATCTAGGCGGTACCGGAGCTTATCTGATTTTTGATACAAGCATTCGCCAACGCGTCAAGGCAATCGAGTTCTATGATCACGTAGGTTTAGTAGAAAATGGTAAAGATTTAACTGAATTAGCCGAGAAGACGAATTTGAATCCACAAAACTTGCAGGAAACGGTGGAAAAATGGAATCAGGCCGTTGAATCTAAGCGAGATAGTGAATTTAAACGTAGCACGGGTATGGAAAGAAAAATCTCTCAAGGACCATTCTTTGCAATCCACATCGCTCCAGCAGTCCATTACACAATGGGTGGCGTAGCCATTAATCACAATACACAAGTTCTAAATACCGATAATCAGGTTATTAAAGGCTTATTTGCAGCAGGTGAAGTAGTCGGCGGACTACATGGAAATAATCGAATCGGTGGCAATTCAATTGCTGAAACAGTGATATTTGGGCGTCAAGCCGGTCAACAAGTTTTTAAGTATTTGAAATAATAAAATGTAGAGATGGAATGTATTTCAATTTCACTCTACATTTTTTTTGATTTGATGAAGTAGTAGAATGGATATTAACAAATTTAATAAATTTATTTCAAATATTTAAAAATGGGGGGGGATTAAATGAGTTTTATAGGGCCATTATGTCTAATTTTAATTACAACTACAATAGCTGGCCATTTTGCTAATCGAATCGGTATACCAGCAGTTATTGGCGAATTGTTAGTCGGAATTGTTCTGGGACCAGCAATACTTGATTGGATCAAACTGGATGGATTAGTTAGTGCTTTTTCTGATATTGGTGTTGTCATTTTAATGTTCTTAGGTGGGCTAGAGAGTGACTTGAAATTGCTACGAAAGTATTTAAGACCAGCTGTCATCGTTGCTATTTCAGGAGTTGTTTTGCCAGTGGTAGTCATGGGTGGCGTAACTTATCTATTCGGCTTTTCCTTCTTGGAAGCCCTATTTATCGGTGTAGTTTTTTCCGCAACGTCAGTTTCTATTTCAGTAGCTGTATTAAAACAATATAAAGCCCTATCAACTCGTGAGGGTGCAACTATTTTGGGAGCGGCAGTGGCAGATGATATCATTGGTGTTTTATTGTTGTCGTTGATGATCAGTTTGTTAGCCACCCAAGGTATCCACGCCGGTGGGCAGCAACCAGGAATTCTTATTATCATGTTGGAACAATTAGCTTTCTTCTGTGGAACTTTCTTGTTGGTAAAGTGGATTGCACCATATTTAATGCATCTAGGTGAGAGATTGATCGTACCATCAAGTGTGACGATTATGTCGATGATTATCTGTTTGAGTATGGCTTGGTTGGCTAATATTGTTGGTTTAAGCGGGGCTATCGGTGCTTTCTTTGCTGGAATTGCCGTAGCTAATACACCATACAAAAGCATTTTGGCTGACCATGTGGAACCTTTAGGGAATTCGATCTTTATTCCAGTCTTCTTTGTTAGCGTTGGACTGAACATGACCTTAAATCATTTTTTGAAGAATTTAGTTTTGGTGATTGTTCTTGTGATTCTAGCAGCTTTAACTAAATGGATCGGTTGTGGCTTGGGAGCTAAAATTAGTGGCTTTGATAATTTGAGCAGTTCTGTTATTGGGACAGGTATGATAGCTCGTGGCGAAATGGGATTGATTACCGCCCAAATTGGCCATCAAGCGGGATTGTTGAACAATACTGATTATTCAGCAATTATTCTGGTGATTATTTTAGTTACTTTGATTTCACCGTTATTATTGAAACAAACCTTGAAAAAATCGTTAGCACAAGAGTAATTAAGGATAAGCAAAAACAGCATTTATTTAGTTTTTCTACAATATGTCAGTTACGGATTGTAGATGCTGAATAAATGCTGTTTTTTTGTTCAAAATTTTATTTTTATCGAAATAAATAAAATAGTTGATTTTTATTTATTTAGGATGTACTGTATTAGTGTAGTAGGACAGTGTGGAGGAAAAGTAATGGAATATATTGATAACATTCCGATATATCTTCAAATTAAAGAAATTTTATACCATAAGATTATTACCCATGAATATGAATTGGGTTCACAATTACCGTCAGTACGCCAATTGGCTGTTCAATTTACGGCCAATTCTAATACTGTACAAAAAGCTTTAAAAGAAATGACCGAAGAGAATATTATTGCACCACAACGTGGTAAAGGTAATTTTATAACGAGCGACGAAACAATTATTGGAAAATTGAGGGATCGTATTGTGAAAAGTACATTGGATGAAACATATGATAAATTGCACGCATTAAAGATGAGTGACGACGAGATAATCAGTAGCTTTATTGACTATGTTAAGCAGAGGGATGATGACCATGAGTAAAATTTTAGAAATTGATAATCTTAGTTATCGTAAAAACAATAAAACCATTTTGAATCATATTAATTTGAAATTAGATAGTGGTAAGATCATCGGATTATTGGGTGAGAATGGGTCCGGTAAGACGACACTGATGCGCCTAATTGCTGGTGTCAATGCTAGTAATGAAAAGACAATTTCTGTTAATGGGATGACTCAAAAAAGTAAGATTAAATCACAAGTTAGCTTAAGCGACAGTCTGAATGGCTTTCATAGAAGTGATCGAATCAGTGATATTGTCAGATTTTATCGTAATGCCTATGCTGATTTTTCCAATGATAAGTATGCAGAGATTGCTGAATACTTAGGTTTAGACGCTACTAAACGTTTATCTTCTTTATCCACAGGTACGTTAGGAAAATTAGTGATTGCTCTAACGTTATCTCGAGAAACAAATTTATATTTGTTGGATGAACCTCTGAGTGGAATTGACAGTATGTCACGTAAGAAAATAATCAGCAGTATTCTTCGTTGGAAAACTGAAGATTCTACTATTATTATTAGTGATCACTATGTAACTGAGATTGCTAGTTTATTGGATGACATTGTAATCATTAAAGATCAAACAGTTTATGAAGTTGATTCCGTTGAGAATATTCAAATGAAATATCATCTCGGTATTGAGGAGTATTACGAAAAGGTTTATGAAGGAGGATTAGCTCGATGAGTGATTTTTGGGGCATAAGTAAGAATCTGATATGGGATAAATTCAAATTAATGAATTGGGTTTTAATTATTGATGCCATAGCTATCGTAGTTATCTTTTTCATTAATCTTTTCAAAATGGGTTACACTAGTTTTGAATTCATTCCGGTAATTTTTGCAATAAGTTTAATGATTGTAAATTTAGTTAGTATTATTTTGCTTTCACGTACAAATGAACGTGTACTGACGAGTAGCAATTATCGGCTAATACCGATTTCAGATACAAAGTTATATTTAAGCAATATATTAACGACATTTTTAGCCACTGTTTATCTGTGGATCGTAGAAACAATTATCAATGTAGTAATGGATTTGATTGCGATGGCGATTAATTACTCTAAGTATACTCAGTTTAGAGAGCAGATTAGTTCCAGCGATATATTAGCAGGATTCCAGTTTCTATTATTCATGGCTTTAGCAACTATCGTAGTTTGGTCAGGGATTACTTTAATTCATTTTATTATTAATTTAGTTAGTGGCTTTTTACCATTTGGTAGACAAAAATTTGTCTTGTTCTTAGTTTACTTGGTAGTTATTGGCCTATCACTTTGGGGCTTTAACTACATTATGGTTAATATCATTTCAGCATTCTTCCAAAGTGGATTTGAAATTAATACAGTAAAACAAGTGACATCTTCATTGTGGATTGGTTCAGGCATTGCTTGCATCTGGATCGTGATCTTCAGTGTTATCAATATTTATTTGATGAAACGTTGGATTGAAACGGTTCGTTAAAAAAAGATCATCCGTGAGGATGGTCTTTTTTTCGTCTATTAATGATTTTGAGTTGAAAAAGTTGTTGATTCTTTTAAAAATTCTTTATCGTCTGGATCGGCTCCAACACGTTTATCACTGTCTAGTTGGGCGATTTGTTTCATTTCTTCAGGGCTCAAATTGAAGTGATAGTCGAACAATTGGATGTTCTCCTTAATACGATTTTCGTGAGTAGATTTAGGAATAATGATTTCTCCACGTTGAATATGCCAACGTAAAACTATCTGTGCTGGTGACTTTTTATGGTCATCAGCAATTTTTTTAATGACCGGATCATCAATAACTTTATTAACGCCGCCACCTAGTGGACTCCATGACTCATGAGCAATGTCGTGTTGTTTTAAGTATTCATGCAGATCATTTTCTTGGAAATAGGGATGAGTTTCAATTTGGTCAACCATTGGAGCAATCGTAGCTGTCTTCATCAATTGTTCGATGTGATGTGCTTTAAAATTAGAAACACCGATAGCTTTGATTTTACCTTGTTTGTATAAATCTTCCATTGCACGCCAATTTTCCTCAAATCCTGGTGCTGGCCAGTGAATTAAGTAAAGGTCTAAGTAATCCATATCTAGCTTTTTTAAGGATTTATTGAACTGAGCAATAGTTGCATCGTATCCACGAACGTCATTCCAAACTTTTGTAGTTATGAAAAGATATTTGCGGTCGATACCAGTTTCTTTGATAGCTTTACCAACTGCTTCTTCATTATCGTAAAAACTGGCGGTGTCGATGTGTCTATAACCATTTTCAATAGCCCATTTAACACTATTGAGAACTTCTTCATCACTCATTTGAAAGACGCCCAAACCAACTTGAGGAATCGTGACTCCGTTTGCTAATTCGATATAAGGAATATTTGTTGCCATAAAATTACCTCCCACTTTATTTTAAATCCATTATAACGCTGTATTAAAAATTGCCGGAATTTCTCAATTGTATATAAATTGTTTAAATTGTGTAAAGCATATAAAAATATATTTTACAGAAAATTAATCGTTACTTTACATAGCTTTGTTAATCTTAGACTGTTCGAAAAAATGATAGAGAAAGTTGGGAGTTAGTTATGAAAAAAGGGCGATTATTAACCGCTTTTCTAGGGGTATTTTTATTATTAACCGGTGTTTTAGCTGGTTGTTCTTCAAAGAGTGCAGCTTCACCAAAGGCTGGTAGCAACAGTAGTAAGGAAATCACAATGGTTTTCTATCCAAATGAATCAGCTAAAAACTTCAGTGCTTCAAGAAAAGCATTGAAGGAAGAATTACACAAAGCAACTGGTAAGAAAATTAATATTCAAACAACAACAGATTACAATATTGCCATTGAAGCTATTGCTTCAGGTAAAGCACAATTAGCATTCATGGGTGCCGATGGTTATATTCAAGCACATGCTAAGAATGACAAAGTTGTTCCATTGCTTCTACAATCTGGCCCTGAGGGTACAACAAAGGGTGCTAGTTATCGTTCATACTTGATGGTTCAAAAAGACAAGGCGGACCAATACAAGAAAGATGGCAAGTACAGTATTGATAACATTAAAGGTAAGAAAGCATCATTTGTTTCAACAAGTTCAACTTCAGGTTTTGCCGTACCAACTGACGAAATTCAAAAGCACTTTAAGTTAAAGAATAAGGATCAACTATCAGAAGGTGGCAAGTTCTTCGATAAAGTTCTTTACGGTAGTACTCACCCAGGTTTAGCTATTAACTTGCTAAAGGGTGACGCTGACGTTGCTGCATTTGATGATGGTGACCTTACACCATTCTTAAAAGTTACATCAGGTAGTTATGACAAAGTTGGTTCAACATTCACAGTTAGAAGTGACGCTGATGCACCATTCGCAGAATTTAAAGGTAAGGAATTAGTTAACCTTTCAGTATTACCAGTTCAAAATGGACCTTTCGTTGTAAATTCAAAGGCTCTAAGTAAAGACGATATCGATGCTATTACAAAGCACTTTACATCAAAAGACATTACAAACAATAAAGACCTATTCTCTGACGGAAAAGGTAAAACACCAACTCTATGGCAAAAGAAATCAGACAAAACTGTTCTTCTAAAAGTTGATGACGAATGGTACAAACCTACTCATGAACTAGTTGGTAAATAAAGAGGCGGCCTATGTTAGAAGTTAAGAATTTAGATAAAAGTTACCAAAAAGATCATCCAGCTCTAAAAAATATATCTTTCAGCATTGAACCAGGAACATTTGTGGCTATTATTGGTCCCTCGGGTGCTGGTAAAACTACTATTTTAAGAAGTTTGAATCAATTGATCAAAGATGACAATGGTGAAATCCTTCTTGATGGTAGTGACATTCGTTCAGCCAACAAAGCACAATTAAGAAAATATCGTCGTCAAATTGGAATGGTTTTTCAAAATTACAATTTGGTAGAACGATTGACAGTCATTGAAAATGTTTTACATGGTCGCTTAGGTTATAAATCAACTTTGGCTGGCGTTTTTGGTCGCTATACACAGGCCGAAAAAGAAGAAGCAATGTCATTGCTGAAAAAAGTTGGTTTGGAAGATTTTGCTTTACAAAGATGTTCAGAACTTAGTGGTGGTCAAAAACAACGGGTTGGGATTGCTCGTTCTTTGATTCAACATCCTAAAGTTATTTTGTGTGATGAACCGATTGCTTCATTGGATCCAGCATCTGCACAAACTGTAATGCAATTACTTAAAGACCTAACTGAAGAATACAATTTGATTTGTGTTGCTAATTTACATCAAATTAATATAGCAAAAAAATATGCTGACCAAATTATTGGTATTCGTAAAGGACAACTTGTCTTTGATGAGGCTGCTGATTTGTTGTCAGAGGATATTTTGAGGACGCTTTATGATCAAGATATTACAAAGGAGCTTGAATAATGCAATCTTCTGCAAAATATTTAACTCGCAAAGGTTGGTATCAAACCGCGATAATCGCAATTATTGGCGGTACCTATATATTAGGTAGTTGGTTCTTAAACTTTGATAATTTGAGCGGACTAATGGCAGTTCCCAGAGCTTTTGGGTGGTTAGGTGTTAATTTCCAACCGACAGCTAACTCAGTAGAATATTTACCCAAGATTTGGCAAAAATTGATGCAAACAGTGTTGTTGGCTATTTCTTCAACTGTAGTGGCCGCTATTATCTCCATCTTTGTAGCTCTAATTGGTTCCAAAGTTACTGGTATAAATGGGGGCGTGCAATTGATCGTGCGTGGAATAGCATCTTTCTTTAGAAATATTCCACTGGTTGCTTGGTCAATGATTCTACTTTTCTCATTTAAACAAAGTGACTTTACTGGATTCTTAGCTTTGTTGTTGATGTCCATAGGTTTCTTGATTCGTGCCTTTATGGAGATTATTGAAGATGAGGCAAGTGAGACAATGCTAGCTTTGAAGGCTACTGGGGCAAGTTACTTTCAAGTAATATTTCAAGCTGTTTTGCCACAAATCTTGCCAAGTGTTCTAAGTTGGATTCTTTATATGATAGAGAATAACGTTCGTGATGCTACGTTGGTCGGTATCTTAACTGGTACAGGAATTGGTTTCATCTTCGACTTGTATTACAAGAGCTTTAGATTTGATGCCGCTGGAATGACTGTTTTGTCCATTATCATTGTTGTTATTGGACTGGAACTGATTTCAAATCAAATTAGGAAGGTGATCTTATGATAGATAGCGAAGATAGGGTAATCAAAAAACCTCAATTACCAAGTTCACCTAATATTAAGTTACACGAAACTAGTTTATCTCGAATAATGATTTTATTAGTATTTGTTTCTTTACTGGTGATTACAGGTTTTACATTAACGCATTTAGATACAGCCAATGTGCGTCTTAATGAAGCTGTGAAAGAATTGTCAGTAACTTTACATCAAATGTTTTTACAACCTAATGCTGGTAGTGATGGACTAGGCGAATTATTACAAGGCTTAGGAACAAGTTTACTTATCTCAATTATGACAACCATTATAGGAGCTGTTTTTGGATTCTTCTTTGCGGTTTTGGCTTCTAAGAATCTAACTAATATCTACTTGGGAACAACTATCAGAGTAATTATGGCTGTTATAAGAGCTATTCCAACTATTATCTGGGCAATGATCTTTTCTATCGTATGTGGATTAGGATCTACTGCTGCTATATTAGGATTGAGTTTTCATAGTATTGCTTACCTAACAAAGGCATACTCAGAAAGTATTGAAGGAATTGATGAGTCAACTATTGAATCACTAAAGGTTACAGGTAGTAAATTTTGGGTAATTGTATTTCAAGCTATTTGGCCAACCATCATGGCTTCATTTGTCTCATGGACATTTATTCGTTTAGAGATTAACTTTGCAAATGCAATTGCCGTTGGTGCAGCTGCTGGTGCTGGAGGAATTGGTTATCAATTGTTCGTTGCCAGTGGTATGAGTTTTGATTTCCACGAAGTAGGTTTTATCGTTTACTTAATTATTTTAGTAACATTTTTGCTTGAGTTTATTGCGGTTAAAATTAGACATTTCTATTTAGACCGTTAAGTTAGGGAGAGAATTTTTTATGATTGAAGCAATTATTTTTGATTGGGCGGGAACAACCGTTGATTATGGAAGTTTAGCGCCAGTCATCGCTTTTAAAAAAGCATTTAAAGATGCTGGAATAGAGTTAAGTGATGAAGAAATTCGTCGAGATATGGGGATGGCTAAGTGGGATCACATTGGCAAGATCCTAGAACTTGATGATGTTAAACAGCAGTGGCAAGAGAAGTATTCAGCTTTACCCAACAATGATGACCGTAAAAAAATATATGCCGGTTTTCAACAATCATTGATTCATTACTTAAAAGAGTATACCGAATTGAAATCAGGCGTATTAAAGACCTTTAATTATCTAAAGGACTACGGAATTAATGTTGCAACTACTACTGGTTACACTGCGGAAATGATGAAGATTGTTGAATATAAGGCTGCGGAATATGGCTATACTCCTGATATGGTAGTGACGTCAGAAGATGTTAATAACCAAGGACGCCCTTCTCCTGCAATGATCCAATTGATTATGAAAAAATTCAATATTGATGATCCTAATAAGGTAATTAAAGTAGGGGATACTTTAGTAGATATTGAAGAAGGTCGTAATGCTGGTGTCAAAACAGTTGGGATAGTCGAAGGCAGTAGTTTAATGGGATTATCACAGGTTGAATTTGATGAATTGGATAATGAGCAACAAGTTGCTAAACGTAATGAAGTAAAACGTAAATTTGAATCTGTTAATACTGATTTTATAATTGATAGTATTTATGATTTGGTTCAAATTATTGAATATTTAAATGAATCGATGGATAAAAAATGGTAAAAAAATATTTGCTTTTAACACCCGGACCATTGACTACTAGTGAAAAAGTAAAAAGTGCAATGGATTTTGATTATTGTACTTGGGATGATGATTATAAAAAAATCACACAATCATTTCGTCATTCACTATTGAGCGTTGGACAAGTTATCGAAGAAGAATATTCAGCAGTTCCAATCCAAGGTAGTGGTACTTATGGAGTTGAATCTGTGATTAGTTCAACAATTTCGGATAATGATAAATTACTTATTGCCGTCAACGGTGCTTACGGAAAACGTATTAGTGAAATGGCTAATATTTATGGTATCAATCACGTTGACCTAGTAGTTGATGAGAGACAACCAATTACTCTAGAAAAAGTTACAAAGGTTTTGGATGAAAATCCAGATGTAACTCACTTTGCAATGATCCATTGTGAAACTACAACAGGTATCTTGAATCCTATTGAAGAGATCATTCCTCAAGTTAGTGATCGAGGCATAATTACAATTGTTGATGCAATGAGTAGTTTTGGTGGAGTTCCAATTGATATTAAAGCTAATAAAATTGACTTTTTGATCAGTAGCTCTAATAAATGTATTCAAGGTGTGCCTGGATTCTCATTTGTTATTGCTCGAAAGAAAATTTTGGAAGCTACAAAAGGAATTTCTAGAACATTATCACTTGATCTATATGGTCAATATATTGAAATGGAGCGTAACAATGGTAAGTGGAGATTCACTTCTCCTACTCACGTTGTGCATGCCTTTGCTGAAGCTCTTAAGGAATTAGATGAAGAGGGTGGCGTGGTAGCCCGCCATCAACGTTATGTTGACAATCAAAAACATCTAGCTTCTGGTATGGAAGAACTTGGTTTCAAGGTTTTAATTGATGAAAAATTCCAATCACCAATTATTACATCATTTATTTATCCAAGTGATGATTTTGACTTTCATGAATTCTATCAAGAATTAAAGGAAGATGGTTTTGTTATCTATCCCGGTAAAATTTCACAAGTACCAACATTTAGAATTGGTAATATTGGTGAAGTTTACGATGAAGATATTACAAAATTGTTGTCAGCTATTAAAGAAATCGTTAATCGATAAGAAAAATGCTCAATCAGCCTTTCCAACTGATTGAGCATTTTTTATTTTGTATGGGATGAATGACCGATAGAATCATAATATCTTAGATATAATAGTTCACAGCATTCCCACCAGGTTCCTGCTAACAAAGCACTTCCAATAACATCACTGGGAAAATGTCCGCGTAGGTATACCCTAGAAATTGCGACTATGATTAGCCAGGCAATTAATAATCCTTTAATGACTTTTCTGGTCGTCATGTTCTTAATAGCCGGTAAGACGAGAAAAATCAATGTTAGAATAACTAAGGTGGTACCAAACACATGACCACTTGGGAAACTATATCCAGAAGCTGGAATTATTTTATCCAAGGGTCTCTGTCGTCTAACGGTAATTTTAACTAGAAAAGCAATAATATTACCACTGATTAAAATGAAACCGATCCATAAACTAGAATCTTTTCGACCCCTTATGAAAAGAATCAACATGATTAATAATAGATAAATAACATCCATCATCGGGCTACCTAGAAATGTAATTGTAGAAAATATTTTGGTACTGGGTGCAGATACCATGTTCCCAAGGATATTTTGAATAGAGTGATCTATCCCTAAGATGAAGGCATTGTTGCTCACAATCATAACTTCAAGTAAAAAGAAGACAATGATGTAAGTCAGGGCAAGCCATTTGCGGTGGTCATTTTGTTTAAATATCAAATTAAAACTCCTTTGAATCTAACTGAAATACTTAAGCTTTGATTGTAATATTATTTTCATAATATTTACAGTAAATTCCATAATTTTTTAGAATATATTTAATTGTATAAACAGTACCGAGGGAGATTTATTAATGATATAATCTAGATTACAAAAGGAGGCTAATAATGCTTACATTAATGGCAGCCAGCGCTACTAGTAGCTCGGCACCGATATTAATTGCTATTGGGGTGGCAATTCTTGTGATTATTTGGTTATTTATCAAGACAGGAATTGCGTTGTTACATCATCCAATAATTGGGATTGTCTTAATCTTGTTAGGGGTATTAGGACTATGGAATTATCTCATTATTGGTATTGGGGTAATTGTTGGTGGAATAGTTTTCTTAGTCGTATCACAATTTTTCAACAATTAATGGAAATCAAGAAGCAGGGCAGATGCCTTGCTTTTTTTATTGGCAAAATTATATAAATTAAAAATATAACAAGATTAATTATTTGATTTTTATCTAAAAGTATTCGATGATAACGGTTGCAGGCAACTTATATAGTTATGCATAATGTTGATTAAAGTTTTCGAGAGGAAAGTGGAAAATATGACAAAAATGATAGCTGGACAAGCATTAGTAAAAGTTCTTGAAGATTGGGGAGTCGACCATGTTTATGGTGTACCTGGTGGTTCAATTAACCATACTGTTGAGGGACTTTACTTAGAAAAAGACAAGGTGAAATATATTCAAGTACGTCACGAAGAAGTAGGTGCAATCGCTGCTTCCGCTGATGCTAAATTCACAGGTAAAATTGGTGTTGCATTTGGTTCCGCTGGCCCTGGTGCCACACATCTATTCAACGGATTGTATGATGCTAAAATGGATCACGTTCCTGTTTTGGCCTTGATAGGACAAGTTCCACAGGAAAATATGAATACTAATTACTTCCAAGAAATGGATGAAGGTCCAATGTTTAGCGATGTTTCAGTCTATAACCGTACCGTTACAACAGCTGATCAGATTCCTTATGTAATTAATCAAGCTATTCGTGAAGCATATCGTCAAAATGGTGTAGCAGTTGTTATTTTGCCAGAAAATCTGACAAATGAAGAAATTGACTATGCACCCGCTAAGACACCAAAGATTGTAAAGAATACTTATACACAAACAGTTAACCCAGAGGATATCCAGAATACCTTGAAGATGTTGAAAGAAGCCAAGCATCCACTTGTTTATGCTGGACGTGGACTACTAGGTGCTAAAGATGTTTTGACTAAATTCTCAGAACAATTTAATATTCCAGTCATGAATACTGTTCCCGCAACAGGTGTAATCGGTACAGATCATCCTAACTTTATTGGTACCTTCGGACGCTTAGGTAGTAAATCGGGATTTGAAGCTCTACAACATACCGACTTGATCTTATTCATTGGTTCAGAATTCCCATTTGCTAGATTCTGGCCAGAGAACGTTAAAATTATTGATGTAAATAATAACCCTTATGATATTGGTAAAACAGTTGATGTGGATTATGCAGTAATCGCCGATGCAAAGAGTTATTTGCAAGGATTGATTGATACCAAAGAAACTTTGCCAGCTGGTGTTTGGTTGAAGGCTAACCAAGAGAATAAGGCTAACTGGGACAAATGGCTAGATAAACTTGCTAAAGATGATAGTGAAGGTTTAAATCCAGAGACAGTAACAAGTAAGATTGCTGAAATGGCTGGTCCTAACGATACTTATGGTGTTGATACAGGGAATGTAACTGAGTTCGGTGTTCGTGGATTGCCAATGAA
Organism: Companilactobacillus sp. HBUAS56275; assembly: GCF_036913655.1. Lineage (NCBI taxonomy): Bacteria > Bacillati > Bacillota > Bacilli > Lactobacillales > Lactobacillaceae > Companilactobacillus > Companilactobacillus sp. HBUAS56275. The sequence goes on from NZ_JAYKKK010000006.1 coordinate 15,802, forward strand.
CAAGAATCAACGTTTTGCTTTGTCAGGATTATTCGCAACAATGGGCTTTGGATTACCTGCTGGATTAGCTGGTGCTTTGAGTGTTCCAGAAGGACAAGCATGGACACTTTCAGGTGATGGTGGCTTTTCAATGGTAGCTCCTGATTTGATTACTGAAGCTAGATATGGATTGCCAGTTGTTAACGTTATTCTTTCAAATGAGAGACTCGGTTTCATTTACTATGAACAAGTTGCCTCAAAACAACACTTGTACGGAGTAGATTTGACCGATGCCGATTGGGCTAAAGTAGCTGAAGGACTTGGTGGTATCGGCTTCACAGTTAAATCAATTAAAGACGTTAATGAAATCTTTGATAAGATTAAGGAATTACAAGCAGCAGGCAATAAGAAACCAATCGTTGTTAACGCTATAATCAAGCCAGATGATCCGATTGCAACAGCCTTTATGCCTTTAGATCCTAAGATGTACGGTCAAGAAGCGGTAGATGCTTATGCTAAGAAGTATCATATTGACGTTAAGGAACAACCTTCATTGGGTGAAATTTTGAGAGCTCAAGGAGACAATGATTAATGCTAAAGATAACTTATTTAGATGGTAATGTTGAAAAAGTAAAAGAGTACAAGAATGGTGATCAATTTGTAGCTATTCAACAGTTAGAGGTACCTGATTTTGAAGATTATGTCAAAATAGTCGAAGTGACAGATGATGGTAAAAAAATACCTTTAGAAGATTCTACAATGTACGGTCTATATAATTATTTGATAAACAAGTAAAATAAAAGACGGGATAAAAATTATCTCGTCTTTTTATTTTTATAAAAATGAGGGTATTGTATGTCAGTTGATAATTTAGAAGATTTGCAGAAAAACGTTCAATCTTCAGCAAATAATATTGAGGTAACGGGAAAAGCCTTTGAATTCTGTGATGAAGTCCACCAATCCCAAGTATTTGGTAGTGGGTCGGATTGGTCGATAGCCGCCACTAATGGCTGGATGGCTTTGGTTACTGGATTTAATCATAAGATACACCGTCTGTTTATGAGCCAAGATAAGAAACAACGTGAGGATTTGCAACATTTGATCATTACTAAGTACATTATTAAAAAGACGGAACAAACAGATAAATATCAGTTGATTTTGAAAGATAAGGCATAAAAAAATTTAAAAATAAAAAAGACACTCGTACTAACCATTTTGGTTAATATGAGTGTCTTTTTATCCAAAATTACCAGAAACGTAATCTTCAGTTGGTCGCATCTTAGGATTAGTAAAGACATTGACTGTCGAATTGTATTCGATAATGTGTCCCAAATGTAGAAAAGCTGTGTAATCACTAATACGTGAGGCTTGTTGAAGATTATGAGTAACGATGATAATGGAGTAATCTTTGCTCAAAGTTTTTAAAGTGTCTTCAATTTTAGAAGTGGAAATTGGATCTAGGGCACTGGCTGGTTCGTCTAAAAGCAGGATGTCAGGTTTCATGGCAATTGATCTGGCAATACAGAGACGTTGTTGCTGGCCACCGGAAAGAGCCAAAGCACTTTTGTTGAGGTCATCTTTGACTTCATCCCAAAGAGCGGCACCCTTTAAGCTTTCTTCGAGACGTTCTTCTAGTTCGCTTTTCTTGGTAATTCCAGCATTCTTTAATGCAAACGTGATATTTTCACGAATAGATTTAGCAAACGGATTAGGTCTTTGAAATACCATACCGATATGTTTGCGAACTTCGTAAACGTTAGTTTTAGGAGAATTTATATCAACACCACGATAAGAAATTTCACCATTGACGGTAGCAACTTTATCGTTCATACGATTTAAACAGCGAAGATAAGTAGATTTACCGGAACCGGAAGCGCCAATCAAAGCTGTAATTTTATAACGTGGAAATTTTAAACTGGCGTTAAAGATAGCTTGGCTTTTCCCGTAATAGACTTGAATGTCTTTTGTAGAAAGAGCCAACTTTTCATTAATATCAGTTATGTAAGATTCGTCTAAATTGTATTCTTTCATGTTTGGTTCCTCATTTCGTGGCAGTAATTTTCTTGTATAATTTATTACCCAAGAAACGAGCCCCTAGGTTAAATAGAAGGATAACGATGATAAGTACAGCAGATGAAGCACTGGAAATTAAATTTGCATCTGGGGTAACACTCTCAGTATTGACCTTCCAAATATGGACAGCCAAAGTTTCAGCTGGTCGCATGGGATTTAAAAAACTTGTAGCGGAAAAAATATTCCAATTACTATAATCAACGGTTGGCGCACTTTGACCAGCCGTATAAATCAATGCGGCAGCTTCACCGAAGATTCTACCAGCACTTAGGATCAAACCAGTTAGAATCCCTGGTAGAGCAGCAGGCAAAATAATTTTAGTTGTGGTTTTCCAGTTTGATAAGCCTAATGACATACCGGCTTCTCTTTGCAAATTGGGAACACTGTGTAATGATTCTTCAATATTTCTTGTTAATAGAGGTAAATTGAAGAAAGTTAAGGCAATGGCACCAGATAGAATTGAGAATCCAAGTTGCAATTTGATTACGAATAGCAAGTAACCAAACAGACCAACAACAACAGAAGGTAAGGAACTCAAAACTTCGACACTAGTTCTGATCAAATCAGTGAACCAGTTGTCAGCGGCGTATTCTGATAAATAAATACCAGCACCTAAACCAATAGGTAGGGAGACAATTATTGTTAAAACTAATAGATAAAGGGAATTAAAGAGTTGGTCACGGATACCACCACCAGCACTGAAAGACTGTGCGGCAGAAGTTAGGAAGTGCCAAGAGATATCAGGAACACCATTAAAAAGAATATATCCGAGGATCGCAATTAATAATAGGATTACGGCGGCAACGATAATGTAGATAATGACACTAGCGATGCGGTCATTTTTTTTTGCATTCATTTTAGAAGCGACCTCTCTTTCCAATGAATTTAACGATTAAATTGAGAATCAATGACATCAATAAAAGGATCAAGGCTAAGGACCATAAGGCGTTGTTAGGTAAGGTTCCCATGACTGTATTACCAATATCAGTGGTCAATTTACTTGTTAGGGTGGAGGCAGGTGAAATTAAGTTTTTTGGCATTAATGCAGCGTTACCAATAACCATTTGTACTGCTAAAGCTTCACCGAAAGCACGAGCCATCCCGAAAATTATGGCGGTTAAGATTCCTGGAATAGCGGCGCGTAAAACAACTTTGTAGATTGTTTGCCATCTGGTTGCTCCAAGAGCTAATGAGGCTTGACGATAATGCATGGGTACAGATTTCAAACTGTCGACTGAAAGGGAAGTGATGGTTGGTAAAATCATTACGAAGAGAACTAAAGTACCTGAAAGGATACCAAATCCTGTTCCACCAAAGATTCCTCTAATGAAAGGAACAACAACGGATAAACCGATGAATCCGTAAACAACAGAGGGGATACCAACTAGTAATTCAATAACGGGTTGTAAAATTTTACTACCATTTTTACTTGAAAATTCTGACATGAAGATGGCTACACCGAGGGCAAAAGGAGTAGCTATTATGGCTGCCAAAAGTGTCACGCTAAATGAGGTAACAATCATAGGCAAGGCACCAATATCGGGACGTCCTTTGCTGTCAAGCGCACCAGGATTCCAATTAGTCTTTGTTAGAAAATCAAAGACGTTTACTTTATCTGTGGTAAATGTAGCCAAACCTTTTGAGGCAATAAAGTAAAGGATACATGTAACTAACAGAATAATTAAGCCGATGCATAGATAACAAATTCCCTTACCAAAGTAGTCTTGAAAGGTGGCTTTGGATTTTGTTTGTAATTTCTTTTGAATATCATCCATAAGGGAATCCTCCTATATACAAAAAGAACCTCGACCAAGATTTACAAGGTTGAAGTCCCCTCTGTTTGTTTATTTAGAACTAACTGTTCCTTTTGAATCTTTTTGAACTTTCATATTATGAATACTGATATATCCCATATCTTTAACTAATGATTTCTGAACATCGTCTGAATTCATGTAGTCTAAGAATTTAGCAACGGCACCTTTAGCAGCTCCGTTTGTATACATATGTTCATATGACCAGATCTTCCATTTGTTTGTTTCAACATTAGCATCTGTTGGTTTAACATTGTCGATTGAAACAGCTTGGATCTTATCATTAATGTATGAGAATGCTAGGTAACTTACAGCACCTGGTGTACTTTCAACAATCTTTTGAACAGTACCGTTTGAGTCTTGTTCTTGAGATTTAACAGCTTCTTCACCTTTTAGAACAGCTGCTTCGAATGTTGCACGAGTACCACTACCTTTAGCACGGTTAACAACGGTGATCTTTTCGTCTTTACCGCCAACTTCTTTCCAGTTAGTGATCTTACCAGTAAAGATTTTCTTAACTTGATCCATTGTAAGGTTCTTAACGTTAGCATCTTTGTTAACAACTGGAGCCATACCTACAACGGCTACTTGATGATCAACAAGTTTCTTAGAATCGATACCTTGTTTTTCTTCGGCAAAAATATCAGAATTACCAATTTGAACTGATTTGTCTTGAACTTGGCTCAATCCAGTACCAGAACCCCCACCTTGAACGGTGATGTTGATCTTACTATTTTTCTTTTGGAAGTTTGCTGCAGCCTTTTCAACAAGTGGTTGTAGGGCAGTTGAACCAACAGCAGTAACCTTTCCAGATGTTTCGTTGCTGCTACTGCTCTTTGAAGCAGCTGAAGAATCCTTACTACTGCTATTTCCACAGCCAGTTAGGATTAGCATCAATGCAGCCATTCCTAATACTAATGAAATGATAGTTTTCTTTTTCATTTTTAAAACCCCTATTCAAAGTCGTATTGGTTAATTTCTTTATCGAACAATATAAATATAATGCGGCTGTGTATAAATATTGTTTATTTAATGTAAAGATTGTGTAAAGTTGTCAAAAAAATATACAATTGGTCTTTAAACTGTCTGGTGCAAGGGGTGTAAGGGTTCCACTTAATATAACAATAATTGTAAGTGTATATATTCAAATACAATGGATGAATTTAGGCAATGTGAATGACCTACATTATTTCCATTGTTATAATCAAAATGTTAAGTGGCTGTTGTTAGTTTTTGTTAAGAAAATTTACCTTTTCTAAACTTTTTAATATTGCGCAGTCTCAGCCCTTGCAATATTAAATGACCGGAAGGAAGTATAAATAAGATGCAACCGCTAGTATTGTTGAGCAATAAGTTGTCACTTTTTATTGAAATCAATGGTTATTTTAATAATCAGGGATGGTTTATTAGAAATGTAACTGATCCAAATGAAGTAGAAAAACTGGTCGAAAATGAAGAAGTCGCTGGTTTGCTTTGGGATTCATCTATTACCAGCATGAGTCAGTCATTGAAGATACTAAAGTCATTACGTAATAAAATTTCAGGTCCAATCATTGTTTTGGCACCAGCTAAAGATAAGAAGAAACGGTCACTTTTTTACAATATTAATATAGATAGTTTTATTACTAGACCCTTTGAATATCCAGAATTGGTCGCTAAGGTAAAACAGTTATTTTGGGTATATGATCGTTTTTCGATTACAAATGATTTAAAAAAGAACAAGAAACAAGAGTATCGGACTGAGACAGTTAAATACAATGATATTGTGATTGATTTTAAGCATTATAAAGTAACGCACCAAGGGTATGACATAGGATTGACACCTAAGGAATTTAGTTTGTTTTGGTACCTAGTTCAGCATCGTGGAAAGGTTTTGAGTCGTGACCAATTGTTAGAAGGGGTTTGGGGCTATGATTCGGCCGGCTCTAGTCGAACAGTTGATATTCACATCAGCCATTTAAGAGATAAATTAGCAGCAAGATCTGCGACTAAGGATTGCATTAAAACAGTACGTGGTTTTGGATACGTATTAGATAATAAATATCCACTAGTTTCAGAGAAGTAAAAAAAGATCAATATGACGTAATTTCTACGTATATTGATCTTTTTATTATTTCTGGAGTTTAAGTCTAATTAACTTATCTATTTCTGTAACTACTAATACAATTGCCCCAGCGGCAATAGCGAGTCCCCATTCAAGGGAGGTGATAGGGCCAGTTGAGAATATTTCTTGCATGAACGGTGTATACGTTAGGAAGAGTTGTAATAGTATCATCAATCCAACGAATACGAAGACTTTTGAGTTAGAGAATAGTTCTTTTGATAAAGCCAGTTTAGGAGTACGAATATTAAATAGATAGAAGATCTTACCAATAATTAAAGTGTTAACCATTGTTGTACTTGAAATAACTTCGCCAACACCTTTGTTATTAAGGTAGATATCTATTATCAAACTGACAGCAGCAATAAGGATTGCTACGTAAGTCATTTGGAAAACATCATGACGGTTCATTAATTTACTACCGGTTTTTCGTGGTTTCCGTTTCATAATGCCTTCTTCGGCTGGCTCAAAGATCAAGGCAAATTGAATAGTGATAGCTGAAACCATGTTGATCCATAGTAATTGCGTTGGTTGAAGTGGAATTTCTTGTTTTGTCAGGATAGCATAGGCGACAATCAATCCTTCAGAAAAGGAGATTGGTAACAAGTAGAGGATACTCTTTTTAATGTTATCGAAGATTCGACGTCCTTCTTTGATAGCCGATGACATAGTTGCAAAGTTATCGTCAGTTAAAATCATATCGGCGGAATCTTTAGCAACATCGGTACCCTTAATACCCATGGCTACACCAATATCGGCACGTTTCAAGGCAGGAGCATCATTGACACCGTCACCAGTCATGGCGGTTACTTTATTGTTCTTTTGTAAAGCTTCGATAATTTCTAACTTGTTACTTGGTGTGGTCCGAGCAAAAACTTGATTCTTATCTGCAGCAGTAACTTTTTCATCATCTGATAAAGCATCCCACTGTGTACCGGTAATGGCATTGATCTCATCAGCTAAGCCTAAACTTTGACCGATGGATTTTGCAGTAATGGCATTGTCACCAGTAATCATTTTAACTTCAACACCAGCACTACGCATGACTTTAAGCGATTCAATTACCTCTTCACGAGGAGGGTCAATGATCGCAACTAAGCCTAAGAAATTAAGACCGTCGACGATCATTTCATGTGTGATTTTGTTAGTAGAGTCGGGTTCTTTTTCATAACCAACGGCAATCACACGTTTACCTTCTTTAGAGAAGCGTTCAACTTTTTCTAACCAAGTATCGTAGTTGAAATTAGAATCTTGTTTGCGGGCCATATCTAACAATTTATCAGGAGCACCCTTAACGAAAAGGATACGTTCATCTTGTTCATTTTTTACTAATTTACCAATATAACGATAATCGGAATCGAATGGTAAAATATCGACTTCCTCGAATTCACGAGGTTGGTCATAAGCAAAAATCTTGTGATAAAGCGTTAGGAAAGCCCCATCAGTGGGTTCACCATTAATTTGCCATTGACCATTTTCATGTAGTAGGTCGGTATCGTTGGCGTAATATCCAGCTTGTAAAAGTAATTTTAAATTTGAATTCATAGTAACTGGTTGACCGTGATCCAAAATTTCACCAGTTGGTTCATAGCCGGTTCCAGTAACAGTTAATTCTTGATCATCAATCAGAATATCAGTAACAGTCATTTCGTTCTTAGTTAGAGTCCCAGTTTTATCGGTCGCAACTACGTCTACTGAACCAAGTGTTTCAACTGCCGGCAAAGTTTTGACAATGGTATTTTGCTTTTTAGCCATGTCGCTAACACCTTTAGCCAAAATAACTGAAGTTGTGGCAGGCATACCTTCAGGAATAGCACCAACCATCATGGCAACAACCGCTAAAGCTAAAACGGGTAGAGCATAGGTATCAAAAATCAAACCGATAATGAATATCAAGATTGAAGCAGCTACGATGGCATATGAAACCTTAGTTCCCAAACTATCGATAACTTGCATTAGAGGTGTTTTTCTTTGTTTGACAGCACTAACTTCCTGAGAAATTTTACCAATTTCAGTATCAGAAGCCGTACCGACTACTAGCCCACTACCACTACCGTTGGTTACAGCAGTTGAAGCAAAAGCCATATTAGTTTGTTCAGCTAAAGGAATGTTGTCACCGGACAATTCTTCAGCAATCTTGGCAACAGAGTTGGATTCACCAGTCAAAGCGGATTCCTGAATTCTTAGATTATCAGAGTCAATAATTCTAAGATCGGCAGGAACGTTATCTCCAGCTTCTAAGAAAACTGTATCCCCGACGACTAAATCTTCAGCGGGAACGTCTTTTCTTTGTCCATCACGGTAAACAGTCGCCTCAATCGATAACATTTGTTTGATTTTTTCTAAGGCATCAGAAGCATTGGCTTCTTGGTAATAACCGATGATAGCATTGATAACTACTACCAATCCAATGATGATCGAGTCTGAATAGTGTCCCATCAAGACTGTAATGAGCACCGAAGCAATCAGCACGTAAATAACCATATTGTTGAATTGACGTAGGAACATTTTCCATTTAGGTGTTTTGTGTGATTCCAGTTTGTTAGGACCATCTTCTGCCAAACGTTTTTTAGCTTCAGAAGTAGTTAATCCTTGTTTAAATTCATTTGTGTTATATGTTTCTTTGAGTTTTTCAAAGCCTATTTGATAAGGTTTAGGTTTCAATTTACATCTCCTCGAATTTTAAATTTGGGGTCAAAAAAAGCGCATTGCTTATAAGTAATGTGCTAAAACTCAGCTTCGAATCCGATGCAAGAAATATATAAGATTTGTCTTCAGTTAAAGTTCACTCCTTCAAATATCGTAATCTAAAGATAGCAAGAATTATACATTATGTCAATATTATTAAAACTATTAGATTATTTTAATTATGAACATCGTGGAGTATACCAATTCTGTAAATGTCTAGTCCATTGTTTTGGTGTAAACGGTTAAATAGCTTACATTCTACATTTTATTAATAAATTGCTTGCAGTATTGAATCTATACCAGTATTATTAGCTTTGTTAAAAATGTTTATGTTTATAAGGAGGAAAATAGGAAAATGAAAACCTATCTTCAACGAATGGGTCGATCACTTCAACTTCCAGTAGCTGTTTTACCAGCTGCAGCGTTGCTTGAAGGTATCGGTCATTGGTTACCACAGAATTGGGGATTATCACAATTCTTACAAATTGGTGGTACAGCCATTTTAAGTCAGTTGGCATTGTTGTTTGCAGTTGGACTTTCAATTGGGATGTCCAAAGTCAAAGACGGTGCTTCAGCTATGGCCGGTGTGGTTGCCTATATCGTGCCAGTTTATGTACTTTCACCTAAAAATGTTGCTTTATTAAAAGGGATTAACGTTAAGGATGTCAATCCAGCCTTTAATGCGATTGCTGGAAATGTATTTATTGGTATTGTGGCTGGTTTAATTGCTGCAGCCTTGTTCGATCGTTTTCATGAAACTAAATTGCCAATGGCTTTATCATTCTTTAGTGGTAAGAGATTAGTTCCAATTTTATCTACTTTGGTAATGTTACTAATTTCAGTTGTTTTACTATTCATTTGGCCATTTCTATATGATGCTTTGATTAATTTTGGTAAATTCTTTGTTGGTTTGGGTGCTGTTGGTGCTGGATTATTTGGTTTCTTCAACCGTTTATTGATTCCAACCGGATTGCACCAAGCTTTAAATCAGGTATTTGAATTTAATATTGCTGGTATTAATGATATTGGTAATTTCTGGGCCAACAAGGGTACTAAAGGTATTACCGGAATGTACTTAGCTGGTTATTTCCCAGTTATGATGTTCGGACTTCCTGCAGGGGCTTTAGCTATCTACAAGAATGCCTTGCCAGAGCGTAAGAAGGCCACTGCTGGTTTGATGATGGCCGGTGCTTTTGCATCATTCTTTACCGGTGTTACTGAACCTTTGGAATTCTCATTTATGTTTGTTGCTTGGCCATTGTATGTTATCCATGCCGTTTTAACTGGTTTATCAATGTTCTTTGCTGCTTTCATGCACTGGACAGCCGGATTTACTTTTAGTGCTGGACTAGTTGATTACATTTTGAGTTTCCATATGCCAATCGCCAACAAACCTTATATGTTGCTGGTTCAAGGTGTTGTGATGGCAGTTATTTATTACTTTGTATTTGATTTTGCTATTAAGAAATTCAACTTGATGACACCAGGTCGTGAACCAGTAGATGTTGATTCAAGTGATCAAAGTGCCGAAGTTGTTACGTCTGATGACGATGACAAGTATATGATTGCTGCTAAGAAAATTTACGCTGGTATCGGTGGTCACGATAATATTAAAGTGATCGATAATTGTACGACTCGTTTGCGTTTACAATTGGACGATACGTCAAAAGCTAATAAGTCACAGATTATGAGTGCCAACGTTTCAGGAATCAATGTCTTGGATAAAACTAATATTCAAATTGTTGTTGGTACAGAAGTACAATTTGTTGCCGACGCCTTGAAGAAATTGTATGACAACAATGTTGCTGTATCTGCTCCAACAACTGCAAAAAAAGAACCAGAACCTAAATCAGAACCAGCCAGTGATGTTAAAGCTGGTGAAACAGATGTCTTTTATAGTGTCGCCAACGGTGAGCTAGAAGATATTGAAAAAGTTTCTGATCCAACCTTTGCTCAAAAGATGTTAGGTGACGGTTATGCAGTCGTTCCAACCGATGGAAAGATTGTGGCTCCAGTTGATGGTACGATCACAACTATTTTCCCAACTAAACATGCCTTAGGTATCAAGACTGAAAATGGACTAGAAGTATTAGTTCACATGGGAATCGATACCGTTCAATTGAAAGGTGAACCATTTGAAATTAAGGTTTCTGATGGTCAAAAGGTTCAACATGGAGATCAACTTGCACAAGTTGACTTGAAGAAGATTACTGATGCAGGTAAGAAGACGGACATGATGGTAATTATTACTAATATGCCAAGTGTTGCCTACATGAAGTACGATGTTTTGAATCAAGAAGTTAAGTTAGATAATGAAGTCGTTAAAGTTACGACTAAATAAAAATAGAGCTCACACAATGTGTGGGCTCTATTTTTTTAACCTAAGAATTCAAAAACATCTTTTCGATCGTATAGGTGAAGTACTTTTTCTAAAATAAATTGTAAAACTAATGATACGATGACTGGAATTACTAACCAACTAATTAACAATAAGGCGATATTTAGGCCAGCTTCCATTGATGCTAAGGGACCAACTAGACCAACTAAACCGAATCCGGCTGAAGCTGGTGTTCCCGAAATGGAGAACAAAGCAACAGGGATAGCGGAGATGGCAGCAGTTATCAAACAAGGAATAAGGATGATAGGCTTTCTGAATAGATTTGGCATCATCATTTTCATAGCTCCTAGGGCAATTGCAATTGTTACACCTGGTTTGTTGATCTTCCATGAGTTGACAACTAAAACGATGGTTGTAGCGGCGACACCCATAGCAGCAGCACCAGCAGATATACCATTTAATTGAATCGCCATACCGATAGCAACGGTAGAAATTGGCGAAATAATGATGGTAGCGAAGGCACAACTAATTAGGATACACATCAAGATAGGTTGTAAATTAGTGAATGAATTGATTCCATCACCGATAGCCTTAGTAATGTCAGTGACGTATGGATAGAGATAAAATCCGATTAAACCAGCGCCGACACCAACAACAATTGGGGTTAAGACGATAGCAACGGAACCAAATTTTTCACCGATCAATAAAATCAATCCGACAGCAATAGCGGCTGTTAGCATGGTATTGATGATGTCACCAGTACCAGCTCCGATGTAGGCTTGAGCTTTGGCATTAAATTTAATAACGCCGGAACCAACGAAAGCAGCTCCACCAACAACCATCATAGGCATTGGTTTGAATTCAAATTGAAGGGCAATTAGGGCTCCAATTAATAGTGGTGTTGCAAGTTGAAAGATAATTGCCATTTGACCGATGGCAAGTGCAAAAGGATTGTTACCGAACAGTTTTAAGATAGCAGCTAAAACGGCATTGGGAATCAATCCGATAATAATACCGGTTGCGGTTCCTGATAGTACTTTGTTTAGAAAAACTTTGGCTGTTAGTTTTTGTTTCATAATAATCCTCCTGTGATTTAACTATTTAGCACCAAGAATATCTTCTTTACAGTGAATTAGTTGTGTTAACAAATCACAATATGGAGTAGGAATTTGATATTTCTTACCTTTACGAGAAACGGCTCCATTGATGTAGTCGATTTCTGTTAAGCGATGATTGTTGATCAAATCTTGATACATTGATGGATAATGTTTACCGATTGTTTCAGGATCAAAGCAAGATTCTACATGGGCAACGACTTCATCAACATCTAGGTCAACGCCTTCGTGTTTAGCAACAGCAGCAAATTCATTTACTACTGTGACGACGATGTCATGGGCAGGCTTAGTAGCTCCAAATTCAGCCATGTTGACGTCAAGAATTGAGCAAAGACAGTTCATAGTTCCGTTGACACAAGCTTTACGATAAATTGAATAGTGAATATTGTCTGAATATTTAGCGTTTAAACCAGATTCTGAAAGAACTTTAGCTAAGTCCTTAGCGGCATCTTCTTGATCTTGGCCTAAGTTTTGTAGTTCGACAGAACCATTACCAAATAGTTTAACCTCACCAGGTCCAACTAGACCGGCAGTCCACATAGTATTACCGATAAAGATATTTTCCATTGGAATATATTTTTCGATAGTATCTTCGTGCCCAATACCATTTAAAAGGCAAAGAATCTTTGTATTCTCAGCAATAAGCGGCTTAACATCTTGCAACATTTGAGCAAGTTGCATTGACTTAGTGAATAAAATAATCAAGTCGGCTTTAGTGTCACTTTTGACTTCTGATTGAAGCATTACAGGGATTTGTTCTGTAATATCCTCACCATTAAAGTTAGCCTTTAAACCGTTTTGACGGATAGCCTCAACGTGTGCTGGCCAACCATCAACTAGGGTTACGTCGTTGCCCCCTCTATGAAGCATAATTCCAAAGCGGCTACCCATGGCACCCGCACCTGCGATGATAATTTTCATCAAGTTCACTCCTTTGTGATTTCTGTAACTATCATTATACTTGAAGAGTTGTGAAAAAATCCACAAGTAATTGAAGTAAACGTTTCTATAAGTAAATGAATGCAGGTTCGGCTGGATTTTTTAATTACTAATAACGATCTTGCCAATCATATGATTCGTTTCTACTAATTGGTGAGCCTTCTTCAAGTTATCAACGTTGATAGGGGACAAAGTTTTGGTCAAAGTACTGTGAATGGTCTTGTTATCAAGTAATTGGGCAATATTCTCAAGAATTTCATGTTGTGTGATCATATCAGGTGTTTGGTAATAGGATTTGGAATACATCCATTCCCACGAGAAGCTAGCTTTCTTTTTAGTTAATTTCTTGAGATCAATTGGACGGCGATTCTCAGTAATTGAAGTTATCCGACCATTTGGCTTGATGAGTTGAGCCATTTCTTCCCAGTGTCCATCAAGATCATTCAATTCTAAAATGTAATCAACATATTTGAATCCTAATTTGTGGACTTCAGTAATCAAATTTTTACGGTGGTTAACAGTCAAATCTGCACCATTTTGTCGCACCCAGGAAATGGTTTCAGTACGGGATGCAGTGGCGATTACTTTTAAACCCGACCAGTGTGCTAGTTGGGTAGCAATTGAACCAACACCGCCAGCTCCGTTAATAATCAGGATTGTTTTTTGATAGTTTGTTTCCTTATTATATGGAGAAATTTCTAATTGTTCAAAAAGTGCCTCCCAAGCGGTTAATGATGTTAACGGCATAGCAGCAATTTCAGCGTCTGATAAATTTTTGGGAGCGTGGCCGACGATTCTTTCATCAACCAATTGGTATTCACTATTGCTGCCAGGTCTGATAAAGGAGCCAGCATAAAATACTTTTTCACCGTTATGGAAGAGAGTAACTTCCTTATCAGTGTCAATGACCACTCCAACAGCATCCCAACCAATTACTTTAGGGTGACTAAGTTTTCGATAGCCACTTTTCCTGACACCAACATCAACCGGATTGACCGATACTGCCGATATTTTTACTAATAGATCGTGTCCTTTAACCTCAGGAATAGGCTGCGAAAATTCGATCAAACTGTCCTTATCTTGAATAGGTAGATGTTCTGTAAATCCGATAGCTTTCATAATAAATCCTCCTCGATATTTAGTATTAATCGCATGAAGAAAGTTAACAATCGTGAAATTTTTGTTACTAGTCATATGTTGTTGCTTCAAATTTTAAAAAACGGTAATTTATGTGTGGATTGATTGGAGTGAGGGTATGAAACGACATATTTATGATTGCAATGCAGGTTGTCCAGTAGAAAGTACGTTGCAAATAATATCTGGCAAATGGAAAAGTGTGATCCTTTATCATCTGTTTCAGAATGAAATTTGTCATTTTGGACAGTTACAACATGAACTAAAAGACTGTTCCAGGAGAATGCTTGCCTTACAGTTAAAAGATTTAGAACAAGATGGAATAATTAAGAAAACTGTTTATCAGTTGAAACCATTGCGAACAGATTATCAATTGACGGAGTTTGGCAGGACTTTAGAACCAGTTATTAAGTCAATGGCAAGTTGGGGGAGTCTATATAATCAAAAAGAAGTTTCAAAAATGTGAATTATCCTATTAATTTAAAAAAATCACGCTTTTTATTGCTTTTGTTTGGTTTTAAAAAGTTCTTTATTCTATATTAAAAATTAAATATTCAAGAGACATTGGTACAGACCATTTCAGCAAATGAGATTTGTTTTACTTAAAAAATTACATAGTAAAATTTTAAAAATTAACAGTGATGTAGCATGTCACACAAAAGTAACAAGTGAAAATTCATTTATCAAAAATGTATTTATATAAAAGAAAATAACGAGATTACCATGCTTTCGGTATCAGAGGACGATAAAACTGAAAGTATTTGAAAATGAAATACGGCTTTCAAATATCACAAGCAGCCACAAAAATGGACAAAAAGAACAGAAATAAAATTTTTATTTTAAGTATAAAAAATCAGAAAGCTTGTTAAATTAGCTCTAATTAATATGCCAAAAGGACGATGGAAAATCTCTAAAAATCACAAAGATAATTTATTTTGGATGTGGTCTAGACTTTTTTTTAAAAGGACTGTTTTTTTTTCTGAAAAAATGATATTATGTAAGGGTTCACATGAAGGGTGGGCTAGATTAAAACGGTTTATTAGGATATTATTCTATTTTTTTAGGCGACCGCATTGGGTGGTTGAAGTAAGCGTTTTAATTATATAAAACATAAGGAGGAAGAAACATGGTTGGAATTATTATTGCAAGCCATGGTGACTTTGCCGACGGCATTAAGATGTCTGGATCAATGATTTTCGGTGAACAAAAAGATGTTCAATCCGTTACATTGCAACCAAGCATGGGGCCTGATGACCTTAAGGCAAAATTGGAAGATGCTGTTTCCAAATTGGAAGATCAAGAGCAAGTTTTGTTCTTAGTTGACCTTTGGGGTGGAACACCATTCAACCAAGTAAATGGTTTGTTCGAAGCACATAAGGATAAGTGGGCTATCGTTGCTGGTCTTAACTTGCCTATGTTGATCGAAGCTTATGCTTCACGTATGTCAATGAATTCTGCACATGAAATTGCTGCTCATATCATTGAAACAGCAAAAGATGGTGTAAAGGTTCGTCCAGAATCATTACAACCTAAGGAAGCTGCTCCTAAAGCTGCTCCACAACAAAGCGTTTCAGGTGGTAAACCTGGTTCAATGAAATATGTTTTGGCTCGTATTGATTCACGTCTATTGCATGGTCAAGTTGCTACTGCATGGTCTAAGTCAGTATCACCAACACGTATTATTGTCGTTTCAGATAACGTTGCAAAGGATGACTTGCGTAAACAATTGATTATGCAAGCTGCACCAGTTGGTGTTCATGCTCACGTTATCCCAATCAAGCAAATGATCAAAATTGCCAAAGATGATAAACATTTTGGTGGCGAACGTGCATTACTATTGTTCGAAACACCACAAGATGTTGAAAAGGCTGTCGATGGTGGAGTTCCATTGAAAACAATCAATGTTGGTTCAATGGCTCACTCAGTTGGTAAAGTTCAACCTAATAAGGTTTTGGCTTTCGATCAAAATGATATTGATACATTTAAGAAATTGGAATCACAAGGCATCAAGTTTGATGTTCGTAAGGTTCCAACAGATTCTGAGGACAATCTTGATAATATTATGAAGAAAGCCCAAGCAGAATTGGATAAAAATAAATAGGGATTTAACTTTTATAAGAAATAAAACGGAGGATTAATAATCATGCAATTAAATGCTATTCAGATTATTCTTGTCGTTTTGGTATCATTCCTAGCTGGTATGGAAGGTATTTTGGATGAATTCCATTTTCACCAACCAGTTATCGCATGTACTTTAATCGGCTTAGTTACAGGTCAATTGTTACCTTGTCTTATCCTTGGTGGTTCATTACAAATGATCGCCTTAGGTTGGGCTAATATCGGTGCTGCCGTAGCACCTGATGCTGCTTTGGCAGCTGTCGCTTCAGCTATTATTCTTGTTCTTGGTGGTAAAGGACAAAAGGGTGTTGGTTCAGCTATTGCTATTGCTGTTCCTTTGGCTGTTGCCGGACTACTTCTAACAATTCTATGTCGTACATTAGCAACTGGTATTGTTCATATTATGGATAAGGCTGCTGAAGAAGGTAGTTTTGCTAAAATTGATTTCTGGCAATATGTTGCTATTTGTATGCAAGGTCTACGTATCGCTATTCCTGCTGCATTGATTCTTGCAATTGGTGCTGGTCCCGTTAGATCATTACTAGATGCTATGCCTACATGGTTGACAGATGGTTTGTCAATCGGTGGTGGTATGGTTGTTGCCGTTGGTTACGCAATGGTTATCAACATGATGGCTAGTCGTGAAGTATGGCCATTCTTCGCTATTGGTTTCGTACTTGCTACAGTTACAGATCTAACACTTATTGGTCTTGGTACTATCGGTATTTCTATGGCGCTCATCTACTTGAAATTATCTAAATCAGGTGGCAATGGCGGTTCAAACGATGGTGGAGGAAACTCTAACACCGGTGATCCAGTCGGCGACATAATAGATAACTATTAAGAGGGGAGAACACATAAAAATGGCAGATCAAGTTAAAATTTCTAAAAGAGATAGAATCTCCGTTTGGTGGCGTTCAACATTCCTACAAGGTTCATGGAACTACGAACGTATGCAAAATGGTGGCTGGACTTATTCATTAATTCCAGTTTTGAAAAAATTATATAAGACAAAAGAAGACCGTGCCGCTGCTTTGAAACGTCACATGGAATTCTTCAATTGTCACCCATACTTAGCTTCACCTATTCTTGGTGTAACAATGGCCTTGGAAGAGGAACGTGCCAGTGGTGCTCCTATCGATGATGTTACAATCCAAGGTGTTAAAGTTGGTATGATGGGTCCTTTGGCTGGTATTGGTGATCCTGTGTTCTGGTTCACTGTTAAGCCTATTATCGGTGCTTTGGCTGCTTCATTGGCTATGACTGGTAATATCCTTGGACCAATTATCTACTTCGTTGCATGGAATGCTATTCGTATGGCCTTCATGTGGTATACACAAGAACTTGGCTACAAGGCCGGTTCAAAGATTACAGATGATGTTTCTGGTGGTGTTCTACAAGACATTACTAAAGGTGCTTCAATTCTAGGTATGTTTATCCTAGGTGCTTTGATTAACCGTTGGGTTGTTGTTAAGTTCACACCAACAGTTTCAACTGTTAAGTTAGCTAAAGGTGCATACATTGATTGGTCAAAGATCCCTTCAGGTGCACAAGGAATCAAGGAAGCCTTGATTCAACAAAAAGACGGTCTATCATTGACTGCCCATAAAGTAACAACATTGCAAGATAACTTGGATCAATTGATCCCTGGTTTAGCAGCTTTGCTACTAACATTGTTCTGCATGTGGTTACTAAAGAAGAAAGTATCTCCAATTGTTATCATTCTTGGCTTGTTCGTTGTAGGTGTTCTTCTACACGTTCTACATGTTATGTAATAATTCGAAACTTTCAAAAAGCTTTACTAATTAAAAATGAGACATCAATTCGTTTTTGAGTTGATGTCTCATTTTCGTTAGACAAAGGTAGCGGTACTTTTGATAATAAAAGGAATCCGCCGTATAATACTTTTAACAAAACAAAGGAGCGGTCAGATGGTCCAATCATTAAATACAAAATCAGATTTAGTTGTTGAGGGAACTTCTCATTTAGGGTTGACCGATTATGGAAAAATCATGGTCGGGGATAAAGGATTTGAATTTTACGATGACCGTGATGTTTCAAACTATATTCAAATCCCTTGGACAGAAGTCAAACAAGTCGTTGTTTCGGTAATGTTTGGTGGTAAGTGGATTCCACGTTATGCTATTGAAACAAAGAAAAATGGTATGTTTACTTTTTCTTCTAGAGACCCTAAGCGAGTATTACGTGCTATTAGGGTTTATATTAAGCCTGAGCATATTGTTAAGTCGTTGACCTTCTTTCAGGTTGTCCGTAGAGCTTTTAAGAGAAATCCCAAGAAGTAATTCTGTAGCTTAGTCAATTTTTTGACTGAGCTATTTTTTGTTTTGAGTGTTGTTTTGATTGATAACCATGGTTCTATGTTGAATAGTGGGAAATTGCCGTCCTCCACAAGAATTGGGAATGCTGTTGGAACGCTATGGGCACGATTTGAAACTAATTATTTTACACTTCGTGCAAAATAATGGATTTCCAAAGTCGGCCTCATTGTAACCGGCAGAGCCGGTAACAATGATCTCATAGCTGAACGCATTCCCAATTCTTGCTCCGGACTGGTGTCCGATTCTATTTATATATTTCTGGAGTATTAAATAGTAAATTTAGTATTTGATGAAAGATACCTATATATTAAATGTTTTTCAAGGTTAGGTCTCATAAACTTTATTTCAGTATATAAAATTGAGGACTACCTAAACACAGTAGTTTTAAATAATAATAGAATCAGAAATACAGTAGGTAGTAAAAAATCTGTGGGCCCACAGATTTTTTGCGGACGACGGCATACTTAGTTCACCTCAGTTGATTATTGATCCCTACAAAGTGTCCATTTTCAAAACTTATATTTGGATTATTTGATCAATTAGTTCTATCTTAGACATAGTCATAAACAGTCAAGGTGATTGATATGGAAAACGAATTTAGTTTCGCTAGAAAAATCAGTTTCGAACCACTGTTAGGCAGTATTTTTCTTGGTGTCGCAGTGGGAGTAGTGGTTATTTCGATCTTCCCCAATAAACCGTTGATGTCGACTTTATGCGGCATAGTTGCGTTTTTAATTGATAGTATGGTGATTTACCCACGGTCATTGAAACATTTCTACAATGGCTGGAAAATCAATACTAAAGGAATATATTATGTTGATGATGGAACTTGGAATAAACGGATAAAATTAATTTATTTGCCGTTTGTACAACAATACAAGTATTTACCATTATCGCAAATTAGGTCTTTTGCCGTTTCTGATGGTAAAGATATAATGAATACTCAAAATATAACAGGTGGTCCAATTAATCATCCCTTGAGTCGTAAGGAACGTTTGCTGGTGGTTAACACGGATCAAGGACAGTTGGTCTTAAATTTTTCTTGGGACTACAAGGGAGACACTGTTACCGATAAAAAAATTAATCAAATAGTCTCGATACTGAAAAACTCATCCTGCTGACGGATGAGTTTTTTTACAAATAAATATTTTTGGCTTGTCGTGAAATACGTAAAGGGTGAGCTTTTAACAAAATGAGGTTTTGCGTAACTCGTATCTCAACGTCTAAAGAATAGTTTATCGAACGCGTTTCATGTCAAGTACTTTTTCTATATAATTAATAAAGAATAACTTTAAAGGAGAAAAAATGAAATTTATAAAAAGTAATCTTGTAAAGATTATCATAGCCAGTTTGATTTTTCCTATCGTCATGTTTTTACTGGCATTAGTCATTCGAGGCCATTCTGTTAACAGTTATTGGCAAATGTTGAGTGATCTTTTGGTATTTGTAATAGCGTTTCTACTAAATAGATTCTTTTTTCAACAAAAAATTAATTGGTTCAATACTAAGAATTGGTCGGCACAGCTATATACAGCGATGCCTGCAATTATTCTGATTGCGGTCTTGGATTCAGCAACATTGGCGGTACCGGACATGGCTATCAAATTGAAAGTTATTGTCCTATGCCTGCTAGTTGGTTTGGCGGAAGAATATATTTTTAGAGGTATTTTGATCAGCCTATTTTTAAAGTTATTCCACAATAACGTTTTAGGAGCGGTTATTGGTTCTAGTATTATGTTTGGTTTGATCCATACGATGAATCTAAAGTCACTGCCGATCGGTTATGTATCAGGCCAAGTGATTTTTGCGGCAGCGATAGGTTTGTTGTTTGGTACAATCTACGTAAAAACAAAGAATCTCTCAATTGTTATTCTATTACACGCTTTACGTGATATGTTCCCGATGTTTTCTAATAAATTAATGGCTGAAGCTGCTAAAATGCAGTTTTCCATGTCGTCGTTATATGTCATCGCCGTTTTGTTTTTAATCACATTTTTTATCGCATATGCACAGTTAAAAGATTTTAAGATAGAAAAAGAGCCAGCCTAAGCTAGCTCTTTTTCTATTTCAATTTAAGTGGTTGTGTAGTATCTAGCCAACCATTAGTTTGAATGTTCTTAAAGTACATGGTGACGTCTGAGTCAGTGTTATTTACTTTAACCAATAAGGCTCCATCGAAGTTCTTACCAGACTGGACAAGCCCATTATTACTTGAATTAACTATCGTAGCGTAATCACCCTTAGCAGTTGTGGCTGTTAATTGTTGATTGTCCTGTTTCAACATAATGGCGGTATTTTGAACTCTCTGTGGAATTTCGTTGCTTTGAGTCTTGTTAGTATAGTTGTATTTAACGAGCAAAGCCGCGTCGCCGTTGCTATCTTTGATCAATTTAACGTCATTAGAAATTTTGAAGGTATACCAATCTGTGTCGTAAGTTAAATCATTATATGTCCCGGCATTTTTTATCTGATTAGTAGTTTTTTTCTGTTCGTTATTATTTTGCTTATTGTCATTTTCTTGCTGTTTTGCTGTGATTTCATTTGCAGCTTTTTGTTTTTTAGGCTTTTTAGTGGTTGTTTTCTTAGAAGTCTTTTTCTTGGTTTCTTTTTTAGGCTTAACCTTTTCTATTTTATGAGAAGGTTGTGTGGAGTGAGTCTTGTCATTGTTTGAACTAGACTTCCAGAAGATAAGTAGACCAATTATTAAAATAATAACTAAAATTAAAGAAATAATAAAAGGCTTTCTTTTGTAAAAGGGCGTGCGTTTACGACGAAGTGACTCCCGTGTCAGATTTCTATTTGAATTATTATTATGGCTGTTCATGATGATTCTCCCCGACGAATGGATAGATAATTATTAGTTATGACCATAATATCATAATTAGTAACTATGAATTAATTTACTAAAAAATGCTATTACTTTCTTAAAAAAGAAATTTTAAATTAAAGTGTTGAACCGACTATTGAAAAGTGGTATAAATATCTGGTCGATGTTAATGAGATGTTAATTTTTATAGAAGGGGGTCGCAATGATGATGCTATTCAGTAATCATGGCGATTATGAAGTTACTTGTAATTTCTTGAGTAAAGAGGGACAAGAAATTGCGGAAAAGCGTGTTTGTCATAATGTTTCTAAAAAAGAAGCACGTGACGGTATGAGAGACTATATTACAAATAGATTCTCTGATATTATCGATATCGCTCATCCCATTAAAGTTGTTGCTAAGTTAACAGCTAAGTAAAGGATACTAAAATAAATAATCAACGAAGCCAATTCTGAATTAGAGTTGGCTTCGTTTTGTATATAGCACTATTTTTTATATTTTGCATAAACATTGTTATGATAGGGGCGGGAGGCAACAATATGGAACATGGAAAAGTAACAGGCAGACGTTTCTTTTATGTCACCGCACTAAATATCATAATCACAATTACAGAATTCATTGGTGGATTCTTTTCAGGTAGTTTAGGACTTATTTCCGATGCATTTCATAATTTGGAAGATTCTTTATCCATTATTATTTCCTTTGTTGCCAATGTGATTGGTCGTAAGAAAAATGATACGCAGAAAACTTTTGGTTATAAGCGAGCCGAGATCTTAGCAGCCTTTGTCA
Source organism: Companilactobacillus sp. HBUAS56275 (assembly GCF_036913655.1). Lineage (NCBI taxonomy): Bacteria > Bacillati > Bacillota > Bacilli > Lactobacillales > Lactobacillaceae > Companilactobacillus > Companilactobacillus sp. HBUAS56275. Next base: position 38,051 of record NZ_JAYKKK010000006.1, read on the forward strand.
ATTCAATTGTTTTAGTAGTTATTACCATCATGATGGTTTTTGAATCGTTTAGACGACTTTCTCAACCACAAGAGATCAATGGCCGTTTGATGATGATCGTTTCAGTGATTGGTTTATTAGCTAATATGATTTCAATGTTAGTTTTGTTTTCTGGATCAAAGCATAATCTGAATATCAAGGCAACATTCTTACACATGCTATCAGATACACTTTCATCAGTAGGTGTTTTTATAGCGTCCATATTCGTTATTCTTTTCAATTGGAATTGGGTAGATCCAGTTATAACAATAGTTATTGCCATTTGGCTATTAAAAGAGGCCTACAGTGTTGTTTCGGAGACGGTTAATATTCTTATGGAAGCTAGTCCTAAAATTGATTTAGACGCCGTTCAAAAGGCTATTCTGACTGTTCCTGAAATCGTCAGGGTTCATCATATGCATTTGTGGATGATTGATGAAAATCATATTATGCTAGATGCTCATATTAATGTTAATAAGAATTGTAATATGAAAGACTTAGATAAACTTTATGATATCGTCGATAAAATGATGAAAGATCAATTCAATATTACCCATGTTACATTGCAAGCCGAATGTAATCGTGGGATAGATAATTCGTTGATAGATTAATAAGAATAACGTTTTGTGCTAAGATTAAAAGGTAATTCTATAATGAAAGTTGGAATGTCATAATATGGTAAAACTTGTTATGGTAAGACACGGTGAAAGCACGGCTAACGCTTTGAATCAATATACTGGTTGGAATAACGTGGGTTTGACACAAGAAGGAATCGTTCAGGCACATGTAGCTGCTAAAAAACTACAAGGATTTGAATTTGAACACGTTCATACATCAGTTTTAAAGCGAGCAATCCTTACCGCCTATATTATCCAAGATGACTTAAATCTTAACTATGTGCCAATCACAAAAAGTTGGCGCTTAAATGAACGTCACTATGGGGCTCTACGTGGTCAAAATAAAGATGCGACGAGAAAAGAATTTGGTGTTGAGCAAGTTCGTTTGTGGAGAAGAAGTTTCTATGCAATTCCACCAAAACTCGATCATGCTGATCCTAACATTGGACCGTATAAATATTACGAAGCACGTATAATGCCGTTAGCAGAGAGTCTTTATGATGCTTATTGCAGAATAGTTCCTTACTATGTTGATCAAGTTGCACCTAAATTGTTAGATGGCAAAGATCAATTGATCGTAGCTCATGGAAGTACCATACGAGCTTTGATTAAGTATATTGAGGGTATTAGTGATCAAGATATTGATGGTGTTGAGGTAGCAAATGGAACGCCATTGATTTATGAATTCGATGACAAGTTGAACATTGTAAGTTCTAATCGCAAAAAGAAATAATATTATTTAAAATTGCGGTGTTTGAATAGAGTTCGTAGTTTTATATGATTGTATAAGGACTACGAGTTTGGGTTCAAGGAAGAGTAGCATTCCTAATTTTTGTGGAGGACGGGAGTTTAAATATATTCCCAATGCAATCAAACTTAAATAAGAATCTCCTTATTATATATTTCACTTAATTAAAAATTCAAAATAGCATCTATTATTAAGGTTTCCATAGTCTATAGAATGGAGGATTCTTAATAAATAGATGCTATTATTTTTTCTAAAAATTTAAGAAAAAGGACGTTAAATATCACCATGGTATGTGATATTTTTAGCAAATATTGGTGGAAATGGGGTTAGAATTTTTTTTAAGAAAATGCTTTCTTTTTTTTGATTATGAGGTACACTATTTAAATGGTCTAGATATTTATTTGGTTTTATGCCAAGTAGACAAATTGGATAAAAAAGTAGTAATGCTCGAATCAAGTTTTAGGTTGTGTATCATTAGAAACCGAGAATGTTCCTTATATACAAAAAATTTATCACTTTAAAAAAGATTATTACTAATATTTTTGCGAATTAGAGGGAGTTTTTATGAATATTTTAATTGCGCTAATACCAGCGTTCGGTTGGGGCTTTATGCCAATCATCACCGGTAAAATTGGTGGTTCTCCTGCTAACCAGATGTTTGGAATTGGTGCCGGTGCAACAATCGTCGGGTTTGTTGCTTACTTGATAACACAGCCAACTGTTAATACCACTGCTTTTTGGTTCTCAGTTCTCTGTGGAGCTCTGTGGACTATTGGGCAGATAGGTCAATTCATTTCATTCAAGCGTATTGGAGTTTCAGGAACAGTACCATTGTCAACTGTTTTTCAATTAGTGGGTAATTCTATTATTGGGATGTTGATCTTTGGTGACTGGGCAGGAACGCAGTCCAAAATAATTGGAATTATTGCTTTGATGATCGTGGTTGGTGGAGCCTTGTTAACTTCAGTAAACGACAGTGCTGAAGGAAATAAATTGGAAATAAAAGATGCCATCTTCTTATTGTGTACAACCGTAGGTTTTTGGATCTATTCTTCATTTCCTAATATGCCAATCGTTAGAGATCAAAGTGGTACAGCTATTTTCTTACCAGAAATGCTAGGAATCTTAGTAGGTGCCATAATCTATGCATTATTTACAGATGTAAGATCCTTTAAACAAAAAGAACAGTATTTAAATATTTTTGCCGGAATTGCTTGGGGAATTGCCGCTTTTGCTTATATCTTCTCAGCTAAAGCAAATGGTAATACTTCAGCCTTTATCTGGACACAATTGAATGTTGTAATCAGTACCTTCGGTGGAATCTTTATTCTTCGTGAACAAAAGAGTAGTCGTGAGATGAAATTTACAGTTCTAGGAATTTTATTAATTGTTATCGGAAGTGTCGCAACATCATTTGCATAAGAGAATATTAAATAGGTACAATGACTCTATTGAGTTGTTGTGCCTATTATTTTTGGGGGAAAGTAAAATGATCAAACATATTTTTTCAGATATGGATGGAACGTTATTGGATAGTCAGGGCAACGTTAGCGATACAAACGCCAACGCTGTAAAAGATAGTGGGATACCATTCACTTTAGTTTCAGCACGAGCACCAATGGAAATGGAAGCTGCGATTACTAAATTAGGCTTAACGGAGCCTCAAATTGGATTTAATGGCGGCTTAATTTATCAGAAGACAGATAATGGTTTCAAAGTATTGAATGATAATCCACTTAATATGTCTAGTTTCTGGCAATTAATGAAAGTAATCCAAAATAACTTTTCAGCTGTCAGTTGTAGTTGTTATGGTTTAAATGAATGGTATGCTGAAAAAATAGATAGTGGTATCGAATACGAATCGAAGTTGACCGGTCAGAAAGCAACTGTAACTGACTTTGATAAGTTGTCGGATACCAAACTATATAAAATCATGATGATAACTTTTGATTTAGAATTGATGAATAAGTTAAATACGGCATTGTTACGTTTGCACATCCCGGATGTCAGTATCAAACGTTCTGGAGATAATTACTTAGAAATAACCAGTAATTTGGCACAGAAATCTAAGGGCATTAAATACATCCAGAAGCTAGAAAAGCTTGCTAAAGAGGATATGGTGGCCTTTGGCGATGGACATAATGATTTACCAATGTTGACGAATGTTGGCTGGCCTATTGTGATGGACAATGCTCCAGATGAAATTAAACAGTATGGTAAATATATAACTAAGAGTAATGACGACAATGGCGTTGCATATGGGATCAATCATTTGCTAAGTTAATCTTTGCATAACAAAAAATCACTGGGAAATGAATTCTCAGTGATTTTAAAAATTAGCTTTTACTGTGAGTCGCTTTAGTAACGTGATCGATTAAATAGTCGTTTTCACCGAAACCGGTGTTAATAAAAACATATTCTTTGGAATCGTAAGTAAAACTGATGCGATCGGCACCATAAATTCTTTCAACTTTAATATCAGTAACTTCTGATAGAGGAATAATAATATGAGAGAGTCTTCTCATTCCTCGTACAAGGGTCATTGAAAATACATTATGTTTGAATTCGTAATCGACGAAACCCATAAAAGGATGTTGAAGGTCATTGCCGATAATTTCAATGTAACTAAACATAATAATCATCCCTTTGTTAATTATTTTTAAACTTGTAATCATTACAAGACTTAGAATTTTTCATTTAGAATTATTCTTTTGGTCTTGATTACCTGCGATTATAAATAGAATTTGTAAGAGGATATCTTTATAAGTCTTGATTATTACGAGACGTATAAATCAAGACTTAAAAGTTGCTAATTTTCAAATGAAATCATGGACAAAATGAATATCTATATGGCGACTTTTTGATTGTAGTTTAAAAAAATCGATATATAATAGGCACCATAAAAATAAAGAAGAAGAATTATCTGAATATTCAGATAGCTCTTCTACCAAATGAAAAGATATGTTTCAGTTACTAATATCTTCGTCGAGGTGTAGTCCGGTAGGCAGGTTATTGATATATCCTAACAAAGGCAGATGATCGTAAATTGATCATCTGCCTTTGATTTTGCATTCAAAAAGATATACAGAATAGATATAAATATTGATGAATTTAAATTGTTTTTCGAAAATAAGGGTTATATAATGTGCACCATAAATAAAGAAGAAGGATTATCTGAATGTTCAGACAGTCCCTCTACCAAATGAAAAGATATGTTTTAGTAGTTAATATCTTCGTCGAGGTGTAGTCCGAAAGACAGGTTATTGATTTATCCTAACAAAGGCAGATGATTGAAAGTTGATCATCTGCCTTTGTTTTTGTCCGAAAACGATATACGCAATGGATATATATTTGAGTAGTTCTAAATTGTTTTCTAATAAAAGACTCTCTATAATACGAACCATAAAGTGATAAGCCACTATAAAGCGGTTAGTTACTTTATAGATTAGGCGTTTAATAAGAGATGTGTTTTGTGTGTCTGTACATCTCCGTGAGGTGCAGTCCAGCAACATAGATATTGTTTTACCCTAACTGAAAATAGACTTCAAAGACCAGTTTGATCTCTGAGGCCTATTTTTTTTAGTCGTTCTTAGTGGCGGAGCCACTTAGAACGACTTATGCATGTGATCGAAGAACACATGCGAAACAAGTGGCAGAGCCACTAAGAACGACTAAAAAAGGGTTCGATACTTGATTGTATCGAACCCTTTTGCTATCTATTCATCCTCGTCATCGTCATCAATTTCTTCGTCAATCTTGATATCTTTCAAGGCTGAACGATCTTTTCTAACTAGACGTAGACGATTGAGTGAAACTTTTCCGAGTACCAATGGAACACGTTCTTCAATAACATCACTGTATGAGAGACCGAACCAGTTGGCTGGTGAAATGAATTTTTGTAAGAGGAGACGTAAGTGAATAATACTCTTCTTAACATTACTGATCTTAGTATCAGGTGAAAGGACCTCTTTGATAATAACAAATGAGAAGTCACCAACATCTCGATCAGGGATGGTTGTGTATTTTTGAGGTTGTGCTTTAATTTCGCCATTTGACATCATATCGTTAACAACCTGACGAAGATAAACATTAACCTTTTGATCAACTCTAAATCCTAGATATAGTTGAACGCTGACCATGTAGTCAGTATCAAATGTTTCAACGCTGTAGGCGGCTGTATAAGGCTCATCAGTAACGTTAACAGTAACGAACCAATAAACCTGAGCACGTTTAGGACGCTTATCTAAAATAGAATATAGAATATTTTTCTTAATACGATACCCATCATGTACTTTAGTTAAATAAACTAAGTTAGTTGTGTAAAGTGGATAACTTGGATCTTTTCTTAAATCATTTAATTGGTGCTTGAAGGCTAGTAGAGAAGCAAAGTGACTACGATAAGTGTTGTCATCCTTGAGACGCTCACCATATCTCCAAATGAACATTACAGCAATCAAGATAGCGGCAATGAACATAGTGATATAAGCACCATGGATAAATTTACTACTATTAGTTACGAAGAAGATACTTTCAATAACAAAGAAGAGACTGATAATAACGGTTGTGAATAACCTGTTGACCCGTTTCATCAGGAGCCATTGATGTAGCAAAATCGTCGTCATTAACATGGTAATAGTGATTTCTAGACCATAGGCATTAGACATATTTTCTGAAGTCTTGAAATAGAAGACAATGAACAAACAAACGACCCAAATAATTGAGTTAACAGTTGGAATATATAACTGTCCTTTGAAATTAGTTGGATAATAAGTTTTTAGTCTTGGGAACATTCTTAGCTTTGTAGCTTCGGAAATTAGAGTATATGAACCAGAAATCAAAGCTTGGGAAGCAATGATAGCAGCCATAGCAGATAGGAAAATTCCGAAAAGTCTAAAGTTATCAGGAATGGATTGGTAGAACGGATTCATGGCTGAACCCATTTGTTGTAGAGTGTGATTGTCTCTAACATTAATGATCCAAGCAGCTTGACCTAAGTAACTCAGCAATAGGCAAATTTTAACAAAAGGCCAACTTGTATAAATGTTAGGACGACCAACATGTCCCATATCTGAATATAGTGCTTCAGCACCAGTTGTAGCCAAGAAGATACTACCTAAAATGAAAATACCACGGATATTAACAGGACTCCGTAATAATTCGATTGCGTAGTAAGGGTTCAAGGCTCTAATGATAGTCCAGTCTGAAGAAATATTCAGAATACCGATCAAACCTAAGAATGAGAACCAAACCAACATTATCGGACCAAAAGCCCGACCAATCATCTGTGTACCAAATCTTTGGATAAAGAAGAGGGTGGACAAAATAATCAGCGTTACGATAATTACTTGGTTTTGAGTACTGATAAGCACAGCATTGTTGATCTTAATACCCTTAAGACCTTCAATAGCAGCCGTAACGGTAACAGCTGGTGTCATCATACCATCAGCTAAGAAGGTTGCCCCACCAATCATAGCTGGAATGATCAACCATTTAGCTCGTTTTCTGACCAACGTGTAAAGAGCGAAGATACCACCTTCACCGTTGTTATCAGCACGTAAAGCAATCAAAACATATTTAATTGTTGTTACCAAAGTTAGTGTCCAAAAAATTAAGGAAACACTTCCTAAGATAAAATTGGTGGACATTTTTGCAAGTCCACCATTCCCAACCATTAAAGAGTGCATAACATATAGAGGAGAAGTACCAATGTCCCCATAAACGATTCCTAAAGCAATTAAGAATCCAGCAATGCTCATCTTTGAATGGGGGTTATTTTTCAATGAATTCAGTTGTGTCTTTTCCATATAAATAATCTCCAAAAATAAACAGTTCAACGGCAATTGTAACATTAAGTATTAGGGTATGAAACCACTTATTTTGGTCTAGTTATATTCCCCATGTTTTCCAATAAACTAATACTTTTGGTATTAATCCTCATGAAGTGGAATAACTAATGAGGATTGATCTAATTGAACTGTATACTTAATATTTTGGTTCCCACGAACCGTCATTCCAAAGTCGGTCGCATAAATAATCAAACCTAATTGGTGACCGGCTTGCAACTTGTAGAAAGTTGGTTGTAGTTCAACGTTTATATTGTAGAAGATATCCGGATTTAATTCATTAACTTTATAGTTATTTTCACGATTTTGTAAATTGATATGGCCCTTTGTGATCATCTTAGCGGAGGATTCTTTATCGAGCGTAAACTCACGTAAATCATCTTCACGCCAGTCGTAAGTCCCAGCTAGGCTATTCTTGGATAGCAGAGTAGGTGAAACATGAAGACGTTTTGTCTTGCCATAATCAATTATTTGGAAACTCAACATACCAATATCTTCACTGGAAGAGACTTTTAGATTGACGTTTATCTTGCCATCTAGTAATAAGTCCTTATCTAAAGGAGCCGTTTTAAAAGTTAACTGATGGTTAGCTAATTTGGCATCATTATTAATGAGATTTTGTTCCCATGTAACGTTGTTATCGCGGTAAGCTTCAAAATCCTTTTGAGGAAGTTGATCCACGAAAGTCGATGAATCAGAAACCACACTATCGGTAGTTAATTTATCACTTGATAAGTTGTACTTAATGGCCTTATTTTCAGCGTTTGACCAATCAGAGTAAGCTGTCCACGTTTCAGGTTTGACATTATCTTGCACAATGACATTAGGGATGATTCCTTTGGCTTGGTTGTCGACACCAAGTAGCTCATTAGTAAGCCATAGATTGATAATGTCGCTGTAATCAATTGAGCGGAAAGCATTGATATAGATATGTTGACCTTGATGAAGAATTATCTTTTGCGTAACGCCGTTATGCTTGATACCATTCCATAAACGTTCGACATTTCTAGGCTTTACATTCCAGTCGTTTAATCCATGAACCATAAAGACATCAGCGGTGATGTTTTTGAAATTCTTATGATAGTTTCTAGCATCCCAGAAAGTATTGTAATCGCCGGTATCACGATCTTGTCCTTTTTCAATGTCTTGAATCTGTTGATTCCATTTATCTTTAACTTCATTAAAGTCGCCAGGTTGTAAACGACGGCTAAAGGTTTCTTCAGCTAAGACATCAGCATCTTCACCAGGGAAGCCACCAGGAGCAATAACTAAACCACCATCACGATAGTAGTCATACCAGCTGGAAATAGCAGCTTCACTGATAACTGTCTTCAACCCTTTGACACCAGTTGTGGCAGCGGCAGTAGCTAAAGTTCCTAAATAAGAGCGTCCGGTCATGGCGACTTTTTTGTTAGACCACCAAGCCTTGATTTCAATATTATCGGTTCTATTAGTAAAGGCAGGTAAGTCACCAGTTAACCACTTAATAATAGAAATAGTAGAAATTGTTTCGTCAGGGTCACCAGTGGTTCTTAAGCCATCAGAATCCTTAGTTCCAATACCAGCCATGTAGATGACGGCAAATCCCCGGGCTAAGAAGTAGTCATTTAAAGTATATGAACTCTCTCTAGAAAAAGTTTCCTCAGCCTTTTTAGTTTCACCATTAATATTACGAGCCATTGGCAGGTCTGTGTTTGATTCGTGATATTCGACGTCTTCGTAACTTAAGTTATTTGGAGTTTTATGTTTTAAAGGTACATTAACGTTATGAGTTAACTTTTCACCAGTCTCATCGTTGGTACCTTGATTGTAGGGGCTGGCAGTGTAAAGAACAGGGACCTTCAATCCATTTTCAGTTTCGTAAGGACGTAAAATTTCAGCTTTTAATAAATCACGTTTGCCATCATGGTCGCTGTCTTGAGGTGATTCAACGTAAACAACTTCACGGATCAACTTATGTGGATCAAATACAGGAAGCGTTTTTCCGTTAAAGAGCATAGGATTTGATACTTTACCATAAAATTGTGTAAAATACCCTTTTGCTGCTAAGGAATCCAAGTAAGTTTGACCATCTTTATTGTGTGTGGCTAATAGCCAGTACCAAGCAGATTTCAATTCATCAATCGTAAAGTTATCACCTTGATGATCAGCGATTGGCAATTGAATTTTTTCCATTGCTGACAATGGATCTTCAAAAGAGAAATCAACGTCAGGATTGAATTTTAATAATTGTAATGCCACGTTATAAAACGTTGAGACGGAGACGTTAATGGCAGAATCTAGATACTCACTCAAATTTTGATCTGGAGTTGCCATATAAGTGCGTAACTTTTCTTCAAAATTGGAAGAAGTCTTGGCTTCTATAAAAGCCTTACTTAAAAAGCTTTTCCATAATTTGATAGGTTCATTTTCGTTACCATTATCTTTATCTAAAAAATTAATTTCCTTTAGTTCTGTAATTTGGTCGCCGAATTGAGTTGGGCGAATCGCAAATTGATTATTTTTCATACTGACACCCCTTCACAAATATTAACTTCGTTATAGAGCACTCTATATTAAACTTACAAATAATTCAATAGCATAGATGGCTTAAGATAGGCAATTTTAACGCTTTATTTCTTAGGATGTCGTCCTCCGCAAAAATTGGGAATGCTGTTGGAACGCTATGGGCACGATTCGGAGCTAATTATTTTACACTTCGTGCAAAATAATGGATCTTCGAAGTCGGCCTCATTGTAATCGGCAAAGCCGATAACAATGATTTCATAGCTGAACGCATTCCCAATTTTTGCTCCGGACTGAATAGTGGTTTGATTGTTTTATTGGCGTAGAATTTTGTTATTTAGTATTTGTTATATATTAGGGAATATCGTCATCACCTACTTAATTATTTGTTTCTCCAAATAATTAGGAATACAAAAATAGCGCCTAATTTAAAGTCCCACGGAATTACATGGAATTTCAATTAGACGCTATTAATTCAAAAGAATTAGAAAAGTAATATTAATATAGAAATATTATTTAACCTGGAGCAACAAGGCCGATTGGTCTCAGCCGTGAAATTATACTTAGCGATTTATCGCTTAGTATAAGACCTGTATTTGAGACAATTACGAACTTTAATTGGCTCAAATCAGTGTCCACCGCGTTCCAGACCAATCAGCCTTGTTGTGGAAGGTGACATATTTAGCATATTTAATTAAGCCAAAGCACCCATTGGATCCCAAGGAGCTAGAACTTTTGGTTCTTTTGATTCTGTTTCGAAAGTATTCTTAAGGTCATCGCTCAAGAACTTCTTGTTGATAACTAATTGGTAAACGAATTCGTCGAACCATGAGTCGCTCATAACAAAGTAACCTTTGTTACCAACTTTTTCACCCCATGAGTTTTCAACTTTCCACTTGAGTGGGTTGCCATTTTCATCCAAATCAACACCTGTAAGTACCATGGCATGTGTCATCATACTTTCAATGTAATCAAGACGTTCTGCTTTTGTCATCTTAAGGTCAGTATCTAGTAAACCTTCAAGGTCGTAGATGTTTGTGTCCATAATACCGATCTTACGATCAGAACTTTGACCAACATCACTACCAAACCAAACAGTTTCACCTGATTGTAGTTGTTTAACGGCTAATTTCTTGAAGTCATTGATTTCGAGGTTCAAGTGACGTACTTGACGACCACCAACAACGTTACCAAGCATTTCAACTGTGTAAACATGATTGTAAGGCTTGTCAGCTGTTGGGGCATTGATAGTTGAGATGTAGCTGTCTAGATCCCAGCCAACATATTTCTTGAAGAATTCTTGAGGTGTAATACCAGTTTCCTTGTGGTAATTCTTATCGTCATCACGGTAAGCCCAGTCAAACTTAGTAGGTGGAACACCAACAGTGTAAACTAAAATCTTGTAAATTTCGCTTAGAAGTTCATTCTTCTTACGTTCGATATCTTCGTCAGATTTGTTGCTGTTAACAAAGTCACGAAGAATGATAGCATCTTTACGTAATTTCTTATTAAGAACGTTGTTTAATTCAGAGGAATTTGTACGACTGAATGTATCGGGCATAACACTCTTTGGAACGACACCATATTTTTGAACAAGTGCCATGACCATATCCCATTGACCACCATCTTGTTGAGGTGTAGTCATAAGGAAGTCGACTTTACGGTCGCCAGTTGGAAGGGCAGCTGTGTTGATAACATTTTCAAAGAAGTAATTTGATTTTTCTAGTTTGTCCCAGAAAAGCATGTATCCTTGTGATAATTCAAAGCCCTTGATCTTGAAATTGTTTTGAAGTGGGTGTCTCATTGTATTCAATGCGGCAAATACCCAGCAAAGTCCTGATTGTTTTTGATCAGCAACTGAACCTGTATCCAATTCAACTGAGAAAGTAGGGTCCATTGCTACTTTAGAGGCAATAGTTTCACTTGATTTGAATAAACCATTGTTAGCAACAGCGTTTTTGATAGCTGAAGAACCTGGTGTATTGTCAAATGCAGTTTGAAATTTATCTAAGTCTGATGATGTGATTTCGTTTGTCATACAAAAATTCTCCTTTTTATCTGATATTATCGATTACTTTTGGTCCATCTTCGTAACCGACGATAATAGTATTAACTATATCAAGAAATAGTCCATGTGCAACTATTCCCACTTGGTGATCCAACCAATCTGCTAATAAATGAGGATGTTTGATCTCACCAATTTTTAGATCAATGATGTAATTTTTATTGTGTGTTAGGAAACGACTGCCATCTTCGTTAAGACGGTATTGAGGGTTCAAACCTTCTTTTTCAAGGTCAGCAAAGGTCTTCTCACAACCAAAAGGAATTACTTCGGTTGGTAGTGGGAAACTGCCTAAAGTATCAGCCATCTTAGATTGATCGACGATCCAGATGTTACGAGCAGAGTTGGTAGCAACCATCTTTTCAAGTAGGTGAGCACCACCGCCGCCTTTAATACCTTGACCGTTTTTATCGATTTGATCAGCACCATCGATAGTAAGGTCAATGTGATCAACGGCGTTTAAGTCTTTGGTTGGGATGCCTAGTTCTTTAGCTTGTTTTTCAGAACGAGAAGAAGTAGTTACCGCAACAATATTTTTAATTTCACCAGCTTGATATCTACGTCCAAGTTCTTCAATCATGTAATAAACAGTGGAACCAGTACCAAGTCCAACTACCATATTGCTTTTGAAGTAATCTACTGACTTAACACCGACTGCTTTCTTTAATTCATCTTGATTCACTATTTTTCCCCCTTTAAGAGCTTTTGGTAATTATCAGTTAATATAAATCTGAGTTCTGGTCTCTTCTCAAAAGCAGCTTTAGCATATTCACAAACAGGAACGATTTTTAATCCCTTAAGATCTGAATAATCAACTGTGGCATTGAGGAGTTTAGCAGCAAGTCCTTGTCCACGATAATTTTCGTCAACATAAGTGTGATCAAGTGAAATAACGTTATCCTCAACTTTGGAATAAGTTAATTCACCAACTGTTTTACCGTTGTCTTCAAGATAAAAGCGTCCATCTTCATGATTCAATTCCATAAAATTACCTCCTGCTGAATTATTTATTTTAATATTACTCTATTATAAGAAGAAAGTCAGTGGAATGAATAGTTTTATATGGGTTAAAATGCTATTATTTTAGTTATCTAATGCTTAAGGAGTTTTCGATTTGACTAAAAAACGTGGATTTGAAATTGTGAAAAAATACGAAGGTAAAGGAATTAATTTACCAGTTCGTCAAACTAAAAATGCTGCTGGATATGATATTGAAAGTGCCGAAGATTTCGTGGTTCCTTCAATTTGGAAATTTGGTGTTTTGAATGTATTAAAGTTCATTTTAAATAAAGGCAAGATGGATGATGACAAGTTGGCTGAAATTCAAAAGTCAATCAAACCAGTACTAGTACCAACTGGAATTAAGGCTTATATGCAAGAAGATGAAGTCCTAATCATCGCTAGTCGTTCCAGTAATCCACTAAAACGTGGCCTATCTATTCCTAATGGTATTGGAGTAGTGGATGCTGATTATTACAATAATGAGAGCAACGAGGGTGAATTGTTTGTTCAATTAATTAACTTTTTCCCCGTTGATTACAAAGTTAAAAAGGGCGAACGTTTAGCTCAAGGTATCTTCATTAACTATCTAACAACAGATGATGATGAGGGTGGATTAAAGAAACGCAATGGAGGATTTGGTTCTTCAGGAATATAATAAGAAAGGAACTATTTTATTGGCAAAAGCTAAAACAAAATTCGTATGTCAAAATTGTGGCTACGTCTCACCTAGATATTTAGGACGTTGTCCTAACTGTGGTGCTTGGAATCAGATGGTTGAAGAAGTTGATCAACCTGAATCTGTTAAAGCTAAAGCAACTCCTAGTCGTCGAGTTAGTGACTTAGAGTCAAAGCCAGTTAGTATTGATAATGTTTCATTTGAAAAAGAACCACGTATCAAGACAGAACTGTCGGAATTGAATCGAGTTCTCGGGGGCGGAATCGTTCCCGGATCTTTGATCTTAATCGGTGGTGACCCTGGTATTGGTAAATCGACTTTGTTAACGCAAGTTTCGGGACAATTGGCGAATACTGGTGGTAAAGTATTATATGTTTCCGGTGAAGAAAGTGCTTCACAGATCAAGATGCGAGCTGATCGTTTAGGAATTTCTGGTAAGAATCTCTATTTGTACCCTCAGACAGATATGAGCTATATCCGCCAGACTATCAACGAGATGCATCCAGATTATTTAATCATTGATTCTGTGCAAACCATGGATGAACCAGAAATAACTTCTGCCGTCGGTAGTATTTCTCAAATCAGGGAAGTTACGGCTGAATTGATGAATATTGCTAAGCAGGATAACATTACTGTTTTCGTCGTCGGACATGTAACGAAAGGTGGCGCCATTGCTGGTCCTAAAATATTGGAACACATGGTGGATACTGTTCTATACTTTGAAGGGGACACGCATCACAGTTATCGAATCTTACGTTCGGTTAAGAACCGTTTTGGTTCAACGAATGAAATTGGTATTTTTGAAATGCGGACTAAGGGTCTGGTGGAAGTATCCAATCCATCTGAGATTTTCTTAGAGGAACGTTTAGCGGATGCTAATGGTTCTGCAGTAGTAGTTTCAATGGAAGGAACTCGACCTATTTTGGTTGAGATTCAATCTTTGATCACTCCTACAATTTTTGGTAATGCTAAAAGAACCGCGACAGGACTGGATCATAATCGAGTATCTGTGATTATGGCTGTTCTGGAAAAGCGTGGTAATTTGATGCTCCAAAATCAGGATGCTTATTTGAAATCAACTGGTGGCGTTAAATTAGACGAGCCGGCGATTGATCTTGCTTTGGCAATGTCAATTGCATCTAGCTATAAGAATATGGGTATCCCAGGAACTGATTGTTTTGTAGGTGAAGTTGGTTTGACTGGTGAAATTCGTCGAGTTAATCGAATCGACCAACGAGTAAATGAGGCAGAAAAATTAGGTTTCAAACGTATTTTTATTCCCAAGAACAATATGGGAGATTGGTCTAAAGATAATAAGATTCAAATTGTTGGTGTCAGTACCGTATCTGATGCAATGAACAAAATATTTTAAATAGGAGGCATATATGCGAAAGATCGTAGTAAATATAATTTTTGCATTACTTGGTATCGCCGTCGGAATTACCGTTTTACCGAGTTTGTGGGAAGTTTCAGGTTTAGCAGGAATTGCTTTTGTTAATAACGGTTATTTTGATGGACTTATTGGATGTATTGTATTTTATTTCTTGTCGTTCTTGTTTGTTAAACCAATTTTGGAATTAAATCAAAGAATCGAGAAATATTTGAACTCTCGTTCACCAGGTTGGATCATTTATGGTGCAGGATTCTTGATCGGTGGTTTGGTATTAGCTAATATCATTTCCATTCCTTTCTATATGATGAGTAACATGTTTTCAAATGTTATTCCCGTCATCTTAATGATCGTCTTCGGCTGGATCGGATTCCGTATGGGTACAAGCCGTCGTAATGATTGGAGCAATTTCTCAATCACTAAACGTAGTAACAAAACAGCTTCAAATCCAGCTCCAACGGCTGAAAAAAGTGATGCTTTAGCTTCAGAAGGTGAAGTCACACGTCGTTCAGTCAAGAAGGATTATTATCCATATAAAATTTTGGATACTTCAGTTGTTATCGATGGTCGAATTCATCAATTAGCTCATACCGGATTTTTGGAAGGTAAGTTGATGATTCCTGACTTTGTTGTTCATGAATTGCAATTGATTTCCGATTCCAGTGATAATCAAAAACGTGAACGTGGTCGTCGTGGACTTGATATCTTGAATGAAATGAAAATGGATAAAGGTATCAACTACACAACTACAACGCGTGATTATGATAATATTCCAGAAGTGGATATGAAATTACTTAAATTAGCTAAAGAAATCGGTGGTGCTGTCATCACAAATGATTATAATTTAAGTAAGGTAAGTGAATTTCAGAATGTTCAAGTACTTAACATTAACGAATTAGCCAAAGTTTTGAAACCTATGGTTTTGCCAGGAGAAACGATGACTGTTAAAGTTATAAAAGAGGGTACTGAAAGAGAGCAAGGTGTCGCATACCTAGAAGACGGGACAATGGTCGTTGTTGAAGAAGGTAAATACTTCATTGACAAGGATGTTGATGTCGTCGTAACTAGTGCATTGCAAACTGATGCTGGTAAAATGATATTTGCAAAACCTAAGCATTCAATGCATGGTATCCAAGAAAAGAGCGATTCTAAAGAGAATTCTAATAACCGTAATAACGGCAACAAGCGTAACAACCGTAATAATGGTAATAGGAATTCTAATAGGAATAACTCAAGAAGTAAAAGGGGAGAACAGAGAAATGGCAAAAAAGTCAGATAATAAAATTCGTGTAAGATATGCACCAAGTCCAACAGGTCACTTACACATTGGGAACGCTAGAACAGCTATCTTTAACTACCTATTCGCACGTAGTCACAAAGGTACTTTTGTAATCCGTATCGAGGATACAGATACAAAGCGTAACGTTGAAGGTGGTACAAAGAGTCAACTAGAAAACCTTAAATGGCTTGGCGTTGATTGGGATGAAGGTCCAGATGTTGGTGGAGACTATGGTCCTTATCGTCAATCAGAAAGAAAAGAAATTTATCAAAAATATATTGATGAATTACTAGAAAAAGGCTTGGCTTACAAATCATATCTGACTGAAGAACAACTACAACAGATGCGTGAAGATCAAGAAGCTCACGGACAAATGCCACATTACGAATACGAATTTGAAGGTATGAGTGATGAAGAAAAAGCTGCTAAGATCAAAGAAGCAGAAGATGCTGGTTTACAACCAGTTGTTCGTTTCCATGTACCAGTTGGTAAGAACTACGAATGGGACGATATCGTAAAGGGTAAAGTTTCAATCGGTTCAGATACTATCGGTGGCGATTGGGTTATTCAAAAACGTGATGGTATGCCTACATACAACTTCGCTGTTGTTGTCGATGACCATTTGATGGAAATCAGTCATGTTCTTCGTGGTGATGACCACGTTGCCAACACACCAAAACAATTGATGATCTATGAAGCTTTAGGCTGGGAAGCACCTAAGTTCGGTCATATGACATTGATCATCAATACAGAAACTGGTAAGAAATTAAGTAAGCGTGATGAATCAATTCTCCAATTCATCGAACAATATCGTGAATTAGGTTACTTACCAGAAGCTATGTTTAACTTCATCGCTCTATTAGGCTGGTCACCAGTTGGTGAAGATGAGTTGTTCACACGTAAACAATTTATCAAGATCTTTGACGAGCATCGTCTAAGCAAGTCACCAGCTAAGTTTGATCAAAAGAAACTTGAATGGGTCAACAACCAATACGTTAAGCATGCTGATGTTAGTGAAATCACTGACTTAGTATTAGCCAACTTGATTGAAGCTAAACGAGTTTCAGAAGATCCAACAACAGATGAAATCCAATGGGTAAGACATTTAACAGAACTTTACATGCCACAAATGAGTTATACACAACAAATCATTGATTTGGCAGATGTCTTCTTCAATCAACCAGAACATCTAACAGATGACGAACAAAAAGAACTAGAAGATGACGATGCTAAGACAGCTATTGAAGACTTGAAAGGTAAGCTAGAAAAATTACCTCGTTTCACAGCTGCTCAAATTATGGCTGCTATTCAATCAGTTAGAGCTGATACTGGCGTTAAGGGTAGAAAACTTTACATGCCAGCAAGAATTGCAACTACAAGAACAATGCATGGTCCAGCAATTGCCGAAACAATCGAATTATTTGGTAAGAAACAAGCTTTAGCAAATATCGATAAGACATTAGCTGAAATGAAATAAGCAAGAGTTTTAAGATACAAAATAAATAAAACAAAAAGAGGTTGAAGGAAAACTTAGTTTTGCCTCAACCCCTTTTTTATATAGGTGAAGATTATGTTAAAAATATTCAACACATTAACACGCCAAAAAGAAGAATTTAAACCATTAACACCTAATGAAGTAAAAATGTATGTCTGTGGACCAACTGTGTATAACTATATTCATATCGGAAATGCTCGTTCTATTGTGGCTTTTGATACAGTGCGTCGTTATTTAGAATTCTTAGGATACAAAGTAAAATTTGTTTCTAACTTTACTGATGTTGACGATAAGATGATCAAAGAAGCTAACCGTGAAGGAATCACTGTCCCTCAAGTTGCGGATCGTTTTATCAAAGCTTTCTATGAAGATATCGCAGCTATCAATGTTCAAAAGGCTACTATTAATCCACGAGCTACAGATAATATTCAAGAGATCATTGATTTTATCAAAGCTTTAGTTGATAAAGGATACGCTTATGAATCTGATGGGGATGTTTTCTACCGTGCAAGAAAGTTCCAACACTATGGTGAGTTGTCCGATCAAAATATCGACCAACTAGTCGAAGGTGCCAGTGAACATATCGGTGAAGCTGAATTCGACAAGAAACAAGATCCAATCGACTTTGTTTTGTGGAAGAAAGCTAACCCCAACGAGATCAAATGGGATTCTCCTTGGGGTGAAGGACGCCCTGGTTGGCATATTGAATGTTCAGTCATGTCAACTAAGTACTTAGGCGATACTTTTGATATTCATGGTGGTGGTCAAGATTTGGAATTCCCTCATCACGAAAATGAAATTGCTCAAAGTGAAGCTAAGACTGGTCAAAAATTTGTTAACTACTGGATGCATAACGGATTTGTCACAGTTGAAAATAACGAGAAGATGAGTAAGTCACTTGGTAACTTTGTAACAGTTCATGATCTGGTTCAAAAGACTAATCCACAAGTATTGCGCTTCTTCTTATCATCAACACATTATCGTCGTCCACTTGAATATTCACAAAAGAACTTGCAAAAAGCAGCTGATAATCTTGAGAAGATCAAGACAGCTTATAATAATTTGAAGTTTAGACTTGATGGTGCAACTGATGAGACTGATGATATTCAAGCACAAGTTGAACAAATTGTAGCCGACTTTAAAGCCGCAATGAACGACGATTTCAATGTTCAAAATGGTTTGACAGAAATTTTTAACTTAGTTAGTCTAGCTAATAACTATTCGACTCAAGATAAAGTAGCCAAGACTAGTGTTGAATTGATCCTTAAGACTTTGGCTGAATTGACAAGTATCTTAGGAATTAAATTAGACGAACAAAAAGATCTTTCTAAAGAAATTCAAGAAATGGTCGATCAACGTGACCAAGCTCGTGCAGATAAAGATTTTGCAACAAGCGATAAATTACGTGATCAATTAAAAGAAATGGGTGTAATCCTCGAAGATACACCACAAGGAACACGGTGGCATATTAATGACTGATGTTAAACAATTTAACGGAGTAACTTTGGCATATTTAGGAGATGCTGTCTACGAAGTCTTCATTCGTGAACATCTCTTAGGCAAAAATATTACCAAGGTCAACGAATTACAAAAACAAGCCAAACACTACGTTTCCGCGAAAGCCCAAGCATCATTGATTACTTTAATGATGGATAAAGGAATTCTTTCTGATGAAGAGATCAGAATTTATAAGAACGGACGTAATGCTAAGAAATATACTAAAGCTAAGAATACAAGTGTCGTCACTTATCATATGTCTACTGGTTTTGAAGCACTTTTTGGTTATTTAGATATTACCGGCAACAAAGACCGGGTTGTAGAATTAGCACAATGGTGCATAAATGAAGTAGAAGTGGGTGAAGCAGATGACAGAAAATTCGAATAAACGTAATAACAGTAGTAACAATTTAGACGAAAACGAATTAGTTTACGGTGTACATTCAGTAATTGAATTATTGAAGTCCGCCACAGCTGATCAACGTGTTAACAAAGTTTTAGTTCAAAAAGGACTTTCTAGTGAACATATTGCTGAAGCTATCAAGTTAGCTAAACGTGATCGTTTGATTGTTCAAGAAGTACCTAAGAATAAGTTAGATGATATTAGTAACGGCGGTAACCATCAAGGGATGGCTGCTTACGTTGCCCCTTATCAATACGCTGAAATGGAAGATATCTTCAAGAGTGCCGAGAAGAAAGGTACTGATCCATTTATTTTGATTCTGGATAAAATTGAAGATCCTCATAATTTAGGCTCAATCATGCGTACAGCTGATGCCGTAGGTGTAGACGGAATTATTGTTCCTAAGCATCGTTCAACAGGATTAACTTCAACCGTTGCTAAGACATCAACAGGTGCCATTGAACACGTGCCAGTTGTTCGTGTAACTAATTTAGTTAATACCATCAAAGACTTAAAGAAACGTAACGTGTGGGTCTTTGGTACAGCTATGGAAGGTGACAACTATCGTAACTGGAATGCCAAAGGAGCAGTTGCTCTAATTATTGGTAATGAAGGTAAAGGTATTTCACCATTAGTATTGAAACAAGCTGATCAAACTTTGAATATTCCGATGGTCGGACATGTCCAAAGTTTGAACGCTTCAGTTGCAACAGGTATTCTGTTGTATCAAGCTTTTGCTTCACGTAATGCTTAATAAAAAATTCTAAGTAGAGAAAAATTCTACTTAGAATTTTTTTGTATTAAGGATTTTTAGAGTGATTTATGAAACTATTTTTTTAGATTGTATTTAAATCATTGTAAACATACGTTCGCTTAAAATGTTAGAACCTAGATGGTATTTTTAAATTACAAAATTATTATCCGTAAAAAGTGAAATGAAAGTCGAACAAGAAAACCAATGGATTGAATTGATTAAAGAACATGATGACTCTATAGCACTAGATAGATTAGTTCGAAGATACCGACCCATGATCGATAACATGTACACTAGTTACTTTATTGAGGGTTACGATCGTAACGACTGGTATCAAGAAGCTTTTTTAGTGTGTTACCAAACTTGTAAATTATTCGATGGCAACAGTGGCTCCAAATTCGGCAGTTTTTTCAAATTAAAATTTCAAAATCATATAATAGATATTATTAGACGTGAGAATGCCGTCAAACGTAAAGCTAATCATGGTACGGAATCGTATGATGAATTGCTTGATAACGGAAAATTTGACGACAAAATTGCGGAAAATAACGATTGTGTAGATATGACTAATGAATTGGAAAAGATTATGACTAGAATGAGCAATATAGAATTAGTGGCTTTCCAATTTTTGTTAGGCAAATTATCGATGTATGACGCTTGTTTGAAGGCACGATGCAATATGAAACAGATCATACAGGCAACTAATCGTTGTAAAAAGAAAATAAAACATGACCATAAGATATAGTCATGTGAGATTGCAATGGACAAAATACCTTCCAGAGTTTACAATTAATAAGATTAAAACAAATTAGTTTTGGAGATAAAGATGGGATTAAGAAAAGTCGCCCTTGCTTGTACTGTTTGTGGCTCACGTAATTACACAATTACTGAGAACCCAAATAGAACAGAACGTCTAGAAGTTAAAAAGTTCTGTAAGCACTGTGGTAAACATACACTACATAAAGAAACAAGATAACTCTGGAGGATTACATGAAACTATTTAAATTTTTCGGTAGTGTCAAAGACGAAATGAAATTAGTCGTTTGGCCTACATTCAAAGAAAATAGACGCGATACATGGACTGTTATTGGTACTTCATTGATGTATGCAATCTTCTTTGCATTAGTTGATTGGGGTCTAATTACATTGCTACAACACTTCGTAATGGGTAAATAGATTGTAAGTACGCAAAAAATTTGCTATTATGGAATTAATGGAAAAAACTTCGACTTGGTTCGGAGTTTTTTTATTTTGAATTTTGGAGGAAATTATGGCTGAAGCTGGCGAAAAACAATGGTATGTTTTGCATACTTATTCAGGATATGAAAATAAAGTTAAGGAAAATCTAGAATCACGTGCCCAATCAATGGGTATGGAAGATTACATTTTCCGTGCAGTTGTTCCTGAAGAAGAAGAAACAAAAATGAAAAACGGTAAAGAAAAGAAAGAAATGGAAAAAACTTTCCCTGGTTACGTTTTAGTAGAAATGGTTATGACCGATGAATCATGGTTTATCGTTCGTAATACACCAGGTGTTACCGGATTTGTCGGCAGTCACGGTTCTGGTAGTAAGCCTGCACCACTATTACCTGAAGAAATTGATAACATCTTAAGTCAATTTGGTATGAGCGCTCAAAACCAACCATCTGACTTTGAAGTCGGTGAAACAGTTAAGATCACAGATGGTGCCTTCACAGACACTACTGGTAAGATCACTGAAATTGATGATGAACACAGAAAACTTAAGGTTGACGTTGATATGTTTGGTCGTATGACATCAGCTGAAGTTGATTTCACATCAGTTGAAAAACAAAAATAGTTATTGATAAGACGAGTAGACCGTGCTACTATATAACGGTATGTTTTTGACACATACATGTGGGAGAGAAAATTTAGATTCTCATCATGACCACATCACGGAACAAGGAGGTATGCACCGTGGCTAAAAAAGTTGCTAACGTAGTAAAATTACAAATCCCTGCTGGACAGGCTACTCCAGCTCCTCCAGTTGGTCCTGCTTTAGGACAAGCTGGTATTAACATTGTTGCCTTTACAAAGGACTTCAATGCACGTACACAAGATCAAAAGGGTATGATTATCCCTGTTGTTATCTCAGTATATGAAGACCGTTCATTCGATTTCGTTACTAAGACACCACCAGCTGCAGTTCTATTGAAGAAAGCTGCTGGCGTTGAAAAGGGCTCTGGCGAACCTAACACAAATAAGGTTGCCACAGTTACTGAAGACCAAGTTCGCGAAATTGCTGAAACCAAGATGAAAGACCTAAACGCTGCTAGTGTTGAATCTGCAATGCGTATGGTTGCTGGTACTGCAAGAAGTATGGGCTTTGAAGTAAAGTAAAAGACTAGATTTAAGCAGTTTACAGGGATGTGAAAGCATTCTTAACAAGTGGGAGGAGAAAATTTGATTCTCCGAAAGACCACAAAGCAAGGAGGAACTTAGCATGGCTAAGCATGGAAAAAAATATTTAGAAGCAATGAAACAAGTCGATAAAGACAAGAAATACTCTGCTACAGAAGCTGTTGACTTACTTAAGAAGGTTAACTACGCAAAGTTTGACGCAACTGTTGAAGTTGCTATCAACTTGGATGTAGATCCTAAGCAAGCTGATCAACAAATTCGTGGCGCTCTAGTACTACCTAATGGTACTGGTAAGACACAAAAGGTTATCGTTTTCGCTGAAGGCCAACAAGCAAAGGATGCAGAAGCAGCCGGTGCTGATGTTGTTGGTTCAGATGACCTTGTTGAAAAGATCCAAGACGGCTGGTTAGACTTTGATGTTGCCGTTGCTACACCACCTATGATGGCTAAAGTTGGTCGTTTAGGACGTGTTCTTGGACCTAAAGGTTTGATGCCAAACCCTAAGACAGGTACAGTTACAATGGATGTTACAAAGGCTGTTAATGATATTAAAGCCGGACAAGTTACATACCGTGTTGATTCAAATGGTCTTATTCATGCACCAATTGGTAAGCTTTCATTTGATACAGACAAAGTTGCAGCTAACTTCGATGCATTTTATGGTGCAATCTTGAAGGCTCGCCCTGCATCACTTAAAGGTAATTATGTAACAAGTGTTAACTTGACATCTACATTTGGACCTGGTCTAAAAATTAACGCTTAATGTTGACTAATAACCAAAATAATGATAGATTAATATAGTTGATTTCTACCGAAGACTCAGGTGATGAAAGTCTTAATATCCTGCCGAGGCCAGAAGATTATTTCACTTAATCTCTGTGTCCCTTGGGCACAGAGATTTTATTTTTTAAGCCGAATTTGTAGATATTAACTAAAAAATTGTGGAGGTGAAATGTAATAATGAAGCAAGAAGTATTAGCACAAAAACAAGCACAAGTTGACGAAATTGCTAAGCAACTTACAGGCGCAAAGTCAGTTATCGTTGTTGACTACTTAGGTCTAACTGTTGAACAAGTAACAGAAATGCGTGCTGAATTACGTGAACAAAATGCTACTATGCAAGTTGTTAAGAATACAATCTTGAGACGTGCAGCTGAAAAAGCTGGTGTTGAAGGTCTAGAGAAGTTCTTTGTTGGACCTACAGCTATTGCTTACTCTGAAGAAGATCCTGTTGGACCTGCTAAAATTGCTGCTAAATTTGCTAAAGATGTTGACGCCGTTGAAATCAAAGGTGGAATCATCGAAGGTAAAGCCGCAACTCTTGATCAAATTCAAGAATTAGCAACATTACCAGACAGAGATGGTATGCTATCAATGTTGGTATCTGTATTACAAGCTCCTGTTCGTGACTTTGCTATGGTTGTTAAGGCCGTTGCAGATAAAGAAGACGCTGGACAAGAAGCATAATTAATTAAAAAAACTTATAATATTTGGAGGATACAATAATGGCTTTAGATACACAAAAGATTATCGATGATTTAAAAGAAGCTTCAATTCTAGAACTAAACGACCTTGTTAAGGCTATCGAAGAAGAATTCGATGTTAAGGCTGCTGCTCCAGTTGCTGCTGCCGGTGCTGCTGGTGGCGACGCTGCTGCAGAAAAGGACTCATTCGACGTTGAACTTACAGAAGCAGGTCAAGAAAAGGTTAAGGTTATCAAGGAAGTTCGTGGTATCACAGGACTTGGCTTGAAGGACTCAAAGGACCTTGTTGATGGTGCTCCTAAGGTTATCAAGGAAGGCGTTGCTAAGGCTGACGCTGACGACATGAAGGCTAAACTTGAAGCTGTTGGTGCAACAGTTACATTGAAGTAATTCACTTTATGTTAAAATTAATCCTCGTAAGAGGATTTTTTTTTACCCTCAAATAGAGAAAGGGGAAAATTATGGCTAATCAATATTTTGATAATACGCCAGATCTAGAGCATGAATTAAAGAAGTTCGATTTTACGCTTAGAAAGCACAATCTCAACTTTATTTCTGATAGTGGGGTTTTCTCACGTCAGACAATTGATTATGGTTCGAGAGTTTTGATTGAAGCGATTGATTTTCAAAGTATTCCTGAAGGTAATATTTTAGATGTCGGTTGCGGATACGGACCTATCGGGCTAGCTCTAGCAAAAGAACAGAAGACACGCCAAGTTACGATGGTTGATGTTAATCTCAGGGCTTTAGACCTAGCCAAGCAAAATGCTGCCAACAATAATATTGAAAATGTAAATATTTTTGAGTCAGATGTCTATAAGAATGTTGACGAAAAGTATGCTTTGATCGTTTCAAATCCGCCAGTTCGTGCGGGAAAAAATGTTGTTACAGCAATCTTGGAAGAGTCAAAAGATCACTTATTGAATAGTGGTGAACTCTGGATTGTCTTGCAGAAAAAGCAAGGTGCTCCATCAGCTAAGAAGTTAATGGAAAAGACTTTTGGCAATGTTGAAATCGTTACACGTGATAAAGGATATTATATTTTAAAAAGTAAATTGATTTAAATTTTTGCTTAATATGGTATATTTTGTGTTGGAGGCGTTTACATATGAAGAAGAAATTAATTATTTTGACGATATTATCCGCCGTTTCAGCGGGATCATTTTTAGCAGTACGCAAATTAAGTCATTTTATGAAGGATAAGGCCATCAAAGAAGACCGTAAAAAGTTGGAATCCTTAGTTGGTAAGTATCTACACGGCAACGAAAAATTACTAGAATTCGTTGGAACTTTATCGGATGCTCAAGTTAAAGAATTGGTTGAGATTTTGGACTCAATTCAAAGACAAAGAGACCAATTAAAGTTGAAATCACCAGCAATTCCTGAATATTTGGAAAAGAAAGTAACTCAATTACTCAATTAAATTAATATGATATTTTCAGAAGATGAAATAAATAAGTACATGGACCTAGCTTTAGATGAAGCCAAAAAGGCTGGCGACCGTGGAGAAGTTCCAATCGGCTGTATCATTGTCGACAATCAAACTGGAGAAGTGATCTCAGTAGGTTCAAATGAACGTGAAGAGACACAAAATGCTATCAAGCATGCTGAGATTATTGCTATTGAGGCTGCCTGTGAGAAAATCGGCAGTTGGCGTTTGGAACATACGAGTTTGTTTGTGACATTGGAACCATGTCCAATGTGTGCTGGTGCGATTATCAATAGTCGGGTCGAAGAAGTTATTTTTGGAGCTAGTGATCCTAAAGCTGGATCAGTTGGTTCAATCAATAACTTACTTGCTGAGACACGCTACAATCATCAACCAGAGGTCTTAAGAGGTGTGAAGGAACAAGAGGCTGGAGATCTCTTGAGAAATTTCTTTAGAGAAATTCGGCGCAAAAAGTAGAAAAAAACTATTATTTATAGTATGATAGTTATTGCCGTAAGGCCTTAGGGCAATGATGCTCTTGTGAATTGTGTCAGATCCGGAAGGAAGCAGCACTAAGCAGGGTGTGTCATGTGCCTTTTGTTATGTATATAAGCCTCCTAACCAATTTCGGTTAGGAGTTTTTTTGTAGTTATTTTGAAATATGATGTAATTTTTTGCCAAGCAGTATTTGTCAAAAATCTTGTGGTAAAATTTACATATTAGATTTTTAAAGGAGACAAAATGGCATATCAAGCACTTTATCGAGTTTGGCGTCCCCAAACTTTTTCTGATGTAATCGGCCAAGATGTTATTACTCAGACACTGCGCAATGCGGTTGCTAGTCAAATGACCAGTCATGCTTATTTGTTCAGTGGACCACGTGGTACTGGTAAAACATCCTGTGCCAAAATTTTAGCCAAAGCGGTGAATTGCCTCAATCCACATGATGGTGAACCGTGCAATGAATGTGAGATCTGTAAGGCTGCCAATGAGAATCGTTTAAATGATGTAATTGAAATTGATGCGGCTTCAAACAACGGTGTTGAAGAGATTCGTGATATTCGTGACAAAGTAAAATATGCACCAACTGAAGCCAAGTTTAAAGTTTACATTATTGATGAAGTTCATATGCTTTCACAAGGTGCCTTCAATGCTTTATTGAAGACTTTGGAAGAACCACCAGCTAATGTCATGTTCATTTTAGCTACAACTGAACCACAAAAGATTCCCGCAACAATTATTTCAAGAACACAGAGTTTTAATTTCCGTCGTATTTCACGTCAAGATATTTTGAAGCGCATGGAATTCATCTTAAATGATAAGAATATCAAGTACGATGAAGAGGCTTTAAATATTATTGCTGCTTCCGCAGAAGGTGGAATGCGTGATGCTTTAAGTATTTTGGATCAGGCTTTGTCATACGGTGACGATGAGTTGACTTTAAAGAACGCCCAAGAAGTCACGGGTGCGTTGAGTAATGAGCAAATTGTTTCCTATATGACAGCAATTGCTGACAACAATCCAGCCGAAGCATTGACCAATTTATATCAAATTTTGGCCAGTGGTCGATCGGCATTGCGTTTCACGGAAATGATCATTCGTGTCTGTCGAAATTTGATCCTGTATAATTCGGATTCAGATTTATCCAACAAAATGGATAAGTCAGTTATGACTAATGAATTATTGGCTATCTCGGATAAGTTTGATAATTCACGTCTGTTTTATATTGTTGATCAAGTCAGCGCTACTCAAAAGAATTTAAAGAACTCTAATCAGACTGATATTTATATGGAGATTTTAACTGTTAAAATCAGTGAACCTAAGGTTATTGAACAGAGTACAGCACCGACTGCTGACAATGAAGAAAAAGCTGGAAGTGCAGAGTTAGATAAATTAAGAGATGAAGTTTCGCATTTACAAAATGAAGTCAAAGACCTTTCCAATGGAACAGTCATTAAAAAAGCTGAACCTAAGAAAACTCATCGTCGAGCTAACACTAATACGCGCTTGAATAAGACTGCTATTTACAAAGTGTTAGGTAGTGCCACAAAGAAAGATTTGATGGCTGCTAAAGAAATTTGGCCAGACTTAATGAGTATGCTTTCTATAACCCAACGTGCTATGATGAAGGTCGCTGAACCAGTGGCCGCATCTTCTGAAGGTGTTGTAGTAGCCTTTGATTACGAGATGTGGTTTGAACAGGCTCAAGATGATTCAGAATTTTTGAAAGAATTAGAAAACAATGTCAGTCGCTTAATGAAAAAAGACAGTCAAATTGTTTTAGTACCTAAAGCTGATTGGCCAAAGATCCGTAAAGAATATATTGATAATAATATTGATTTAAACAATCAAGGCAATGTAGAATCAAAGCAAGAACCAAAAAAGAAGACTGATCCCACCGTTGATGAAGCTGTAAAATTATTTGGTGACGATATAGTTGATATAAAAAATGACTAGGAGGAATTATTTATGAGTAAAGGTATGCCAAATATGGGTGGAATGGGTGGCAACATGGCCAACATTATGCGCCAAGCCCAAAAGATGCAAAAAGAAGTTCAAGCAACAACTGAAGAACTTAACAAAACAGAGTACACAGGTAAGTCAGTTGATGACTTTGTCACAGTTAAAGTAACTGGTGATAAGAAAATTGCTGATATGACAATCAGTGAAAAGATCATTGATCCAGATGATCCTGACACATTACAAGATATGTTGATCGATGCTTTAAATAATGCCTTTGAAGCAGTTGATAATGATAAACAAGCTAAATTAGGTAAATACACAAACGGGTTGATGTAATGAAATATCCAGAACCAATATCAAAATTAATTGATAGTTATATGATGTTACCAGGAATTGGTCGCAAAACTGCAACCAGAATGGCATTCTTCACACTTAGTATGGATAAAGACCAAGTGCAAGAATTTGCCGATAATTTAATTTCCGCAAAAACAGATTTGAAGAGTTGTAAGATCTGTGGAAATATTACTACTGAGGATATTTGTAATATATGTAGTGATAAGAGCCGTGATCAATCGACCATTTTAGTTGTTGAACAAGCTAAGGACATTATGTCTTTAGATGATATGAACGGCTACAATGGCTTGTATCACGTTCTAGGAGGGGTTCTATCGCCAGTCGATGGAGTTGGCCCAGAAGATTTGAATATTAAGCTGTTGCTGAATCGCTTGAAGACTAATCAGAATGTTAAAGAATTGATTATTGCAACCAATGCGACGCCAGAAGGAGAAGCAACTGCTCAGTATTTAGCCAAATTAGTTAAGCCAGCAGGAATAAAAGTAACTAGATTAGCACATGGATTAGCTGTTGGATCTGATATTGAATATGCGGATGAAATGACTTTGAAGAGTGCGGTTCTAGGTCGCAGGGAGATTTAACATGTTTGGTAAAAGAAAAATATCTGTCCAGAAAATGGAAGATGATCGTCTCTTAGATAATATTCACCAGATTCAACAAAGAATTGGTAATACGCAAAGAATGATGAACAATTCAGTTGATATCGATGATACGACAAGAATTAAGTTGAAACTTGATCAGTTGAAGTATCAATTCTTGTATCTCGAAGCAAGAAGAAGAAAAGCTAAAGCTAAGGCTACGACTAATATTATCTTTGGAGATGAAGATACATTTTTGAAGCAACCTAGCCGTGCTGAAAAACACTGGTAATTAGTTTGGGTAAGATGGGGGTGTGTTTAGGTTCCCGTCTTCCATAAAAATTGGAAATGCCTTGGAACGCCGTGGGCACGACTTGAAGCTAAGTATTTTACACTTTGTGTAAAATACTGGATCTCCAAGCTCGGCCTCATTGTAAATGGCAAAGCCATTAACAATGATTTCACGGCTGAAGGCATTTCCAATTTTTATTCCAGACTAAATAGTGTTTCAATTGTTTGGTTTCAAGTTAACTTAAAATAAAAAACAATATTTATTCAGAATTTCGTTTCATGGAAGAAAATCTGAATGAATATTGTTTATTTTTTTTGCTTTAAAAAATTAGAAAGACAAATTTAAAATAAGAGTGGTTATTCGATTTAGAACAACAGGTCTGATTGGTCTCATCTGTGAAATTAGACTTAACTATCTAATATTTGAAAACATACAAATATTAGAGGCACTCTTCAGTCCGGAGCAAAAATTGGGAATGCGTTCAGCTATGAAATTATTGTTATCGGCTATGCCGATTACAATAAGGCCGACTTTTGAAATCCATTATTTTGCACGAAGTGAAAAATAATTAGTTCAAAATGGTGCCCATAGCGTTCCAACAGCATTCCCAATTTTTGTGGAGGACGGCATACTTCTCCTACCCATTCTCCCAGAATAATATCCTAGGAAGTTTCATTTATTTCTAATTTCAAGTAAAATAGTAGTAATCATTAGGAGAGATTATATGTCAGGAATATTTATTTCATTTGAAGGACCAGACGGAGCTGGTAAGACTACGGCTCTGAAAAAAATTATGCCATTGTTACAGGCCAAGACGGACAGAGAAATCGTCTTATCAAGGGAACCTGGTGGTAGTGAAATTTCTGAAAAAATCAGAAAAATTATCTTAGACATTCATGATGAAGAAATGGATGCCAGAACTGAGGCTTTGCTGTATGCCGCAGCTAGACGTCAACATTTAATTGATGTGATTTTACCCACTCTAGCTGAAAATAAAATCATGTTAAGCGACAGATTTGTTGACAGTTCTATTGCTTATCAAGGCGGTGGACGTCAAATTGGTACTAAAGAAGTTGCTGATATCAACAATTTCGCCATTGAAGGACACTTGCCAGACTTAACAATTTACTTTGATGTGACACCCGATGTAGGATTAGCAAGAATTAAAAAAGATCATGCTGGAGAGATGGACCGTTTGGAAAAAGCTGCAATGAGTTTTCATGAACGCGTCTACGATTCCTACAAAGAGATCGTTAAGAATAATTCACAACGTATCAAAACAGTCGATGCAGCACAGACTCCTGAAAAGGTGGTTCAAGATGCTGTTGATATAATTGTACAAAAATTTCCTGAAATTTTTACCAAAGGAGAATAACCATGAAATTAATTTTAGCCATTGTTCAAGATAAAGATAGCCAACAACTACAATCAAAACTTGTTAAAGCAGGTTTTAGAGCTACTCAATTACCATCTACTGGTGGATTTTTGAAGGCTGGTAACTGTACCTTTATTATTGGTGTCGAGGATGAAAAGGTTGATGGTGCTTTGGAAATTATCAAGAAGAACTGTCACACACGTTCACAATACGTTACTCCAACATTCTTAATGCCTGAAGCAGCTTCTAGTCTAGCTGAACCTATTGAAGTTCAAGTTGGCGGTGCTACTTGCTTCATTTTACCTGTTGATAAATTTGTGAGATTCTAAGGATGGAAAGTTTACAGGTTGAGCAACCTAGAGTTGTTCAAGAATTTCAAAAAATTATTTCTTCCAATATGCTGTCGCACGCGTATCTAATCGATAATGCTTCTTCTAAAGTTAGACAACAGATGGCGATTTGGTTAGCTCAAAGTCAATTCTGTGAGAACCTTCAAGATGGTGCTCCTGATCAAACTTGCCAAAAATGCCAAACGATTGCCTTGGGTGACAATCCTGATGTATTAGAAGTGGAAACTGAAAAGCAGAGTATTGGTGTCGATGATATTAAATTCTTTAAAAAAGAAGCTAATATGACGGCTACTCAAGGTAAAAGAAGAATTCTCATTATCGATGAAGCTGAGAAGATGACTAATGCTGCTAGCAATAATTTGTTGAAAACTATTGAAGAACCAGAAGGTAATTTGATGATCATCTTATTGGCTGATTCTGCTAAGCAGCTTTTGCCAACCATTCAATCGCGTGTGCAGATTTTTCATTTATCGAACAAAAGTAATGAAGATGAGATTGATAGTCTAATCAATGAAGGCTTCAAAAAAGAACAAGCACAGAATGCCTTGAAAGTTACCGATATTAAATATTTGGATAACGTTACTGGTGATAAATACCAATCGCTATTGACCGCTATTACGAATTGGTTAAAAGAAATTAATAAACAAAAAATAAATAGTTTTATAGACGTCCAGACTGATATCATGCCTTTAGTTGAGAATAAAAATCAGCAACATTTGGTATTCGACATGTTGAATCAAATTTTTAGTGATATATTATCAATTAGGTACAATTTGGAAAAATCAACATTAACGACACAAGATTTGCTCTCAAATAAAGGAATCAAACGAGTTGTAGGGATGTCTGATGACTTATT
The DNA here is from genome assembly GCF_036913655.1 of Companilactobacillus sp. HBUAS56275. Classification (NCBI taxonomy): domain Bacteria; kingdom Bacillati; phylum Bacillota; class Bacilli; order Lactobacillales; family Lactobacillaceae; genus Companilactobacillus; species Companilactobacillus sp. HBUAS56275. The sequence goes on from NZ_JAYKKK010000006.1 coordinate 69,903, forward strand.
CACAGCCCAACAGATGTGGAAAAGTAATGTATCGTTTCAAGCAATTTTAGAAGATTTGTCATTAAAATTTGTGGATTAGTAGGTGAAATCATGGCAGAGAAAGATTTATATGATGAATTTGAAACAATCACAAATCAACTAAATGATATAAGTAAAAAGGTTTCTTTGCTAAAAGAGGAACTATCCGATACTTTGGAAAAAAACGAAGAGATTAAGTTAGAGAATCAGAATCTCAGGAAACATTTAGAAAAGGTTGGCTATGAAGAAAAGGATTTTAATGGTAACACGTTATCCGATTCGCGATTGAATTTGGAAAAGCTTTATCGCAAAGGATTTCACGTTTGCCAACAGTATTATGGTTCACACCGTGATAATGATGAAGAATGCCTTTTCTGTATGAACGTTTTATATGGAACAAACTGGAACAAGAACAAAAAAGTTAAAAAGATTTAAGTAAGGGGAGCTATTTGAATGAAGGAACAAAAGAGTTTTGTTGATAATTCGAAGGGCTGCCTTTTTTTAGTGCCAACACCTATTGGTAATTTAGAAGACATGACCTTTCGAGCTGTCAACACCTTAAAAGAAGCAGATCTAGTTGCGGCTGAGGATACACGTAATACTAAGAATCTGTTGAATCACTTTGAGATTCCAACGGAATTAATAAGTTTTCATGAACACAATACGGCTCAAAGAATTCCGGAATTGATTGAAAAAATGAATTCAGGTTTAAAAATTGCTCAAGTTAGTGACGCCGGGGCACCATCGATCAGTGATCCCGGTAAGGAGCTCGTTAAAGCTGCTATTAAAGAAGGGATACCGGTAGTCCCATTACCAGGCGCTACTGCTTCAATAACAGCTCTGATAGCCTCTGGTATTGAACCACAGCCATTCTACTTCTTTGGCTTTCTACCACGAAAGGGTAAAGAGAGAACCGAAGCCTTGGTTGATTTAGCTAATCGTAGTGAAACCACAATCGTTTATGAATCACCATATCGTGTGAAAAAGACGATTCAGGATTTAATTGCTAAATTTGGACCAGACCGCCAGATAACTTTGGCCCGCGAATTGACGAAAATTCATGAGGCCTTCTTACGTGGAAAACTGCAAGACGTTGCTCAATATTATGAAGAGAATGATCCTAAAGGAGAGTACGTCTTGATAATTGCTGGAAAACCAGCTGATCAAACAGAAGCTAGCTCAGATGCTGATTTAGTCGCAGCTGTGGATAACTTAATAGATCACGGTAAAAAGCCTAATAAAGCTATCAAAGAGGTAGCAGCCGACAACGGTTTGAAGAAGCAAACTGTGTATAACCTTTATCATGGAATTGGAGAAGAATAGTGACTGAGAGAGAAACATATTCAATGGAAGTAGAAGTACCATATTATTTTGTCAATTTTACAGGCGATATTCGTTTATCAGCTTTAATTGATATTATGTTATTAACTTCCGAAAAACAATTACATCAAGCAGACGCTGATAGTACAGAAATGGTTATGAACAATGGCCTAGGCTGGGTAGTTGTTCAATATCATATGGATATTAATCAGATGCCACGTTTAGGTCAAAAGTTAAAAGTTACGACACAAGCAACAAGTTATAATAAGTACTTTTTCTATCGTGATTTCTGGGTTGAAGACATGGATGGAAACGTCATGGTCAAAGCTCAGAGTGCCTTTGTTTTGATTGATATCAAGGAACGCAAGATTGTCAGTGCTGCTGACCGTTTGGAAAATAAATTTGGTGCCGAAGAAGTTAACCGAATTCAACGTTTTACACGGTTACGCGTACCGGACGAGTACGATTTTAAACAACCACAACACATTGGCTATTACAATATTGATGTCAATAAACATGTTAATAACTCTTATTACTTCGATTGGATGGTAGATACACTCGATGCAGATTATATTGCCAATCATCATTTGAAGACTATGGATATTAAGTATGAGAAAGAATTGAATTTAGAAAGTGAACCATTGTTGTTTGCTAAAATGAATTCAGAAAATAACACTTCAACTCATTGGATAAAGAATGGTGATGTTTTGAATGTTGTTGCTCAATTGGGATGGGAAGATAAATAGTAATTCTCTAGTTTGGTTAGTGTTTGATGCCATCCTCCACAAGAATTGGGAATGCATTGGAACGCTGTGGGCCGACTTGAAGCTAAGTATTTTACACTCTGTGTAAAATACTGGATCTCCAAGCTCGGCCTCATTGTAAATGGCAAAGCCATTAACAATGATTTCACGGCTGAATGCATTTCCAATTCTTGCTCCGGATTAGATAGTGTTCTAATTTTTGTTATCTAGTTCTATTAATTAGAAAATTTCGAAAATTAAAAACAGTATTTATTTAGAATTCCGATTGTGTAGAATCTCGAATAGATACTGTTTATTTTTGTTTAAAAATTTAGAAAGAAAAATACAAAATAGAGTTACTATTCAGCCCGGAGCAACAAGAAAATTGGCTCAGCCATGAGATTTACCTTAGCAATTTATTGCTTAGGTAAAGGTCGAACTTGAAGATCCATGATTTTGTACGAAGTACAAAATTATTAGCTTCCAGTCGGCCCATGGCGTTCCAGCCAAATTTTCTTGTTGCGGAGGGCGACATACTTATCCAAAACCAATTACTTGTATAGTTATTGATTTGTGCTACCATATTTAAGTATTTAAAAATATTTGGGGTAGGATTCAAGGCGTTAAGTGCTGATGGAACGGAATGTGAACATCGGACGAAGAGATTAATCTCGCGATCTTGTTTCCGCATTCGCCACTTTATATATGTCTCTTTTTTATATTCGGTGGCAGCTCCGTTGGGAGATGTCGATTATGAACAGTAGAACGAAAGTCGTTAGTGTTCAAGAGATTACGTGGATGGCCTTGTTAATAGCTCTACAAATGGTATTAGCAAAGCTTTCATTTGGTAGCAACGTGTTGCAAGTAGGTTTTAGCTTCATTGCTGTGGGATTGTTGGGATACTACTTTGGTCCCGTTAAGGCTGGTGTCGCTAATGTTTTAGCAGATATCATCAGTCATACGATTCTGGCAACTGGTGGCAGTTTCTTTCTAGGTTTTACCTTGACTGCTTTAGTATCTGGAGTGATTTATGGTTACATGTTGTATAATCACAAAGTTACAGTTCTAAGAACTTTTATTACAGTCTTGCTGATTACAGTAGTTGTTAATACGGGACTTAATACTTTGTGGATTCACATGATGACTGATATACCTTACATGACGTTGTTAATACCAAGACTTGGTAAAGAGGCATTTAGTTTGGTTTATCAAACTGGACTTCTCTTCATCGTTTTAAGATGGATAGATAATTCGAAATTTAATAAAATCGGCCGATAGGTCGATTTTTTTTTGTTGGAAATTATGTGTTAAAATAATTCTATTAAGAATGAGGGATAAGTATGAAAATATTAGCATTTGACACATCGAATAAGCCATTATCCGTTGCCGTGGTAGTGGATGGTAAAGTTTTAGCACATATAGAATCAACTGAAAAGAAGACACACAGTGTTTCTTTGCTACCTGATATTCAAAATGGTTTGCAAGAGGCCGGACTAACAATGGATGATATCGACTTAATTGCCGTTGCTAAGGGTCCAGGTTCATACACAGGGGTTAGAATTGCTGTGACGGTGGCTAAGACCTTAGCTGATACGCTTAATAAGAAGTTAGTTGGAGTTTCAAGCTTGAAACTGTTGGCTGCCAATGGCGATAAAAAACATCTCTTGGTTCCTCTAATGGACGCAAGAAATGATAATGCTTTTGCTGGTGTTTATGTAACAAATCGTGATAACAGATTGTTGACTGTTATTGCTGATCATCACACTTCAATGGCCAATCTATTTGAAACATTAAAACAATATGAGCCCGGTGAATTGGAATTCATTAATGTAACACCTAGGTTGCAGGAATTGATTCAAAAACAATTTCCAACTGCAACAATAATTATGAGTGAAGATTCATTGCCAGATGCTGGCAAATTGGCAGAGATTGCGGAGACAACTAGAGCTGTTAAGGATATTGATAACTTTATCCCAACATATTTACGTTTAACTCAGGCTGAACACGATTGGTACGCTAAAGGTAATAAGGAAGACAAAAATGTTTCCTATGTTGAAGAAATTTAAAAATATCTTGTCCAATAAAAAGGAAAAATTCGATTTTGAAAAACAATTAGTTACGATCGACGGACAGGAATTCACTTTACGAAAAGCTATTCCTGATGATTCGATCCAATATATGCGAGTTCAAGAAACAATTTATCCAATTCCGGTACCATGGCCAATTGATATCGTAGAAATGGAAATTGGCAATAAGAATGCGCTCTATTTGTCTCTGGTCAATAAAGACGTAGTTGTAGCTTTTATTGGTATTTCCTTGAGCGATAAAGAAGAATCGCATATCACTAATTTAGCAGTGAACAGTGATTACCAGAATTTAGGTATCGGCCATCTGCTATTGAATCAGGCTTTTAATTATTGTCGTAAACGAAACTTTGAGAAAATGTCTTTGGAAGTCGATGTAACTAATGATGCTGCAATCGCTTTGTACGAAGCCTTTGGATTCAAGGTTAAAACAGTTCATAAAAAGTATTATTTTAGAAATCATCACGATGCTTTAGAGATGATGGTTGATTTGTAGGGGAGAACATTTTGGAAAAAGATACGTTAATAATGTCATTTGAAAGTAGTTGTGATGAAACTTCCGTCGCTATTATTAAAAATGGTAAAGAAATCTTATCAAATATTATTGCAACACAAATAAAGAGTCATCAACGTTTCGGTGGTGTAGTTCCCGAAGTTGCCAGTCGCCATCATGTTGAGGAAGTTACGCGTTGTATCAATATGGCTTTGGATGAAGCTAAAGTTGGTTACAGTGATCTTGATGCTGTGGCTGTTACTTATGGTCCTGGACTAGTTGGTTCATTGTTGATTGGAATCATGGCTGCTAAAACAGTAGCGTTCGCACACAATCTACCATTGATCAAAGTTAATCATTTGGCTGGTCACATCTATTCAGCTAACTTTGTGACTGATCTACAATATCCGTTCATGTCCTTGTTAGTTTCCGGTGGACATACAGAGATTGTTCTAGTTACAGAACCAGGAGTTTTCCACACGCTTGGAGACACTAGAGATGACGCTGTTGGTGAGGCCTATGATAAAATTGGCCGGATCTTAGGTATTAATTATCCAGCTGGTAAAAAAGTCGATCAAATGGCTGCTAAAGGTAAGGATACTTTCGATTTTCCACGAGCAATGGTTCAAGAAGATAACTTGGATTTCAGTTTCAGTGGTTTGAAGAGTGCCTTTATCAACCGTGTTCATCATGCTGATCAGATTCATGAAGAATTGAATAAGGATGATTTGGCCGCCAGTTTCCAAGCCGCTGTTTTGGATATCTTGAGTAACAAGACTTTCAGAGCTTTGAAACAACATCCCGTTAAGCAATTGATTGTAGGTGGAGGTGTCTCCGCTAATCAAGGCCTAAGAAAACGTTTGGCTGAAGAAATCGAAAAACGTCATTTGGATATGGAATTAGTTTTCCCACCATTGAGACTTTGTGGCGATAACGCTGCAATGATCGGTGCGATGGCTCAGATTCAATATGACAAGGGCGATTTCGCTAAATTAGATTTGAACGCTGATCCTAGTTTGGATTTTGATATGGAATAAACTAATACCCTGAAATTAATGTTGTAAACATTGGTTTCAGGGTATTTTTGTACCGAACTATTAAAAGCGAACTACGAGAATAGAACCCGTGAATTTCTATTATCATCGTTAACCTCTCAGATAAATAATTATATACAAATTGCCAATAATATCGATTATTTGTAAAAAAGGATTAATAAATCTTGCAAATTGTGGTAAAAAAGATGAGAGGTGTAGTTAATGGAAAATAGAACGGTTATTTCATACGTGCTTTTAAAGTATGATAAGAGGACTGATGGGATTTATACGAAAGCTACAAATGACACAATTTTTGAGATACCTGGTTTTGAAATTAATCCTGATGAGAACGAGACATCAACAGAATTGAAGATGCATATTATTGAGAGATTGAAAATGCTTGATCCAGGTATTGATATCGATCACTTATTTATTCCTTTCACTAGCTTGTCTGTTTCGCAGGACTATAAAATATATAATTATCAGGTATTAGTCTTTGAATCGGATCAAGATGTTTTTGCTACAATGGAGGATGAGTCTTGGTATCGAGTTAAGTACGACCAGAGTAATAAAGCCTGGGACCTAACATGGCAAAGTGGCATGGAACATGTCGGTGATTTTCAAATCAAAGATACATCATTCAATGAGTATGTCGCTAATAATTCTATGAATGATCAAATTGATTTTTGTAATATTATGCATTTTGTAGCTCAAGAGACGCAACAATTTCCCATATTGGGATTGATGTCAGGAACTGAGTTCACACAAAAAGAAGTATTGCACTATCAAAAATTGTTGGGTTTTAATAACAATAGTCTTAAAACGGCTCTAGCGTTCGAAAATAAATATTCAGACGCGATTAAGGCTATTGATGAAACCTCCTATAAAATAAAAAATAAGTATCTCCAAAGGTAAAGTAAGCTTCCACTTCTGATTAATTTGAAGTGGGAGCTTATTTTTTCTTAAATAAATATTTGTTTGTTATTATTAATATGAACATATTAACTATCTGATATTATATTTCAATAATAATTTTAGTTAAATATGAGATATTAAAAAATAATATAGCGTATATAATATTTGTACAATATAAGATATTAATGTCTGACGAGGAGGTTAATCTCATGAAGAAAAAAACAAGATTTCTTTATCTGATTGCGTTTCTTTTGCCGGTCATTCAGATCTTCAAAACTACCACGGTTCAAGCTTATTCAGTTCCAGATAGAACTAGCGTGTATGAGCATGCTCCTAAGGGTATGAAACTGAATGATTTTATTACGGCACCAGAATATTATACGAATACGAAAACGAACAATACCACAGCTTTTAAAAGTTCGAACAAGATAATCAAAGCAGGTGATTCCAACAACGATTCAACTGATATCATTCAATTATTGGATGGTTCCAGTACACAAGCAAAACAGATTGGTTCCTTCTGGGGGACTGTGAAAGACAGCAATGGTAACAAAACTTATAACTATTTTGATTTAAGTAAACCACAGGAAATCTCAGTTTGGTTTTACGGAGGGAGTAAAGTCGACGGTATTGATGGCTTTTCTTTTGTTCTTCAAAATGATGCTTTAGGCGATCAGGCTATTTCTCGTAGTGATGGTGCGCCCACTGCTGGTGAAACACTGGGAGTTTGGGGTGGCGGAACACCCGATAATAAGAGTGTCACAACACCACTCTCTGGTGCTTCTGATGGTATCCAGAAAAGTGTTGCCATTGAGTTTGATCGTTATGTGAATAAAACAGCAGGTACATCAAGTAATTCATTGAATGATTACTTGGATTATGACGGGTTTAATCCACCAGGTGGTGGAATCGTTACTAACCAATTGAAGAGTAGCCACATTGCTTGGAATTATCCTGGGGATGCTGCTACATATATGCAAAATAGTTATACCACTGGTATTTGGCCATTTAGGCAGGACCATTATTTTTACAATTTAACGCACCGTGGTCCAGTGCAGAACAACTCTTATTTCACGGGTTACGATGGTATTGAGCTTTCCTCTTCGGCAACCCAAGATCCACGTAACGCATGGCGTCATCTAAAAATTACTTATACGCCACCAAAAACAGGAACAGTAGGAACTTTAACTTATTTGATTAATGATAAGTTTCCTGATGGTACAGATAAAGAATTGACGGCTCAAGATAGCAAGACTTTCAGTATCGATATTTCTAAATTAGTCGGCACTAATGATGACCAGAAAGTTCGTTGGGGCTTTACGGCTTCGACAGGTTCTCCAGCATCTTCAATCGACGACTTTGCAATGGTAATTGAAAAGATGCCTTCTATTGTTGATATGAAGGGAACTTCGCAGATTACGGACGTCACTAAAAATAGTAGTAAAACACTCGGTAGTTCAAAAGAATTGTATACCAGTGATGGTGATGAAATTAAGTTAGAACAGAAACTATCTTATAGTGGTGGTATTTCTGAATCTGGTGAAATTACAGCTACAGTGGGATTACCAGAACACGTTGAGTATAACGGCGATGCCAATGGAGTTATAGGTAAACTGACTTATCAAGCGGCGGATGGCACCACTCAAACTAAAGAAATCAATAAGTCAGCTTTAAAAGACGTTACCATAACCATACCTGGTAAAACTGAAGCCGATCCACCAAGCTATAAAACGGTAAAAGGTTTTGACGTCACGATTCCATCGATGAGTGCAGTTGGTGATAATTCCAATATTGAGGTCTATGGAACAGTTAAGGGGCCCGAAAGCTCAACGTTGATAACGACCAAAGTTTCAGGAATCAATACCAGTTATAAAGCTGATAATTATACTGGTGATACGATGAGTCCAGACTTTGTTATTGATAATGAAGTGTTGCATATTGAGAATACTAATTCTTTATCGCAAGAATTAAATCAAGGCGATGAAGCACATTTTCAAGGTAATATTTCGTATCTAAAAGGATCATTGTTTGACGGTGAAGAATTATTAAGTCATGTGGAAGTCTATGATCAAGATGGTAATAAATTGCCTGGTGTTCAAAAAGGCGATATTCAAGTCGATAAAGATGCCAAGACTGGAACATATGATATTCCATATACTTTAGATGGATTGGAAAAAGGTAAGACGTATACTTTTAAAGTAAAATTGTCTGATTCCAAAGACCGGATTTCTAATACTTTGGAGTATCAAGTTAAAATTAAATCTGACAAAAATTTAGCATTAACAGTTGATAACTATCGTTTCCAGACGATTAACATGGGTTCTAAAATAGGCGAATACATTAAACGTTCTGGTGATTGGGATGTCAACGTTAATAGTACAGGGTTAAATTGGAAGTTAACGGCAAAATCAGCGGGATTGTTTAGTGAAAAAGATAGTAGCTATTCTGAACCGTTATATTTCTTGGATAAGAATTTGAATGCCAAATCTTTGAGTAGTGATACTTTAATTGCACAAGAAGATAGTATAAGTAGTACTGAAAGCCAAAATACGGACGTTACAGACGCTTGGAGTGAGAATGACGGTATTCTATTGAAGAATGTCAATCCGAACCTTGCAGGTGAATATAAAGGGGAAATTGAATGGACTTTGAGTGAAACTCGTTTTGACTATATTGCATAGAACTATGGTTATTAAAAAATAGAATAGACTATATAAAAAATAGCAGTAAGACATTAAATTTTTGTCTCACTGCTATTTTGTTTGTATTTTTTCTGAATAAAATAACCAATGTTCTATCTTTAATAGTGGAAATGAGCTACACAGGGGCAACCCATTCCGGTTTGCTACAGTATCGAAATCGCCCGCCAAGTACGCGTGCAATTCCGATACTTAGGCAAATCCTCGTGGGCTGACCGCCCCTGTTGCGCTCTCTGTTTTTATTTGTACTTCTCTTCCAGTCCACTCATCCAAAGTGCCAATAAGCATCCAGCAATAAAGAATGTCAAACTTAAAACAATATCGAATCCGGTCGTACCGATATAGGAAATACCGTCGTCCATGTAAGGATTAGGAACTAGGATCAATACGGTACTGGCTAAGACGATTCCTAAGATGAAGTGGTAGACCTTGGAATGATGATGGAAGATTAATTTTTCCATGGCTTTAGAGAAGGTTAATAATGAGATAACTCCACCAATGGCAATTGGAATGAAAACCATTGGATCGAAGGTTTTAAAGCCTTTGAGCATTGGTGTATATAATCCCAAGATGATCAAAAGGTTTGACGGACTCAATCCGGGTACCAGCACACCTAAGGCGATTAAGATACCAGCGATGACGAAGCCGAAAAAGTTAGCGGGGATGGTCCCTAGGATTTCACTCATGAAGAAGAGAAATACACCACCACCGACAAAACTAGCTAAAAACCAGATAACATCTGACTTATCTCGGCTAGTTCGAGAAGTGGATTCCTTTAATAGTGTCGGCAAGGTTCCAATGATGGTTCCAGCAAAACCCCAGAGGACGATGACCTGATAATTTTGTAAAAGGTAATCGAGTGGCTTGGATAAAATTCCGATACCGACAATTCCACCAATTCCGATGGGAAGAAAATAGAGGAAATCTCGCTTAAAATTCTGACGAACGTGAGCCATAAAACTCAGCATGCGTTCGTAAATGCCCATGATTGCAGCTAAGACACCACCGGAAACTCCTGGCAAAATAAATCCTAAAGCAATGATGACACCTTTAAAAAATCTTATTAAGAAATTTTCTTGTTTTATTTTTATTCTCCCTATGAACGTTCTTTATAAATTAAGTTATCAAATTTAATGAACCCGAGCAACAAAAAAGCAGACTCAATGGTCTGCTTATTCAGAAAACTCTTCTAGTTCAATGGATTTCTCAGTCCATTCTTCTTCAATTTTATCTTGTTGTTGCTTGTTTTCGTCGAGTTCTTTTTGAAGATCACCCAATTTGCTATAGGAAGTTAAATTCTCATCTTTTGTCATTTCTTTTTGAATGGCGGCATTCTTCTCTTCTAATTCAGCAATTTGTGCTTCTAAATCTTCAACCTGACGACGAAGTTTACGTTCTTGCTTTTGTTGTTCCTTAGATTGTTGATACTGAACTTTCTTTTCACTGACATTTGAAGTCTTTTCTGTTTCTTCAGTTGGTTGGTCAGTCGTTTTTTCTACGTAGTAGTCGTAATCGCCAAGATAGATCTTGCTACCGTGTTCACCGATGTCAACAATTCGATCAGCTAAAGTATTCAAAAGGTATCGATCATGGGAAACGAAGAGAACTGTTCCTTCAAAATTCTTCAGAGCATCTTCAAGAACTTCCTTACTATCGATGTCCAAATGGTTAGTTGGCTCATCCATGATTAGAAAGTTGTCGTGTTCCATAGCTAGTTTCGTCAAAGTTAAACGAGCTTTTTCACCACCGGATAATCCTGCGACGGGTTTAAGAACATCATCGCCACTGAAAAGGAAGGCTCCCAGCATGTTGCGGATAACTTGTTCATCCAAACGAGGGTAGATATCCCAAATTTCGTGAAGGACATCCTTTTTAGGATCAAGATTCTTAAGATTCTGATCGTAGTAACCAACTTGAACGTTAGCACCAAATTGAGTTGTTCCTTTGATCATAGGAATTTGACCCAGAATCGACTTTAAGAAAGTAGACTTACCGATACCATTGGGACCAATGATACCAACACGTTCACCTTTTTTGACATCAAGATTGATTGGTTCAGACATGATCTGATCATCGTAACCAATCGCTGCATCTTTGACGAGCAAGACATCATTTCCACTTTCCTTATCAATCTGGAAACTAAAATGAACCGAGCCTTGATCACTATCGGGACGATCTAGGACATCCATATGTTCCAGTTTCTTACGACGACTTTGGGCCATCTTAGTAGTAGAAGCACGGACAATATTCTTTTGAATGTATTCCTCAGTTTTCTTGATTTCAGCTTGTTGTTCTTCGTAATGTTTCCAGGCAACTTCTTGATTCTTTTTCTTTTCTTGTAAGTAGAAAGTATAGTTACCAGAATAATGTGTTGAAGAGTGATGATTTATTTCAACGATTTCAGTTACGACCTTGTCTAAGAAATACTGATCATGGGAGACAATGACTAAAGCACCACGATAATTCTTGAGGTAGCCTTCAAGCCATTCAACGGTATTAATGTCCAAATGGTTAGTTGGTTCATCCAAAAGCAAAATATCATGATGTTCTAGTAACATTTTAGCCATAGCTAGACGAGAACGTTCACCACCAGAGAGGGTTGAAATTTGAGCTTGCCAAACATCCTCATCGAAGCCAAATCCCTTGAGGACACTGCGAATCTCTGATTGATAGCCGTAACCATTTTCTCGACGAAAAATATTTTGCAATTGATCGTATTGTTTTAAAATTTCGTCATAGTCTTGAACATTAGGATTAGCAAGTTTTTCTTCCAGAGCATGCATCTTTTTTTCTTGCTCTTTTAGATAGTCGAAAACTTGTTCCATTTCGTCGAAAATTTTATTTTCACTGTTTAAACCGGAATCCTGAGCTAGATAACCGATATTTGTGTCTTTCTTGAGAGCAATATTTCCACTGTTGTAACTTTCTTGGTCGGAAATAATTTTGAGCATAGTTGACTTGCCGACACCATTACGGCCGACTAGACCAATCCTGCTATTATCCTGTACTTCAAAGCTGACATTAGAGAATAGCCTTTTAGTACCAAAATTCTTTGTTATGTTTTGTGCTTGTAATAAAATCAATTTTGAACTCCTTTATATATTCACAATTTTATCATTATTCAATAAATTATGTCTTTATAGGTTTAACGTGTTGCGTTTTTGTCGATTTTTATTTACTATAAATGTTAGTGAAATGACACACATATGGTGGTAAATTATGACAAAAACAACAGTTCCAAACGCAACAATAAAGCGTTTACCAATTTATTATCGGTATTTTCAATTTTTAAAAGATGAAGGTACAAAAAAAATCTCTTCTGGAGAATTATCAGAAGGGGTCAAGATAGATAGTGCTACAATAAGACGTGACTTCTCATATCTAGGAGCACTTGGAAAACGTGGCTATGGCTACGATGTAGACGATTTAGTAGCTTTCTTTAAGAAGCTCTTGAATCAAGACAAGCGTACTAACGTAGCCTTAGTAGGTGTTGGTAATTTAGGTAACGCCTTACTAAATTATAACTTTTCTCGGACTAATAATGTTCGAATTGCGGCAGCTTTTGATATTAATAAGGAAATTGTCGGTACAGTTAAGAGTGGAGTGCCTGTTTATGACATCTCCGAATTGAAGGAACAACTTCATTTGCAACAGATCGATGTCTGCATTTTGACAGTTTCTTCAAATGCGGCTCAAACGACAGCTGACTTATTAGCCGATGCCGGAGTTAGAGGTATTTTAAACTTCACACCGGTAATCATTAACGTTCCAAGCAGTATCCGCGTTCATTATGTCGATTTGGCTAATGAATTGCAGACACTAATTTTCTTCTTAGATCGTGATAAGTCATTGAAAGAAGAGCAAGAATAATTTTTTGGGGGAAAGTATTATGAGTGAACCATTGTTCTTAAAGCCTGTATTCCACGAAAAGATCTGGGGTGGAAGAAAGCTAGAAACTAAGTTTGGTTACAAGATTCCAGATGGAACTATTGGTGAATGCTGGGCTATTTCAGGTCATCCACATGGTAGATCACAAGTTGAAAATGGTGAATTTGCTGGTCAATATGTTGATGATCTTTGGAAGAATCACAGTGAATTATTTGGCAATCCTAAGGGTAAAGTATTCCCACTTCTAACAAAGATTTTGGATGCTGAAGCTAGTTTATCAGTTCAAGTTCATCCCGATAATGAGTATGCTGCAAAGCATGAACATGAATTAGGTAAGACTGAATGCTGGTACATCATCGATGCTGAACCAGGTTCATACTTGATTTATGGTCACAATGCCAAGAATAAAGCTGAACTTGATGAAATGATCGAATCAGGCGACTGGGACCATCTATTGAGAAAGGTTCCAGTTAAGACTGGTGATTTTTACTATGTACCAAGTGGTACCGTTCATGCTTTGAACAAGGGTATCATGGCCTTAGAGACACAACAAAGTAGTGATACAACATATCGTTTGTATGATTATGACCGTGTTGAAAAGTCTACTGGTAAGAAACGTGATCTTCACATCAAACAATCTGAGGATACAATTACGGTTCCTCATAAAGATCCACAATTAAATATTGAATCAAAAGAAGAGGGCAAGAACAAGTTTACAACATTTGTTCAACCACCCGTTTCACCATTCTTCTCAGTTTATCACTGGGAAATTAAAGAACCAGTTGAACTCCATCATCAAATCGGTAAGTATACTTTGATCTCTGTAATCAATGGTCAAGGTAAGATTACCGTTGATGGAAAAGACTATGATTTGGAAAAGGGTATCCATTTGATCGTTCCAGCAACTGTTGATGCTTGGACACTTTCTGGTGATTTGGATATTATCGCTTCTGAATCAGGTGAAAATTAGATAAAAATTAAGATATGCTAAAAAGATGCAGAATGTCGATTTGAGAAAACCGGATGTTCTGCTTTTTTTATTGGTGAAATTAAGCAAAACAAGAACGATTTAAGCACAGCCTAGCAATTTTGTTCGTATAAATGATATGAATGAAAAATATTTTAATCTGAAACCGTTATCAATTTCATTTTTTACAAAAAGTCTTCTATAATTAAAACTATGTTGATTTCAAAGGGGACTTTAAAGTGCAAAAGCAACGATTTTTTCGAGTCAGCTTAGGTTGGCAAATTATTATTGGTTTGGTTCTAGGAATTGTTCTAGGACAAATTTTTTACCAGAATAAAGCTGCTATTCAAGTGATGCAGAACATTGGGACAATGTTTATCTCAATGATTCAGATGATTGTTTTACCAATTGTTATCTCTTGTTTGACAGTCGGTATCGCCAATATGGGTGATATTAAGAAATTAGGTCGAATCGGATTAAAGACTTTAATTTATTTTGAAATAATGACAACATTAGCGATTATTATTGGTATTATCGTTGCTAATGTTACACATCCCGGTACCTTTATTGATGTACATAGTCTAAAAGGTTCGGATATTAGTCAATATACAGCTACGGCTAAAACAGCCAAACATTCGGGTATTTGGTCAATCTTGATGAGTATCATCCCAACCAATATCTTCGAATCGTTGGGTAAAGGGGATATGTTACCAATTATCTTCTTCTCAGTTCTATTTGGTTTAGGAACAGCTTCAATCGGCAAACAAGGTCAAATCATTACTGATACTTTGAATGCTGTCGCTAATGTCATGTTCAAGGTTACTAACTGGGTTATGCGTTTAGCTCCTATTGGTGTTTGTGCCTTGATTGGTGTAACGGTTGGTGAAATGGGCTTTAACTCTTTGAAACCATTGGCACTGTTCATTTTAATTGCCTATGCAACTATGGCATTCTTTGTTTTCGTAGTTATGGCAGGTGTGGGTCATCTGTTCCATGTACGTTTCTACGAATTGTTCAGAATTATTGAAAATGAAGTAACGTTAGCTTTTACAACAGCTAGTTCAGAAGCAGCTTTACCTAAGATGATTGAAAAAATGCAAAAGTACGGAGCATCTAAAGGTATCGTCTCATTCGTCATTCCAACAGGATATACTTTTAATTTGGATGGATCAGCTATCTATCAGTCATTAGCAGCCTTATTCTTGGCTCAGGCATACAATATCCATTTAAGTTTAGGACAACAAATTACCCTTGTTGTGGTATTGATGTTAACATCTAAGGGGATGGCCGGAGTACCGGGAGCATCGTTTGTTGTACTCTTAGCCACGGTATCAACTATTGGTGTGCCAATGCAAGGTTTGACCTTCATTGCCGGTATCGACCGTCTCGTAGATATGGGACGTACCGCCGTTAACGTCGTCGGTAACTCTCTAGCAACTATTATTATTGCCAAGAGCGAAAAAGAATTTGATGAGGATAAACGGGAAAAGTACGTTGCATCCTACAAGCGTGGGGAATAAAAAAATCCGCGTAGTTAAAACGATTTAAACACACGAGAACAGTCTACTAAATATTTGGTAGGCTGTTTTTTTTGCATTCTATATAAAATAGTTATAAATTTAATATAAAATATAAATATTGTTATGTAAGGAAGCGTTGAAATGAAGGCAGCTTTTATTGAACATCTAGGTTCGTACTCAGAAATAAAGTATGGCGAATTGCCAGTGCCAGTAATTAACTCAAATGAAGTTTTAGTCAAAGTACAAAAAATAGCAGTTAACTTTGTTGATACTTTTGTACGATCAGGTGGATTTAAGGCCAATGTAATTTTTCCTTTTGTAATTGGACGTGACGCCGTTGGAACTGTCAGTCAAATTGGATCTGAGGTAACGAGCTTTAATATTGGGGACGTTGTTTGGACCAATAGCATGGGTTACGACGGACGTGTGGGTGTCAGTAGCGAGTACACAGCAGTTCCAGCAAAACGTCTGTATAAGGTCCCTACAGGAGTCGATACAACGCAATTGATTGCAGCAGTTCATTCTGCAGCGACGGCTGTTATTTTGTTGAGGGATGTTCTTCAAGTACGATCCGGACAAAATATTTTGATTGAAGGTGGCGCAGGTCATGTTGGTCAAAAGCTGACTGAAGTTGCTAAAATTTTAGGATTACAAACTACAACGACTAGTAATCAACGTAATTTCAATTTGATGAGAGAATTGCAAGTTGACCATTATTATGATTATCATCAGCCAGTAGCTGAAATTGAAGATGATTTTGATAATATTGTCGATACTTCAGGGAAAATTTCCTTACCAATTAATTTGAGTAAATTAAATCTTCATGGAAAAATCGGTATGATAACGGCACCAAAAGCATCTGCTCAAGAAATCGATTTTCAAAAATTTTACACGAGTGTTCAATCTATTCGGGGGTTCGTTATTAGTCATGCTACTGAGTATCAATTAGCGCAGACAGCCGAATTTTTAAACCGTAATTTTTCTAAAGGAAAGTTACTAAGAGACGAAGTTATGACGCTGCCACTGTCTCAAGCAAGTGAGGCTCAAAGGATGTTAGAAACACATCAAACAAATGGTAAAAAATTAATTTTAACAATATAGGAGATAATTTAATGGCTATAAATATTGGTATTATTCTAGGAACAGTGAGAAGTAATTCATTAGGAAAACGGATTTTTGATTTTTTGAAAAATTCCGAATCAGAAACAGAAGAGTATCACTTTACTTGGATCAATTTAAAGGATTATCCATTGCCACTTTATAATCATGAAGAAACGCCCTTAGAGGGGAATCTGTCAGGCTTAAATAAAGTAGAATCTAAGTGGCTAGATATCATTAAACAGCAAGATGGATATATTATCATGTCACCAGAATACGATCATGCAATCCCTGGTGGTCTGAAGAATGCCTTGGACTTTATTGGCCCTGAAGTAGAGTCAAAGCCAGTTCAAATCGTAACTTATTCTTACTATAGTGACGGTGGGATGTTAGCGGCTAGTTCGTTGGTGCCAATTTTGCAGATGTTGAAGATGATCGTTTTACCAACTCCGCTACTTTTGTGGAATGCAAACGATAATTTTTCTGAAGATGGTCAATTATTGCCAGTCAAAAATAGTGATCATTTTGAAGCTAGGTTGAATGAAATTTTCGAAGATATTGAGTTTTATAGTAAAGTTTTAAAGGAAAATAGTCGTTTAAAGAGAGTGCCTAATTAGGCGCTTTTTTTCTACATTACTGGATACAAAAAACCAACTAGTCATCGACTAGTTGGTTTCAGAGATGTAATTTTAAATGAGTTACATTGTTCCTAAAGTTAAAACAATAGCATTCATCAGAATATGACTACCGGCACTAGCATAGATATTTTTTGATTTGTAATAGACAAATGAGAACCAAAGTCCCATTGCTACGTAAACAATAAATCTCGTATCCTGATGCATAAAGGCAAACAATAGGGCTGAAATAATAGCAGCAATATAAATGTTAGTTGGTTTAATCAAATTGGCGAAGAAGATACGTCTGAAGATGATTTCCTCCATGATAGGTGCGCAGATCAAAACATAGATGAAATAGTATGGATAAGTTTTGACCATCAATAATAACTGCATCGTGTTTTGCGAATGAGTGCTAGTATGGAAAATTAACTGATCAATAAATCCGACTCCATATTGAAGGGCGATAGCACCGATGGTTCCTAAGATAATCCACTGCAAATTATGATTCAAATCGGTTTTCTCTTCGAATTCATTGGGACCATTTAATTTCACCAGATACATCATTATACCGGTAGCTAAAAGCGATCCTAAGGTGAGAATGATGAAATAAATGGAACCAGTGATCGATAACATGTTTAAAACGCTACCCAATAACAATAAGAGAATATATGTTAACAGGGTGAAAAATTGATTTTTGGGAAAATTCATGAGAAACTCCTTACATTTTTAAAGGTAAATACTTGCATGTTTTCAATATAATGTTAATATAAAACTTGTGATTAGCACAAGAGATGTTCGAGTGCTAAAGATAAAAATAAACATAGAAAAATAATAATCGGAGGGATTTAAATTGTTAAAACCACTTGGAGATAGAGTCATTGTAACAGTCGATAAAGAAGAAGAAAAGACAGTTGGTGGCATTGTTTTAGCAAACAACGCTAAGGAGAAGCCACAAACAGCCGATGTCGTTGCCGTTGGTGACGGTTTAGTTACTGAAGACGGAAAGAAATTACCTATGAACGTTAAAAAAGGTGATAAAGTTCTTTTTGATAAATACTCAGGCTCAACAGTTAAGTATGAAGACAATGAATATTTAATCCTTCATGAAAAAGATATCATGGCAGTTATTGATTAATTTTAAACTTAAAAAATTTTAACTAAAAGAATTTAATTATGGAGTGTGAAAATTAATGGCAAAAGAAATTAAATTTTCAGAAGATGCACGTTCAAAGATGATGGACGGTGTTAACAAACTAGCTGACACAGTTAAGACAACAATCGGACCTAAGGGTAGAAACGTTGTTCTTGAAAAGAGTTATGGTTCACCTGAGATCACAAATGATGGTGTTACTATTGCTAAGAGTATTGAATTAGAAGATCACTTTGAAAACATGGGTGCAAAGCTTGTTTCCGAAGTTGCTTCAAAGACAAATGACATTGCTGGTGACGGTACTACTACAGCTACTGTTTTGACACAAGCAATTGTTAAAGAAGGTATGAAGAACGTTACAGCCGGTGCTAACCCTGTTGGTATCAGAAGTGGTATCGAAAAGGCTACAAACGCTGCTGTTGATGAACTTCACAAGATTTCACATAAAGTTTCTGGCAAGAATGATATTGCTCAAGTAGCTTCAGTTTCATCAGCTAGTGAAGAAACTGGTAAATTAATTGCTGATGCCATGGAAAAAGTTGGTAACGATGGTGTTATCACAATTGAAGAATCAAAGGGTATTGATACAACACTTGATGTTGTTGAAGGTATGCAATTTGATCGTGGATACATTTCACAATACATGGTTACAGATAATGACAAGATGGAAGCTGACCTCGACAATCCTTACATCTTGATCACAGACAAGAAGATCTCAAATATTCAAGATATCCTACCAATGCTACAAAAGATTGTTCAACAAGGTAAGTCACTATTGATCATCGCTGATGATATTGATGGTGAAGCTCTACCAACACTTGTTTTGAACAAGATCCGTGGTACATTCAACGTTGTTGCTGTTAAGGCTCCTGGTTTTGGTGACCGTCGTAAGGCTCAACTTGAAGATATCGCTACATTGACTGGTGGTACAGTTATTACTTCTGACCTTGGACTTGAACTAAAAGACACAACAATGGATCAATTAGGTCAAGCTGGTAAGGTTACAGTTACAAAAGACAACACAACAATCGTTGAAGGTGCCGGTAACAAGGACGCCATCAAGGAACGTGTTGAAACAATCAAGAAGCAAATCAGTGAATCAACATCTGACTTTGACAAGGAAAAGCTACAAGAACGTCTAGCTAAATTAGCTGGTGGTGTTGCTGTTGTTAAAGTTGGTGCTGCTACTGAAACAGAATTGAAAGAACGTAAATACAGAATCGAAGATGCTCTAAATGCCACACGTGCCGCTGTTGAAGAAGGCTACGTTGCTGGTGGTGGTACAGCTTTGATGAATGTACTTGGCAAGGTTACAGCTCTTAAAGAAGAAGGAGACGTACAAACAGGTATCAATATCGTTGCACGTGCTCTTGAAGAACCACTACGTCAAATCGCTGAAAATGCTGGTTTTGAAGGTTCAGTTATCGTTGAACACATTAAGAACCAAGATAACGAAATTGGTTTCAATGCTGCAACTAACAAGTGGGAGAACATGGTTGACGCCGGAATCATCGACCCAACTAAGGTAACACGTTCAGCATTGCAAAATGCATCTAGTGTTGCATCACTATTGTTAACAACAGAAGCAGTTGTTGCTGACAAGCCAGAACCAAAGGATAACAATGCAGCCGCTGGAGCAGCTAACCCTGCAGCCGGTGGAATGGGCGGCATGATGTAATCTTTTGATTCATCTAAAAATTAAATACTAAAAATTAACAGTATCTATTTGAATTTTGAATAGGTACTGTTTTTTTGTTATCTTGATGTAGTGGAAGGATGCCGTCGGTAGAAGAAAATCTGTGGACCTCTGGAACGTGGTGGACACGACTTGAAGCTAATAATTTTACACTTCGTGCAAAATCATGGATCTTCAAGTTCGGTCTTCTGGTAACCTTGCTTCGCAAGCTAACCAGAACTTCACCACTGAGGGCCCACAGATTTTCTTCTACCGACTATATTTCTGATTCTATTTAATAAAGCTGCGATGCTTAAATGGTTCTAGTTACGTGTAATCAAACGATTTTTATGAATTCTGTCATAAGAAAGGGCGTAGTATCTGTGAATCTATCTAAAATTTTGAGTAAATGTTATTTTTGCTATTTAGTAATTTGAAAGTATACAAATAACAGGGCAGAATATTAATCTGGAGCAACAAGCCCGATTGGTTTCAGCACAAATTTATACTTAGTGATTTATCGTTTCTAAAAAAATTTGGTTTAAATATATATTGATGAAATAACTTTAATTCACTACTGTCTTACTATCTAATATTTAAAAGCATACAAGCAATAGAAGTAATTTTTGTGGAGGACGGCAAGTTAAGCAAATCTTTATTTTGCATTTTGAAGAATTTTGTGATTGAATGAACTTTTTATAATAACCGTAAAATATGAATACTTTAATTAATATAATTTAATCAATATAGCTGTATATACCAGTGATAACAGCGATTGTGACGAAAACAACGCTATATATCAATAAAATTAAGATAGAATTCTGAACTAAAAAGTTTCCAAATATAGTTACTATTTGTGATTAAATGAACTATAATGTGGTTGTAATGAAATCGCTTACAAGAGACGATTTCATCTATATAGAAATAGATTCAAATCGGAGAATATAAAAGGAGGCAATATTATCATGAGTAGTCGCGATACTGCAAATGTTCTATGGTTCAATGAATTACACCGTAAGGATGTTAATTTAGTTGGTGGAAAGTCTTCTTCATTGGGAGAAATGACTTCATCAATGGATGTACCGGTACCATATGGTTTCGCAACAACCGCACGCGCATATCAATACTTCATGCAAGAAACCGGATTAAACGATAAGGTTAACGCATTATTGGAGAGTATAAATGACTACGAGAATTCAGACGAACTTCACAAGACTTGTGAACAAATCCGTAATTTGATCGTCGGAGCAACGATGCCAAGTGACTTGGCTGATGATATTAAGGAAGCATATGCCGAGCTTTCTGACAAGATGGGACAGACAGATCCATTCGTAGCTATTAGATCATCTGCTACAGCCGAAGATTTACCTAATGCTTCGTTTGCTGGCCAACAAGAATCTTATCTAAATATTAAAGGAGCCGATGACGTTGTTAACCGTGTACAGCAATGTTACTCCTCACTCTTTACAGATCGTGCAACATACTACAGACACAAGCAACACTTCCCACATGAAAAAGTTGCTTTGTCAGCTGCCGTTCAAATGATGGTCTTCTCTAAGGCATCAGGTATCATGTTCTCAGTTAACGTTGCTAACGGTGATGAATCCAAGATCGTTATTGACGCTATCTATGGTTTAGGTGAGTACATCGTTTTAGGAAAGGTTACACCAGATCACTTTGTTATTGATAAACAATCAATGAAGATTGTTGAAAAGAATATTATTAAGAAACCTATTCAATTAGTAAGACTTCCTGATGGAGGTACAAAAGAAGAGCCTGTTCCAGAGGCATTACAAGATGAGCAAGCACTTACTGATAGCCAAGTAATCGAATTAGCCGGCTATGTAAAAGAAATTGAACGTCACTACGGTTGCTACATGGATATGGAATATGCTCTTGATAGCAATACTAATAAATTGTGGATCGTCCAAGCTCGTCCAGAGACAGTATGGTCACAACGTAAGAAGAATAAAAATAACGATGGGGATGATAACGTGGTTGCAGAATCAGACGCTAAAGTTGCGGTTCGTGGATTACCAGCAAGTCCAGGATTAGCTAGTGGTGTTGTTCACGTTATTGATGATCCAAAAGATATTGATCAATTTAAGGAAGGCGAGATCTTAGTTACATTGATGACTTCACCTGATTGGGTTCCAGCCATGAAGAAAGCCGCTGCCATTGTAACTAATAATGGTGGTATGACCTGTCACGCTGCTATCGTTTCTCGTGAAATGCAGATTCCATGTATCGTTGGTACAAAGAGTATGAAAGTTGCCGCAACTGATGTTTTGAAGACAGGCGATGTTGTTACAGTTGACGCTACTAACGGAATTGTTTACATGGGTAAAGTTGAGAGCATGCTTAAGAAACCAGAACCTGCTGCCCAAGGTGGACAAGTAGTTGCCGCCGAAACATTTGCTCCAACAGCTACACGTGTCATGATGAACCTTGGTGATCCTGATTTGGCTGACAAATATTCAACATTACCAGCTGACGGAATTGGCTTGATGCGTGAAGAGTTCTTATGGACAACCTTTATTCATGAGCATCCACTGTATTTGATCGAGCAAGGACATCCAGAAAAAGTTGTCGACATGTTAGCTGACGGAATTTCTAAAGTTGCCCGTGCTATGGCTCCTCGTCCAATGGTA
Organism: Companilactobacillus sp. HBUAS56275; assembly: GCF_036913655.1. Lineage (NCBI taxonomy): Bacteria > Bacillati > Bacillota > Bacilli > Lactobacillales > Lactobacillaceae > Companilactobacillus > Companilactobacillus sp. HBUAS56275. The sequence continues at coordinate 92,775 of NZ_JAYKKK010000006.1, forward strand.
TTACGTTTCTCAGACTTCAAGTCTAGTGAGTATCGTAACTTAAAGGGTGGCGACAAGTATGAACCACATGAGCCAGCTGATTTGTTAGGTTGGCGTGGTGCTTCTCGTTACTACGACCCTAAATATATCGAAGCCTTCAAACTTGAATTAGCTGCTGTTAAGAAAGTACGTAATGAATTTGGTTTGAAGAACCTGAATGTCATGATTCCATTTGTTAGAACTGTTGACGAAGCTCAAAAAGTCACCGATATTATGCGTGGCGAAGGCCTCGTACGTAGTGCTGACTTCCACGTATACATGATGGCTGAAATTCCAACAAATATTATTTTAGCCGATCAATTTAACAAGTATGTTGATGGCTACTCAATCGGATCAAACGATTTGGCAATGTTGATTCTTGGCTGTGATCGTAACAATGATACAGTTGCTAGTTTGTTCGATGAGCGTAACCTAGCTGTTAAACGTGCTATCAATCACTTGATTCAAACAGCTCACAAAGATGGTAAGACAGTTGGTATTTGTGGACAAGCACCATCAGAGTATCCAGACTTCACCGACTTCTTAATTAGATGTGGTATTGATTATGTTTCAGTTAACCCAGATATGGTCAAGGAAACGAAACGTAATGTAGCACACTTCGAACAAAGAATTATGTTGGATAAGGCAACTGGGAGGGGCCTAAATGATCCAACTGACTATGATTGGAAATAGTTGAATAGTTACAAAGATAGGACTGCATACAACGTGCAGTCTTATTTTTTGTTATGATTGTGTATATGAAAAGTATAGAATTGGTTACTATAGTATAAAAAGAAGAGAGAATCAGAATGGATAGTATTGAGTTTGGTCGCAAAATCAATTATGTGCCAATGACAATAAGTTTAGCTGTCGGCGTGATAGTTGGTTTAGTGATAGCAGTATTTGCACATCAAGCGTTGTTAGCAGTAATTTTAGGAATCACAGTTATCGTAATATGTGCTTTGATTTTTGCCAAAAGTTTATCGGATTTCTATGGATATTGGGAACTTACCGAAGAAGGAATCAGATGCTACGACTATTTAAATTTCAGCGTCAAATTCCAGTCAGTATTGATGCCCTTTAGTGAAGATCAGATGACCTTTAAATATGACGATATAAAATCATTGAGAGTAGTCGTAGGAAGAGAAATGAACGCACCAGCCAATATATTAGGCGGTTCATTTTATGCACCCAAGAAAATTATGTTCAATTTGCCGACACCATATTATTTGGAAATAAAGTTAAAAGACGGACGAGAAGTTAATTTGGATTTGTCAGCCGATTGGGATGATACAGAGACAATAGAGTACGTTATTGCAGTTATTTGTGATAGAGCAGAGATAGGTGCAGAAATGGTGAAACAATCATAGAGAGCGGAGTAAGGGCGCTCAGCCTCCGAGGATTTGCCTAAGTCCTGGAATCGCACGCGAACCTTGCGTGTAATTTCAGGACTGTAGCAAACCACAGGAGGTTGCCCTTGTGTAGCTCGTTTCCACTATTCAGCAAAGAACCATGGTTATCCTGAATAGAAACCAAAACTATTCAAAAAAGAACAAAGGTTAAGAAAAAGACCAGTACGGCAATCATCAAGAACTAAAGATGAAAACCGCACTGGTCTTTATTTATATCATTTAACTTTTAGTGATCCGCATACGACCATTTCTTTTGGACTGATAAAGAGCCTCATCAACCCGACTATAAAACTCATCCGAAGTGAGATCAGAATCCCGTATTTCAGAACTACCCACGGAAACAGACACGTCGACAGTTTGGTTGTTGATACAGAATTGAGAATTGTTGATGGCAGAAAAGACCTCTTGAGTAATAGAATCTATTTCTGTCAGCTTATAACTAGGTAAGATAATATTGAATTCTTCGCCACCGGTACGATAAAACCTAATGTTATTATCATTGGCAGCCAGAACTGTTTGCGTAATGTCAGCAACCTGTTGCAAAACTTTGTCACCAATTAAATGTCCATAGTGGTCGTTAATACTTTTGAAATGGTCAATATCGAACATGATCATAGCGACATCTATTTTGTTACTTTGATATTGATTGAATAGAGCGTGAATATCGTTATCAAAAGCCGCAAAATTTTTAACATGAGTCAGCGCATCTAAATGAGCAAATTCATAAAGTGTATGTTTGACTCGAATATCACGCACGAAGAAACCAATGTAACTGTAGACGAAAATTTCGAAAACGATTAGGTAGGATACTTGACGAAAAATTGTCGTTACATCTAATGAAAATTTGATTCTGGCCAAAGTCCAGAGGATGACACCAAACAATAATCCATCGAGAATGTAATAAATAAATGGAAAAGAGTTTGCTCGCTTTTTCTTGATATATTTAAGTGAAAAATAAAAGGCAAAGAGTGTTAAAGCAAAACACCACGATTCCCAGTAAAAAATAGCAGAATTAAAAATCATGAATATTAAAACAATTGGTATGAAGACAGGGTAGTTGACCGGTGCATCTAAAAAGACAGCACAGAATATTAAAGCAATAATTTGAAAATTTATGAAAATCCATGTAGTTTCCTGATTGACAACCAGAGTTTGAAGTCCGAATAAGAGAATGAACAGGTACATAATACCCAGTTGAGCCTTGAGAATATTCGATTCAATCTCAATTTTCCTTATAGATAGGACCGATTTTATTCCATCAAATAATATTTCGTAAATAATAAAAACGCCAAGAATAAAGAAGAGACTGACGAGTAAAGGCATCTCTTGTAGAACATATTTTGTTAACAATTTTTATTAACCTCCCTCATGAAATATGCTTCGATGACCTTACGTAATAAGTGAAAATATATTTTTAAATTTTTGATACCATAGATATTATACATAAGTAGCAATAGTTTTATAACAGAACGATTGAAATATTTGTTGCATAATACACGGATTGGTCAGAACTGTGGAGTATTAGTATTTTTGAGGAAAAATAAATATCCAGCAACTCTTTAGTTCGAGTTACTGGATATTGTTGTTTTTATAGTTAATAAAGTGCCTATTGTGGAGTATCTTGCATTCCCCAAGTTATTGTACCCGAGTATTGACCAGCGGAAGCTGTTCCAGGAACACGCAATTTCCACTTACCTAAATCAACATACTTAGTAAAGTTTTCTCCTGTATAAGATCCAGAGAAACCTTCACTTTTGATTGGAATACCACCGGTTGAAAGAGGTACCCAATTTTCCTTATTAGCATCGTTGGCTTGATTCAGATAAATGGCATCATTGTTGTCTTGAATTAGTTTCGTTGTTTTGTCCTTTTGATTTACGATAGAACCCCCACCGTTATTATCGTAACCTACAGTAATTTGGAAAGGATTATCACTAGTATGATCTATGACTAACAGACCATCAGTTCTGATATTAGGGAGTACTCTTTCAGAACCAGTGCTATTGATAGTTCCAAATTCTATTGAACTAGGGACTTTTTCAAATTGCATTGTTGGGGCTGTTGCGGAAATATTTAAAATAGCAGCTGTCGATAGACGATTGTTATATGTTTTACCAGAAGCTGTTTGAATATTGTTCAAGACGGCAATATTGGTAGCGGTTAGTTCAAGGGGAGATGTAACCTTGGCTTGAAAGACGATTGGTACTGAACTGCCACTTGCGATAGCACCTAATTTAAGACCATCAATATCAGTATTGTAACTCTGTTTAACGCCATTTACAGTAATACTGCCAGGTACTAATTTGATTCCATCTGGTAAGGTATCGTTGAAAGTAGCGCTCTTTATGGTATCGGTACCGGTAGGATGAATCGTAGTTTGGTATTCAATAATGTCGCCTTTAGAGCCACTTTCAGTATTAGAGAAATTAGTATTTTTAGTAACGTTACGTAATTTCTTATCAAATGAAATATTCAGATTAGGATTTCTTATAGGAATTTTTACCTGATCAGTATAGTCAGTAGTAGTATCAAGAGCTACACCGCTTGAGGTCTGGTTATTACCTGAGAAGGAAGCAGTATTAGTTAGACTACCAGTGCCTGCGGCATCAAAGGTAACTGTGGCATTAAGATTAACAGTGTAAGTACCCTTGTCAGGAATTACAGTGTTAGGTTCAAATTCAAATTTATTACCTGATACTGAAGAGGATGGTATAAAGCCACTATCAACAACTTGATCTATATCATGTTCATTGGAACCAGTGTCACTTGATGGTACCGCATGGGTGACAGTATAGTTAATAGTATTTGGATTTATTTGTAATCCCTTAGGTAAACTATCAACTATTTTACTCAAGTTCCAATGTGAATTTAGACCATTATTGACTACTTTAAGTTTAAAGTGGAGCGTGTCACCAACGTTATTTGTTCCATCAGAGTTTTGATTACTATTGGTATAAGTTTTGGTTACGATAGGTACAGCATAAGGAGAGACTGTTGCACCTATTGTTGAGGAGTAATGACCGGTGGCACCCGTATCTAAGGTTTGGTAAGGCCATCTCAAGGTATATGCAGAATTTTGACGACCATCAGCATCCACAATTGCAATGAGATCAGAACCTCCATATTGTGTTTTAGCGAATAGGAGTGGTTGTCCGGCCTTTTTATCAGTATCACCAGGATCACTACCACCTGGTTTAAGGTTTGGCGTTAATACGCTACCAGCATTAGCACTAAGGGGTTTACCTTTGATATCTGGAGAGTAACTACTTGAGAAAGCAATACCCATAAAGTTTTCGAAGCCACCGGGAACATTATTAGTGACAAATAGTTTAGATTTACTACTGTTAGTATTCTTAGCATTATTGATGTAAAGTCCTTGGCCTCCACCAATAGCAAAAAGTGGAACATCATCACCAATGGCATCTACGTTGGTATTGGTAGAAGAGTCATAGATTCTGCTGTCTTCATTCATTGCTGTATCTTCACCAAAATATGGTTGAAATTGTACTTTCTTATTAGGACTGTAGACATAAAGTTCTCTTTGAACAACAGGAGCACCTGTAGATGATGGTCTTAGTACTACTTCGGCATAGGCACCGGCGGCGGCAGTACCAGTTAAGTATCCAGCAATTTTTAAGACTAGACGACCATTACTATCAGTAGTATGCATAAGGACTTTTTGATCCATTTTAACCATCAGTGCCTGGCTACTGTAATAATTGGCCGTTGATCCATATGTACCGGTAACAAGCGCATAGTCAAATGATGAATCTGAGGTTTTTTGAGGGCTACCATTGATATAAGAGTTTTGACCTTGATGGAGGATACTATAATATTTCCCATTATTATTAATAAAAACATTGATTTTAGAATAATAACTATATCCGGAACCATAGCCAGTATTCAAGCCTATATTGGATGCGCCGGTCGTAATAGTATCGTCACCGCTAGTTACATTACCAGAACTATTACGTGCTGATCCAAAAGTATAGTCTAGTGAAACATTATTACTAGCACTAATTGGAATAGAACCAACAAGACCTCTATTTGAAGTGGCTGGCACCCAATTGCTGTATCCGTCATCAATTTTATTAGTATTATCGATAACATTCTGAGTTGTAGCGGCCTTAACTGTTAAAGTGTTATTGCTAAAGGCAATAATACAAATAAACACGGCAAAAAAAGCCACCAAGATCCCTCGAATGTATTTATACTTATTAATCATTAATATCTTCCTCCCCAAAAAGATATAACAATAACTGAATATATCTATTATTATTTATATTATATAATTTAATAAAATTTATTTGTTCCAATTATCGAGGATTATTTTTATAAGGATTGAATTAAATTTCACAATATATTTGTAGAAGAAGTAAAGAGACGGAAAAATGGAACAATTATTTACAATTGGACAGTTATCCAAGTTATTTAATACTAAAATATCGACTTTGCGTTATTACGATGAAGTGGGTTTATTAAAGCCGGCCAAGGTTGATCCTAAGACGCATTACCGTTATTACACGACGGTACAATTTGAAAGACTTAATGTTATTACGTATTTACGAACGCTGGATTTATCGTTGGATTCAATTAAAGATTTTTTTGAGGCACGTGACATTCCCAAATTGGAAGCTATGTTGCGGGAACAACAAAATCAGGTTGAGAGACAAATCTCAACTTTACAAAATGTTAAGACTAGAATTTCGGCAAGACTTTCACAAGTAGAAGACGCTTTGAATAGTAATTTGGGAAAAATTGAATTAGTGGAACTTCCCGATATACCGGTTATAACTTTGAAAGAAAATTATCGTCCCAATGAGGATATCGAACTTCCTATTTCAGTACTGCGACAGAGATATAAAGTAAATAAGAATATTTTTTTAGGTAAAATAGCTTTAGCCATTTCCAAAGAACAATTGAATCAACGGAAATTTAGTGAGTATACAGAATTGGTATTGATCTTAGAACCTGGTGACGATAACAAAGCAACATCGTTCTTACCAGCAGGTCGATATTTACGATTAAGATTTCATGGAACACATGAGACAGCCGGAAAAGAATATCAAGAATTGATGGATTATTGTCAAAAACATAATTTTGAAATTAATGGCAATGCTATTGAGACTACATTAATTGACTATGGCATCACCGATGACCTATCAAAATATGTCACGGAAATAAGAATTCCAATCACCGATTAACTTTTTGTTGACCCTCCACCTACTAGAGAGTTTATAATTTATAATTAACGAAATAATAATTGGGGGGGGGATAAACATGATAGGAACGACTTTTAACGTAGCGATGATTATTGGTGGAAGTTTTGCTGGTAGTTATTTTAAAAAAGGAATCAAAGCCGAATATAATGAGATATTGACTCAAGCTTTAGGTTTAGCCGCGATGATGATTGGAATCAATGCTGTTATAGGAAATATGTCGAAAAGTCACTATCCTGTTTTGTTCATCGTGAGCTTGGCAATTGGTGGATTGTTGGGGCAGTGGATTGACCTGGAGAAACACTTTGACAATCTGGTAGGCAAATTTTCCAAGAAGAGTGCTGATGGCGGTAAAAATTTGTCCGAAGGCTTGGCCACTGCTATCCTGTTGTATTGCATCGGTTCGTTATCAATTTTGGGACCGATTCAAGAAGCTTTGAATCATGATTCGACTTTCTTATTTACCAATGGGATGTTGGACGGTATTACTTCGATTGTATTGGCATCAACTTTTGGTATCGGGATGGCCTTAGCGGCCGTTGCTGTGTTTGCTTGGCAGGGTAGTATTTATGTAATTGCATTGCTACTACAAAATTCAATCAATACTAATATGATCACGGAATTGACGATTGTCGGTGGCGTACTGATTTTTGCTTCGGGGTTAGGATTGTTGAACATCCGGAAGATTAAAGTTTTGAACTTATTGCCATCTTTGTTGGTTCCTATTGTTGTGATTGCTATTATGCAGTTGTTTTAAAATAAAAAATGCTCGTGATAAAGAATTCCATTTTGGAAAACTTTTATCAGGAGCATTTTTAGTTTATTAAGATTATTCAAGATTTTTATACTTTTATGAATGTATTATTATTCTAAAAATTTCAAAAATGAATTGATTTTTAATCAGTTATTTCGTAATTTAGGGGTCTTTTTTTGATAAGATAAAGTCAAGTATGTAAAAGAAAATTTACAATCGCAATTAATCTTTACATTCGTTTAGGGGGAACTAAATTGTGATAAAAACTAATGAACTAGACTTTGAAGACGAGTTAATAAATCATTTGGTTGATTTAGGTGGAACAAAACAATGGAGTTATCTTCCGAATATTAAAACGACTGATAATTTATGGGCTAATTTCAAAAGGATTGTTGAGCAACATAATCAAGATCGCCTAGATGCACCACTGACTAAATCAGAATTTCAACAAATAAAAGTCATTATTGGACAATTAGAAACTCCATATCAAGCTGGACAATTTTTGTACGGTATGAATGGAATTTCTCAAGTCGAAGTGGACTTGGATAATGGTAAACATGTGTATCTTAAGATATTTGATCAAGATAATATTGGTGCTGGGGATACAATTTATCAGATAGTTAATCAAATTGAGCGGCCTGCAGTTATTCCTGGTCGCAAAAATCGCCGTTTTGATACGACTCTTTTGATCAACGGATTGCCAATTTTACAGATTGAAGAAAAAGCCGATGGGCACGATGCTAAAGAAGCTTTAAATCAGATGCACCAATATATTGAGGAACGTCAATATACGGATATCTTTTCAACTTTACAAATATTGGTTGCCATCACACCGCATGATAGTAGATATATGGCAAATACTACTGCAGACAAATTTAATACTGATTTTGCTTTTCGCTGGCAAAAAGCTGATGACAATAAACCTGTCTTTGATTGGAGAGAGTTTTCCAATTATATGCTGTCTATTCCAATGGCACATCAAATGGCTACTAACTATATGATTCTGGATGGAACACCAAAGCATCAAATGATTAAAGCCATGAGACCATATCAAGTTTATGCTACGCAACGTGTTATAAGAAAAATACGTGAACATGATTTCAGTATTGGTAAACAAGGAATAGGTTATGTTTGGCATACGACTGGTTCGGGTAAAACAATTAGTTCGTTCAAAGCTGCTTGGTTAGCCTCACGTTTACCAAACGTTGATAAGGTCGTTTTCTTAGTTGATAGGATTGCTTTAACTAATCAAACTGTTGATGAATATAAAGCTTATGATCCAGAAAATACTGATGAAAGTAATGGAGGAGTTGTAACTGATACAGCTAATCGTTGGGCTTTATCTAAGAAACTATCCAAAAAAGGTAATGGAATCATCGTTACTTCTACTCAAAAAATGGATTCGATGGTTCAAAGTAGTAATTTCAGACCTATTGATAAAAACATTGTTTTCATTGTTGACGAGGCTCATCGTTCAACTTCAGGAGATATGCTGAAGCGAATTAAGGATGGATTCCCGAGATCAGCTTGGGTTGGTTACACGGGGACACCGGTTTTTGATGAACATCCAACAACTCAAGAAGTTTTTGGTGATTTAATTCATGCTTATACAATTAGGGATGCTATTGCCGATGGAAATGTTTTAGGTTTTAAAGTTGATTTTGAAACAACTCTGTCGGATTCAGTTTTGCGTGATCAGTATTTGCCTGAATATTTTAAAGGACGTTATCCGGGAATTTCAGATGAAGATATTGAAATGCGTATCGACAATATGACTGATGCAGATATGGATGATACTGTTGAGCCATCGGTTTATGATAATAATCCTAAACATATTAAGTTAGTCGTTGATGACATTATCAAGAATTGGAGTAAACGCTCAAGACAAGGCAAGTATAATGCTATATTAACAACCCATGTTGGCGGTGGTAAGGCTTCAACACCTATGGCAATGATGTATTATCGCGAATTTAAAAAACGTGATTCTGGTTTGAAAGTAGGAATCACTTTCAGCCAAACTACATCAAATAGTGACAATCAATTAGATAATAATAAAGATTTGCGAGAAGCAATGACCGATTACAACAAAGAGTTTGGTACAAGCTTTGGAGATCAGGATGTTAAAGATTATACCGCTCAAGTAGTTTCCAGATTAAATAGGACTATTGATGACGGTAAGTATTTTGATATTGTAATCGTTGTTGATCAATTACTAACCGGTTTCAATGCTCCACAAATGAATACATTGTACGTTGATCGTACTTTACATGGTTCTGCATTGATTCAAGCCTATTCTAGAACCAATCGTGTTTATGACATGCAGACAAAGCCATTTGGGCGAATAGTTAATTATCGTTGGCCACATCAAACTGAGAAGTTAATGAAAGAGGCTTTAGCAATATATGCAAATCGAGATTCGGCCAATTTTCAGATAGAACTTCCTGGTAAGGTAGATGTGATTGCCAAACCTTATGAAGAAGTTAAATCAGAATTAAAAGAAGTTACTACACAGCTGAATGATTTTTCTGATGGTTTTACAAGAATTCCTCAAGATGACAACCGTATTGAAGAGATGTATTCAGTACTACGCAAATATAATCATTTGATGGCTATGGCTAAACAAGATGATAAATATGATGATGAGAATCCTGATATTCTTTTAAATGAATTGGGAATGGATACAAATACCGAAGAAGTGTTAACAACAACTTTAAGTAATAAACTGAAAAAAGAAGTTGCTAGGATTCATCATGTTGATGTATCACAAATTGATCTACAAATGGAGCATGTTAAGGCTATTCGAGTTAATTATGATTATTTGGAAGAATTGATTGCTAATTTGATGAATCAATATCATGACGATGACTTGGAAACTGCTAATAAAACAGCCAAAGAAATTAAATCAATTTCTGATAAGGTTGACAACCGTAAGTATGCTGAACAGATTAATCAATTTACTGATGATGTTTTAAACGGCAATTTTAAGTATTCTGATACGTACCCCGTAAAACAAAACGAAGTTAAAAATTTAGTTTCAGGCCATAATGACATGCGTTTGCGGAATGATATTTTCGATTATAAAAAGAATTGGGGATTAACTGACATTGAAGCATCTCAAGATATTAATAAGTTAGTTTCAGATCACGTAAAAGATGCCGATGATTTAAATATTGATGGGGCCTTAGATGAAATAGTTAAAGAAGCCTGTGTTGTTTATCGAATGGACGCTGAATCTGAAGAAGTTAGAAAATTAACAAAAATTAAGTATCGTACTCATTTGAGAAGAAGTTTTAAGAAATTTGCAGATCAAATGGTTGATAAATATTAGGAGAAATTATGAGTAAAGCACAGGAAATAACCAGTCAAATTTGGGAAATGGCAAACCGTTTACGAAGTAATATGGATGCCAGTGAATATCGTAATTATATTTTAGGGTTTATGTTTTATCGTTATTTGTCAGAACATCAAGAACAACGAATGGTACAAAATGATTTGATCGATGTTGAAGAAGGACAAAGTGTTAATGATGCTTATATTGAGCAAGCTAGTGGTGATGACTTAAATGATTATTTAGAAGAATTGGCTGATTCATTAGGTTATGCTATTGCTCCACAATATACATGGCAGACAATTGTGGATAAAGTAAATGATAATTCAATCGCACCATCTGATTTTCAAGATATGCTGGATAATTTTAATCACAACGTTGATTTGAATAAAAATGCTAAACAAGATTTTCATGGTGTATTTGCAGATATGAACTTGGGTAATTCACGATTAGGACAAACGACTGCTGCCAGAGCAAAAGCTTTAGTTGAAATCGTTAATCTGGTTGATGAAGTTCAATACAAAGATGATGATGGACATGACATTCTAGGTGACATTTATGAATATTTAATTGCCCAATTTGCCGGTAATTCTGGTAAAAAAGCTGGAGAATTCTACACACCTCATCAAGTCTCAGAAATTCTGGCTAAATTAGTGACTATCGACCTAAATCCAAAAGAAGATAAACCAAGTGTTTATGATTTTGCTTGTGGTTCTGGATCATTGCTACTAACTGTTCAAGAACAAATTAAAAATCGCAGTTTGTTCTATTATGGACAAGAATTGAATACGACGACTTATAACTTAGCTCGTATGAATTTGATGATGCATGACGTTTCATATATGAATATGGACTTACGTAATGCCGATACTTTAGAGAGCGACTGGCCTGATGGCGTTGATTCCAGTGGCGTTGATCATCCTCGTAGTTTCGATATGGTTGTAGCAAATCCTCCATATTCAGCTCATTGGAATAATGAAGATAATAAAATGAAAGATCCACGTTTTAAAGAATATGGCGGTTTAGCACCAAAGACTAAAGCAGACTATGCCTTCTTGCTTCATGGGTTATATCATTTAAGTAATGAAGGTACTATGGCAATAGTATTGCCACATGGTGTTTTATTCCGTGGTGCTAAAGAAGAAAAAATTCGTAAGGCATTGTTAAACAAGAACCAAATTGATGCTGTAATTGGATTGCCAGCCGGATTGTTCTATTCAACTGGAATTCCAACATTAGTGATGGTCTTGAAGAAGAATAAGACTACTAAAGATGTCATGTTTATTGATGCAAGTAATAATTTTGAAAAAGGTAAAAATCAAAATATTCTTCGTGATGATGACATTAACAAGATCATTAACACATATAAAGAACGTAAGGATGTTGATAAATATGCTCACATTGCTCCAATGAGTGAAATTGAAGAAAATGATTTCAATTTAAATATTCCACGTTATGTTGATACTTTTGAACCTGAACCAGAAATTGACTTGGGTGAAGTTACTAAAGAAATTCGAGAAAATAACAAAAAAATTATGGAAAATAAAAATGAGTTACTTTCAATGATGAAAGAACTCACTTCTTCTGATGAAAAGACTCAGAATGATCTCGATGAATTTATCTCTATGTTAAGTGATGAGGTGAATAACCATGGATAAGAAAATGGTACCTGAAGTCCGATTTAAAGGGTTTACTGACGCTTGGGAACAGGATAACATTGGGTCCCATCTTATTTTGTTAAAGGATGGTACTCATGGTACACATAGAGACTTTGTAGATGGTCCACTTTTATTAAGTGCAAAAAATATAAAAAATGGAAAAATTAACATTAGTAATAACGAGAGGCATATATCGATTTCTGATTTTGAATCCATTCATAAATCATTTAGATTAAAAAAAGGAGACATACTATTAACAATTGTTGGATCGATTGGTCAAACCGCTATATATAATGGAGATACACATATAACCTTTCAAAGAAGTGTTGCATACCTTAGAACAAAAGATATAGATTCCGAATTTTTAAGATTTTTAATTATGGCACCACATTTCCAAAAAAAATTAAAAATAAATCAAGTTGTATCCGCCCAACCGGGAATATATTTAGGAGATATTTATTAAAAATATAAGTATAAAGTATTCTAAGAATAGTAATGAACAGTTGTTAATAAAAAATATACTTAATTTAATTGACATTTCTATTACTCTACAACAACGGCAGTTAGACCTATATAAGAAACTTAAAAAGGGATTATTACAGAAACTATTCTCTAAAGATGGGGAAAAAGTACCTGAGGTGAGATTTGCTGATTTTCATGATGATTGGGAACAGTGCAAACTAGGAGAAATATCAAATATTACTAAATTGGCCGGATTTGAATTCACAAAATATGTACATTATTCAAATAAGGGAAAAATTATTGCATTAAGAGGTTTGAATGTTAAAAATGGAAAATTAGATCTATCGGACGTTAAATACATTGACAATTCTAATTTTGCCAAACTAAAACGAAGTAAATTATATAAAAATGATATGTTATTTACTTATGTAGGAACCTTGGGTGAAAGTGCATTGGTCCCTCAAAATGACTCATTTTATTTGGCTCCAAATGTTGCACTAATAAGATTTAATGAACAGTATATTCCTTATTTCTTTAGAGAGTATATGTCTACACCATCGTTCTACTTAAAAAACGTTCTCCCATTAAGCAGTTCTTCATCACAGCCTGCATTGTCCATGAAATCAATAAGAACTTTTATAATAAAGTTTCCAAATGAGCTTGAGCAAAAAAAACTAAGTATCTTTTTCAAAAATATTGAAAATGTTATTACTCTACAACAATATAAAATAAATAAATTAGAAGAATTAAAAAAATATTTTCTGCAAAAATTATTTATTTAACAAAATTGAATGCTAGAAATTTAAACTTCTGGATAATAAATACTGGTATCTAAATTTAATACCATATAAATTATTCGGAGGTTTTTTCTATGCCCAGAACTAAATCATCACAATTATTTTATAAGTATTATGAAGAATGGATTGAGCTATACAAAGTTAATGCCATTAGATCAGTAACTTTAGATAAATACTATATGTGTTTAAAGTGGATCACTAAATTGGCTCCAGAATTAAAATTAAATGATTTGAATCGTCGAACCTATCAAAAATTAATCAATGATTACGCTTTGGAACATGAGAAACAAACAACTCAGGATTTTCACCATCAAGTAAAAAGTGCAATTATAGATGCTTTAGACGAAGGATTAATCAAACAGAATCCTACTCGAAAAATTGTTATTAAGGGTAAAAAGCCAGGTAATAAAAAGCCGAAATTTTTAAATCAATACGAATTACAACAACTAATTAGACAACTTGATTTAGGGACGGAATTGAATTGGGATTGGTATATTTTACTAGTGGCTAAAACCGGATTGAGATTTGCAGAGGCTTTAGCGGTTACTCCAAATGATTTTGACTTTACCAAACAATTATTAAGCGTCAGCAAAACCTGGAATTATCGGGCAACAAAGGGCGGATTTCAACCAACAAAAAACTTTTCTTCAATTAGAAAGGTACAACTCGATTGGCAAATTGCTATGCAATTCTCACAACTGGTGAAAGATTTACCTGAAGATGAACCGATTTTTGTTAAACGACGTGTCTTTAATTCAACCGTAAATAATCGTCTAACTGTTCTATGCGAGCGTGCCCAAGTCCCCGTCATAACTGTTCATGGACTCAGACATACTCACGCTTCAATCCTCTTATTTGCTGGGGTTTCGATTGCTAGCGTTGCAAGAAGACTTGGTCACTCTAATATGACCACTACTCAGGATACTTATCTACACATTATTCAAGAATTAGAAACACAGGATGGCGAAAAAATAATGAGACAAATGGCTCAATTAATGTAAAAAAACAAACATAACAATGATTTTGTCGTGTTTGTCTTTTTGTTAGATGAATAATTTTTGTAAAAGGTATTTCTTAAAAAAGTTTAATTTGTTTAATTTTTCATATTGTAGAGTGATTTGCCTATCTATTCGTTTAAAAGTTCCTCCCACCTTTACTTGTTCTTGAAATTTTGGAATATTCAAAATAAGATTTCCTAATACAGCCAAGCCAATTCGTTTTCTAGTTGTCCCAGACGAATTAGCGAGAGCTTTTTTTCTAAAAGAACTATTATTTATAGCCGTTAAAACAAAGTAATTATCATATTTTTTTGAATCGATTTTTAATCTAATTCCATCAGAAGACATTAAGAAAATATCCGTCAATTTAGGAATAATCGTCGCTCTGGCAAGTGGAGAAGCCATTTTTGCGATAATTATTTCACCTGGATATATATAATTTGAAGAGAGAGATTGTGCTTTTTCCTTAGATGTATAAATTTTGTAATTATTTAAAAAGAAACCATCTCCTATATTTTGCAACTGAATAATTCTAATGCCATCGGAAGTATAATCAGAAGATTTTAAATCTGATCCAAAAGGGCCCCCTGTAAATGAATATTTATCATTGAAATCTCTAAGTTCGTTTAACTTAAATTGTTTCCAATCTTCGTGAAAATCAGCAAACCTCACTTCAGGAACTTTTTCCCCATCTTTAGGGAATAGTTTTTGCAATAATCCCTTCTTAAGTTTCTTATATAGGTCTAACTGCCGTTGTTGTAGAGTTATGAGCTTATCAAAATTAGTCAAAAACTCCGCAATCTTATTTTGTTCCGCCAGAGCGGGTAATGGAACTGGAAATTTAACTAAAACATTTTGATTTAAATGTTTAATTGTTCCTCCGGTTGATTGTTCACTTGAAAACTTTAATAAGAAAGGTGCTTTTAAATAATGAAAAAGATATTTGTCATTAACTTCATTTTCATTTTTAATTCTTACATTAAAAACACCTGCATTTAGCGTGGCAGGCATTGGTAGATCTGTAACATAAGCAACTTTACCAAGTGTCCCATCTTTTGTGATCAAAATACTGCCATTTGAAATCTGAATTTTTTTATCTTGGTCAAAGCGATTTTTTTTCACGTAATGAATATTTGAATAGTCAATTTCACCATCTTTAAAGTCTGTGCCCGTTATTAACATATAGTCGCCGTTATCGAGAAATTCTGATGTTCTAAGATTTTGCCAACCGATTCTGGCATTCATATTCGCTAGATCCAACAACTTACGAAGTTCCCAAGTTTCAGTCTATAAAAAAAATATAGAAATTTATAAAAATGATTATTTTTTATGAAAGAAAATTCCTCTAATAATGAAGGTTATTATATTCAAAATAATGAAATTTATTTTGGATAATTAGTAGTTGAGAGAAAAATCGGACAAGATAGTAATGACTTAAAATTTTTGGGGGCGGTGTATATCGGATTTACTTAATAATTTAGAATATTGGAGAAAGAAGAGTTTCAAAATAGAATTCCGAAATAAATGGACATTGCAAAAAATAGAATAGGACTGGTCCAACTTGACAATATAGAAGGAAATACGATTTGATTTAAAAGAAACTTCTTAAGTGTTAAAATATACGACCAGACGTTCGTCTGGCCTTTTTAATTTCCTCTAAAATTGATACAATATCATAGGTAAAGATTGGGGATAAAAATATAATGAAAATACTTTTCGTTGGCGATGTCGTGGGTTCTGTCGGCATTAAAGCTATAGAAACATATCTACCTGAAATCAAGAAGAAGGTTAAGCCACAATTAACGATTGTTAATGGTGAGAACGCTGCTGGTGGTAAGGGTACGAAAGAGCCTGATTATCAAAAAATCACACGTGCCGGTGCTGATGTCGTAACGGGAGGAAATCATACTTGGGATAAGCGTGAGATTCTTGACTTCATCGACGATCCGAAGAAAAATATTCTCCGCCCATATAATTTTCCTGGTGACCATGTTCCTGGACGTGGTTATCTAGAAATTAATGTTAATACGAAAAAAGTCTATGTTATCAATATGATGGGAACGGCCTTGATGCAACCGATCGACAATCCATTTCTAGAAGCTGATAAGTTGCTCAAGACTTTAGATGAAGATGCTATCAAGTTTGTCGATTTCCACGCTGAAACAACCAGTGAAAAAATTGCTTTCGGTAATTATGTGACCGGCCGTGTCTCAGCTGTCTGTGGTACGCACACTCACGTTCAAACAAACGATGCACAGGTTATCAACAAGCAAACAGCTTACCTAACTGATGTCGGGATGACTGGCTCATACGATGGTATTTTAGGTGATAAAAAAGAACCAATCATCAATCGTTTCTTAACACAAAGACCTAACAGATTCGATGTTGACGAAGACGGCCGTATGCAGATCGGCTTTGCTGTTATCGAAATTAATGATCAAACAAATAATGCACGTAGTATCAAGAATTACGTGATCACACCAAACAATCAATCTTTTTTGAATTAATGGAGGGGAATTCATGCCTCAAAAAACTAAAGAAACACCAATGATGGAGCAATATCTGGAGTATAAGAAACAATATCCAGATGCTTTTTTGTTATATCGTGTTGGTGACTTTTATGAAATGTTCTATGACGATGCCGTTAAGGGTTCACAAATACTAGAACTGACTTTGACATCCCGTAATAAAAAAGCCGATGAAGGCATCCCAATGTGTGGAGTTCCTCACCATGCTATTGAAGGTTACATTGATACACTTGTGGATAAGGGTTATAAAGTTGCCGTCTGTGATCAATTGGAAAATCCTGCTGATGCCCAAGGTAAAATGGTTAAACGTGGCGTTACACGAGTAGTTACACCTGGAACGATCATGGATAAATCCGATCAAGCTAAGGAAAACAACTACATCACAGCTATTACAGCTAATAAAGATGTTTTTGGATTAGCTTACGCAGACTTATCCACCGGTGAAGTGAAAGTCACATCGGTTACTAGCCAATTAGATTTAACGAATGAACTACAGAATTTGGATACCAAAGAAACCGTTGTTTCCGGCAGTTTCCCACAAAAATATCTCGATCAATTACGTAAATATGGAATCTTGATTTCAAAATTGGACGACCTGGATGATAACTACAGCTTTGATTTTTCACAAATCAGTTCGAAACTAGAAGTATCCACCGTTAAGTTGTTGATAAGTTATCTAATCAAGACGCAAATGCGTTCTCTAGATCATTTGAAAGCCGCTCAATCATATGAGACTTCCTCATATTTGTTGATGGATCATTCTGCTCAAAGTAACTTAGAGTTGTTCAAGAATATCCGTACTAATAAGAAGTCAGGAACGCTCTTGTGGCTATTGGATGAAACTAAGACTGCCATGGGAAGTCGACTATTGAAACAATGGTTAGCCCGTCCTTTGATCAGTGTCGACAAGCTAAAACAACGTCAGCACTTCGTTCAAGTTTTCATGGATAATTATTTCCAAAGATCATCCTTCCAAGATTATTTAACTAAAGTCTACGATCTAGAACGTTTAGCCGGACGAGTTGCCTATGGAACGGTTAATGGCCGTGACTTGATTCAATTAAAGACCTCGCTTGAACAAGTTCCAGAAATCAAATCGATTCTTTTAGACATTGGCGATGATGAATTGACAGCCTATGTGGAAAAAATTGATGAAGTGGCTGATATTCGTGAACTGATCGACAAAGCTATTGTGGAGGAAGCTCCGATATCCATTACTGGCGGTGGCTTGATTAAAGAAGGTTATAATGACCAACTTGATAAATATCTTGACGCCTCTAAGAATGGTAAACAGTGGTTAGCAACTTTAAAGGCTAAGGAACAAGAATTGACTGGTATCAATAACTTGAAGATCGGCTATAACAAGGTTTTCGGTTATTACATCGAAGTCAGTCGTGCCAATATCGATAAAGTTCCAGAAGATCGTTACCAACGTAAGCAAACATTGGTTAACGCGGAAAGATATATCACCCCAGAATTAAAAGATAAAGAGAGCTTGATTCTTGAAGCTGAGGAAAAATCTAAAAGTTTGGAATATCACTTATTTGATCAAATTAGAGGCAAAATTAAAGATCAAATTAGACGAATTCAATCCCTTGCTAACATCGTATCTCGCCTAGATGTTTTACAGAGTTTTGCGGTTGTCAGTGAGGAATATCACTACGTAGCACCAGAATTCATCGAAAAACATGAGTTAAATATCACAAATGGACGTCATCCAGTTGTGGAAAAAGTCTTGAGTAATAACAGTTATATTCCTAATGATGTTAACTTTGACGACCAGACGGATATTCTTTTAATTACTGGTCCTAACATGTCTGGTAAGAGTACTTACATGCGTCAGATGGCCTTGACAGTTATCATGGCTCAAATCGGTTGTTTCGTACCAGCTGATTCAGCTCAAATGCCAATTTTTGATCATATCTTTACTAGAATTGGTGCCGCCGATGATCTCATTTCCGGTGATTCAACTTTCATGGTTGAGATGCGTGAAGCTAATGATGCCTTGAAGAATGCGACTCCAAACAGTTTGATTATCTTTGACGAAATTGGTCGAGGAACGGCTACTTATGACGGAATGGCTTTAGCGCAAGCAATCATTGAATACATTGATAAGCATGTCAAAGCGATGACACTGTTCTCAACTCACTATCATGAATTGACAGAACTAGAAAGTCAGTTGCCAGGTCTAAAGAATGTCCATGTTGACGCTTCTGAAGAGAATGGCGATTTAGTCTTTCTTCATAAAGTTTTACCCGGTCCAGCAGATAAATCATATGGTATCCACGTTGCTAAATTAGCAGGGTTACCTGATGATGTTTTGGTCCGAGCTGATAAAATTTTGAGTAGTTTGGAAGAGACTTCAGTTCATACAACTACTTCTGACAGTATTCATGAAGATGTTCAACCAGTCGTTGCTCAATCAGTATCAGAAAATGTACCTGAAGCAAGTGCTGAACCAGAACCTGAAGTGGAAGAAGATACGCAAATGTCATTATTCCCTGAACCAGAAAAGACAACTAAGAAGTTATCAACAAAAGAGAATCAAGTTCTCAAAGAATTAAACAATCAAGATTTAATGAGTGTCACTCCAATTGATGCCATCAACTTACTATACAAATGGCAAAAGAAACTTAAATAAAAGAAGGTGGAAAACGTGGGTATAATTCATGAACTGCCAGTTGAATTGAGTAACCAGATTGCGGCTGGGGAAGTTATTGAACGCCCCGCATCAGTCGTTAAAGAGCTGGTGGAAAATTCCATCGATGCACAAGCAACACAAGTGCTGATCACGATTCAGCAAGCAGGATTAAAATTAATCGAAGTCAATGACAATGGTAAAGGCATTTCCGCAGATGATGTGGAAGTAGCCTTTTTGCCACATACAACTAGTAAAATTGCCAACGACCGTGATCTATTCAATATCAGGACACTCGGTTTCCGTGGTGAAGCTTTGGCCAGTATTGCGTCTATTTCCAAGTTAACTGCCGTATCCAGTACTGATGGCAAGTCAGCTATCCGTGCTAAGTATTCAGGAAATGAGTTAGTTAAAAAAGAAACCTTTGCCCGTTCTAAAGGAACAACAATTACAGTTGAAGATATGTTTTTCAACACACCAGCTCGTTTGAAATATGTGAAGTCGCTTCATACTGAGTTGAATAAGATTGTCGATATCGTTGATCGACTAGCCATGGGACATCCTGATATTTCCTTTAGATTAATTAATGAAGGAAAAGATTTAATTTGGACCTCTGGCAATGACAATCTTCAACAGACAATTGCTGGTATTTATGGACGAACGATTGCCAGTCATATGTTGGAGTTTGAAAATTCTGATCCCGACTACGAGATTCACGGATTCTTCTCTAAACCAGATACGACACGGTCAAATCGTTCCTACATTTCACTGATTTTGAATGGACGTTACATCCGTAATTTCCAATTAACTAATGCGGTAATTCGGGGCTATGGTTCAAAATTAATGGTAGCTAGATTTCCGGTAGCAGTGATCGACATCAAAATGGATCCTAGTTTGGTTGATATCAACGTTCATCCGACAAAACAAGAGGTACGTCTTTCAAATGAAGGACATATCGGTGATTTGATTAGTAATGGAATTAAGAATCGTTTGTCAGATCAAAACTTGATTCCAGATGCGGTTAAGAACTTAGGCAGAAAAGAACCAGTAAAGCCGGTTGATACTTACAAGCCAGAACAGATCAGTTTCAATGATATTGCAACGATTGATAAGATCAGTGAACCTTTGAGTACACCTACTAAAACAGTAGAGCCAGCTACTCCACAAGAACAACCACAGCCAATGGAAACAAATGAAACCTTTGAAACACCGATGACTGGGATGCCAATTTTTAAAGATCCAAAACATTTGAAATCTTGGGATCAACGTTTGCAAGCAGAAACTACTGATAAGGTTAAAGTTTTAGATAATGAGTCACAAAAGACAGCTGCTCCGAAAGCTGAACCGATCAACCAAGAAGAGAAGAGCGGCTTTCCAGATTTACGTTATATTGGTCAGATTCATGGAACTTATTTGGTCGCCGAAAGTGGCGATGGCTTTTATTTGATCGACCAACATGCGGCTCAAGAACGTGTTAATTACGAATATTATCGTAAAGAGATCGGTAAAGTTTCCAATGATCAACAGAAGTTATTAGTTCCTATTGTTTTAGATTATCCAAATTCTGAAAGCATTTTGATTCGTGAAAAGAAACCCGTTCTAGAAAGTATCGGACTTTATCTGGATGATTTTGGACAAAATAGTTTTGTCGTCAACACCCATCCCACATGGTTTGTTCCGGGACAAGAGGAATCGACTATCAAAGAAATGGTTGACTATGTGTTAAATGATTCTAAAATCAGTGTTGCTAGTTTCCGTGAAAAGAATGCCATCATGATGAGTTGTAAACGAGCTATTAAGGCTAATCATCATATCGACGATCGTGAAGCTGTGCAGTTGTTGCATAACCTGACTAAAGCTGAGAATCCGTATAATTGTCCTCATGGACGTCCGGTTTTGGTTGAATTCAGTAATAAAGATTTGGAAAAGATGTTTAAGAGAATTCAAGATCCACATGATACTAGAGAGAGTGAATAATTATGTTTGAATATTTAAGTGGTTTAATTACAGCAGTTACCCCTTCATATGTTGTTGTGGATGTTAACGGCGTGGGTTACAAAGTCCAAGTGGCTAACCCTTATCGTTATGAAGAAAATCAGGATGCTAAGGTTTATGTCGAACAGATCGTCCGTGATAATGAACAGTCGCTTTACGGATTCTACGATTTAAATGAGAAAAATATTTTTCTGCATTTGATCAGTGTTTCCGGAATCGGACCTAAGAGTGCGCTAGCTATTTTAGCCGGTCAGGACTTGCAAGGTTTAATTCATGCGATTGAAAATGATGACGTCAAATTCCTAACCAAGTTTCCAAAGATTGGTAAGAAAACAGCTCAACAAATTATTTTGGATCTATCCGGTAAATTTACCGCTGAGGGTCAAATGACACTTGGTGAAGCACCAGTTGAATTCAGTAGTGGTTTGAGTCAAGAATTAGAAGATGGCTTGGCAGCCTTGGAATCCTTAGGTTACTCACCTAAAGAAATCAGTAAGGTCAAGTCGACGCTTGAAAAGGAACATTTGAAGAGTGCTGATGAGTATCTTCGTGCTGGTCTTAAATTATTAAGCAAGTAAATGAATTTTTGAAATGAAGGGAGTGTTAAAAATCGAAAATAACGAAAATGATGAAAGTGAACGTTTAACAGACGCTGATTCACTAGATAACACTGAAGATGTCATTGAACAAACACTCCGTCCGCAAACTTTTGACCAGTATTTAGGTCAAGAGAAAGCTAAGAAGGAATTGGATGTCTATATCAAGGCAGCCAAGCAACGCCAACAAACACTAGATCACGTGTTACTTTATGGCCCTCCTGGGTTAGGTAAGACAACCTTGGCGATGATCATTGCTAATGAAATGGGTGTCAATATCCATACAACTACTGGGCCTTCGATTGAAAAATCTGGCGATTTAGTAGCTGTTTTAGATGAATTAGAACCAGGCGACGTTTTATTTATCGATGAAATCCATCGTATGCCACGAGCAATTGAAGAAGTGCTTTATTCAGCCATGGAAGACTTTTATATTGATATCATTGTCGGACAAGGCAGTGAATCCCGTTCTTTGCATCATCAATTAGTACCATATACGTTGATAGGTGCAACCACAGCAGCCGGAAAACTGTCAGCTCCATTACGAGATCGGTTTGGAATTGTCGAAAGAATGGAGTACTATACCATAGATGAATTATCCAAAATTGTTTTCCGTTCCGCCAGTGTTTTAAACATTAACGTCGATGAAGAAGGAGCCCACGAAATTGCTCGTCGGTCTCGAGGAACACCTAGAATTGCCAACCGTTTATTGAAACGAGTACGTGATTTTGCTCAAGTTGCCAACAAAGATACGATTGACTACGACATGGCCGAATCAGCATTGAACCAATTGCAAGTTGACGATGCTGGACTAGATCATCTTGACCGTCGAATTTTGTCCATGATCATTGAACTTTATAATGGCGGTCCAGTAGGCTTAAAAGTTATTGCCGCTAATATTGGTGAAGAACAAGAAACAATTGAGGAAGTTTATGAACCATATCTAATGCAAATGGGATTCTTGAAGCGTACAGCTAAAGGACGCGTTGTTACGAGAAAAGGTTATGAACATATGGAATTGCCTTATCCTGAACAAAACGAATAGAGTAATATCAACTGACTTGGGTTAAGTATGCCCGTCGGTAGTAGAAAATCTGTGGGCCACTGGAACGTGGTGGACACGGCTTGAAGCTAATAATTTTACACTTCGTGCAAAATCATGGATCTCCAAGTCCGGTCTTCTACTAACCTTGCTTCGCAAGCTAAGTAGAATTTCACCACTGAGGGCCCACAGATTTTCTACTACCGACTATAGTTCTGGTTCTATTATTATTGGTTAGGATTGCAGTATTTATATAGTTTTTTAGTTTCACATAACGGAGTGAATTAAGGAAATATCCAAATAATGGATGTAGCTAAACTTTTCGTTAGAATGCTATTTTTACTATCTAATATTTTAGAAATACATAAATAGAACATGATATTAGTCTGGAGCAACAAGCCCGATTGGTCTCAGCCGTGAAATTATACTTAGCGATTTATCGCTTAGTATAAGACCTGTATTTGAGACAATTGTGAACTTCAATTGGCTCAAATCAGCGTCCACAGCGTTCCAGACCAATCGGGCTTGTTGTGGAAGACGGCAGTCAGCAGTTTCATTTGCTTTAGAATATTCCATGATTAAAAAGGAGAGTTTTGAAATGACACTAACAACAGAAGATTTCGATTATGACTTGCCAGAAGAATTAATCGCACAAACACCTATCAAGAATCGTGATCAATCACGTCTATTAGTTTTGGACCATGAGACAGGAGAATATCAAGATAAGCATTTTTATGATATCCTAGATTACTTAAATCCTGGCGATGCTTTGGTAATGAACAATTCACGTGTTTTACCAGCTCGTTTGTATGGTACGAAAGAAGATACCGACGGACACGAAGAAGTATTGCTTTTGAATAATATTGAAGGTGACAAGTGGGAAGTCCTAATGAAACCTGCTCGACGTGCCAAAGTAGGAACAAAGGTTGAATTCGGTGATGGTCAACTTGAAGCAGAAGTGCTTGAAGACCTCGAACATGGTGGCAAGATCATTGAATTTCATTACCAAGGTATCTTCATGGAAATTCTAGAAAAATTAGGAGAAATGCCACTACCTCCATATATCAAGGAAAAGCTAGACGATCCAGATCGTTATCAAACTGTTTATGCTAAGGAAAATGGTTCAGCTGCCGCTCCAACGGCTGGTCTTCACTGGACTAAAGAATTATTGAAAAAGGTTGAAGACAAAGGTGTTAAATTAGTTTATATTACTTTACATGTTGGTTTGGGAACATTCAGACCAGTAACTGAGTCAGATATCAGTAAACATGTGATGCATTCAGAGTTTTATCGTTTGGATGAGGATTCCGCTAAGACTTTGAATGAAGTTAAGAAAAATGGTGGCAAGATCGTCGCTACTGGTACAACTTCTATTAGAACTTTGGAAACTATTGGAACTAAGTTCAATGGTGAAATCAAAGCTGACAGTGGTTGGACTGATATCTTCATCAAACCAGGCTACGAATGGAAAGTTGTTGACGAATTCATCACTAACTTCCATTTGCCAAAGTCAACATTAGTTATGTTAGTTGCAGCATTTACCGGAAGAGAAAATATTTTGAACGCATACCAACACGCTGTAGAAGAGAAGTATCGCTTCTTTAGTTTTGGGGATGCAATGTTCATTAAGTAGAGGAAAGTTATGGAATCGGCTATTAAGTACACATTAATTAAGAAGGAAAAGCACACCGGCGCTCGTTTGGGCTTGTTAGAGACTCCTCACGGCACATTTGAAACACCAATGTTCATGCCTGTTGGAACAGAAGCTTCTGTTAAAAATATGGCACCTGAGGATTTGGAAAAAATCGGTGCTTCAATTATTTTGGCAAATACCTATCACTTATGGTTACGTCCTGGTGAAGATATTGTTAAAGAAGCTGGTGGTTTGCACAAGTTCATGAATTGGGACAAGGGTATCCTGACTGATTCTGGTGGTTTCCAAGTTTTCTCATTGGCTAATATGCGTGATATTACTGAAGCTGGGGTTCACTTTAGAAATCATTTGAATGGCCGTCAGGAGTTTCTTTCACCTGAAAAAGCCATAAAGATTGAAAATTATTTAGGACCTGATATAATGATGAGCTTGGATGAATGTCCACCATTCTTTGAAAGCTATGATTATATTAAAAAGTCAGTTGCACGAACAAGCCGTTGGGCAGAACGTGGCTTAAAAGCTCATCGTAATCCTGATTGGCAAGCATTGTTCGGTATCGTTCAAGGTGGTGGCTTTGAGGACCTTCGTAAACAAAGTGCACGTGATCTTGTCAGCATGGATTTCCCTGGATATTCGATCGGTGGTCTATCCGTCGGTGAGTCCAAAGGTGAAATGAATCGTGTGTTAGATTTCACTGCACCATTGCTACCGGAAAACAAGCCTAGATACCTTATGGGAGTTGGGACCGCTGATTCATTGATTGACGGTGTTATCCGTGGAATCGATATGTTTGACTGTGTTCTACCAACAAGAATTGCTCGTAATGGTACATGTATGACAAGTCATGGTCGTTTAGTCGTTAAGAACTCGAAATATGCACATGACTTTACACCATTGGATGACAACTGTGATTGTTATGTATGCCGTAACTATACACGTGCTTACATTCGTCACTTGATTAACGCAAATGAATTATTTGGTACACATTTAACTAGTTACCATAATCTTTACTTCTTGTTGAACCTAATGAAGGGTGTTCGTCAAGCTATCAGGGATGATAACTTACTTGAATTTAGAGAACATGTCTTTGAGGAATATGGTTTCAATAAGAAAAACGCTAAGAAATTTTAGAAGATTTTGATAAGAAAATCCTTCTTATCTGGAAACAAGGTTACATTTTTGGTAACCTATAAGTATGTAAATTATTAAGAGGTGGAAAATTTGAATATGCTTACTTTAGGTGCCGGCGCTGGTGCTGGTGGCTCAATGGGTCTTTTGATCTTTGTTGTTATTATGTTTGTTGGTATGTACTTTATCTCTATCCGTCCACAAAAGAAACAACAACAAAAGCGTCAAGAAATGCTTAAGGAAATGTCTAAGGGTGACAAGGTTGTTACACTTGGTGGTATTAAAGGTGTTGTTGCATCAATCGACCGTGAAAACAAAGAAGTCGTTGTTGATTGTGATGGAATCTATTTAACATTTGACTTGAACTTCATTCGTCGTACAACTCCAGTTGCTGCTGCAGCTACAGATACAAAATCAGCTGACGACAAAACTGCTGAAGACAAGAATGAAGCAGCAAAGAGTGAAGATGCTCAAGAAGATGTTAAGGCAGAAACAACTGATGACGTTAAGTCAGATGAAAAAACAGAAGCAGTAGAAGAAACAAAAACTACAGATGCTGATACTAAAGAAGAAACAAAATAATTCTTTAATTAAAAAATAATCCAACCCTAAAACGGAGGATTATTTTTTTTGCCATTTATTTATTATATGTGGTTAGCAGAATTTTGATTCAAGCGGTGGCATATAACTTGCATTAAAGTATACTCTAGGGTTTATTATTAAGAATGTGGAATAAACAATGCTGTTAGATTAGGCATAGTTTATAAATTATTTAAAAAATAATAAGTGATAAATCAAGATGTTTAATAATGCATGATGTAAAATATAAATACATGATGCATTCAAAGGAGTTTAAAAAATGGTTACAGAAAAATCAGCAATTTTCATTATTTTTGGGGGTTCTGGTGATTTAGCTCATCGGAAGCTATATCCATCTTTGTTCCGTCTCTATAAATCAGGTATTTTAAAGGATCACTTTGCAGTTATTGGTACTGCCCGTCGTCCATGGAGTGATGATTATTTCCGTGGAACTGTTGTTACATCCTTGAAGCAGGATTTCAATGATAGTGAGGATATCATGGAAGAATTTGCTCAACATTTCTTCTATCAATCACATGATGTTAACGATTCTGAACATTATATTGCCTTGAAGAATTTGGCTGCTAAATTGGATGACCAATTCGATGCCGGCCATAACCGAGTTTACTACATGGCAATTGCTCCTAGATTCTTTGGTATCGTTGCTGAACATATTAATTCAGAAGGTTTGAAGACAGAGGACGGCTATAACCGTTTGGTAATTGAGAAGCCATTTGGTCGTGACTTGGACTCTGCTTGTGAACTAAACGGCAATATTTCTAAAGCCTTCCCAGAACATGATATTTATCGTATCGATCATTATCTAGGAAAGGAAATGATTCAGGATATTCCAAATATTCGTGCTAATAATCCCAAACTTGAAGAAGCACTGAATAGTAAGTATGTTTCCAATATCCAAATCACGCTTGCTGAATCCCTTGGTGTCGAAGATCGTGGTGGCTACTACGAAACAGCCGGTGTTTTACGTGATATGGTTCAAAATCATATTATGCAAATTATTGGTGCCGTGGCTAGTGACGACCCTGAAGCCAAAGAAGCTGAAGTTATTCACAAAAACAAGACTGATCTCTTTAGCAGTTTGAAAGAATTAACTCCTGAAGAAGTTGATACTGAATTTGTTCGTGGCCAATATGACACTGACGAAATGGGAGATAAGAAGGCCTATCGTCAAGAGGATAATGTAGCAGAAGACTCTAACATCGAAACATTTGTTGCTGGTCGAATTGAATTTGATACCAAACGTTGGAGTGGCGTGCCATTCTACGTTCGTTCAGGTAAGCGTATGTCCGAGAAATCATCAAGAATCGATATCGTCTTCAATGATAAAGTTGAAGAATTAGGCATCAAACCTAATACAGTTGTTACTTTGTTGATTGAAAGAACTAATGGTAACAGTATTTTAATTAATGGAATCAATTATAAAGAGTCAGCTCAAAACTTCATTTCCTTCCCAGAAGAAGCTGAATTTGATAAAGCTCGTGAAGCTTATGAAAGTTTGATCATTAATATTCTTGAAGGTAATCGTGTTCATTTCACACTTTGGGATGAGTTGAGAAGTACTTGGAAGTATATTGATACGATCAGAAATCGTTGGGATGAACAGACACCTGATTTTCCAAACTACTTGAGTGGTTCAATCGGTCCTGATGCAGCTGATATGTTGCTAGAACGCGATGGAAACTCATGGGTTTGGGATGACTAGAGATACTTGCTCAATTTGGTTGTAGTTGATACTATTTTTGTAATCAAGCATTTTAGAAATAAAAAATAATAGAATAGGATATCAGTCCGGAGCAAAAATTGGAAATGCGTTCAGCTATGAAATCATTGTTACCGACCTTGCCGGTTACAATGAGGCCGACTTTGGAAATCCATTATTTTGCACGAAGTGTAAAATAATTAGTTTCAAATCGCGCCCATAGCGTTCCAACGGCATTCCCAATTTTTGCGGAGGACGGCAAGAGCATACTACAATAGAACTTGAGTAAGAATCACTAAGGAGTGCTTAGCCATCTTTTTAAAAATACCAATTAAAATTGAAGAAAATCGAAAAGTCATCCATGTCGACATGGATGCTTTTTTCGCTTCAGTGGAAGAAAGAGAACATCCCGAATATAAAAAGAAATGTCTGATCGTAGCCCAAGACCCTCGTAAGCACAATCATCATGGAGTGGTAACAACTGCGAATTATAATGCTCGAAAGTATGGAGCTCATTCAGCTATGCCGGCTCAAGAAGCAGTTGATCTAATTCCTAAATCCAAGCTGGTTATCACGCCACCAAACTTTGAATTGTATCGTCAAGTTTCGAATCAGATTCACGATATTTTTCATGAAGTAACTGATAATTATCAAACTGTAGCTTTAGATGAGGCTTACCTCGACGTAACGGAAAATAAACTGCACGAAACTAATACGATAAAGATTGCTAACTATATCCAACAGAGAATTGTCAAAGAGACCCGGTTAACTTGTTCGGTAGGTATTTCCTACAATAAATTTTTAGCCAAAATGGCTTCCGATTATCGTAAACCGTTTGGCAGAACAATAATTTTAGGCAAATATGCTAAAGAATTTTTAAAACCCATCCCGATTGAAAAATTTAATGGTATCGGTAAAGCTATGCAACAAAAGATGCATGACATGGATATCTATACTGGTGGAGATCTACAAAAACTGGATCAAGATGTCTTTTTGAAAAACTTTGGTAAAATGGGATATATCATATACAAACGAGTTCATGGAATTGATGATTCACCGGTAAATGGTCATCGAGCTCGTAAATCAATCGGTCGTGAAAGAACTTATAATCGTAATTTAGTTACGGATGAGCAAATTCTTCAAGAACTAGATTTTTTGGCAGAATTAGTTAGTAAAGATTTAAAGAAGCAACGTCAGCATGGCAAAACTGTCGTCCTTAAATTACGTAATTCAGACTTTGAAACGATTACTAAACGGATGAGTTTTCAAGACTATGTCCAAACAAAAACCGATATTTATCGTGTTGCCAAGGATATTTATGATAAATTAAAGGTAACCGACCAAAAGATTCGACTATTGGGAATCACGGTCACGAATTTAGATCCGTTGTCATATGAAGAAGTTTCTTTGAATTTGTCTTATAAGGAGGACAATTATAATGAATAGCTTTGCTGAAATAATTGCAACAATAAAAAAATATGATAGAATTATCATTCTACGTCATCAAAATCCAGATCCTGATGCATTGGGATCCCAAGCTGGTTTAGCAACTGCCATTCGTCAGGCTTATCCTGATAAAAAAGTTTTAATTGGTGGAAGTGATGTTGAAGGTTTGAAGTGGCTTTCAAAAGCTCAAAAAGTATCTGACGAAGATTACCAAGGTGCCTTGGTAATTGTTGTTGATACTGCAAATGAACCTCGTATCGACGACCAACGTTACAATGATGGAGCACTCTTAGTTAAAATCGATCATCATCCAAATGATGAACCATACGGTGATCAATTATTCGTTAATACTGATGCCAGTTCTTGTTCAGAAATTATTGCTGATTTGATTGATAGCAGTGATGAACTACAATTGACTAAGGAAGTTGCTTATTATTTGTACGCTGGAATTGTCGGTGATACAGGAAGATTCCTTTATCCATCAACAACAGAGCACACAATGCAAGTTGCCGGAAAGTTTATTGGACTAGGTGTTGACATTGCAGCTATCAATATTAAGATGACTGAAGTTACTTTGAAACAAGCTAAGTTACAAAGTTTCATTTACGACATCTTACAAATTGATGATTCAGGTGCCGCTTTAGCTATTATTGACGATGATTTAATGAAGAAATTAAATCTTGATCAAGAAGAAGCTAATTCCGTTGTTTCAACACCAGGTCGGCTTAAAGAAGTTCATTCATGGATGGAAGCTGTTCAAAAAGACGATGGTACTTTCAGAGTACATTTACGTTCTCAAGGACCAGTTATCAATGAACTAGCTAAGAGACATGATGGTGGTGGACACCCATTGGCAAGTGGTGCTACAGCTAAGGATCTTGATGAAGTTAAACAAATGTATAAGGAACTAATAAAATTAGTAACTGATTTTAATCAGAAGGGTGAATAGATGACTAAATTTTCACAATACAACTTTAATGATGCTATCAATAAATCATTAAAAGAAATACACTTCGATGAGCCAACAAAGGTTCAAGAAGCCGTAATCTCATTGGTCAATAAGAAAAAAGATATTATTGTTCAATCTGAAACTGGCTCAGGTAAGACGCATGCCTTCTTGTTGCCATCGATGAATGCATTGACAAAGGACCAAGAGGTTCAATTGTTAATTGCTACGCCAAGTAGAGAGTTGGCATATCAAATTTATGAAGATACACAAAATATTTTGAAGAATTATCCTGAAGAATATAATGCCTTTATCTTTGTAGGTGGAGCCGACCGTGAACGTCAAAAGAGAAAACTAGAAGCACATCAACCACAAATTGCTATCGGTACTCCCGGAAGACTCTGGGATCTTATTCGTGAGAATGATTTGCATGTTGAGAATGTTCAAAGATATGTTGTCGATGAGGCTGATATGACTTTGGACATGGGATTTTTGAATGATGTTGACCAAATTACTAACAAATTGCCTGAAGACCGTGAAATGATGGTCTTTTCAGCTACAATTCCACAAAAATTGGAACCATTCTTGGATAAGTACATGCATGGTCCTAAGCGAGTTGAAATTAAGAATAGCAGTATTATTCCTAAGAACGTTGATAACTGGCTAATGTTTACTCATGGTCGTGATAAGAAAGAAATTATTTATCGACTCATGACAATCGGTGAGCCATATATGGTTTTGGTCTTCGCTAATACGAAGAAGACGGTTGATGAAATTTATCATTACTTACGTAATAAGGGGCTTAAGACTGCTCGAATTCACGGTGGCTTGACTCCTAGAGAACGTAAGCGAACTATGAAGCAAGTTGAGAACATGGAATATCAATTCGTTGTGGCGACTGATTTGGCTGCTCGTGGGATTGATATTAATGGTGTTTCTCACGTTATCAATGCTGAGATTCCTGATGACTTAGATTTCTTCATTCACCGTGTTGGTAGAACTGGCCGTAATGGTATGTCTGGTACAGCTATTACTTTGTATGAACCAGGTGAAGACCACAAGGTTGATGAGATCGAGCATATGGGTATCAAATTTGAGCCTAAGGACATTAAGAACGGTGAGATTGTTGATGTAAAGGAACGTGATCGTCGTCAAAGTCGTAAGGCTACACAAGAAAAACTGGATACTAAATTAGTTGGTTTTGTTAAAAAACAAAAGACTAAGAAGAAACCAGGTTACAAGAAAAAGATTAAACAAGCTATCTCTGATGAACGTCGTCAACAACGTAAGATTGAGATCAGACAAGAGAGACGTAAACAAAGGGATGCAAGACGTAAAAATAATAGTTAGTTTTAAATATTGACAATTTTTGAGTTGGTGGTTAATATTTTCTTTGGATATATCTTGTATTGAGTACTTCCAGAGAAGGCCGTTTGGTGCGAAAGCCTAAGTACTTAATGTAAAGATGCTGCCAAATTAAATTGTATATAAAATATTGAGAGGCTAACGAAATCGTTGCAAACAAGGTGGTACCGCGCATGGGCGTCCTTGGGGTTGCAACGATTTTTCGTTTTTTTGGGGAGATAAGATGAAAAATTTATCAAGTGCTGAAATAAGAAAGATGTTTTTAGACTTTTTCCAATCAAAGGGTCATATGATTGAACCTAGTGCATCATTAGTTCCACATGATGATCCAACTTTATTGTGGATCAATTCTGGTGTTGCTACTTTAAAGAAGTATTTTGATGGAACAGTTGTGCCACAAAATCCTCGTATCACTAATGCTCAAAAATGTATCAGAACGAATGATATTGAAAATGTTGGACGTACAGCTCGTCACCAAACCTTCTTTGAAATGCTTGGTAACTTTTCTGTTGGTGATTACTTTAAAAAAGAAGTTATTCCTTGGGCTTTTGAATTTCTAACAAGTCCTGAATGGATCGGTATGGATAAAGATAATTTGTATGTCACAACTTATCCTAAAGATACTGAAACACAAAAGTTGTGGGCTGAAGTTGGAATTGCTCAAGATCATATTTTAAAGAACGAAGATAATTTCTGGGATATCGGTGAAGGTCCTTGTGGTCCCGATTCAGAAATCTTCTATGATCGTGGTCAAGAATTCAACAACCTTTCAGAAGATGATCCTGAGAACTATCCTGGTGGCGAAAATGAACGTTACCTAGAAGTTTGGAATATTGTTTTCTCAGAATTGAATCATTTACCAAATGGTCAATATGTTGAACAACCACATAAAAACATTGATACGGGTATGGGACTAGAACGTCTAGTATCTATCATTCAAGGAACAAAGACTAACTTTGAAACTGATTTATTCATGCCATTGATCGAAGATGTTGGTGAATTGAGTGGCAAGAAGTATGGCGAAAATGCTGAAGATGATATTTCATTCAAGATTATTGCTGATCACGCTAGAACTGTTTCATTTGCTGTTGGTGACGGCGCATTGCCTTCAAATGAAGGTCGTGGCTATGTTATTAGAAGACTTATCAGACGTGCTGTTTTGAATGGTAAGAAATTAGGCGTTAACGGACCATTCCTTTACAGATTAGTTCCAATCGTTGGTAAGATCATGGAAAGTTACTATCCAGAAGTTAGCCAACAACAAGACTTTATTGCTAAGACTATTGAACAAGAAGAGAAACGATTCTCAGAAACTTTGGACGCTGGTCTTGCCTTATTGAATGGTAAAATTGCTGACTTGAAGAAGAATGGTCAAACTACTATTGATGGTGCTTCTGCTTTCAAACTTTACGATACTTACGGTTTCCCTATGGAATTAACTCGTGAATATGCTAGTGACGAAGGATTATCAGTTGATGAAGATGGTTTCAAGCAAAACATGGAAGAACAAAAGCAACGTGCTCGTGATGCTCGTGGCAATCTTCAATCCATGGGTATGCAAGATGAAACTTTGATGGAAATCAAGACACCTAGTGAATTCGTTGGTTATGATCACAACGAAACACAAAGTACTTTGAAGAACATCATCGTTAGCGACAAAGAAGTTAAAAATGCTACAGAAGGTCAAGCACAATTGATCTTCGATACAACTCCTTTCTATGCTGAAATGGGTGGTCAAGTTGCAGATGTTGGTAATATCTATGACTTAAAGGGTAACCAAGTTGCCGAAGTTGTTGACGTACAACATGCACCAAATGGACAAAATATTCATTTGGTAAATGTGATGTCAGAACTTGATGCTAATAAAGAATACAAGCTTGAGATCGATGGTGATTTCCGTGAAAAAGTTCGTCACAATCACACAGCTACTCACTTGTTAGATCAAGCTTTACGTGATGTTGTAAGTTCTAGAACTCATCAAGCTGGTTCATTAGTTGAACCTGACTACTTGCGTTTTGACTTTAACAGCAACGCTGCTTTAACAGCTGACCAAATTAGTCAACTTGAAAAGATCGTTAATGAAAAGATCTGGGCAGCTATTCCAGTTAAAACTGAAGTATTGCCAATTGAAGAAGCTAAAAAGAAGAAGGGTGCTATTGCTATGTTCAGCGAAAAGTACGGTGACACTGTACGTGTTGTTGAAATTGGCGATTACTCAACTGAATTCTGTGGTGGTACACATGCTCGCAATACTTCAGAACTAGGTTTATTCAAGATCACATCAGAATCAGCTATCGGTTCAGGTACAAGAAGAATTGAAGCCGTAACTGGTGAAGAAGCCTTTACATACTTAAATGATCAACTACAAACTTTGCAAGAAACTGCAAAGAATATGAAAGTAAATCAATTAAAAGATGTTCCAGCACGTGCTAGTCAATTAGTTGATGAAATCAAGGAATTGAAGCGTGATAATCAAAACTTGAAGACACAATTAACAAGTCAAAAATCCGCTGAAGTCTTTGATAATGTTGAAGAAATTAACGGTTATAAAGTTATTTCTAATATCATTCCAACTGATATGGCAACATTGAGACAATTAGCTGACAAATGGAAGAATGATGAAAAATCTGACATTCTTGTTTTAGGTGCTAGTGGAGACAATAAAGCTAGTCTAGTCGTAGCTGTAAATAAAGATTCACAAGCCAAAGGGGTTAAAGCCGGAGATATCGTCAAGAAGATCTCTAAGGAGATTCAAGGTGGCGGCGGTGGTCGTCCAGATATGGCACAAGCCGGAGGCAAAAACCCAGCTGGTTTAACAAATGCGTTACAATTAGCCAAAGATATTATTAAATCTTATTAAAGTGGGCTATAATTGAACTAAGCATTCTAGTCACTTAAATATTTGTTATATGGAGGTTTGCCATGAGTTCACTTGATAAAACAATGAGTTTTGACTTTAATGAAAACAAAGGCAAAGATGTCAAAGAGACACTTGAAAGTGTTTATCAATCACTAGAAGAAAAGGGGTATAATCCAATTAATCAAATAGTTGGATATCTTCTTTCTGGTGATCCAGCATATATTCCCAGACATAATGATGCCCGTAATTTGATTTTGAAACATGAAAGAGATGAGATAATCGAAGAATTAGTTAAGAGTTATCTCAATCAAGGTAAGTAAATGCGATTATTAGGTTTAGACGTTGGTGCAAGAACCGTCGGTGTCTCAGCTAGTGATTTATTAGGCTGGACAGCACAAGGTGTGGAAACAATTCATATGAATGAAAAGAAAGATGATTTTGGCTTAGAACGTTTAGGTGAAATCATCAAGGAAAAGCAAGCTACGGGGATCGTTCTCGGTTTGCCTAAAAATATGAATAATACTGAAGGTCCAAGAGCAGAAAAATCTCGTGAATACGGTAAAATGGTTGAAGAACGTTTTGATTTGCCAATCGACTTTATTGATGAACGTTTGACAACTGTGCAAGCTGAAAGAATGCTGATTGATGAAGCAAATGTTTCACGTCGTAAACGTAAGAAGGTAGTTGATAAGATCGCTGCTGAAATGATTTTGCAGAACTATCTTGACGCCAAAGGTAAACTAACACGAAATTAGGTGATAAATATGAGTGAAAAACAACCACCAAAAGATTTAGATGAAGTTATTTTAAGTGATGAACAAGGTAATAAAGAGGTTTACAAGATTCTCTTTACTTTTGATTCAGATGATTATGGTAAATCATATGTCTTCTTATATCCTAAAGCTTCAGAAGATGCAGACGAAATTGAGATTCAAGCCTTTTCTTTCACACCAGATCAAAATGGTGATGTAGATGCAGGAGAATTGGACCCAATCGAAGATCCTGAAGAATGGGAAATGGTTCAAGAGGTTCTAAATACCTTCACAAGTGACGAAGAATAAGATAAAAATAACGATTGGCGCAAGCCAATCGTTTGGTATTTTTATCTTAAAGTATGATTCACAAATTCGCTTTTTAGCATGATTGATGTAAGGGGAAATAATGCTTAGTCTTTTACTTATTTTACTTTTGATTTATGGTTTTTATATTGGTGCACGCCGTGGCCTTGCCATGGAGGCATTTTACGCAGTTGGATATGGACTGTTCTTTTGTTTAGCGTGGGTAACATTTAAGGCCCTCGGTCCTAAATTTGAAATGATCGTCCCATACCCTTCGGCAAGTTTGGGCAGTGAATTTGCCTTTTTCACAACAAAAGTTGGTATGAAATTAGATGATGCATTTTATCGTGCCTTTGCTTTTATATTCGTTTGTTTCATAGGTTGGATAATTATTCGTTTTGCTGGGCTTTACTTTAAACGACTAACTTATTTTCCGATGTATAACGACGTCAATGTATTGAGTGGAGGAATTATTGGTTTTGTTGTCACATATGTATCGATCTTTATGATTCTACTAATTTTGGCAATGATTCCAGTATCCGGAATTCAACATGCTTTGGAACATTCATTTGTAGCTTCGACAATGATTAAGAGTACGCCAGGTTTAACGGCAACGCTAAGTAGTCTGTGGATCGGAGCTATGTAAAACTTTAAGACTGAGACTTTTGTTTCAGTCTTATTTTATAACAGGAGAAAGAGTATACAGTATGAATAATAAGGCTTTGAAAGTATTAGAATTTGACAAAATCAAAGCTGAAATTGCCAAATACCTAATCACAACGCGTGGGAATACTCTCTTAAAGAAATTAATGCCGATGTCAGTCGAATCAATCGTTCAAAGATTGATCGATCAAACCAAGGATGGAGCTGACATTCTCCGTATTAAGGGGGAAATCCCTGTTAGAAAATTAGCTGATCTGCATGATCAAGCTAACCGTCTGAAAAAAGATGGTAATCTAAATGGAACTGAATTGGCTCAAATAGGACAAGTACTTCAGAATACAACTGAATTAAAAGAATTCTTTGCTGGTCTAAAAGATGATCAAATTGATTTACGTCAACTATATGAATTGAACGATAAATTGATTGATAACCCTGGTTTGACTAAAAGAATTTCTCGATCATTGGATGATACTGGTAGAGTTTTGGATACAGCATCTGATGATTTGAAATACATCCGTGGACGTATTTCACGTTTGAATGACCAAATCAGACAATCAATGGAACAGTACACTCGTGGTAAAAATACTAAGTATTTGACCGAAGCTATTGTGACTTTACGTGATGACAGATTTGTAATTCCAGTTAAAACAGAATATAAGGCTAAGTTCGGTGGAGTAGTTCACGATCAAAGCGCGAGTGGACAGACACTTTATATCGAGCCTCAAGCCGTAGTTGGTTTGAATAATCAACTACATGAATCACAAGTTTCCGAAAAAATGGAAGAAGTGCGTATTTTAAATGATCTTTCTGATTTGGTTCGTCCAGAAATCGATGAGATTGTTAAGAATAACGAAGTTTTAGCTCAATTTGATTTAATCAATGCTAAAGCTAAGTATGCACGCGAAATAAAGGCGACAGAGCCACTAATTTCAAAGGACCATGTGGTTGACCTTTATAATGCAAAACACCCTCTAATCGACCCTGATAAGGTTGTAGCTAATGATATTAAAATGGGTGATGGCTATAAGACGATGTTGATCACTGGTCCTAATACTGGTGGTAAAACTATTACTATGAAGACGTTGGGCTTGATTCAGTTGATGGCTCAGGCTGGTTTATTCATTCCAGCTCGTGAAGAGAGTGAAATTGCGGTCTTCGATGAAGTCTTTGTTGATATCGGTGATGAACAATCAATTGAACAGAATTTGAGTACTTTCTCATCGCATATGGATAATATTATTAATATCATCCACAAAGTATCAGAGCACAGTTTAGTTCTGATCGATGAACTTGGTGCCGGAACTGATCCACAAGAGGGAGCTGCAATTGCGATTGCTATCCTTGAAAAATTGGCCCAGTCCCACTGCTTTATCATGGCAACGACTCACTATCCAGAATTGAAGGTGTTTGCTTATAACACGCCGGAAACAATCAATGCCAGTATGGAATTTGACGATGAATCGTTGAAACCTACTTATCGATTGTTGATTGGTATTCCTGGTGCAAGTAATGCCTTTAATATTGCTGCTAGATTAGGTATGGATAAGAGTGTGGTTGATCGTGGTCAGTCGCTTATGAGTGGGGAAAGTCAGGATCTTAATAATATGATTGCTGATTTGGAGAACCGTCGTAAGGAATTTGAACAGAAGAATGATCAATTGAAGGTTCAATTATCTAAGAACAAAGATGTTCAAAAAGATTATGAACAAAAGAGCGATGCTTTGGATAAATCAAAGGCTTCTGAAATTCAAGCTGCCAAGGTTCGTGCTAATCAAATCGTTGCCAAGGCTAGAAAAGAATCCGATAAGATCATTGCGCATCTGCGTGAATTGGAACGTAGTGGAGCTATGGTTAAAGAGGATCAGATTATTTCAGCTAAGACTGATTTGAAGAATTTACATCAGGATGAAGCTATCAAGAAGAACAAGGTTCTACGTCGTAATAAACGTAAGCAAGTCTTGAAGGTCGGCGATGATGTTAAGGCTTTGCCATATGATCAAGTTGGTACAATTGTTCGTAAGAATAAAGATAATCAGTATGAGGTACAATTGGGTATCTTAAAGATGAAGTTTGGTGCTGAAGACCTTGAAAAAGTTCAATCAGCTCAACCAGAACCGGAAAAGAAACCGACAATGGTCAGAAGAACTAAAAGTACTGGTCTATCTAGCAAATTGGATCTACGTGGTGAACGTTACGAAGAAGCAATGTCAGATCTAGATCAATATATTGATGCAGCACTGTTAGCTGGTTATAATCAAGTAACAATCGTCCATGGTTTTGGTACGGGTGTTATTAGAAAAGGTGTTACTAACTACTTGCAGCGTAATCCACGTGTTAAATCATTTGGCTATGCTCCAGCTAGTTCAGGTGGTTCTGGTGCAACGATTGTTGATTTGTAAACATAAGACAAATATTTTTTAAAATAAGTCTATTAATGATAATATTTAACAAGTTAAAAGGAGTGATCATTATGGTTGATGAAGTAACAGATAAAGATTTTGAAGAAGAAACAAAAGATGGCGTTGTCCTAGTTGATTTTTGGGCAACATGGTGTGGTCCATGTCGTATGCAATCACCAGTTATCGAACAATTGTCTGAAGAAGACGACTCTGTTAAGTTTTTGAAGATGGATGTAGACGCCAACCCTGATACACCCAAATCATTTGGAATCATGGCTATCCCTACATTACTAATCAAAAAAGATGGTGAAGTAGTCGATAAATTAACAGGTTTCCGTAGCAAGGCTCAATTAGCTAAGATTCTTGATGGCTATTCAGACTAATAAATAAAAGCAAATAAAAATCCCCTAATTCAACTGCGAATTAGGGGATTTTTGGTGTATACTTTAGTTTCGATCAATTTGTATTTTAATTGAAACACGTTTGGCTTTGCTGTCGACGGTATATGTGCCTAAGCAATATGCTGCAATAGTTTTTTCGACAGTTTCAGCAATTATTCCAGTCTCTAGTGAAAATTCCGGATCATCGTTGTTAGTATCGAAACGTTGAACTACTTCAGGACCGGTTAGAGTATAGACATAGCTGTGTTTAGTCTGTTTGGTAATTTCAAGTTTACCAAATCCAGCTTTTTGAAATAGTTCGGGTAGACTTTGCATATCAAGAATCAATTGACGGCTAAGATTTTTACCTGCCCAGTATAGTAGTTCGACGGTATCTTTATCTAGTAGATCAGGAAGGATAAAATCACGGAGTACCGAAACTGCAAAGTAATTTTCAGTTAACGTATTTTCAGTTTTATTATCTTGGGTATTTGTTAACTCTGGTTTGTTGAGATCATTTGGTTTTGCGGCCATTGCTTTAACTCCTTTTTTCAGACAATTCATTATATCATTAGAATAATTGCTTTTTAAGTCAATGTAAAAGATAGCACATAAATATTTTCATAAAATACGAATAATTCGCTTAAATGAAGGTAGGGGTAACATATGAGTGATAATAGACCAATTGGAGTGTTAGATTCCGGACTAGGCGGATTAACAGTGGTAAAAGAAGTAATTCACCAGTTGCCTAATGAAGACGTTGTATTTATTGGCGATGAGGCCAGAATGCCTTATGGAACAAAAACACATGAACAAATCATATCTTATACTCGTGAAATGGTACAGTATTTAATTAAACAAAACGTAAAGTTAATTATTTACGGTTGCAATACTGCCACGGCCAATGCTTTACAAACATTGCGTCAAGAATTCACAGTTCCAATGATCGGTGTGATCAAACCAGGCTCACAGGAAGCCACTAAGGTAACTAAGACGGATCACATTGGAATCATTGCAACAGAATCAACAATCAATTCAAAGAGCTACAATAAAACAATTCAAGAGATAGATCCAAAGATTAAATCTTTAGGCGTTGCTGCACAAAAATTTGTTTCTTTTGTTGAGAATGATCAAGCTGACACTAAGGAAGCCAAGGATAACATCGAGAAAACTTTAGAGCCATTTAAGGATAATGAATTTGATACTTTGATCTTGGGATGTACACACTTCCCAATGTTAAAGAAGCAAATCAATGATTTTTTGCCAGAGACTAAACTAGTTGATCCTGCTGTAAGCACAGTTAAAGTTGCTAAGAAATATTTAGCTGAGAATAACTTGTTAACTAATACAAGTGGTCATACACTGAAATTACACGCAACTAGTGATATTGTCGAATTCTCAAGGTTAGCTAAGCGTTGGCTACAAACTGAAATTGATGAGATAGATCTAGTAGATATCGGAGGAAAAGATGAAAGAAATAATAATAGCAACTAAGAATCCCGGTAAAGCACGTGAATTCAAACGTGTTTTTGACGATAAACAATTTGAAATCAAAACACTATTAGATTTTCCTGATTTTCCAGAGATTAGAGAAACTGGTAAAACTTTTGAAGAGAATGCTACTTTAAAAGCTCACGCTGTCATGGAACGTTTCAACTTACCAACAATTGCGGATGATTCTGGTTTACAAGTTGATGCTTTGTATGGTCAACCTGGAATTTATTCAGCACGTTATGCTGGAGATCACAACGATGCTGCTAATAATGCTAAATTATTGAGTGAGTTGGGTGGGGTTCCAAAAGAGAAACGAACAGCACACTTTGTTTCAACTTTGGTTTTTGCTAATCCTAAGAATGATAAAGATTTAGTTGTTGAAGGAAAAGTTGACGGAATTATTGGGGCTTTTCCAGAAGGCGATGATGGTTTTGGATATGATCCATTATTCTATGTGCCAAAATTAGGTAAGACGATGGCCCAAATTACAGTCGATGAAAAGAACCAAATCAGTCATCGTGGACAGGCTATTAAAAAGTTAGAAAAACAGTGGCAAGATTGGATTATTTGGTAATTAATTGCCCTAAAATTGTTATAATGCTAGTATGAAAGTGCTATTAAAATACAGGAGGGTAATATTATGACTGGTGGACAAATTGCAGGATTAATTGCTGCAGTCGCATTTGTAGTGTTGGTTGTATATTTAGCCAGAACACTAGTACAAACTGCTAAATTGCTTCAAGAGTTGCAAGAAACAATGAAAGAAACTACTAAGATGGTGGAGATTCTATCTAAGAATACAGACCAGATTATGGATCAAAGTACAAAACTTGTCGATAAGACAAATACTTTGATGGATGATGTTAACAGTAAGTCTAGTAAGTTAAATCCACTTTTTGATACAGTGGAGAACCTAGGTAAGAAGAGTGCAGCCGCAACTTCAGAGAATCACAATTCAGGTTTTAGCCTTCAAAACTTACTAACATTAGGCAACGTAGCTACAATCTTTAAGACCGCTACTAAAGTATGGCCAAGAAAGAAGAGAGATTAGTCATGAAAAATAATCATTTTGTTATTGGCCTAATTCTAGGCTGTGCATCAGGATATTTGGCTTCTAAGTATTTAACTAGTGAATCAGGACAAAAGTTAATTGAAAACATTAAGACTATTCGTGGCGATTTCAATAATGGTGGCGTTGGTCTAAATACTAATGGTGATTTAGTAAATGCCTTCAACGAAAAAACAGATGCCCTAAAAGATCATATGGCAGAAACAGTTGATAAGATTAAAGATGACGAAGATACATCTAATATTGTTTTTAATGAAGATGATCTTAACGACGAAGAATAATATAGAACTTTAAAATTAAATTAAACATAAAAAAAGGATTTGATAAAACCGATTGGTTTCATCAAATCCTTTTTGTTGTATTAGTCGATATATTTTAGTTCTTTACTTGTATGTGTGAATGGTTCGCAGCCATCTTCAGTAATGTAGACACAATCTTCAATTCTGACACCAGCAACGTTTGGAATATAGATTCCTGGTTCAATTGAGAAGCACATGCCAGGTTTTAGAACCATGTCATTGCCTTCCATGATTGATGGGAATTCATGTTCAGAAGTACCCATACCATGTCCTAGACGATGAATGAAGTATTCGCCATAGCCTGCTTTAGTGATGATATCACGAGCTACTTTATCAAGTTCAGCGGCAGTAATACCAGGTTTAGCAGCATCCATAGCAGCGTATTGAGCTTCAAGATCAACTTTATAGATATCAAGGGATTTGGCATCTGGTTTACCAAAGGCAACAGTACGTGAAGCATCACTGATATAGCCATTGTGAACGGTACCTAAATCGAAGAGGATCAATTCATCTTTTTTGATAGGATTCTTTTCAGGGCCACCATGTGGATTAGCAGCATTGGCACCGGCTTGAACGAT
This sequence comes from Companilactobacillus sp. HBUAS56275, assembly GCF_036913655.1. Lineage (NCBI taxonomy): Bacteria > Bacillati > Bacillota > Bacilli > Lactobacillales > Lactobacillaceae > Companilactobacillus > Companilactobacillus sp. HBUAS56275. The sequence goes on from NZ_JAYKKK010000006.1 coordinate 135,858, forward strand.
GGTATCAAAACTCATGTGCATGACACCTTTTCTCATCATTGCATATTCGATTTCAGCAACAACTTCTTGTTCAGTACGGCCTTCTTTGATAGCATTAAAAGCAACTTCAAAAGCGTAATCAGCTTCAGCACCAGCAGCCTTTAGTTCTTCAATTTCAGCAGCTGTCTTGATTAATTTAGCATTTTCCATATAACGAGAAAGGTTAGTAGGGAATTGGGCATCAGGAAATTGTCCTTTGATGGCTTCTAGTTTTTGAACAGGTAGGTCATCTTTTTCGATACCCCATTTAACAGGAGTCCCGGCAACGTCCTTGATATGACCAGCCATTAGTTCGAATGGTTTCTCATGATCTAAGTAGCCGAAAACATCTTTATCCCAGCCAGCTTCCTTAGCGGCTTCAACTTCTAGTTGAGGGGCAAATAGGAATGGGTCCTTGTCAGGGAAAACTAAAAGTGCGAGAATTCTTTCTACAGGGTCGCTGTAAAAACCAGTGAAGTAGTTGATATCACTAGGGTTAGAGATATATGCAATGTCTAGATTGTTTTGAGCCAAATATTCTTGTAGATCTAATAATTGTTTCTTCATGAAAATACTCCTTTACGTTCAGATTTAATAGTAGTATATCACTGAAAATCATTTTCTTTTTGAAAAAATATGAAAACATATACCAATAATGTAGAAACCGCTTGCAATCTGTGAAAATTTCTGATAAATTAAAGTTAATTAATGAAAATATTGTTTGAGAGAGTGAGTACTGATGGACAAAAAAGTAGTAACAATTTATGACGTAGCCGAAGCTGCTAATGTTTCAATGGCTACAATTTCACGTGTAGTAAATGGTAATGCTAATGTAAAAGAGGAAACAAGAAAGCGTGTTTTGGAAGTAATCGATCGTTTGAATTATCGTCCTAACGCGGTTGCCCGTGGTTTAGCAAGTAAGAAGAGTACAACTATTGGTGTTATTTTACCAGATATTACTAATCTTTACTTCGCTTCATTGGCTAAAGGTATTGATGATGTTGCTTCAATGTACAAATACAATATCATTCTAACAAGTTTACAAGAATCTGTTGGAGATGAAGAACAAATCTTGAATAATTTGCTATCTAAACAAGTTGATGGACTTATTTACATGGGCAAACAATTATCTAAGAAATTAAAGCGTATCCTTGCAAACTCAAAGACACCAATCGTTTTGGCTGGTTCAGTTGACAAAAATAATGAAAGTGCCAGTGTAAACATTGATTTCACAGACGCTGTTGCTAGTGTTGTAAGTCAATTAGCACAAAATGGTCACAAGAAGATTGCTTATGTCGGTGGAAGTCTAGAAAATCCTATTGACGGTAAATACAGACTTGATGGTTATAAGAAGGCTTTGAAGAAGTCACATCTTAACTTCTCATCTAACTTAGTATTTGAAGCTGAATATTCAGTTCGTGCCGGAGAAGCAATTTGGGATGCTATCCAAAGTAGTGGTGCCACTGCAGCCTATGTAACAGATGATCTATTAGCTGCTGGAATTCTTAATTCAGCTGTTAAAGCAGGTGTTAAGATCCCTGATGATTTTGAACTTGTTACAAGTAACGATACAATACTTTGTGAGGTAACACGTCCAAAGATGAGTTCTATTGAAGAACCATTATATGATATTGGTGCCGTTGCTATGCGTTTGTTAACTAAGATGATGAATCAAGAACAAATTGATGAAAACACAGTTAAATTGCCATACAGCATTGTAAAACGTGGCTCAACAAAATAGTTAAATTGTAAATAAAAAGCTCTGAGAATGAAGTTATTTCATTCTCAGAGCTTTTTTACTTGTTTTTGATTGTTTTCTTCTGTTTGTATAAATCCCAGATAATAACGACGATATATCCGAAGGCGACCAATGAAAGACCACCTGTAATGATAGAACTTAGTTCATAGGGCATATCGAAGAATCCAGATAAAATGGAATAAAGCGTGTTAGCTAGGACAATCATAGCCAAGGTTAATGATTTATCCCATATTTTAATATTGTGTTTAAATTTATATCCAACCACGATTAGGATGAACAGAATCAAAATAGCAGCAACTATATATAAAGTATTTTGTAAGAATTCAGGACTGAAGTACATATTTTTCTCCTTAGATCTAAAGTAACGAAACTAATTCTATCATAATTTTCATATAAGGAATGAGTAGGAGTTATAAGTTAACGAAATAGTTATTATGATACCGTCGGTAGTAGAAAATCTGTGGACCGCTGGAACGTAGCGGACGCGGCTTGAAGCTAATAATTTTTCACTTCGCGAAAAATCATGGATCTTCAAGTCCGGTCTTCTACTAACCTTGCTTCGCAAGCTAAGTAGAACTTCGCCACTGAGGGTCCACAGATTTTCTACTACCGACTAGATTTCTGGGTTTATTATTGTTGGTCAAATTTGTGGTGTTTGGATAGTTCATAGTTCTATTGCAATCAGACATTAGATAAGGACTATAAATGGATGTACTTGAATTTTTAATTTATTAGTCCTTAAAAAAGCTTGGGTAAAATGATTTTTGAATAGAAAGGATACTGGATTAAATAATTCATCTCGAATAAAGTAATCGAAGGACTCTTTAGTCCGGAGCAAAAATTGGGAATGCGTTCAGCTATGAAATTATTGTTATCGGCTATGCCGATTACAATAAGACCGATCTTGGAGCTAATGATTTCGTGCGAAGAACGAAATTATTAGCTCCAAGTCGTGTCCATAGCGTTCCAACAGCATTCCCGATTTTTGTGGAGGACGGCAAATTTACACTATATTAGAAGTATATTTCCAAACAAAAAGGGCGCTCATATCAACCACATGGTCAATATGAACGCTCTTTTTCTAAGAATATTAATTATTCACCTGTTGCTGGGGTAGTTGAACCTGTGTCAGTACCTGCTGAAGAGGAGTTACCGCCACCAGTTTCGCCACCGGTTTGTTCATTGGAACCTGAAGTAGAACCACCTGTAGATGTGTTCTCTTCACTTGAACTGTTGCCAGAGCCAGAACCTGACCCTGTTCCAGAACCAGAGCCTGAACCGGTACCTGTGTCTGAATTGCTGTTAGAAACATTTGATCTAGCTGTCGATTCAGTTGAGGCCGTATTAGATGAAGAATTGTTATTAGTGATTACTTGTGATGAATCATTACTATTTGTGCTATTACTGAAACCAGAAGTACGACCGCTGCCGTTTTCTGAGGCTAACTCACTAGCTGACTTACTGTCATCACCGAGTTGCTTTACAGTGCCGTAACCGTTGCTGCGTCCAAAGTAGTTATCCCAGAATAATTTGTAATTCTTGGCTTTACCACCAATAGCAAAATTGTTGTAAGACATGTCACGAGGACTACCTTTGTAATAAAGCGAGGTAGTTGTATGTTGGTCAACTTTAGATGTGACACCATTATAACCAATCGTACCAACGTTAGTACCTGTCTCTTTATCAACCTTGTAGGATTCGACTCCACTTGGTTTAGTAAAGGCGGTATGAACGTTCAAGACACTTTGATCTTGTTTGTAAATGGCATTTGCCATATTCGCCCAGAGTTCCTGGTTAAGATCAGTAGAATTACTTGATAGGTTGTAATTGTTACCATAGAAGTTATCATAACCAATCCAAGAAGCTAAGGTCATACCATCGGTACTACCGATAAACCAGTTATCACGATAATCATTTGATGTACCAGTTTTACCAAAGAGGTTCTTAGTACTGAAGTTTGCCTCATATGAAAGGGCAGAAGCAGTACCTTTAGTTACAACACCGTGAAGCATGTTCTTGATAATGTATGAAGTTTGTTTACTGAAGACACGGGTACGGGAATCTTTATGTTTATAAATATCGGTACCGGATGGATCAGTAACTTCAGAAACAACATAAGGATCAACATGGACACCCTTATTAGCAAAAGTAGAGAAAGCACTAGCTTGTTGAAGTACTGTCACACCAGAAGCTGTACCACCTAAAGTAATACCCAATTGTTGATATTCTTTATCGGAAAGATCGATGCCCATCTTCGACATATACTTTTCAGAATCAACGCCGTGTTGTCTGATGTAGTTGTAAAGGTTAACTGAAGGAATATTGTATGATTCTTCCAGTGTTTCACGAGCAGAGATAAAACGATTTTGAATAGTTTCACCGTAATCAGTTGGAGAGTACTTCTTGAAACTTGTCTTGAAGTCAGCCAACATTGATTGTGAACCAATCAAACCATTCTCAATGGCTGGGGCAAAAGTAATCAACGGTTTAATAGATGAACCAGGTGATCGCTTAGTATCAAAGGCGTGGTTGTTTTGAGATTTCTTGAAATTGACACCACCGACGAATGCCAAGACTTGACCAGTCTTATTATCCAATAGAACAGAACCATTTTGAACTGGTTCAGAAACCTTGATACTCTTACCAGTATTAGGATCAGTAGCGTTATCAGTATGAGTTGTTCCCAAGTTACTCTTGTATGCTTGGGCTTGCTTGTTCATCGCTACATATAAACTCTTGTTGATAGTACTGTGAATCTTGTAATTCTTATTATGTAATTCGGTATCAGCCTGGGTCCAGTATCTTTCATAAAGATTTTTATCTTTGACCAAGTCCTTATACTTGATACCATCATTCTTAGCCAAACGTTTGATTAAAATTGTTCTAGCTTGAGAAGTTAAGGTATTGTACAAGTAACCATATTTGATACTTTGACTATCTGCTTTAGCAGGTGCTTGGAAATCACTCTTCAAATCAAATTTCTTGGCCTCATTATATTGGGATTCAGAAATTTGATTATCACGATACATACGATATAGAACAATATTCTTACGTTTCAAACCAAGACTTATATTATCTTTAATACGGCCACGTTCATCATAAGGTGTGTAAATCGAAGGACTTTGAGGCAAACCAGCGATAAAAGCTGATTCAGCTAAATTCAAGTCCTTAGCATTCTTGCCAAAGAGACCTTGAGCAGCAGCTTGGACACCTTGAATATTTTGTCCTTTATTATTACGACCAAAGGTAGCGGCATTTAAGTAATCTGCGAGGATTTCATCCTTAGAGAAATACTTATCGACACGCATAGCCAAAAAGATTTCGACCGCTTTACGTTTCCAAGTCGTTTCTGATGACAACATTTGCATTTTAACTGTTTGCTGGGTCAAAGTAGATCCACCAGTTTGTGCACCGATGCCGGTAATGTCAGAAATAATAGCTCTAAAGATAGACTTAGGAACGACACCTTTATGACGATAGAAATCACTATCTTCAGTTGAGACGATAGCTTTCTTTAAATAAGGTGACATCTCATCGATTGAAATTTTTGTACCCTCGAGGTCTTTTTGAAGACTTTCGATTTTTTGACCATCGGCAAAGTATAAAGTAGCTGAGTTATTTACATCTTGAAGTTCAGTTCTCATCTCGGTTTTTGTGGGAACGCTAACTTGATTTGTCAGCGCAGAAACATATCCCATTCCAAGACCTACTGCTAAACTTAAAATAATAAATAGACCAGCGATAGAATAGAGAACGATTCTTCTAATGATCTCTATTGTAAGATTAGCTTTGTTAGCAAAATCCGACCAGCTCTTAATACTTTTGAACCAATTGACAATGCTATTCCATAAATTTTTCACTTTTAAATAAGCTCCCTTAAAAAGTTACATACCGTAATTATATAATAAAATTGATTTAGAAGTGTAAAAACAAAAAAAGTTCCATAGAAAAGAATTTCTACGGAACTTTTTTTAAGTTACTTAATCAAGCGGTAGATAGCGTCTGCATAGATTGCAGTGGCTTTTAATAATTTATCAATATTAATATATTCATTAGGTTGATGCATAACATTTTCGTCGCCAGGGAACATTGCACCAAAGGCAATTCCATGTTTCAAGATACGACCGTAAGTACCACCGCCGACAGTGAATGGTTCCGTTTGATCATCAGTGTGATCACGGTAGGCACCAACTAAGTCTTGAACCAAAGGATCATCTGCATCAATAAAGTGAGGCAATTGATTGTGTCCTTCGATTACGGCTGTAACATTTTCTGGTAAGTGTTGATTGATCTTTTCAGTCAAAGTGTCACCATTGTCACCCTTAGGATAACGGATGTTTAACAAAATGTTAGCTTTAGTTTGATCGTACTCGTAGATGTTAGGTGAAAGTGTCAAATCGCCCATAACATCGTCTGTGTTAGCAATTCCTAAATGTTTACCTGCAAAATCAAGATGCAAGTCATTAGCAATAAATGAGAAATATGATTTTTCGCTATCATTCAAATTCAAAGTAGTTAAGAATTTAGCTAAATAAGTAGCGGCGTTAATACCATTGAATGGTTCCATGGCATGCGCACCTTTACCGATAATTTGAACCTTGATAGTGTCATCTTCAGTAGTTGTGTTGCCTTTGACTTCAGTATTCTCAGCTAAGAAATTATTTAAACTTGCTTTTAAATCTTCAGCTTTAGCTAAATTTAAATCTAATTCTGCTTCGGCATTTTGAGGTACCATATTAGGTCTGATACCGGCATTGAAACTCTTAACTAATCCAATTTCTGGAGTAGGGAAGTTAACTCTAAAGGAAACGATACCTTTTTCACCATTGATAGCTGGAAATTCAGCGTCAGGAGAAAAGCCTGTTTCTGGAAGAGTTTCTTTTTCCATGTAATGGTTGATGCCAACCCATTCGCTCTCTTCGTCAGTTCCCAAAATTAATTGCACTTTCTTAGAAGTTGGAAGCTTTAGTTCCTTAATGATCTTCATTGCATAGTAGGAAGCAAGACTAGGTCCCTTATCGTCACTAGCACCACGTGCATAAAAGTTTCCATCCTTAATAACGGGTTCAAATGGATCTGTATCCCAACCTGGGCCTTCGGGAACAACATCAACGTGTCCCAAGATGGCGATAGCGTCATCGCCGTCACCAAATTCAATTCTTCCAGCTAAGTTATCAACATTCTTAGTTTCGAAACCATCACGGTCTGCAAAATGCAAAAATGTTTGAAGGGCTTTGGCTGGTCCAGGTCCTAATGGAAAATCACTAGTTTTGTGTTCGACATCTCTTGAACTATCAATACTTACTAATTCAGAAAGATCGTTAATTAATTCGTCTGAACGATGTGAAACTTCTTTTTCCCAATCTATAGACATATATCTTTGACCTCCACATGAAGTTTTATATATTTTACCAAAGGTTTTGATTAATGGCTAATTTACCTAAATTTTCTTTATGGAATCGTTGTCATTGTTGAGCGAGAAATCAACAAATAAATTGTTGAAATCACTTAGTAAATCAGCGTTTTTAACTGTTTGATCCGTTGTTGGCTGAGCTAGAGAAATATTTTCTAACAAATCGATATTTTTTAATCGTTGTCCTTGAGGAAGGTCATAATAGCTATCCTCACTGTCATTTCCCAAGTAGTTATCAGGATTCAATTGAATCAAAACATTTTTAGCATTGATCCAACCATGTTTTAGTTTTAACCAAGTTTGTGATCCGAGACGTTGGATGGTAATAATCTTTTCAGGCTTGTTAGCTTCAAGACGATTTGAAACAGGGCTCTTTGTATCTGGTTCACTGTAAAGAAAGTTGTTAGGCTGTTGACGACGATAAATGGCTTTGGCTCCGAAATATTGACGCAAGTCTTTTAGAACATATTCGGAATTAAAGCCAGTTGCATTAGCAAATTCGTTTTCACCTATTTGGACGTATTTTTTACCTTTAGTTTTGATGATGTTGGTAATGTGATAGCCACCAAGAGGTTCAACTTTCTTTTTAGTTTTGATCAACCGATATGGATTTTCATAAATAGGCTTTTCTTTAGAACTCATATAGTAGACATTTTGATTGATAACTTGACTCTTAGATTTGTCTTTAAGTTCCCGATATTCATTACCAGTACCTGGATAATTAGTGACGACACCATCAATTGGCATGTTTATCAGAGTATTCCATTTTTTAGGACTTTCGTTCATTTCATCCCAGACGTAAACACTCTTTCCCATGTAGTGCATGGTATTAATTATTTCTGGAGTAACGATATTTGATGATAGGTTAACACCAGTAACGTATTGTAAAATATCGAAATTGACCCGTTTAATTGTTCCAGCAATGAAAATTCGAGGGATGTCAGGCATCAGTTCAGCTTCATTTTCCAAACTCTTAGTTGAGAATGAATGAAACATAACACGATCTTGCATACCATATTGATCAATAACTTGTTTAAGCAAGGCTTCCATGTTTTGAGGATTGCCTTTTTTAGTCTTCTTAGTTTCAATTAAGAACTTAGCTTTAGGATTGTTTTTATAATGCTCAAAGACTTGATTTAAACTATGAATTGATTCGCCATTCTTTTGTTTTAAAGAAGATAGTTCTGAAAAATTGTGTTGCGATACAATACTAGAGGTACCAGTAACACGTTCAAGATCACGATCATGTGAAACGACAAGAACATTATCTTTGGAAACATGGATGTCTAATTCAACATAATCGGCACCTTCAGAAAAAGCCTTATTGAAACTTTCAAAGGTTTCTTCAGGGGCGTTAATTGGATCGCCACGATGACCGATAACAGTGAATCCACTGGCAAAGAGGAAAAGTAATAGTGCCAATGATATTTTGAAGAGGTTGAAACTTTTTGAAATCATAATTAACTCCCTAACTTTTTAGATATTATATACTAAGTAGTAAGTGGTGAAATTCGGTTGTGGTATTAAATTGCCGTCCTCCGCAAAACTTGGGAATGCTGTTGGAACGCTATGGGCACGATTTGAAACTAATTATTTTACACTTCGTGCAAAATAATGGATTTCCAAAGTCGGCCTCATTGTAATCGGCAAAGCCGATAACAATGATTTCATAGCTGAACGCATTCCCAAGTCTTGCTCCGGACTAATTTGTTGTTCTGATTTTGTATGTTTTAAAGTATAGAATAGTAAAGCAGTAATTATCGTTTACTATGTAAGAATTTAGAAGGTATTTAAGACTATATAGAAACCAAATGTTGCAATACTACTAATATAATAGTAGTAGAACCAGAAATATAGTTGGTAGTAGAAAATCTGTGGGCCCTAAGTGGTGAAATTCTACTTAGCTTGCGCTAGCAAGGTTAGTAGAAGACCGGACTTGGAGATCCATAATTTTTCACAAAGGGGAAAATTATTAGCTTCAAGCCGTGTCCACCACGTTCCAGTGGCCCACAGATTTTCTACTACCAACGGCATGCTTACGCCATATCAGTTGATATCATCTATAACCAATCTAACCAAGTAAGAACCGAAATGTGAGGTAGTAATAGAAATGGATAATGAAAAACAAACGCTCGATATTATTGAACAAATAACTCGTAATGATGGAACTAAATATTATGAATTAGCCAATATCGTTATGAACGGTCGAGCTGAGAAAGCAGCTGAATTGGGAATGATCAAAGAAGTTAGGATCTTAAAACTTAATATCCCACACTCATCAGCTGTCCAAGTCTATGAAGACTATGTTAACGAAAATTATACAGTTCCACCGATGAATTTAACAGAATGGGTTGAATATAAGAAACCTGAAGGCAAGATTAGAGATGCTTTCAATGAGATTCTAAAAGCAAATAAAATAATTTCAAAGGATGATAAGGAAGAATAATGGATTACTTTATATCTGATACACACTTTTTTCATTATCAATTATTGGAGCCGAATGATTTTGCACCAAGACACTTTGAGAATGTTGATGAAATGAATCAGGCAATGATCGATGCTTGGAATGCACGTGTTGATGAAAATGACCGTGTCTACCATCTTGGCGATATTTCTATGCGACCACAGGATTATCCAACTGACCAAGAAACCTATGATATTTTGCGTCAATTAAACGGACATATGACTTTGATCAAGGGAAACCATGACTATCGTTCACTTTTCAAATTTATTGAGAAGCACAATGAAATTATGGCTGATGGCAAACCGAGATTTGAGTTTGAAGATGTCGGCTCGCTTTTAAAATTTGATCATCATCAATTTTATTGTACACACTATCCTATGTTATTGGGTAAAGTCGATAAGATAATTAATTTGCATGGGCACATTCATCATTATTCTGTACCAATTCCGGAAAATATCAACGTCGGAGTTGACGCTCCAGAACGTGATTTATTATCGGAAGATTTACCATGGGGTTCACCTTTGCGTGGTGAAGAAATTTTGGAAATGTACGATAAAAAGAAAAAAGAGTTAGAAAATATGCAAGGAAAGTAGGGCACTATGGAAAAAATTCAAATAGTTCATACTAATGATTTTCATTCTCATTTTGAGAATTTTCCACGCATAAGTCGTTTCATTAAAAATGCTCGTCAAACAAGTATTGCTGATGATTTCTATTTGTTTGATATTGGAGATGCGATGGATCGAGCTGCGCCTTTGAGTGAAGCCACTAACGGTCAAGCCAATATTGAATTGATGGACCAACTTAATTATGATGCAGCAACAATTGGTAATAATGAGGGCTTAGGTAATAGTCATGAGCAATTGGAGCATCTTTACGATCATGCTAATTTCCCAGTTATCTTAGGTAACTTATATGAAGAAAAAACTAAAAAGTTAGCTGATTTTGCTATCCCATCAAAGATTTTTACGACTAAAGCACAGACAAAAATTGGTGTCATCGGTTTGACGGCACCATTCATTTTGACATATCCCTTGTTGAATTGGGACATTCGTTTGATTCAAGATATCCTTCCTAAAGTTTTGGAAGATGTTAAGGATTGTGACGTGATCATTCTCTTGTCTCACTTAGGTGTCTCAATGGATCGAATGATTGCTAACCAACATCCTGAAATTGACGTTATTATTGGTTCTCATACGCATCACCTGTTTCCAAAAGGGGAAATGGATAATGGAGTTTTATTGGCTGCGGCCGGTAAATACGGTCAAAATGTGGGAACAATTAATTTAGAATTAAATCAGAATAAAAAGATAGTTAGTAAGGATGCCTTTACGACACCGACATCATCTATGAAAGTACTGGATACTGATGATGCCTGGATCAAAGAACAACATACTAAAGGTGAACAACTTTTGGATCAGCAAAAAGTCGCTAAGTTGCCTGAAACTTTGAGTAATGACTATCATGCTGATCATTCAATCATGCAAGAGGCTTTAACAGCTGTGCAAGAGTATGCTAAGGCTGATGTTGCAGTTTTGAGTTCCGGCTTATTTTTGAAAGATTTACCTAAGGGAATTATTTCTGAAAAGAACCTGCATGATATTTTGCCACATGCGATTCATGTGATGAGAACGACCATGACCGGCGATAATGTTTGGCGTTTGGTAATGGAAATGGAAAAGAACCGTTTATATTTACGGACTCATCAACAAAAAGGAATGGGATTTCGTGGTAAGATATTTGGCGAACTTATTTATCGAGGAATTACGATTGATAACAAACGTAATGTCTATATAAATGGCCAAGAATTAAATAGAAATCAAGAGTATACTTTAGCTTTATTGGATCATTACCTGTTCGTTCCTTATTTTCCTTCTATAGAGATAGCGGGAGAGAACGAAATCATGTATCCTAAGTTCTTGAGAAATGTTTTTGGTGAATATTTAGAGAAAAAATATCCGATTTGAGGTGATTGTTTGCAGGAAGTTGAGAATAATACCACAACGAAGTTAGCTGATGTTATTGTTCTGGCTGATAACCTAATTACGATTAATAAGACCCAGTATAGAATCGTTGAGAACCACGATAACGGTTTTAGCGAAGAACGTATTGAGGAAAGATACAATAACGTCTTAGATAAGTACGATTATATTGTTGGCGACTGGGGTTATGATCAATTAAGATTTAAAGGTTTTTATGAAGATGGACGAAAAGAAAGTACACTGGATACGAGAATCTCACATTTAGAAGATTACTTGATAGAGTACTGTAATTTTGGTTGTGCTTATTTTGTCCTGGAGAAGGTCAAGAAAGCACCGTTGAAAAGTAGTCATCGGAATAAGTCTAATCATAAATTTCATACTCGTAATAGTAATACTAGAACGAAACATTCTAATAATACGAAGAATAATGTTAAGAGTAATGTTAATAGTCAGAAGAGAAAGAATAAAGTTGCTAAACGTCGTGTAAAGAAGACAACGGCTAAAAAGACTTTTAAAATTAGAAAAATAGGTGAAACGAATAAATGAAGTATCAAACATATTTAATTGATTTAGATGGAACAATGTATCGAGGGAAAGATAAGATTCCTGAAGCTAAAGTATTTATTGATAATTTAAACGCCAAGGGAATTGATTATTATTTCCTAACGAACAACACAACTAAGACACCGCAACAAGTAGCAGATAATTTGACTAATAATCACCAAATAACTGCAACGGCAGAGCAAGTAATAACGCCATCACTTGCTACGGCAGCTTATGTTAAAAATATGTTTGATGATGATACAAAGAATCATTCGGCTTATGTTGTTGGAGAATATGGACTTAAGAGTGCAGTCTTTGAAACAGGTATCAAGTTAAACGAAACTGATCCTGACGTTGTAATTGTCGGATTGGATTATGACGTTACGTATCATAAATTTGAATTGGCTACCCTAGCTATCAAACGTGGAGCTCTTTTTATTGGAACGAATGCTGATACTAACTTGCCTAATGAACGTGGATTAGTACCTGGTGCAGGTTCTGTTATTTCGTTGGTCGAAACGTCTACTCAACAAAGAGCTAAGTATATTGGTAAACCAGAACGAGACATTATGGACTTTGCCGCTAAGGCTAAAAACTTTGATCCGAAAACAGCTATCATGGTAGGGGACAATTACAATACAGATATCAAATGTGGTATTAACGCTGGTGTTGACACATTGTTAGTTTATACGGGTGTAAGTACACATGAAGATATTGCCGCACAAGAAATCAAGCCTACTCATGAAGTAGAAAGTTTGGATCAGTGGGATGTCTAATACGCAAAAAGACGGCTTGTATACAGCTGTTTTAGCGCTATTCATTTTGACAACAGCAATAACTGTAACGATTTTTTCCAGTTATTTCTTATTTGCCATCAATATTAGACTTTACAATTTGGATTCACTAGTGAATATGGACTATGGGACAGTTTATAAAAATTATGCACAAATGATGGATTATTTAATTAATCCTTTCAATTGGCATTTTCATTTGAGCAACTTTATTTCCTCACCTGAAGGCAGACTGCATTTTGAGGACTGTAAGAAGTTATTCATGCTGAACTTTGGCGTTTGGATAGTTTCTGGCCTGCTTGTAGCTAAATTTGGTAAAGTGAGAGCTCATTTTAATAAGGTGTTCTTGTGGATTTCTATTTTAGGGATTATTTTGGCGTTGATGATGTTGGTCGACTTTGATGGATTCTTTGTGATCTTTCATGAAGTCTTGTTCCGTAATAGCGATTGGTTATTCGATCCGGGACGTGATCCAATCATTAATGTCTTGCCAGAGGAATTCTTTACGCAATGTTTTGTTCTATTCTTTGTTCTATTTGAAGGATTCAATTTTTGGGAAGCAAGAAAAAGAGCTTAAGACAATTTGTCTTAAGCTCTTTTTTTACGATTTTTAAGTGCTGTGATCAACACAGGAATCAATGATATCAAGATGATACCGAGGATAATCATTGAGAAATGTTCTTGAACTGCAGGGATGTTACCAAATAAATGACCTGCGATAGAACAAATCAGAACCCATAAGAAGGCACCGATAAAATTAAATTTTAGAAAAGTTCTATAATGCATTGTCCCACTACCAGCAACGAATGGAACGAAAGTTCTGATCAATGGGATAAATCTTCCGATAGCAATGGTTTTACCACCATGTTTTTGGAAGAAAATATGTGCATCGTGTAGATGTTCTTTATTTATCAGTTTACTGAGATATTTATTCTCCGTCGCAAACTGGCCAAAATGTTCACCAATTTCATAGTTCATCGAATCCCCTAAGACAGCCGCTGCAAGGAAAATAATAAATAATAGCCAACTTGATAAGCCATATTTAGGATTAGCTGCTAAAGCCATCGCTGCGAAAATCAAGGAATCACCAGGTAGGAAAGGTAAGATAACTACACCAGTTTCGATGAAGATAATTAGGAACATGATTAGATATGTCCATAGACCGAAATTATTTACGATATTGACCATGTGACTATCAATATGCAAAATGAAATCGACCAGACTCATTACGTAACTCAATCAATCAACTCCAGAATTCAAATTAGTCTTTATTATACTAGCATAACTTAAAATTAGCTTTAGTATTTCTAAAATTTAAAGTTATTTTTCAAAAATGGACGTGCTATGTTCGAAGTAATTCTTGTCAGGATACAAATTACGAAGGGCTTTAGTTACCGCAATAGGGCCCTCAGCAAAGGCAGTGGCAATCAATTGAAGTTTTCCAGGGTAAGTAACGATATCGCCAATAGCAAAGACATTAGGTAGGTTAGTTTCCATTTCTTGAGATACTTTGATAAATGGACCTTGTAAATCAATATTCCAATTGCGAAGAACTCGTGAATCGGAGACGAATCCATAATTAACTAATAACTTATCAGCAGTTACAGTCTTAATTTCATCTGATTTAACCATCTTAAGGGTTACGTCGATTTTTTTGTGATCATCGGTATTATAGTCAACACTTTTAATAATATAGGGATTGAGTTGTTCAACGGCAGATGCATTCAATTTTTCGACACTTGATTCCATCGCACGGTATTTGTTTCTTCTATGAATGAGGGATGTATGTTTAGCAATCTTGCTAAGATCTATAGCCCAGTCCACAGCAGAGTCGCCACCACCCGCAACTAGAACATCTTTACCTATATAGTCTTCAATGTCATTAACGAAGTAGTTAAGGTTATTCTCTTCAAGTGAAGAATCATAGTCGAAAGTTAATTTTCGAGGCTCGAAGGCACCATTACCAATAGCAATAATAATAGCTTTAGTTTTAATGTCCCCATTATTAGTTTTAATTGTCCAAGTATCGTCATTGTTTCTATCTATAGAAGAAACAGTCGTATTTAAATAATTATCACAGTCCAATACACTAATTTGTTCAGATAATTGTTTAACAAGATCAGTACCTGATATTTTAGGTAAAGCAGCTACGTCGTAGATGTGTTTTTGTGCGTACAATGTTTCAGGTTGACCGCCTAGTTTAGGTAGACTCTCTATGAGGGCTACATCCAAGTTACGCAATCTAGCAAAGTAAGAAGCAAACATACCTGCGGGACCGCCGCCTATGATTGAAATGTCGTAAATTTTATCATTCATTATCTTAGTCACCATTTTCTGTTATATAATCTATAGATACATTGTTACATATTTAGAATCTAAAAAGGTGGAAAATTAATGAGAATAGGAGATAAACTTACGGGAACAATTTCAGGTATTCAGTCCTATGGTGTGTTCGTTAAATTGGACGAGAAGCATCAAGGATTGATTCATATCTCAGAACTAAAGCATGGATTTGTTTCTAATATAGAAGAAAGATACAAAGTCGGGGATGAAGTAGAAGTAATCGTAATGGGAATCGATGAATATAATCAAAAGATCAGTTTGTCGACACGTGCTCTGAGTCCTGAAAAGATAGGACGTCCAATTTTACATAAGCATTTCTGGACGGATTACCGTGACAAGATAGGATATAAGACGATTGCTAAGCAAAAAGATGGCTGGGTTAACAGTGCTATGGAGCTAATTTCAGAAAAAAAGCGAAAAAATTCAACTTTTTTGTAAAAAAGGGTTGCAACTCCTTTATACGATTGGTAATATATATCTTGTTGTTGCGACAGAGCAACGGCGTCAACGCGTTGAAGCTTAATTGCTTCTCCGTTGATTCCAAATTATTTTAAAGAAGTGCTTGACATGTTCTTGTTACTTCGATATGATAATTAAGTTGTC
>NZ_JAYKKK010000007.1:0-87786 GCF_036913655.1 Companilactobacillus sp. HBUAS56275
GATGTGTATTTCGGCATGAAATCCCTCCATGGCTGAGAATATGAATTTATAGTATTTAAAATGTCAACCATAGTGGGACTATAGCAGAACGTGGTGGACACGACTTGAAGCCAATTGAAAATCGCAATTGTCTTTAAGCTCGGTCTTTGACTAAACGATAAATCGTTAAGTCAGATCTCACCACTGAGGGTCCACAGAGATTTTTCTTCCGACTTGATAACGTATTTTATTATTTGTCTCAATTAATTCAGAAATGTTAGCACTATTCACATAAGAATTTGGATTATTTTTGAGCCTTGTAAAATAATTTTCAGTTCTATTTAATTCAACACAATCACATTCGTTTAACATCCTCTATGCGTAATTTACATGTGTTAGTGGAATCATATATGCATACTTGAGCTAATCATAATAGAAAATCCCAGCATTTCTAATCTAAGGGTTATTAATCAATCAACGTGCCATTCAGTCCGGAGCAAAAATTGGAAATGCGTTCAGCTATGAGATCATTGTTACCGGCTTTGCCGGTTACAATGAGGCCGACTTTGAAAATCCATTATTTTACACGGAGTGTAAAATAATTAGTTTCAAATCGCGCCCATAGCGTTCCAACAGCATTCCCAATTTTTGCGGAGGACGGCAGCTTACATTAACTAAGCTAAAGAACGGCATCCTACTCAAATGCTTCTAATAATGACTCTTTATCCAAATTATCCTTTTGTTCTCCACTGACATCTAACTTGATTTGTCCATCTTGAACCATGATCAAACGATTGCCATATTTTAATGCATCTGACATTTTGTGTGTGATCATCATTGTCGTTAACTTCTGTTCCTTGACGATACTATTCGTTATCGACATTACTTCCTGGCTCGTTTTGGGATCTAGCGCTGCAGTGTGCTCGTCTAACAGCAATAGCTTAGGTTTGCTCAATGTCGCCATTAACAGCGATAAAGCTTGTCTTTGTCCACCAGAGAGGTACTTCACTTGAGTGTTCAAGAAGTTCTCTAAGCCCATATTAAGTGTCTTCAACAAAGCTAAATATTTCTCTTGTTCAGCTTTTTTCTGATACCACTTTAAACTGATTGTTTTGGTGTGACTTTTGGCTAAAACTAGATTTTGCATTACCGTCAAATCTCCTGCGGTCCCCATCTTTGGATCCTGGAAAACTCGTGACATCCAACGTGATCGGTATGCGACTGATTTTTTGGAAACATCATGTTTTACTAGATCAATTTCACCCGCGTCAGCACTTAAGGTCCCCGCGATGGCATTCATTAGAGTAGACTTGCCGGCACCATTGTTTCCAATTACGGAAATGAAGTCTCCTTCATAAACGTTTAAATTGATATTCTTCAAAACGTGACGCTCGTTTCTAGTCCCGGGAAAGAATACTTTTTGCAGATGCTTTACTTGTAATACTTCCATCGTCTTCGTCCTCCATTTGTGCTAAATACTTTTTCAATTGGCGCTTCGTCCTGATTCGATTTTGAATAATTGGTACGCAGATTACGATTATCAAGATTATTGCTGATAAAATTTTTAAATCATCGGCTGGGAATCCTAAACTCATCGCAACTGTTAACAAGAAACGATAAACAATGGCACCTAGCACCATGGCTGATAATCTGACTAAAATATTGTAACCACGTAAGAAAATTTCTCCGACTAAAACTGATGCTAAACCGATAACAATTGTTCCTATTCCCATACCAATATCGGCGTAACCATTATTTTGAGCAATCAATGCTCCTGATAGAGCAATTAGACCATTGGAGATCATATAACCAAAGATAATCATCCCGTCAGTATTGATTCCATTAGCAGCTGACATGTTCTTGTTATCGCCGGTCGCCATTAGTGACAATCCTAAACGTGTCTTAAAGAGCCAATAAAGTACAGCCATTACTATTGCGACTACGATAAGTCCTAACACAATTGTTTGCATATCAACGGTGAGACTTTCTGGTAAATATCCGGTCAAAACTTTTTGCGTTAGTAATGGAACGTTAGATTTTCCCATAATGTGCATATTGATCGAATATAAGCCGGTCATCGTCAAAATTCCTGCCAACAATGATGGAATCTTCAATTTTGTATCCAAGATTCCAGTGATCAAACCGGCTACACAGCCTGCTAAGAAACCAACAATTGTCGCTACTAGTGCGGATTGTCCTTTAATCATCAGACTAACTGTCACAGCTGCTCCAAATGGAAAACTACCTTCTGTTGTTAGATCCGGTATATCTAAAATTCTAAATGTAATGAAGACACCGATTGCTAATGGCGCCCACAGTAATCCTTGTCCTAAACTAGATATAATCATTTTTATCACCTATGGTTTCGTAATTTTGCTTGGATCGATGCCGATAGCTTTGGCATTAGCTTTATTGACATAAAGTCTCAAAGTATGTGAAGTTTCAACAGGCATATCCTGAGGTTTCTTTTTGTCGATCAAAATCTTGTAAGCCATCTTAGCGGTCTGTTTACCTAAATCGTTATAGTTGATTCCGTAAGTAGCGACACCGCCATCTTCAGCCATTTCAATTGAACCTGTAACAACTGGCAATTTAGCTTCACGAGCTTTTTTACCGATTGTTTTCATCGAACTAGCCATTAGATTATCTGTTGGCAAATAGATTCCTGAAACTTTATCAGCCATCCCTGAAACTGCACTGGCCACATCATTAGTACTTGTCACACTGACGATGTTTAATTTAATGTGGTGATTCTTAGCATATTCCTTAACCATTTTGACCTGCAAAACGGAGTTCTCTTCAGATGAGTTGTACATAACCCCAATTGGTTTCGAACTCTTGGTCAAAGTTGTTAACAGTTTGACTTGTTTATCCACGGGACCCAAATCTTTGGTACCAGTAACATTGGTTGCCGGTTTACGATCATCCTTCACTAATCTAGCACTCTTCAGATTAGTTACCGCTGTAACTACAATTGGAGTTGATTTAGTTTTCTTGGCCAAAGCTTGTGCAGAAGGAGTGGCAATTCCTAAGATCAAATCATTCTTCTTTTGCGTTAATTGTTGAGCCATTGAATTTAAATTAGCCTGATCCCCCTGGGCGTTTTGATAGTTGTAATTAACTTTCATTGATTTATCGTGTTGTTTGACTTCTTTGCTCAATTCCTCTTTGAATCCTTTGCGTGCCTCGTCCAATGAACCATGAGGTACTACCTGTAAGATTCCAACGTTAATAGTCTTCTTATCTGTAGCAGTTGAACTGTTGGTACATCCTGCGAGAATAACTGCCGCCATAATTGTCATTAATCCGATTAAATATTTTTTCATGAAAAACCCTCCTGAGAATATAAAAAAAACCAGCTAGATTCGTAATCGAATCTAACTGGTTTGCCCGGGCGCAATTTATCTCCAGATAGATTCAACCCGTATCTATCTGGCTTCAAAGACATGTTTAAAAGCTTTAGCCAATCAATAGATACGAACACGTACGCGTTCGCATCCAGAGACTGAATACAAACGCTATCTAAAGAAAAAGCTAAAGGCAAATTGATTATTCAAATGTGACAACTGTTTATTAGTTTTCATAATAAAGTTCTCCTCGTTTGCAATTTACATTTTCTAGTTAAACATTCAAAAATTAATATGTCAATAATATCATTAAAATATTTTAATTTAATTTTATAGGTACTTTTTAGTACCTACTGCACTTTAAAGTACGTAATTGTTTATTTCTCCCAACCCCATATAATGATTCACATACTCATTATTCGCTGTAGGAGGGAAAAATTATGAATAAAAAAGTTTCATCAACTTGGATTCTCTTATCATTGGCTATCAGTGCCTTTGCTATTGGATCTACGGAATTTATCAGTGTTGGGATCATGCCATTACTAACAAAAACTTTTGGCATCTCACTAGCACAAGGAGGGCTAACTGTTTCTATCTACGCTACTGGAATCATGTTTGGTGCTCCAATCTTGGCTCTAATTACTAATCGTTGGGATCGCAAGAAACTGTTGATTGGTATTATGGTCAGTTTCATCATTGGTAACATGTTAGCTGCACTAGCACCTAGCTTTGCCATTTTATTGGCTGGTCGTGTCATTGCCGCACTATCTCATGGAATTTTCATGACAATTGCTTCATTGATTGCTGCCGACGTAGTCGCACCTAACAAACGTGCTTCAGCCATTGCTGTCATGTTTACAGGTTTAACCGTCGCAACTATCACGGGTGTTCCACTAGGGACATTTATCGGCCAAACTTTTAACTGGCGTATGTCGTTCTTCTTCTTGGTTGCCTTGGGATTAGTTGGTTTGATCACTAATATCATCCTCGTACCAAAAGAATTACCATTGCCAAAACCAACTAGTGTCAAAGGTATTTGGAAGATTCTTAAGCAACCACAACTACTGTTGATCTTGCTTATCACCGCTTTAGGTTACGGAGCTACTTTCCCCGTTTATACTTACCTAACTACTATCCTCAATAAAAATATGGGTTGGTCACAGAGTGCCATTGTCATTATCCTAATTTTTTACGGCGTAGCTGTTGCTATCGGAAATACTCTTGGTGGTAGATGGGCCAATAAGCGTCCCTTAATCGCTCTTTTGAGAATGTTTGTCGGTTTGGGAATTGCCTTATTGATTACCCGCTTAGTTATCAATCTACACTTCTTAGGTTTACTAGCTATCCTCTTATTAGGCCTCTTTGCCTTTATGAACGTTCCTGGATTGCAGTTGTACATTGTTCAACTAGCTGAGAAATATACGCCTAACGAAGTCCCATTGGCCTCTGCATTGAATATTTCAGCTTTCAACGTAGGCATCACTTTAGGTTCAACTATCGGTGGTCAAGCCGTAGCTCACAATCAACTGATCAACACTCCTTGGTTAGGAATTGCCATGCTCGTTGTCGGTATCATTTTGATTGCTATCCTCATTAGAATGGAAAACAATCCAGCTCGTGAACCAGAATTAGAAAATTGCTATGAATAAATAGTGATGTTACTATACAAATACTAAGGAGGATGGCAATTATGAAACAAGCAATTTATAACATTGGTGTTGAAGATACAATGAGAATTATTGGTGGCAAATGGAAGCCAATTATTCTTTGTCACCTCAAACACGGAATCATGCGCACAGGTGAATTACGACGTGCCATCCCTAATATCACTCAAAAAATGTTAACTCAACAATTGAGGGAATTGGAAGATGACGGTATTATCGACCGTAAAGTTTACAGTCAGATTCCGCCAAAAGTTGAGTATTCTTTAACTGATTACGGCGAATCACTCAACAAGATTCTCGAAGATCTTTGCGTTTGGGGCGAAAAAGATATCGAACGTCGTAAACAAAAGGGTGAAAATATTATCTTGCTAAATAAAGAGGATGTATCTGCGGATTCATTGCCTTACGCTGATTAAGGGATAGAGATTGGGATATGTCCTCCGCGAAAATTGGGAATGCATTCGAACGCTATGGGCCGTTTTGAAGCTAATCATTTTACACTTCGTGCAAAATAATGGATCTTCAAAACCGGCCTTATTGTAATCGGCAAAGCCGATAACAATAATCTCATGGCTGAACGCATTCCCAATTTTCACTCCGGACTAAAGAGTTCTTTGATTGTTTAGTTTGAATAAAATATTTTATTCACTATACCTCACTAAAAAAATATTTCCAAATTCAAAAGGCACTTATACCAACCATTTCGGTCGATATAAGTGCCCTTTTTAGTACTGATATTTTTAACATGATAAAACACTTTTAAATAATATTGATAGATACATATACCCTATTCTCACCATTAGAGTAAATAGAGCAAAGTTTCTAATCTTTATCCGATTGTACTATCCAAATACCGCAGCTTTAATAAATAATACTAAAAATAGAAATCTAGTCGTTCGTAGAAAATCTGTGGGCCCTCAGTGGTGAAGTTCTACTTAGCTTGCGTCAGCAAGGTTAGTAGAAGACCGAGCTTGGAGATCCATGATTTTGCACGAAGTGGAAAATTATTAGCTTCAAGTCGTGTCCACCACGTTCCAGCGGCCCACGGATTTTCTACGAACGACGGCATACTTATCCAATTCTATTTAACAATCGTCACATCCGCCGTTGGAACAAACTCATTTGTTGCCACACGATAATAAGTCTTTCCATTTAGGTAAGCTAATCGATCCACTTGCCAGCTAGTTTGTGATGATAGATTTCTTTGTGGTACTGGCTGTCCTTGAGCATTTACCAAATCATTATCTAAATTACCCGTTTGGACAATTAAAGACTGTGTCTGATAGACGTAAACATCATCTTCTCTGACCCACTGATTGATGCCAACACGATAATAGATTGGACCATCTTTCATCTGTTTATCACTTAACCAGTTAGTTTGAGTTGTCAATTTGTTACTTGTTTTATGACCGTTATCATCATATATTGTGGCTTTCTTATTCGGTAACGTAGCTAATAGATGGTTCACAGAGCTGATCTGCCCTTTTGAATCAATCTTCTTATAAGTTACCCTCTCTGGTGAAGAAACGATGTAACGTCCCTTTGTAGCCTGCAATTTAGTCGTATCGATCGTGAAGGTAATAAATTTTTTATTAACCTTATAGCCATCTTTTTGCGGAATTTTAATTGTTAAAGTTGCCGTCCCATTTTTAAGACTTCCTAGAACGTTCTTATTCACAATTCGTTGGTTAACGTTATTAGGTACATTAACATCAAAGACGGCTAGGTTCTTAGCACTTTTGGCGACCCCAACATAATTACTTTTAATTAGCTGTTTACTAGTAATTACGCGTTCATTGCCCTTTCTATCAGTAATCATCCACTTTTGAAAATTGTCATTTCCAGTTAAATCCTGTCCTAAATCTGAGTGTCTCAGTGAAAAATTAGGTGGCAGATCTAATCGTTTTATATTAGTACCTGACAGTAATCCTGTTGATTTAACTTGTTTGTTGTCCCAATTACTAAAATCTAATACTTTTATCTTTTGAGCACCACTGAACATATGCTTCATTTTTTCAACATTACTAATATTCCAATTGGAAACATCTAAGTTTTTTAGCTTGTCGACTTTTGCAAACATTGAAGACATATTCTTAACGTTACTGACATTCCAGGCCGAAACGTTCAAATCTTCCAATTCCGAATCCACATTACTGGAACTAAACATACTTTGCATATCTAAAACATTACCCGTATTCCAATTGGAAACATCGATCACTGCTAATCCAGTGTTATGGAACATATAACTCATATCTATGACTCCTGAAACATCCCAAGTTGAAACGTCGACTGACTTCAGACTACTCAAACCATCAAACATATGGCTCATATCTTTCACATTAGTAGTATTCAGTCTATCAGCATTCTTGATTTCAACTAATCCCGAGGTTCCGTCCAAATTATTTCCTAAACCTGTAAAGAGCCACGATGAATCTTCTGGCAAATAGACATTTCCTTCAAAAATGATTCGTTTAACATTTTGTTTTTCATTATCAAATTTAACTTTAGAATATTTGTTTTCATCGACTGTCAACATTTTCCCCAAAGAACCACTAGCTAACGTTCCCGATTTAATATGTAAAATATCATCATTCGAAATATACCACTGACATGTTCCATCGGTGCCAGCATATTTGATATCACTTAAAGAAACATTTTCATCATTCAGAGTAGCTGGATCAGTTTGTGCTTGAACTATCGTATTGTTACCGAGCAAGCCCAAGGCCATAAGTACCCCTAATGAATTAATTAGAATATTTAACTTATATCCCCTTTTCAATCATTCCAGCCCCCTATTAATTAAATAATGCAATTATATCACTATATAAATGCATTGTTAGTGAGCTTTTGAAGGTACAAAAAAAGGAAGCCCATCTGGACTCCCTAAAATAATTTGTACTATTTGACTAAATAGTAAACTTGAAAGTATGCTTCTTAGAAATTCTGTCTTCTGAGTATACTGCTAAAGCAATCAATGCTAAACCAGCAACTGGAATGGAGTATCGGCTTTGTAAAACGAATAAAATCATTAATAACATGGCCACTACCGCCATTAGTACTACTTTCATGAATTTTACGTTTCTTGTTGTCATAATATCCACCCCTTAAGTGTTCTTTCTCCTTTTTTCCATAGATGAGAATAACACGTCAAAAAGTGATTTACAACCCATTAGATCAGTACTTCCAGCCGTTTTTTAAATTGCAAATTTCTTTCTAATAAACCATATTATTATCTTAGAAGAAATTAAGGATAAAACTCTACTCTGAGTGGGATTTCAGAAAACTCTCAAAGTTTTCTAAGTTATTTTCCTTTGAAAATTAAAAATAAACTTATTCAATTATTTTTAATTTTATTTGTTCCGTAATCACTGTCGTAGCGGTCTTTGCGGACACTTGTTAAGTATGTGTGAACACACGTTTATCACTAATAACTTATATCAATTCTAATTTTATTCATACGGACCAAAAAAATAGCACCTAATAATCCAGAATAGGATTACTAGATGCTATTTATTAGTTATCTGAATTTTTTTATTCCCAAGTCCAGTTCTTTACTTCTGGTAAATCGTCACCATATTCACGAATGTACTTGTTGTGTTTGTCAACGATACCTTCCATTTCATCTGCAAAGCTAGATGCACCGTCGCCTTGAACAGCAACAGCAGCTTCTTCAGCTAAGTGGAATCTATCCATTTGGTTAACAACACGCATGTCGAATGGAGTTGTAATATCTCCTTCTTCACGGTAACCATGAACGTATAGATTATGATTGTCACGTTCGAAGAAGATGTCTTTAATGATATCTTCGAAACCATGGAATGCGAACAATACTGGTCTGTCAACAGTGAAGATTTCATTGAATTGTTCATCAGTTAAACCACGAGGGTCTACTCTTGGTGATCTCAACTTCAATAGATCAACAACGTTAACGAATCTGATCTTAATTTCTGGTTTTTGTTTTCTTAGAATACTAATAGCAGCTAAGGCTTCAAGGTTTGGTTCTGTACCAGCAGCAGCGATAACGATATCAGGATCACCGTTGTCATTTGATGCCCAGTCAATAACCTTAAGTCCTTTATCAGCTAATTCTTCACCTTCCTCAATTGTGTAGAATTGAGGTCTAAGTTGTTTAGAAGTTACCAACAAGTTGATCTTTTCTTGATCATCCAAAATCTTAGGCATAACAGCAAGCAATGAGTTTGTGTCAGCTGGGAAGTATTCACGGATGTATTCTGGTTTCTTTTCAGCCAAGTGAGTAATGATACCTGGGTCTTGGTGAGTGTAACCATTATGATCTTGTTGGAAAGCAGTTGATGTAGCAATAACGTTTAGTGAAGGATACTTATTTCTCCAACTCAATTCGTTAGCTTTTCTCAACCACTTGAAGTGTTGTGTAAGCATTGAGTCGACAACTCTCAAGAAGGCTTCGTAACTTGCGAAGATACCGTGACGACCTGTCAACGTATAACCTTCGTTAAATCCTTCAGCTTGATGTTCTGAAAGTTGTGAATCGATGATACGGCCAACTGGTGCTTCATATTGATCGCATGGTTCATCAACGGGTTCCATCCATTGACGAGGACTAGCTTCAAATGCGCCATATAGACGGTTAGACATTGTTTCATCAGGTCCAAATAGTCTGAAGTTATCAGGGTTATTCTTGATAACACCGTTCATATATTTACCTAATTCAATCATATCTTGAGCTTCTGTAGCACCACGTTTGTCAAACTTCAAAGCATAGTTCTTGTAGTCTGGCAAATCAAGAGGTTTAGGATCAACCCCACCGTTAACGATTGGGTTCATAGCCATTCTGCTTTGACCCTTAGGTGTAATAGCAGCGATTTCTGGCTTCAAAGTACCATTTTCATCAAATAGTTCATCAGGTTTGTATGATTCCAACCATTCAACCAACTTGTCTGCATGTTGCATATCATTTTGGTCAACAGGAATTGGAATTTGGTGAGCTCTGAATGAACCCTCGATAGGTGCATTATCCCATGTCTTTGGACCAGTCCAGCCCTTAGGTGCACGGAAGATAATTACAGGCCACTTAGGCATCTTAGCTTCTGAAGCTGGATGTTTTCTAGCTTCTTCTTGAATACTCTTAATCTTTTCGATAGCAGCATCAACAGTCTTAGCCATTTCTGGATGCATCTTTTCAGGATCTGTTCCTTCAACGAACATTGGATCCCAACCCATACCTTCAAAGTACTTAGTTAGATCTTCATCACTCTTACGTGACAAGATTGTTGGGTTAGAAATCTTGAAACCATTTAGATTCAAGATTGGCAATACAGCACCATCATTAACTGGGTTAATGAAGACATTTGAGAACCATGAAGCAGCCAATGGGCCAGTTTCAGATTCACCATCACCAATAACTACAGCAGCGATTTCGTCAGGGTTATCAAGAATTGCACCAACACCGTGTGATAGAGAATAACCTAATTCTCCACCTTCATGCATTGATCCTGGTGTCTCAGGGGCAGCATGAGATGCAACACCACCTGGGAATGAGAATTGCTTGAAGAGCTTTTGCATACCCTTAGTATCTTCTGTGATTTCAGGATAAATTTCTGTATAGCTTCCATCTAGATATGAGTTAGAAACCATAACTTGCCCACCATGACCTGGGCCTTCAATATAAAACATTTTTAGTCCGTACTTGTTTATTGCACGGTTCAAATGGGCATAAATAAAGTTTTGTCCAGCAATAGTTCCCCAGTGTCCAATTGGGTGAACCTTAACATCACTAGCTTTTAATTCACGTCTTAATAAAGGATTATCTTTTAAATATAATTGTCCAACAGAAACATAGTTGGCTGCACGCCAATATTTATCAAGTAAACTTAAATATTCTTTTGATGAGTAATCAGTCATTACCAGCACACTCCTTAAGTTTTTACAATTATTATTGTAACCAGTTTCTGGATAGAAGTCAACCACTTTTATAATTGGTTCGACCCAATTATTGAAAATGCTTACTTATTGTCTAGATCAACGAATGAATCATACTTAAAATACTTGTAATGTAGCTTCATGGTCGAGAATTCAAACGGTGTCCCATCGTCCAAAAAGAAAATACCTTCCATGATACCTACAGGTTCATTGGCAGATAGATTTAATAATTTTTTACCTTCGTCATCAGATGGCTCGGCTGAAATCGTTAGATAAGTTTTATTGACTTCTTTTCCTAACTCAGATTCTACATAATTAAAGATAGATTCGGAAGCAATTTGTTCAGACAACTCTGGAGCTAATTTAATTGGAATGTAGCCCGTCTCTACCATAAAAGGCACATCGTCCAATAAACGTAGTCTTTTAAACGAGTATACAAATTCGCTAGGCTTCAAAAAGAGATTTCCTTGCAAATCTTTATCTGGATGAACCACATCAAATTTCAATACTTTGATACCTGGTTTTTGTCCATTAGCCTTAAAACTATCTGTGATGCCCAAATTCTTTCCACTATAGTTAAAATATGAATCCTGTTTCAAATATAAGGGATTGACGAAAGTTCCTGAACCACGCTTCTTAAAAATAACGCCTTGATCAGACATTAAGCCTAAAGCCCTTTTGATTGAGCTACGACTTACGTTATAACTTTCTGCCAAAGATCTTTCATCTGGTAATCTCATATCTGAAAATTCACCGTCGTCGATTGCCTTCTTTAAAGATGTAATGATTTTTTGATAAACTAAATCAGCCATTTTTCTTCCTCACTTTATAATTGGGTCGCACCAATTCAAAATATGGTATCTATCTCTCGTTTTGATTATATCTTATAAAAATGATTAATTACATCCCAAAGCTCATCTTTTTATTTAATTTTGCTAAGGGGCCGGCCTCCGCAACAAGAAAATTTGGCTGGAACGCCATGGGCCGACTGGAAGCTAATAATTTTCCACTTCGTGAAAAATCATGGATCTTCAAGCTCGGCCTTTACCTAAGCAATAAATTGCTAAGGTAAATCTCATGGCTGAGCCAATTTTCTTGTTGCTCCGGCCTAAATAACACTTTGACTTTCTTGTTTGAGGAAATAAAAAATCAACAATATTATTCTCCTCAAGTACTCCTATATGATTGCGCGTCCCAAACTGATAATAAGTATCCATACCAACTAATAAATTTATTTCAAACTAAACAGTAGAAACACTCCTTAGTCTGGAACAAAAATTGGGAATGCGTTCAGCTATGAGATCATTGTTACCGGCTTTGCCGGTTACAATGAGGCCGACTTTGGAAATCCATTATTTTGCACGAAGTGTAAAATAATTAGTTTCAAATCGCGCCCATAGCGTTCCAACAGCATTCCCAATTTTTGCGGAGGACGACATCCTTCACCAAAACAAAAAAGCAGCGACTATCCAGATCACACACACACATACATACAAAACGTACTGTGATTTCTAAATAATCGCTACTTTTCCAATAAAAATATTAATTCAATGATTTGAATTCTTGTTCCATTGTTACTGGGAATTCTTTAGGTTCTTTTTGATTCTTGATCATATCGTCAGTCATTTTAACAGTATAAACACTACGATTACCATAAGGTACAAAGTACATGGCACGGTTTGTCATGTCCAAAACAGTTTGATACTGTGTGTAACTTGATTCGCCGTTATTTTTGATATTAACGCCACGAGGGATTGTTACACTGTCTAACATATGCAAAATTGTGTTAACAGCTTGATGACTGTCTTTAGGTGTTTCTGTATTTTGACGCATAAAAGCTGCTCTAACAAATCTGTCGACAGCCGTATAACCACCAGGTAATCTGAAAGTACCATTTTGACCTAATGGGATAACTTCCTCTTCACCAAAGGACTTAGCTGAAAAGTTAGTAGTTTGTGCGCCTAAATAATTAGCTAAATTGGTCTTGTGCCAATTGTAATCTGGTGTATTAGTCATAACTCCTACTTTATCTTCTTGAAGAGTTAATCCATTTCCTTCTGGTTCAAGGATATAAGTTGCTCCTGTAGCATCACTGAAAATCCAGTGAAGTGGTTGATTTTGTTTCATTACGCCACGATCTGACTCGATCAAATGAACTTGTTTGAGATTTTCTTTCAAATCCTCAATTGATTTGTTATTACCCAAAGCCCAAAGGATAAATTCTTCAGCAACCAGATTCATTTCTCCTTCAACTGGTTCCTTATCATATTTAGCAGCGTTGGCAAAATATAATTCAGCCGCTGATAAACCGTATTCGTTAAATCCATCCGCTACCATGTAATTAGCACCATATTTGGCACCTGTTCCCATCACAGCGTATTTACTGGAATATTCTTTCTTATCATAAGAAGAAACCCATTGATAATTTTCTGGTAAAAATGTTGGACGACCATTCAATTCAAAAGCAAAATCCATTGTTCTGGCTAAAAATTTTGAACCATCCAAAGCTTCGAGACTAAGACTAGTACACATATATTGTTCTTCCTTTCAACGATCTTATTAAAATTATTATTATCTTAATTTTTAACATTATCAAGAATTTTATTTTATGAATTTTAATAATAACTACTAAAGGAATATTATGATAAGCTATCTGTATAAACAAACATTCTGGAGGTAGATTCATGACTGTAGATATAAAAAAAGCCCAAGACGTGTATAAAGACGCCGGGGAAAGTGTTATTTTTACAACCTTGATGTTGAAGCGTGAAAACTTAGAGGACGACCGCGATGCCATCGCTGAATTTTCTGACATGTCCAATTCAATTATCAACAGTATGAGGATTCGTGACCCCGAAGCCCAAGCACACATTGCTTGGGGATTTGGATCAGATGCTTGGGACTATCTTTTCCCAAATGCTCCAAAGCCAAAAGAACTAGAAAACTTTAAAGAAATCAAAGGACCAAAATATACAGCTGTTTCCACACCTGGCGATCTATTCATTCATATTCGCTCCAAAAAGATGGCTGTCTGCTATGAACTAATGGACCAATTCATGGAAATCTTACGTCCAATCACAACCGTTGAAGATGAAACTCATGGATTCAGATACATGGAAGGACGCTCTATCGTTGGCTTTATTGACGGAACTGAAAATCCTGCCGGAGTTGAATCAATGGATTACACTTTGATCGACGAAGAACAGGACCCTGAATTTGTTAATGGTTCATATGCTTTTGCTCAAAAATACATTCATAATATGGATGCTTGGAAAAAATTAAAAACTGAAGATCAAGAAAAAGCCATTGGCCGTCATAAGTTCTCCGATCGTGAATTGGATGATGACGAAAAATTACCTAACGCCCACAACGTTGTTTCTAAAGATGAAGAAGGTGGCGTCGAACACAAAATTGTTAGAATGAACGTGCCTTTCTCTGACCCTGCAAAAGATGTGACAGGAACTTACTTTATTGGTTACTCCAAAGAATTTGCTATCACTAATCGTATGTTGACTAATATGTTCACTAAGAGTGACCGTTTATTAGATTTCAGTACACCAATTACCGGCAATCTGTTCTTCATCCCATCCAAAACTACTTTGGAAAAAATTGCTGACGGGGATTACTAGTGTTCCCTGTGAAACATTCATGAAACAAAAAAGGAATCATTTCCATTATTTGGAGATGATTCCTTTTTTGACCTCATTTTAGTTTGCATACTTCCACAAACGTCTAACAAATAGCAATGATAGTAAAAACATCAGCGATACCGAGAATATCAAGGATGCTCTGCCTAAAATAAACATCGGATCAACTGTCATTTCAATCATACTGAGAATAATTGAAACTAAGACTAATAGAGCCGTCTTTTTTAGGATCATGGAAATTACCTCCCCTATTTGATACGACTAGATTATATCAGTCTCATGTCCACTTGGCATTAATTATTTTGGGAAGATAAAGTGGATGCCAGCAAAAAATAAAATTAAGCCAACAGCTAGGAGTGCATAATAAACTACCTCTTTTTTTGCCTTGAAAGAAACCACCATAACGGCAATCCCGAGGACGAATAATAAAATCGATATAATTATTTGCATATATTAACACTCCTTATAATTGATATTTAGTATACTTAGGTTATGATATATTATGCTTTTCATGGAAATAATTTTTAGAATATTTAACTTTTAAAAAATATTTCGGCAATTTTTACATAATTATCTTTTTTAACACTACTTTTATCTTTATACTAGATAGGGTACTTCTTTTTTGTAGGGGAAAACATAAATGGCTGTATTAAAACGTGTATTTTCAGATAAGGTGCTATGGATTGCTGGGGCAGCAGCAATTCTAACATCAATCTTTATTAGTCCACCACAATTGATGGACA
This sequence comes from Companilactobacillus sp. HBUAS56275, assembly GCF_036913655.1. Taxonomy (NCBI): domain Bacteria; kingdom Bacillati; phylum Bacillota; class Bacilli; order Lactobacillales; family Lactobacillaceae; genus Companilactobacillus; species Companilactobacillus sp. HBUAS56275. The sequence goes on from NZ_JAYKKK010000007.1 coordinate 15,282, forward strand.
TTAATTGGAAGACACTTGCTTCACTATTATCTATGATGATTATAATCCAGATTTATGACTATTTGGACTTTCTAAAATATTACGCCGCGTATATGACGCATAAAGCGAAAACTACACGTCAAATGATATTTATGTTAGCCTCTTTAGCATTTTTTGGAGCTATGTTCTTAACTAATGATGTTACAATTTTAACCTTAGTTCCTTTATTTTACCAACTATCTAAGCATATTAAAGTAAATCCAATTTTCCCGGTCATTATTATTACCATGGCCGCTAACCTTGGTAGTATGTTTACGCCTTTTGGTAATACTCATAACTTATTCCTGTTGACGCATTTTAATCTAGGAATCAAACAATTCTTTATCATGTCCACTCCGATAACAATTGTTACTTTCTTAGCGATTTTTCTATCAACTCGTTTCTTCGATAAAGAACCAATTGAACTAACTGAGTTGCCTGCTGTTGAATTAAACATTCCAAGTTTAACCTTAACAGTCGCTGTCACAGTGATTATTTTTTTGGGAATTTTTTCCGTAATTCCTATGTGGGGATCTTTGATTGCAGCAATCTTGCTAGTTATTTTTATCAATCCGCATATCCTTGCGTCAGTTGATTACTCAATTGTTTTAATTTTCATGTGTTTCTTTATTGCCGTTGGTAATATCAACCGTGAACCAGCAATTGTTAATAACTTACATCAATTTTTACAAACAAGAACTAGCACTTATTTAACTTCGATCATTACTAGTCAATTCATCAGTAATGTTCCAACCACAATTTTAGTTTCTAAGTTCTCTAAATATGTACATGCTATCTTCTTAGGTACAAATATTGGTGGACTTGGTACTGTCGTTGGTTCATTGGCTAACTTGTTGGCTTTCAAACAATATCGATTTTTCTTCAAGAAAAATCCAGGAAAGTATCTAATGTATTTCACCATAATCAACTTCGCTATGTTGATTATTATTGGAACCATTGGTTACTTCCTAATAGATTTCGGATTGTAAAAGTCATTCAAGTGAATGGCTTTTTTATTTTACTATGGACAACAAAAGGTCCGTACTGACATTAAGTCAATACGGACCTTTTTATTATGAATTAACAGTACTCTTATCTCTTAAATTGAAGTTCTTCCATTTTCTAACTTGACGACTGTAATTATTGAATGGTGAAACAGCGTTGATTCTGATCCATTTAGCAACGGGCCACATTGCTTTGGTTGTTGCCCATTTACGTTCGCCTGGTTTAAACAATTCATCATGTGACATATTATCAACCCAAGCAATAAGTTCATCAACTGTGCTGCTTAATTCTTCTTTCTCATTATCTATGCCATCTGAACCATATTTGATATTGAAGTCATGGTAGAGCTGACGCATTTGATCCCACTTATATCCAGGAGTTGGAGTGGTGATCTTCTCCCCACCAGCTTCAGCCTTTTCCCATGCTAAAATCATATTAATCCATCCGACTTGATATGAGAGCATTTCACGTGGAGTTTTGTCCACTTGCTCAATTCTTTCATCGGCAACATCATCTGTTATACCCTCATATTCATCAATGAACTTATGATAACTCTCTTTAATTTGCTCTATTAGTTCTGCGGAATTTTTATATACCTGCATACCTTCGCTACCTTTCATTGATCATATTCTCAAACGAAAACTTCCCAATGTCTATTATAGGCTAGAAATTGTCACTTTGGGTAAAAAAAGCTCATGATATAGCAAAAAAGTAGTGAGAAAGCGTTTTAATTGTGGTATATTAAGAAGTTATACAAAATTTTAGGCTGATTTCATCACCTTTCTAGTCAAAAAATTACTTATTATTTATTATTAATAAAATACGATTTGACTATATTATCTGCTGGCATCTTAATTGGTTACGTGCCTATAATGCGATAAAATGTTATTAATTAAAAAACTTTTGGAGGCCAGACGATGAAATACGAATGGCGCAAACAAGATAAAGAATTATATTCTACTAAGAAAGACCCTAAGATTTTATCAGTACCTGAACAAAAATTCATTTCTATCCACGGAACTGGTAATCCTAACGGACGTGAATTCAAACAAAAAGTTGAGACATTGTATCCCGTAGCCTATGGAATCAAATCAACTTACAAGAAATACGCCCAAGGCAAGGACTTAGAATTTGATGATTATACTATTTTCCCTTTGGAGGGTGTTTGGTCACTGACTTCAAAAGGACAACAAATGGATCATCTTGATAAAAATGAATTCAGTTACGATATCATGATCCGAGTTCCTAATTTTGTTCCCGATGACTTGATTACTTTTGCCATACAAGAAGTTAGGGAAAAGAAAGACCTACCAGAAATCGATAATCTCGAAGTTAAAACTTATCCTGCTACTAGTGCAGCTCAAATTTTACACATGGGTAGCTTTGATTCAGAATCTGAAAGTTTTCAAAAAATGGATCGTTTGGTTGAAGAACAAAATAGAGAGCGTGCTTCTAAAATTCATCGTGAAATTTACTTATCTGATAGTAGACGTGTGACTCAAGAGAAAGTAAAAACTATTTTGCGTTATCGAATTAGATAAACGGCGTTTAAAAAAATCAGTGTTTCAACCCCTTTTTGAGGGTTGTTGCACTGATTTTTTTTGGTTTGATTTTATTCCTAGTTAACCATGGTTCTATGTCTTATAGTTTTGTTTCTATTCATGGTTAACCATGGTTCTATGTCTTATAGTGGAAACGAGCTACGCAAGGGCAACCTCCTGTGGTTTGCTACAGGACTGAAATTGCCCGCAAAGTACGCGTGCGATTCCAGTCCTTAGGCAAATCCTCGGAGGATGGGCGCCCTTGCTTCGCTCTCTGCTCTCTATAGATTTGGATCCATCTTAAATGTTAACTTACTTAGCTCTGTTCCTTGTGTAACTAAATCTCCTAAATGGGCTTTAGTAGCTTCGTTGAAGTGTTTAGCGATTTCTTTGTTCTGTTCTGTTAGATAGTCTGTTAAGGCTTCTCCTGACAGATTAAGAGCTTTCTCGTCTACTTCTGCTATCTTCTGGCATGCCCATTGTTCTAATTCTTTTTGATAGTCTAAATTAGGTTCTACAAATTCTTGATAGTGACTTTCTACTACGAATTCTAATGCTGTGTATAACCAATAAGCACTGTCCAAATTCATCTTCTCTGGTACAAAGCTGTATGACTTGTCAATCGCATTGGCATTGGTAAAGAATGGCACATAGGCGCTAAAGCATGGCATCCCTAGTCCTTTCCACTCAATGGCTTGATTGCCTGTATCTGTATCACGCATTTGCAAAATATGTGAATTCATTGTTCTGGATAAACAAATGGCACGATAGCGTTTTTTGTCTTCTTCACTGCCGCTACCCATGGGATCGAATTTTGTTTCATTATAGTGTGAAGCTAAAATAGCTTGGATATCTTCGACTGCAATCTTCTTTTCTGGTTTTCTCAGAAATGGTAGGTTCGAGGATTCGGGATCTTGTTCAACTGATGGATTCAACATTCTTTGACCGTACCAAACACGTGGTGTGTTGTAATGGCGGTCTTTTTTAGTATCTGTTCCAAAAATATGTCTGAAATTCCAACTATCGAAGTCAGGATTTAAATTATTCTTGGTAACAAATTCTTGAATGCCATCAGACCACATATAATTTTCTGGATCAGAGAAATCAATTTCTTCAATACCAATTTGATTGGCAGCTACGGCATAAGAATCATCTGGGATACGGATTGCTACCCAATGGTGGCCTGTAGCAATTTCCATGTACCAAATATCATCTTTATCAAAGAATTCAACGCCATTACTCTCAGTTGAACCATATTTAGCAATCAAATTACCTAGGTACTCAACACCTTCACGTGCTGAATCAATGTATGGCAAAACTAAAGTAGTCATCGAATCTTCGGCCACACCGTTTTCAATCAAAGGATCATAGGCTAAAACTTTTTCATTGGCTGTCACACTTTCAGTGGCACTCATTCCAACATTTTTTTCGTTGATACCATCCTCTTCATAATATCCCTCATCTTGGTTAGCATCTGGAGAAGTAGTATAACGATAGCCATTCTCTGGCAATTCAACGGTCAACTTATTGTATGGTGAAACATAAGTTTCATGACGATTCTTAACCGCCTTTTGTACATAGAATTTCTTAGGCCAGTTAGCTACGAAATTGTCCTCATTACGAGCAATGTAATTAGATCCGTCAATTGAGGCCTTTTTACCAACCATAATCGAAGTACAGGCTGCATGTGTATGTCTTTTCATTAATAAAATTCCTTCCATTAAAAAATTTTCTTATATAATAGTTTACTTCTGAATAACTAAAAAAGCTGAAAGATTTACTCTTTCAGCTTAATTTTATTTCAACATCATTATTTCTGATTTGTTTTCCCAAGGAATTAACCTCAAATCGTATTTTTCAGCTATATTCATACTTTTACGACTGGGACGAGACATTTGTGAATTATATATAATAATAAACTCAGAATTACTTAAGTTATATTCCAAGCCATTTGAAATGTCCCCGTACATAGCTCCAGTCATTGCTATTGTAGAAAAAGAAGAAGTATTTGTGAAATTAATGAATCTGAATGGACGATTTCCTTTTAAGGGGATAGTATAGTCCACCACGTAATTATTTCCGCTTTCTCCATAAGGTCTATAAGTCTTAAGTCCACCAAAATCATTTTTTTCAAAAAATTGATAAACATCTGACTTAAAAAATCCTGAATATTTCTCCTGACGAGTCATCAATAAATCATCAATATGAATTATTGCTTGCATTAAACGTTGCTTCATATCTGGGAAATTCATTCTTTCTCCCACAACAAAAAGCTCTTTATCAACACATTGAACATTGTAATTTCTCAATATACTATTTAAATATTTTTTTCGGGTTAAGGTATCAAAATTCATCCCCATCATTTCTAAATCGCCAATTGTGTCAAAATCATCGGTTAAAGTTATCGTTCCATCAGGATTTGAAGAGGCATAGATTGTTATATTATCACCTATTGAATTGGTAAATGGAGTTACTATTTCATCGCTACCATTTAGCTGTTCAATACGATATTGACTTTTTAACCAATTCAAATAATTATCTATTAACGAAGAATCCAATATTATTCGCCCTCCTCTACAAAAACAACGTTATCCAGTTTAACTTTATTATAAATAAAAAATATTTCTAAATCTTTCTGAAAATCTAAAAAATCATTTGAAATTCTACCAAGTGGAAATGGAAGACTAGATTTCTCAATGAATTCACAGTCAAAAATATTTTCAGAATTAAATATATGCAAGTGAGGAGTAGCGTATCCATGATGGGATTTACCTATAATATCAAACCTCATCATATTGCCTCCATCACTAGACCTGATCATCAAAGACAGTTTTTTCTTTTTATGTCCTTTGCAATTCATAATAACAGTAAATTTTTTATTTACATCAAATAAACCATGAGCAAAATAGCATTTCTGTTCATTAATACCTGCTAACCTCACTCTTGGCCTATTCAACACCTTATCCAACGTAAATAATTTATCATATGCATTTTTATCCACAAGTAAACTCCTAATTATGTTGACTTTAGGTACACATTAATAAATTACGTTTTTTATTTTATTCGCCAAAAATTTCTTTCTTCAATTTCAAAGCGGTTGGTGTTGTTGCCAATCCACCTTCGGCCGTCTCTTTGAAAATAGCAGGCATTTTTTGTCCAACTTGATGCATAGCTTCTACCACTTCATCAGTTGGTATCACACTTGTAATTCCTGCCAATGCCATATCAGCGGAGATCATTGCTTGAGAAGCTCCTAAAGCATTACGTTTAACACAAGGAACTTCTACTAGGCCAGCTACAGGATCACATACTAAGCCCATCATATTTTGCAAAGTTATTGAGATGGCTTCTGCGGCCATTTGTGCTGTCCCACCTTTAGCACACACAAGGGCAGCTGAAGCCATTGCGGCCGCAGATCCTACCTCAGCTTGGCATCCACCTTCAGCACCAGCAATAGATGAGTTATTCGCGATTACCAATCCAAAAGCACCGGCTGTGAACAAAAAGTCGACTTGTTGCTCACGAGTTAAATGTAGACGATCTCTAGTTGCAACCAAAACTCCAGCCAATACCCCAGCACTACCTGCAGTCGGTGTAGCACAGATCAAACCCATTTTAGCGTTGACTTCGTTAACAGCAACCGCATTTCGAACGGCCTCCAAGATAGGTTCGCCACTTAAAAAGTCGCCCTTTTCAATATAGGAATTCATTTTCTTGGCATCGCCACCTGTTAAACCAGTTACTGATCTAACACCAGCAATACCTTCTTTAATTGAATTTTCCATAACTTCAAGGTTACGTTCCATCGTTGAACGGACGAATTCTTTACTACGGTCAGTATTCTTCATTTCTGTCTGTACCATTAAATCAGCAACAGAATCGTAATCTGCGCTTTGTTTGACTAATTCTTTAATTGTATAAAACATCAGCAATACCCCTATTCAAAATATGTGGCACTATCAACATTTGGTAATGCACGTAATTTTTGTAAAATTTCATCTCGTTGACGACGTTCATCGACTTCAATAATCATGATGGCTTTCTCACCCTTTGAAGCTCTGGTAACTGTCATCGTACCGATATTGATATTGAGATTAGAGAAAACATCTGTGACTTTAGCAATCATTCCGGAAACATCTTGATGGACTGTAATATAGGTTGGTGTGCCCAAGCTAAGTGACATCTTAAAACCATTGATTTCTGAAATTTGAATATTTCCTCCACCAATCGAAACACCCGTCACAGTCAGGTTATGATCACCTTTTACTAATTTTATTTTGGCCGTATTGGGATGGTCCACTTCCTTACTTTCAGGAACAAAAGCGACTTTTATACCTTTTTCATAAGCTATTTTCAAAGAATCAGACAGTCTCTCATCATCTGGTTCCATGCCTAAGAGTCCACCAACTAGGGCGATGTCAGTTCCATGTCCACGATAAGTCTTTGCGAATGATTCATATAAATGAATAGTTACTTTTTCAGGTTTCTCACCAAAAATGTCATGAACAACCTTACCAATTCTGGCTGCACCGGCAGTATGTGAACTGCTGGGGCCCACCATAACTGGACCAATTATATCGAAAACACTTTTAAAACGTAATTCTGTCATTTGGGTTACCTCTGATTAACTGTATTATTTATAAGTTTACAATTTTTATTTAATATATTCACCCTATTTAACTAATGAACGATTATTTATAGACACAAAAAAACGGCAAATGCTGCAACATTTGTCGTTTTTCCATTTTGTAAATAGAATCGTTATTTTCACTTTATTGATTTCTTATAGAGTTTTACTTGTTAATATTTTTTTATTTTGGATTGAAGGATTGATATATTATGGACTTTTTGTCGGGATTCTTTTTTGCTCTTGTTGAAATCAATAACGTTTTTTGGATTGCTATTTTTTAGTTCTGCTTTCTATTCTAATGAACCATTGTTCTCTGCTGAATAGTGGAAACGAGTTCCACAGGCCAGATTCCTGTGCTTTGCCTGACTTCACGAACTGCCTGCTTCGCAGTCAATTCGCAAAGTCCTGCAAATGCTCAGAATCTATGCAGTCCTGTTCCACTCTCTATCTGAAACGAGCTACGCAGGGGCAACCTCCTGTGGTTTGCTCTCTATCTGAAATGAGCTGCGTGAGGGCAACTCCTTCCGGTTAAGTCAACTTTCTCTGCCGGCACTTCGTTGCCGACTGAGAAAGTAGTCTTAATCCTCGGGAGCTGGGCGCCCTCACTACGCTCTCTGCTCTCTAGAGATTTGGATCCATCTTGAATGTTAACTTACTTAACTCTGTTCCTTGTGTAACCAAATCTGCTAGATGTTTCATTGTCTCTTCATTGTAATGTTTTACAATTTCATGGTTTTGCTCTGTTAGATAATCTGTTAGAGCTTCTCCTGTCATTGTCACGGCTTTTTCATCAACTGCAGCAATCTTTCTTCTTGCCCATTCTGATAATGCTTTTTGATAATCTAAGTTTGGTTCTACGAATTCCTTATAGTGACTTTCTACTACCATTGCTAAGGCTTCATACATCCAGTATGCACTCTTTAGATCCATCTTTTCTGGTGTGTAACTGTATGATTCGTCGATATCGTTGGCATTTGTAAAGAATGGTACTTGTGGGCAGAAGCTTGGAATTCCGAATCCTGTCCATTCTACTCCGGCTGCTCCGTTCTTATCTGAATCTCTCATTTGAAGAATATGTGAGTTAGCTGTACGTGACAATGAAATAGCACGATATGTCTTCTTGTCATGTTCACTACCACTGCCTAGTGGATCATACTTTGTTTCATTATAGTGTGATTTCAATAGATATTGGATGTCTTCTACGGCAATCTTCTTTTCAGCTTTTCTAATAAATGGAAGTTCTGCTGACTCTGGATCTTGCTCATCTGAAGGGTTCAAGTAACGTTGTGCAAACCATACACGTGGTGTGTTGTAATGGTGATCTTTTTCTGTATCTGTACCAAAGATATGTCTGAAGTCCCAACGATCAAAGTCAGGGTTCAAATTATGTTCTGATACGAATTCTTGAATGCCATCGGACCACATGTAGTTGTCAGGATCATTGAAGTCAATATCTTGAATTGCTACTTGGTTTGCAGCAACGGCATAACAATCGTCTGGAATACGTACGGCTACCCATTGGTGTCCTGTTACTACTTCCATGTACCAAACTTCATCTTTATCGTTGAATTGAAGTCCGTTACCTTCAGCAGAACCATATTTAGCAACTAATCTACCAAGATATTTAACACCATCACGTGCTGAATTAATGTATGGCAATACCAAGGTTGCAAGTGAATCTTCAGCTAAACCATTTTTTACATATGGATCAAAAGCAAGAACTTTTTCATTAGCATAAACACTCTCAGTTGCGCTCATACCAACGTTCTTTTCGTTGAATCCATCTTCTTCGTTAGGACCAGTACTTTGGTCAGCATCAAGAGTTGATGTGTAACGATAACCATTTTCAGGATAAGGTGCTGTCATCTTGTTGTATGGTGAAACATAAGTTTTGTCACGGCCTGAAACAGCAGGTTGAACGATAATACGTTTTCTATAAATAGCATTCAAACGGTCTTCGTTTCTTGAAATATAAGTTGCTCCATCCATTGAAGCCTTCTTACCAACCATGATTGATGTACATGCTGATAATTCAATACGATCTGTCATTTTAATATCCCCCATTAATAAAAATTTTTAATTATTTAATAATTATGATACTCGTTCTATCAGATGGTCGACACTCTCAATTTGTTGCAGGAACAAAATTAATCTTGTGTAACGATACTTATCAGTATCTGGAAATTTTTCAGCAAGTTCTTTTCCGATTTCGTAGGCGTTGCGACGTCCATTAACTTTAGTAAAAACATAGCTACCATACTCATCCATCTCTAGATAGGTTTCTTCAGGAATGTGCATATGCAATTTGCGGAAAAATTTTTGAATCGGATGATTCTGTTCCCGGACAATCGTAACGATTCCTGCCTTTCTCTTATAGACAACTTCCGGATTCTTCTGAAATATCATATGTTTTAAATCTTCTTCAGTTAATTCTGGACGTTTAGCCATTTTCATCGCCCCTTACTTATTTTGCTTCCTTTTTAATATTTAACAATGGAATGATAACGGCAATCACTAAGACTGCTAATAAGATCAATCCCATTACGTTACTGCCGGCAAAACCAGCGGGAACCTTGTCGCCAAGTACTCCAGTAACATGTAGGATAATCCCAATCAATCCAATAATTGAACCACCAGCAATTAAACCTGATGATAGACTGACACCGCTTTGAATACGTCTGTCTTTCAACTCTTTATTCTTTGTTACCTTATCGATCAATAATTTGATCAAAGCACCAACTAGAATAATTGAAGTTGTTGAAATTGGTAGATAGAATCCTAAAGCAACAGTCATAATTGATAGACCTAACATCCAACAAACAATAGCCATAACGACACCGATAATAATCATAATCCAAGGAAGATTTCCTGACATGATTCCGGTTGTCAATGTAGCAATTAAGTTAGCTTGTGGCATTCCGAATGGTGGATTTGAACCTGTGATCTTTAATTGAGGTTCAAGAATTACAGTTGTTCCGACTACGACAATAACACCGATAATGGCAGCAATCATGAAGTACTTCATCATTTCTTTCTTATTACCACCGATAACATAATCGACTTTTTGTGTCTGCATATAAGCACCACCAACAGAAATGGCAGTAACAATAAATACACCAAATAGTAGAAGAATTTGATTATCAGCATTGCTCTTCCAGCCAAAGATAACGAAAACTAACGTCATAATAACTAGTGAAGCAATCGTCATACCTGAAACAGGTGCGTTAGAACAGCCAATTGTTCCGGCTAGTCTAGCGGAAACAATAACGAATAACATTGCCAAAATAATAGCTAAAATACCACCTACAATGGCCATCAAAATATTTCCTGATACAAAGAAACCAACGACAAAGATAGCAATAACGGCAATAACTAATGACCAAATACCTAACATATTACGATCTTCGCTGCTGCCATTTCTAGCATTCAAAGTCTTTTTAATAGATGTAACAATAACTGGAATCAATTTTACAGCTCCGACGATACCACCACAGAGCATCATACCGGCACCAATATATTTGGAATATGAACCAGCAACTTGATCAACACCCATTTGATTTACAGCAAGTGCCACATCATTCCAATCTTTAGCATTATTTCCAGCCATCTGCGTAAAGTTAGCAATCAATGGTGTGATGGCAAAATTGGAAAGAATTGAACCAGCAAACATTGTCAACGCAACATCCAGTCCAACAACGAATCCAATACCAGCTAACATTGGGTTAACTTCCGTCGACATCTTCCAACGATAGAAAGAATTACCAACATAAGTAATTGTACTGTTGACCCAACCAAAGACTTGCGTCGTTAGCAAGGTCAAAATACCACCAATTCCAAAACCAATACCCATGAACTTCAATGAGTCACCACCAGCTTCTGAAGCAACTAAGGCTTCAGAGATAGCCATTGATTCTGGATAAACTAATTTTCCGTGCTCTTCAACTACCAAGTAGTTCTCAACTAGTGAAGCAGTACCGATAGCAAATAATACCGCTAAAGCACCAACTATAACCCCGGATATGAAGTTGACACGACCGCCAATAATTATGATAGCGGGTAAAACGTAAATCATCCCACTGGCAATTGATTCACCACCACTGGACATCCCTTGCAGAAGATTCTTGCCTAAAATACCCTTCTTCTTAGCAAAAGCTGCGATCAAACCAGAACCAATAATTGATCCCGGAATACCTGCAGCAACTGTTAAACCAGCCTTCATACCTGAATATGCTGTTGAAGCTGCAAAAATAACTGCTAAGATGGCACCCATGATCATGACAACAGAACTGCCACCGTGATTATCTTTATCGGTTACATATGGTACGTACTTCTCACCTGAAATACCACCATATGCCGATTGAGACAGGCTCTTTTTCATCTTAAATGCCTCCCCTAACTAATTGGGTCTCTATATAATTCCAAAGTCATTGTGAGAAGAAATTTATTTACAATAGAATCACGGATATACTCATTATTAAGAACTAAACTAGTTTCAGTATTGACTAAATTTTATAATTTCAGCACTACCCCATCCAACTTTTTACTAGTTTTTTCAATGATTATAGTCGTTAAATGCACGCCTCTCCTTACAACGCTTTCATTTTCATGATAACGGTTGCATTTACAAAAATCAATAGAATTTGTGACGTAGTTCACATCTGTCACCGTACGTTTTTCCGAAATAAATTCACAAGTGTTCACCATGCATAAACACTTGTATTCCCTATTTGATATGTAATTACTGATATCACAACATTAGTTAAACTTTAATAATTTTAATCTTATGATTGAATATATTAGTCATTTACTAATCAAGATATTTTTATCACAATCTTTTTTCATTCAAAGATACTCTTTAATTTTCATATATTTGTTACTTTACTTGAAAAAGTTCAACGTTATAACGACGATTTAAGATTGATTTGACGCTTTTCTATTGAGACGTATTTTTCTCTACTGAAATACGTCTAGATAATCATTTGTTAAAAACTTATATACATAATTTTGACTTTGCTCAAATTTCGAAATGATGATTTCTTAGCAAATCCCTCTGTTCTTGTTCATTAATCAAAAAAACGAGCAGCTTTTGTTTACTCGTCATTAAGAGTTGGCATATTTATTTCACGTTCACAAAATTTTATCAAAATAAAAAAATATTTTATTCTAACTTTGCTTTTCTCTACAAAAAAATACCCTATGAATTTAAAATCCATAGAGTATAAATTAAGTGACTATAATATCTAATTATGCTTCTTTAACGTCCATTCCTTGGTTTTCTTTTGCAAGAACCTTATCGTTGATCATAACGAATGGAATATAAACTAGAACGCCCAAGATGAAGGTAATCAATTGAATAACAACAGCACGCCAGTCACCAGCAGTGGCTAGAAAGGCACTGAATCCAATTGGTGTCGTCCATGGAACTTGAATAACACATGGGTTCATCCAACCTAAAACAGTTGTTACATAACTAATTACAAGACCCATAACAGGTACAAGTACAAATGGGATTGCTAGTGAAATGTTATAAACGATTGGGTAACCGAAGATAACAGGTTCGTTAATATTAAAGAATCCAGGTGCAATTGATAATTTAGCAACGTTCTTAGTTACGGCACTGTGTCCAACTAGGAATGTGGCAACTAGTAAACAAAGTGTTGAACCGGAACCACCCATCAAACCATAAGTTTGAACTTGGGAAACGTTGATAATATTAGGAATAGCTTTACCAGCATTATATGCGGCAATGTTTTGTGTAATATTGATAATCAAAAGTGGTTCTAGAATTGAACTGTAAATAACTGATTGGTGAATACCGAATAACCAGAGTAAGTTACCTAGTGAGTAAAGAATAATAACTCCCCAGATACCTGTTCCGATATGACGGAGTGGTTCTTGGATGAATGTTGTGATCAAATTGATCAAATTCATTCCTGACAAGTTGTAAAGTAGTGCTGAAATAATAGCTGAACATGATAAAACAATAATCATAGGAATCAAAACATCAAATGATTTACCAACAGCTGGTGGTACATTTTCACCTAAGTGAACTTGTAACTTCTTAATTCTAGAGATTCTGACAAAGGCTTCAGTAGCAATCAAACCAACGATAACACCGGCGAACATTGCTCCTGTACCCAAGTTAGTAAATGGCAAAACAGCTGAAATATCGACTGTTTTTTTAGCGCCATCTGGAATCAATTTAACTGTATTTGGCATCATAGTTACCAAAGCAGACATTGATACTAGAGCAGCAGAGATTGGATTATCAAAGCGTCTGTTTTTAGCTAAACAATAACCAATCATAGCTGCAATTAAAATACCTGAAATATTTAATGTCGCATTACTCAATAAAGTTCCCCAATATTGAACGTGCAACAATGTCTTACCCTTAAAAATCCAAGTAAAGACTGTGTTATTTAATAGAACCGCTAATCCAGCAAGGATATAAAGCGGCATGATAGTGGCAAACGCATCACGTAATGAACGTAGATGAATTTGAGCACCCATTTTAGCTGCAAAAGTCGCAAATTTATCTGCAGCTTTTGAATTCTGTAATGACATACTTTCGCCCCCGAAAAAGTTTTTTAACTTAGATACTTACTTCAAATCTGACAAATCACCTCCATTCGTTTCAATAACGTGTTTCAACCACCAATAACTCTTCTTTGGTACACGTTTCATATCTTTAAGGTCATGATTTGTACGGTTGACGTAAACTGTTCCGTAACGCTTGTCCATATTTCCACTAGAACTAGGGATATCAATCAATCCCCATCCCAGATAACCTAAGACTTCAACGCCGTCTTCAAAGATTGCGTCTTCCATAGCTTGAATGTGGTCACGGTGATATTTGATACGATAGTCATCGTTTATCTCACTACCATCAAACTCTTCACGAACACCGATTCCGTTCTCAATTGGAAACATTGGTACACCATATTCGTTGTAGACTTTTGTCAAGATATCTCTAAATCCTAATGGATCAATTTGCCAACCAAATTCTGATGTTTCCAAGAAAGGATTCTTCTTAACGCCTTTATCAAGGTAATAATTAGGAATCGTTCCTTCAGGAACCATTTCAGCACTGATCGTATCACTACGGTAATAACTGAAAGCAATAAAATCAGATGTTACTTTGATCAAAACTTTATCATCATCTGGTTGATAATCCATATCGATATTGTGGTTCTTAACAAAAGTCAAAACTTCATTTGAATAACGTCCATAAACGAATACGTCCAACAAATTACGGTTAAGAAATTCATTGATTTGGCGAGCATATAAAATATCTTTAGGATTTGGTGATGCTGGATAAACTTCACTGTATGCCAACATCCCACCGATTTGACAATCCGTATTTTCATGAATGTAATTAGCTACACCAACATGGGCCAACATAACGTGATGACTAATTTGATATAGTTCATCGTCAGTTTCGTCACCTTTTAAGTAACCGGCAATTCTGAAGGCCTCGCTCATGGAATAAAGATTTTGTTCATTAAATGTAATCCAATATTTTACACGATCTCCAAAACGTTTAACCATTTCAGTACTATAACGAACAAATGCATCCACAACGTGACGGGACAAAAAGCCATTATATTTCTCTGCCAAATTCAATGGCATATCGAAATGATACAAACAAATCATCGGTGTAATATTCTTGGCTATTAAGGCATCGATCAATTTGCTATAAAATTCAATACCCTCTTCGTTAAAGTCTCCATCACCAGTAGGATTTACACGGCTCCAAGAAATTTGGAAACGATAGCAGTTCATTCCTTGTTTAGCCATTAAATCAAAATCTTCATCGTAACGATGATATTCATCAATTGCATCGTGCCAATCAGAAGAATTTTCAGTTGCTGGTCTTACATCATAAACGGATTTACCTTTACCGCCAACATTCCAAGCACCCTCAGTTTGCATACTTGAAGTTGAATTACCCCAGAAGAAGTTTTCCGGTAATTTATTTGTCATTTTTTTCACCCCACGTTTTTTGAATACGTTTACAGTATACAATATTTTTTAATTATGTAAACACTTTCTTTTAAAAAAGTATATACTTTTAAAATAAAGCGAAAAACTTTTATTTTCATGCTAAACTTAGGGCGAAGAGAGTTTTAGGAGAGAAAATCATGGCTTACAAATATAAAGAAGTCGCTGACGACTTAAGAAATAAGATCAACTCTGGGAAATATGCACCTGGGGAATTGATGCCCGATCAAAATCAAATTGCAGCAGATTATAATACAACCAGAATCACTGTTCACAAGGCCCTTCAGCTTTTAATGGTTGAAGGTATGGTCTATTCAAAACGTGGATCTGGAACATTTGTTAGAAAAGACTACAGTCCTGAAAAGAATTCTAGTAAGTTTGGAAAAGTATCTCCCATTGACAAACCTTTTGGAGCTACCTTAACTAATCAGGGCAAAAAAGTTACTAGTAAAGTATTGGAATTATCGGCTCGCATCCCTACTACTAAGGAAGCTGATCAACTCATTATTCCTCCAACAGAACCTGTTTATGTCATTCGTCGTGTTCGTTTTGTTAATGGCGAAGTTTTTGCCTACGAGCACACAATTATGCCTACCTCCATCACAACCCTAACTAAAGAAGTCCTAGAGGGTTCTATCTATGGTCATCTTCAAGAAGATGGATTGAGTATTGAAGGATCACATAGAATCATTAGTGCTGGAGCTGCTGATGATGAGGACGTTAAAAACGGTATTGCCAGTAAAGTTGGCGAGCCTGTTTTAGTTATCAAACAGCTGAGTTATCTAGATGACGGTCAACCATTTGAAATTTCTGAATCACGTTTTCCATATAAGACTAGTGAATTAACAGACGATATCACACTATAAGAAAAAGCCAGTACAACAACCATGAACTTATGGTTGCCATACTGGCTTTTTTCAATTTCTAATATGTGCTATTTGTATAATGCGTTGTATCTAAGCCAAACGTATCATAATCAATATCATCTTCGTCAGCGAAGAATTTTTTATTTTTAGCATTTAATTTTGTTTCTGTATTATTTAGAGTCTTAGGTTCCAATCCTAAGTTATCTCTTAAGTTATTAGAAGCATTTTGCATAGTTGAGGTTGGCAAAATTTGATAAGAACTTTGATTGATCCAGGCTGTCTTACCTTGAATCTGGTTGAAGTCCATGTTGTCAGCACTGCTATGATATTTCATGACAATTTCATTGATTTCTTTTGAAGTTAAATCGGTACTTATATCTTTACCCAAATCTTTAATTAAATCAGGAATCTTAACTAAATATTGTGGAGACTCCAACTTCTTAACAACTGCTTTCAAAACTTGTTGCTGTCTAATTTGACGTCCGTAGTCGCCACGTGGATCTTGATAACGCATTCGAGCGTATGTTAGAGCTTCTTTACCATTTAAATGATGAGTTCCCTTGGGAATCGTTACCCCATCAAAGGAAACTTTCAAATCACTTTTAACAGTCACACCACCAACAAAATCAACGGTCCGTTTCAAAGCATCCATATTGATTGCGACGTGATAGTCGACAGGAACACCTAATAAACTACCGACAGTATCCTTGGCCATATCCGACAGGCCAATATTGTATGCCGCATTTATTTTTTGAACGTTCTTTTGCTTATCACCGACCATTTCTGCCAATGCATCACGAGGAATTGAGTAAGCTACCGTATTCTTTTTCTTCGGATTCAAAGTCAACAACATCATGGTATCTGAATTACCACGATCCACACGACCGTCGGCTCCCGTATCAGCCCCCAAAAGTAGGATTGAGAATGGCTTACCCTGACTGATTTTCTTAGAGACACTAGTCTTATTCGTATCTAACGAATTCAGTGCTTGTTGCGTCCGATAAACAAATACTCCCCCTATTGCTAGAATGATGACTAGGATTATACCTATAATAATAGAAAATATTTTTAGTTTTTTCATTTTTTTACCTTAAATTTTATTATTTTCCATTATAAAACGAATCAACTGCTGTCGCCAATTTTTTAAAGGTGTTCAATTCAACCGATATCGCTTCCAAATTGACTACGTTAATGTTAGTCTCAGGTTAGAAAAAACTTTAGGGGAAGTGATCTTATGCCAAAGATGGCTGAAGCACTTTTAGTTATAGATATGCAAAAAGCTCTCCAATATAGTTACAATTTTAACGACTTAATTAACAATATTGATCATCGAATTTCGGAATATCGTCAAGCTAATCTACCAATTATTTTCATCCAACACCACGATCAAGACTTAGAACGTGATACTGATTTGTGGAAATTATCTGACAAATTGGATAGAAAAGATGACGACACAGTTATTGAGAAAACTCATCCTGATGCCTTTTATAAAACGAACTTAAAAGATGTCCTTAATGAAAATGGCATCAAGACTCTTGAGATTTGCGGAGCCCAGACAGAATATTGTTGTAACGCAACGATTACCGTGGCTCATGATTTAGGTTACAAGATAATTATGGAACACGACATGACGACTACTTTTGATAATAATTATATGATTGCCGAAGATACTATTTCGTTCTTCGAAAATACTTGGGATCAAAAGTACGTAGCTTTCCAGTAAAAAAGAAGAGACAGGTACATAACTAATACCTTGTCTCTTCTTTTTTATGCATATGTAGCATTGCTATGGATCAATTCATAACCATTCAAGTTCAATCTGCCTAAAACTTGATTAATGGTATCATCTGGAAATGCTGCTTCAGGTTTTTTAACTAGATAAAATTTCGATAGATCATCCGCATCTATCCAGCGTCCTAATCTGGTTAGTTCTGAATACTGCTTTGGATCGAATTCAACTGAGCGTCCAAAATCAATAGTAATGATTTCACCCTCAAACCAACTGATTCGTCCAACTGTCTTTGGTACACCATCCATTATTCATCATCCCTTTGAATAAATTATGTAACCGTTTTTCTATATGACAATATACCACGTTTCAGTTAGTAATTACGGTCAAATTCGAAGTATTCGTGATTATTTGAACGAATATACTAAATATCTTTATGCATTCTTCAAACTCGAGAAATCACCCATAAAAGTATTGATCTCTTTGACAGCTTTTTCCTTATCATAAGCATAATCTCTGGCAGCGTTTAAATAAATTTGTTTGCCATCTGTAGTTGTAATTTCAATTCCGACAGGATTCTTCATCATTGATAAACGTGAATAGAAAATACTGTAAGCATTGGAAAATGGAACCATCGAAGGAAGTTGGGTTTGATCTTGAATATTTCCCATTAATTGAACAGACTTTATCTGTTCCTTTTTTATTGTCTCCATTTTTGCAAAGCTGGGGAAAAATATCATACTTACACGTTTAGCTGGACTTGCCATATTATTATATTCAAGTTTCTCCCCATCGAATTGCCAATAACTAAATAATGCAGGCAATTCTGAATAATAATGAGCAAATATAATACTAAAGAAACAAAGACCAACGAAAAGTCCAATCAGACCATTTCCAGAGATGGCATAAGCTGCATTTCCTGGAATAAATCCGATAAGTAAACTAATCAATAATGGTCTAAAATTAACTTTCTTACCAAATTGCATCATAGTGATCGCCTCTTGCTGTTTTTACGAGATCATTATAGCACCAGTCTTTGTAATCGATTACAATTAACTTTTGATTTATTTTTACGTGCCAAGTATAGACATTAGAGCAAAAAAAATAGACAAATCCGCCTACTGATTTGTCTATACTTTGTTGCTTTATATTCGTCTATTATTTAGTGTATTTCTTATTTTTATTGGTTTAACAATTTTTTTAGGAGGGATTGGAGCCTCTGATTGGAATAACCATTGTTCTATGCAATATAGTGGAAACGAGCTGCGTAAGGGCAACCTCCTGTGGTTTGCTACAGAACTGAAATTGCCCGCAAAGTACGCGTGCGATTCCAGTTCTTAGGCAAATCCTCGGAGGCTGGGCGCCCTTACTACGCTCTCTGTTCTCTACATATACTTTTCCAATTCCAAACGGAACTTCTCTTCTGGTTGATAACCAACCATGCGTCCTACTACGTTACCATCTTTCTTGATGATAAATGTAGGGATTCCTTGGATTCCAAAATTATTTGGTGTATCTGGATTGTGATCTACGTTCATTGATGTAAACTTGATCTTATCACCTAACTCATCTGTTGATGATAACTTTTCAAGAATTGGGTTCATCATTTTACATGGAGGACACCAGTCTGCATTAAAATCTGTAATGACTAGGCCTTTGTTGGTCTCGTCATTGAATGTCTTGTCTGATAATTCTGTAATATTAGCCATCATTCAATCTCCTTCTCATCTCTATGTATTTCAATATACCCCTAGGGGTAATATTTGGCAACAATTTTGTTTTATTAGTATTTATAAGAAAAATAATGTAATTATTTGCCACCCGGTACCCGCATAGGTATAATTGCTATATGAAATCTATTTGGGAGGTTACTAATGACTCAAACGCCCGAAGAAATTGCTAGTAAAAAAATCACTAGTCGTCTTAAACGTTCTCGTGGTCAACTCGATGCTGTGCTTCGAATGATGGACGACGGTAAGCCTTGTGATCAGGTCTTAATGCAATTATCTGCCGTTAAATCAAGTGTTGATAAAGCCATGAAACTGGTTATGGCTCAAAACATTCGTCGCAACAGTAATTGTCAAGATGCCCAACAATTAGAAGAATTACAAAAATCATTGGACTTAATGTTAAAGACTAAATAGTCAGCGAACAATTTTATTAAAATAACCTGTGTCTTAATTGGCACAGGTTATTTTTTACTTATTCATCATAATATTCAAAATCACAGGATCAGTTTCTTTTAATCCTTCTGTTCCCAGTACTCCTAGTCCTTGAATCGTTGCATCTATATCATCGCAAACCAAGCCGTTACTAGAAGGGATTACAATACCTTTTCTAGCCAATTGTGTTGCTCGATACATTGAAGAAACTGCGCTGGCCACTTTCATTGCACATGAACAACCGGCACCGTCACAAACCATTCCTACGGAATCACCAACCATATTCTTTATTGCCATACAGGCTGCTTCATAATCATCTTCTAACAAATACATTACTCCAGCTGCTGCTCCCATGGCAGCCGAATCAGCTGCACAAAACGCTGATAGCACTGGCAAAAAAGCATGGATATAAATTGCAGTCAAATGTGATAATGTCAGAGCTCTAATTAATTTTTCATCATTAACATCTAGATTCTGTGCTACGACCCAGACTGGCATTGTTGCAGAAATACCTTGATTACCGGAACCAGAATTGGACATTGCTGGCAACGTTGCTCCACCCATTCTGGCATCCGAGGCCGCTACTGTATAAGTTAAGATCTGATTGTCTAACGTTCTATTATCATTGATCAGTGAACATCCCAATTGCAGACCATATTTATTATGTAGACCCTCATCAGATAAGGCTACATTTAAATCGGCCGCCTGTTTCATAAAGCCTATTTTGTCGATCGGTACGTTTGTAGCAAAGTCCCAAATATTTTTGAATTTTTCAGTCTGCATATAAAGTTTAATTTCTGATTTAGCATGTGGTGCGGGAGGATCTTTTTTAAAAATAACTTCCCCATTCTTCTCAATACGGAAAATATTTGTATGATCACCAGCTATCCATACTTGGACGTTTTCAGACCCACTTGTTATTTTCACATCTACATATAAGTCATCCGGAACCTGAGCTAGCCTAACCTGTACTTTTCCGGAATAAGCTAATCGTTTAATCTCTGGAATATCATCTTGCGTTATACCTGCGATTACTTTTAGTTTGGCCTCTGGATCTCCTATCAGAGCCCCTGCAGATGCAGCTATTTGCAATCCTGGTTCTCCCGTACCAGGAACGATTACAGCTGTCGCATTCTTCATAATATTTAATGAGACATTGACCTCAATTTTATCCACAACCCCATCGGATAAATACTTCATACAATTCGCAGCTCCATATGCAACTGCCACCGGTTCTGTACAGCCTGTAGCTGGAACTACGCCTTCATGTAATGCTTGGATAAATTTTTCAGTACTTTCTTCATTCATAATTAAAACCCCGCATTCTAATTATTTTCGACCTGTCATACCAAAAATATCTTTGTAACCGTTTACAGTATAACAACTATGTGATTCTTTTAACACAGTCTTGGCTTAATATACTAAAAATAGGATGGAAACCTCAGAGTAAAAATCTGAATTCCATCCTATTTCTTCATTTATTTGTTGTATTTTCTATTTTTAATAACCATGGTTCTATGCAATATAGTGGAAACGAGCTGTGCAGGCCAATTTCCTATGGTTTGCTACAGATCTGAAATCATCCGCAAGTTCGGCGGATAATTCCAGGTCTTAGGCAAATCCTCGGAAATTCCCAGGCCTGCTTCGCTCTCTGCTCTCTTACAACATTAATCCAACGGAATAATGTATTGCCATGGTAATAATTCCTACGATAACATTTCGAATAATAGCGGTCTTAACTAATCCATCACCTAACTTAGCACTTAAATATCCTGTAAGTGCAACTGACAATGTGACGGCCAATATTGTTCCTGGCCATTTGATTGCTGATGGTAATAGTGTCATTGCTACTAATGGGAAAATACCACCTGAGGCAGCTGATACTAGTGATGAAAATGCTGCATCCCATGGGCTCATGTAATGTCCTAGTTGCAGGTCATACTTCACTCTGACTAC
This sequence comes from Companilactobacillus sp. HBUAS56275, assembly GCF_036913655.1. Classification (NCBI taxonomy): domain Bacteria; kingdom Bacillati; phylum Bacillota; class Bacilli; order Lactobacillales; family Lactobacillaceae; genus Companilactobacillus; species Companilactobacillus sp. HBUAS56275. The sequence continues at coordinate 37,190 of NZ_JAYKKK010000007.1, forward strand.
TGTTCCTAAAGCATCCTTTGACATTAATTCTTTAGCAATGCTGTCGGCGGTTCCTTTTTTTACACCACGTTCTATATAGTAGTTTGCTACTACATCTAATTCATCTTGATAATTAGTTTTAATCAATTCACGTTCTTTTTCAATTGCAGCTCTTTCAGTATCTTTTTGAGAGCTAACTGAGGCATATTCCCCAGAAGCCATTGAAAAAGCACATGCCAAAAGGTCTGACAGACCGGCAATGAAAATAGTAAAGGTATTAGTTGTCGCAACGGCCACTGAAAATAGCACTCCGACAACGGTTAAGATTCCATCATTTGATCCTAAGACACCAGCACGAAGGGTATTCGAACGTTCGGCCATGGTTTTCTTTTGTTTCTTTGGTTTTGAAATTGACATAGTTTTCATATTTCTTCCCTCCTACTAATGTGCAAATAGTGATCCAATCGCATAAGTTACCAACATTGTTAATAATCCTGAAACAACATTTCTAATGACAGCTTTACCACGTTTGGCACCACCTAGAGTAGCAGCGGCATATCCAGTAATCACTAAGGCGATAATAACAGCAATCACAGTCGCAAGTAATTTAATATCTTGAGGAAACATTGTAATTGATACTAAAGGTAAAATTGATCCTGTTGGGAACGAAATCATCGAAGCCAATGCCGCTGCGATGGCACTTGTTTGTTCCTTAGGATTGAAGCCATATCTTTCACGAACTGCTACATCTAAAGGATCATCGCTCAACATTTCCGTTGTAGCTTGAGTAGCTAATTCTTCCGAAATCCCAGTTGCTTGATACTTATCGCGAATGTAGCCAAATTCTTCATCATAATGACCATCAAGTCTTGCGGATTCCTTTTCAATAGCACGTTTCTCGGTATCACGTTGCGTACTTACAGAAACCCATTCACCCATAGCCATTGAAATGGTTCCAGCTAACATACCAGCGATTCCTGATAGAAAAATAGCATGATTATTACTTTGTGCACTGGCAACACCAATAACGATTCCGGCAACGGATATAATTCCGTCGTTAGCGCCCATAACACTGGCACGCATTACGTTAATTTTTTCAGCTAAACTTTGTTTCTTCTTTGTCTTAGGCATAGTGCTCACCCCTTAAGTTTCGGTTCTTACTCAAATTCGGTTGTAGTTGTGTTCTTGCCGTCCTCCACAACAAGCCCGATTGGTCTGGAACGCTGTGGACACTGATTTGAGCCAATTGAAGTTCACAATTGTCTCAAATTCAGGTCTTTTACTAGGTGATAAATCACCAAGTAAAATTTCACGGCTGAGACCAATCGGGCTTGTTGCTCCGGACTAATATGCTATTCTATTATTTGTTTATTTCTAAAATTCTAGATAAAAAATAGTATCTAATAACAAATCTAAATACACTTATATCTTTATAGAAACAGAGATATAGTCGTTCGTAGAAAATCTGTGGGCCCTAAGTGGCGAAATTCTACTTAGCCTGCGAAGCAGGGTTAGTAGAAGACCGAACTTGGAGATCCATGATTTTTCGCGAAGTGAAAAATTATTAGCTTCAAGTCGTGTCCGCCACGTTCCAGCGGCCCACAGATTTTCTACGAACGACGGGCATACTTAAACCACATCAGTTGATATCGGCCATAACTGTATTTGAGTAAAAATCTAATTTTTTGTTACATTGGAATGGTTCTCATCTGTTAACGAGTACATCGTAACTCTTATTTTCTGAAAAGTAAACTATCTTATGTCAGTAAAGCGATTTCATAAATCAAGCTTAAAATATTGTCATTATCCGAACTTTAGTAATATAATTACTTTGTAATGATTCTCAAGTAGAAAGGAAGATTGCTCATGGCTAGTAATGCTGTAATGGAAGAAACACTACAAATCCTTAAGGATCACAAGCTTCGGGTTACTCCCCAACGTCACATTATTTTGGCTTACTTAGTTAGCCATCATAATCATCCTACTGTTGAAATAATTCGTGATGCCTTAGGTAAAGAATTACCCAATATGGGTGCATCCACGATTTATAATACCCTCAATACTTTTGTTGACCACCATTTAGTCGTGGAACTGCAAAATGGTGATGGAAGTACCCACTATGATTACTTCGGTACACCCCATTACCACGCCATTTGTACGAACTGCGGACGAATAGTAGACGTTACGTACCCAGGTTTCAGCGATACCGAAAAGGGTCTTGAAGAAAAGACGGCTGAGATTTCTGGATACATGATTTCTGGTAACCACATGGAAGTTTATGGTCTCTGTCCTGAATGTCAAATTAAACTAGGAATAAAAAATAATGAATAAAAAATTGTATTTTCTTTGTTCCGGAAACTCCTGTCGGAGTCAAATAGCTGAAGGTTATGCCAAGAAGTATCTGCCCGATTGGGACGTGAGAAGTGCTGGCGTTCGTGTCGATGGTTTAAATAAACGTGCTGTTAAAACCATGGCTGAAGATGGAGTTGATATTTCCCAACAAAAATCTAAATTAATCGACAATGACTTTTTAAATGATGCTGACATCGTCATAACCCTTTGTGGTGAAGCACGTGATAAGTGTATTATTCCCCAATCATCTCGCTGGTTGCATTGGCCTATTAATGATCCTGCCCAAAGCACTGGTAGTGAAACAGATATTATGAATGATTTTCGTGATGTCCGTGAAGATATTAAAAGTCGTGTTATTGAATTAGCCAAGAATATCCAGAGTTATTCTGAATAAAATAAATAAAGCCTGTCAAATTTTAATTATTAATTTGACGGGCTTTTTTATTGGGTTTCAAATGTTTTCTATGCTATAAAAGGTTAAAGCCAATGGCATTTTTAGTAAATGATAAATTTTACCATTTACATTAAGAGGAGCTTAATTTATTATTGAATAGTAATATTTATCATTAAGGAGTTTTAAAATGCATTTAAAAAGATATCGTCTGTTAAGTTTCTTTCTACTTATTTTTCTACTCATTTTATCTGGCTGTTCCAGTAAAGCAGCCACTAATAAAGATAGCGGTTCAAAAATAAAGATTGTGACTACCACTGATTTTTACGCCGAAGTTGCAAAAGCCGTAGTTGGTGACAAAGGAACTGTTACTTCCATCATTAATAATCCTGCCATTGATCCTCACGACTACGAGCCCACTACCAATGTGGCCAAACAAGTTAGTAACGCTGACATCACGGTTGCCAACGGTTTAGGCTATGATTCTTGGATGAACAAGTTGAATCAAGATGATAACAGTACTTTCATCAAAATTGGTGAAAATGTTATGAATAAAAAAATCGGCGACAATCCTCATATTTGGTACGAACCACAAACAATGCCGAAATATGCTAAATACTTAGCCAAAGAATTAGCCAAAAAGTATCCTGATGACAAAACTTATTTTGAAAATAACGCTCAAAAATACATCAGCACCCTGCAGCCTGTTCAAAGAGAACTCACTAAATTACGTCAAAAATCTCAGAGTTCCAAAAATAAAAACGTTTATGTTAGTGAACCAGTTTTCGATTACTCATTAAAAGCAACTGGCTTCAAAGTCACCAACAAATCTTTTGAAAAAGCGATTGAAAATGGCACCGACCCTACTCCAGCTGACATCAAGAAAATGAACGAAGGAATTAAGAATAAACAGATCTCTTTCTTCGTTCTCAACACCCAGACAGACAGTAAGATCATTAATAATTTTGTCAAAAAAGCTAAAGCTAATAACATCCCCATTTTAAAGGTCACAGAAACTTTACCTAAAGATAAGACTTATAAGCAATGGATGTTATCGCAATACAAGCAACTCAATCAAATACTACAAAGCGAGAAATAACTATGATCAAAGTAGAAAATTTATCAAAAAGATTCGGTAATCAACTAGTCTTCGAAAATCTTGATTTTCAAGTCAATGATGGCGAATTTATCAGTCTAGTTGGACCTAATGGTTCCGGTAAAACCACTCTTGTTAAAATAATTATTGGACTAGAAAAGCCTTCTGGTGGTCACATTGAAACTTCCAATCAAACTATTGGATACGTTCCACAGTTCCGAAATATCGATTCAGATTACCCTTTGAGTATTGAACAATTTATCAGATTAAATTTAAAGATAACCTTAAATCCCGAAAAACGTCAGCATAATAATGAGTTGATCAAAACAATTCTTCAACGAACTGGATTAACTGAAATTAAGGATCGACCTTTAGGATTAGTTTCCGGTGGTGAAAAGCAAAAAGCCTATTTAGCACAAGCTTTATTAAATGATCCTAAAACTTTGATTCTCGATGAATCTACTGCGAGTCTGGACGTTGAAGTCAAGAACCAACTGATGGATCTAGTCCAGGAATTGAACCGTAAATATCATCTGACAGTTATTTTCATTACCCATGATTATGATTTGACCAAGAAATACACCAGTCGGGCTCTCCTATTCAAAAATAAGACCGTTGAACCAATTGATGTACAAGACGTTTCTGAAGATATGTTTGAGATGGAGGAATAATTTTTATGTTTGAATATGAATTTATGCGACAAGCTTTTATTGCCAGTACTTTTATCGCTATAACGGCTGGATTAGTTGGTGTTTTTGTAGTTTCACGAAATATGTCTTTTCTGTCCCACACCTTATCAGAAATCGGTTTTGCCGGAGCATCATTCGGAATTCTAGTTGGTATTTCGCCACTAGCAGGAATGATTCTCTTCACCTTAGTCAGTTCAATTGCCGTAGGAAGTTTGAGTGCAGAGTCCTCCAGACGTGAGGCCTCTATCAGTGCCATTTCCTCGTTATTCATTGGTTTAGGAATCCTCTTCTTATCCCTATCCTCAGAATCAAGCAGTTACGCCACTAATATTTTATTCGGTAGTATCGTTGGAATTAGCGCTCAAGAAGTTCATCAACTGATGATCTTAGCTATATTTGTGATTGTGATCTTTATTTTCTTCTATAAACCGCTATCCTTTGACTCCTTTGACCACATTGGAGCGCAAGCAGCTGGGCTCAAAACAAGATTACTCTCGATAACTTTCTTGATCACCCTAGCCTTGAGTGTCAGCATCGGTGCACAAATTGTTGGTTCCCTACTAGTCTTCGTACTTTTAACCCTTCCAGCAGCCACCGCAAAATATATCGTCCACTCAGTACCAAAAATGATTGCTGTTTCAGTAGGATTATCTCTAATCGGCGTTTGGTTAGGCTTATACCTAGCTTTCATTACTAATTGGCCCGTAACCTTCTTCATCTCAGCTTTTGAAGTAATTGCTTACTTTTTAGGTTTATGCTATAAGAATTGGAAACTTAATCATTAAAGATTGATGTGCTTAAAGTGCCGGCCTCCACAAAAAGTACTTCGATTGTTTGGTTTGAGATAAAATATTTAATCCAATATATTTCATTTCAAGATATTTTTCCAAATTAAAAAGACGTTCACTTCATAGATTAAGTGTGAACGTCTTTTTTGGAAGAATAAGAATGATTTATTTTACTTACAAATCAAATTAATATCTATTAAAATTTATAAATTTCAAAAAATATCAATTTCCATTTCTATTTTAGTGAATGGAATACTTCATTAGTCTGGAACAAAAAATATGTGGGCCCTCAGTGGTGAAATTCTACTTAGCTTGCGAAGCAAGGTTAGTAGGAGACCGGACTTGGAGATCCATGATTTCGCACGAAGTGTAAAATTATTAGCTTCAAGTCGAGTCCACCACGTTCCAGCGGCCCACATATTTTTTGTGGAAAACGGGAATCAAAATACATCCCCATCATTTTACGCTTCTTTTTGTTGCAACTTCTTAGTACAGTCAGCGCACAAACCATAAACCTCAATCGCATGGCCTTCAACTGTATAACCAGGCAACTGGTCAGTAAAGAATTCGATTGGACAAGCCTTTAACTCCGTCACCCGACCACAGTTTTTACAGACAAAATGATGATGATGGCGATGTTCGAAATCACACTGATACTTAACCAACGTCTTATTTTTTTCTTGGTATTCAACTAAACCGATACTCTCAAACTCCTTGAGATTGCGATAAATTGTATTGTTACTCATACCAGGATAGAGATTGCGCATGTAATTGACAATATCGTTGATAGCAACGTAATGAATTGTAAAATTTTTGAGATAACTAATTAAGTCTGTTCTCTGTTTAGTCACCTTATAATTATTTTTTTTGAGAATTTCAATTGCTTTTTCCATTTAAGTCATCCTTTTTCAAACTGATCAGTTTGTAGTGTAACACAAACTAACCTAAAAGAACGCTATGTTCTCTTAGTAGCAAATTTTCTCCAAATCATGACAATCAATGATAAAGCAGAGATAGCAATTGCTACATAAAAGACGTGATCGAATGATCTCAAGAAGGATAAACCCAGACTTGGTGTAATATTTTATCCTTTTGGTAATTGCACAAATAATAAAATAGAGGCCATACTGATACCCATCGTGATACCTAAAGTTCTAGCAAATGAAGTGATTGAACCGGCCACCCCCGATAAGCTGTCATCAACAGAACCCATAGTAATTGTATTATTGGGCGGTAAAAATAATCCCAAACCAATGCCATTAATAACAATTGGCGTAATAATCATAAACATGTTCATCGTTCGTGGATACATTGCATAACCAATCTGTGATATTAACAAAATTGCCAAGCCGATAATCGCTAAATTGACCCGATTCCAATGGTCAGTGATATATCCTGCGATTGGTGTGACGACTAGCATAGTTAAAGCTTGCCCCATCAACAATAAACCACTAATAAATGGTGAAATTCGACCATAGCTTTGTAAGTAGAATGGTAACAGGATATTAGACATTGAGTTAACCAACATCGCCAAAAATAGGATAAAAATCGATATCAAATAATCCCAGTTTTTTACCAATTCTGTCGAAATCAGTGACTCGTGAAACTTCTGATCTTGATAAAAGGCTAATAGCGCAATCACACCACCTACTACCAAAAAAATCAGTCCTGTTATAAAAGAACTCATCCCGCTTTGAAAATAAGCACCACTTAAGAAGAATAAAGTTAAGCCAATGGAAAAAATAATTTGCCCCAACCAATTAAATCGTTTCAGTAATGATGACATTTTTTCCAGAGAAACTTTAGGTGTTGGTAATAATTTACGACCAAATAAAATGATTATGATACCCAAAGGCACATTAAATAAGTAAATCCAGCGCCAAGATGCAACCGACAGAATTATCCCACCGATAGCTGGCCCAGAAATAGCTCCCATTGAAATAAACATGGCAATCATTGATAGAGCTTCGCCACGTGATTCATCAGGAAAGTACTGACTAACAATTCCCAGAGAATTAGCCATAATCATCGCGACACCAATAGCTTGAATGGTTCTTCCAATCATAATCATTGGAAAATTAATCGAAAGTCCAGTCACAAGTGAACCTATAACGAAAACTTTGCCACCATTAGTAAATACAAAATTCTTCGAAATCATGTCACCCAAATGACCAAACAAAACAAAGGTTATTGTCGCAACAATCAAACCAATTTGAATGATCCAAGTCGATTGACCATTGCTTATTTTTAATGCTCTAGATATATTTGGTAAAGCTAAATTAGTGCTTGATCCGGAAATAGAAGTCAACAATGAAAAGAAACCTAAGACTAGGATAACCGGCAATTGATCAGTAATTTTGCCTACCATTTTTTGTGAACGCATCATAACACTTCCTAGTTTAAAAAATACCTTATTTACTTCTGTCAAAATAATAATTCCTACTACATTAAATACAATTATCTGGATTAGGATTTTTTTGATAATTAGCGTTAATATCTAATAACTAGGCATTTAACAAATATATGTCATACACAATGGAATTTTTAGCTTTCTTTAATAAAAGGTAGTTATAATGAAATAAATAATTATTGGGAGATTTGTTATGAAAAATACAATTTTGATTGTTGAAGATGAACGTAGTCTTTCAAGTTACGTTAGTAAGGAGTTACAATTTGAGGATTTCAAAACAGTCATCGCTAATGACGGCGTTGAAGCAATGGATCTGTACGAGAAACATCAAAATGACTTACTGTTGATTTTATTAGATTGGATGCTGCCTAAATTAGATGGCATGGAAGTTTTACGTCGTATCAGAAAGCATGATCAGGTGCCTGTTATCGTTATGACGGCTCGTGATTATGTCGGAGATAAGGTGGCTGGCCTCGATAATGGTGCTGACGACTACATTACTAAACCTTTTGAAATTGAGGAATTGTTAGCTCGTGTACGAGTCATCCAAAGACGTGCTGAACACCTGACTGAACCTGATCAAACTTATCAAATTGCTGATTTAATTTTGAATACTAAATCACACCAAGTTACTAGAGACAACGCTATTGTCCAACTAACTAGACGTGAGTATGATCTGTTACTATTCTTCCTACAACACGTTGGTAAAGTCTTTACTCGTGATGAACTACTCGATAACGTTTGGGGTGAAGACTTCTTAGGCCAACAGAACGTCGTTGATGTGTACGTTGGATATTTACGTAACAAAGTTGATGGCAAAAAAAATAAACCTCTAATTCAAACTATCAGAGGTGTCGGCTATTCACTTGAGGATGTGACGGAATGAACGATAGACAGTTGACATATCAAGAGTTAATCAGCAATGGTATTAAGAAATTAGTTATTATTATTACTTTATCAATCAGTGCTTTGATTCTGATTATCGTTGGCGTGCAACAATCACTTCTAACCGTTCATGAAGCTCAGGGACAAATGATGGGTTTAAACCGAGCTAACATCGATGACATCCCAAGTTTTATCCATTGGAATAATCAGAATAACCGTCACTCTAAACAGAATACCGTTATTCGTGTTAAAACTAATAAGTCCTCCATCACTGCCACATCTGGACGCGAAGGCCAAGTTATCATGACTTCATCGGCCTCCAAGAAATTCATTGCCCAGAGAAAATTTAGCGTCTTCGGTAAAAATGTCGTCTACGTAAACGGCTATGGCTTCTTCTTGTTCTATTCACAAAAAGAATCAGATACGACTTACCAAATTTGGGTAAGTTTAAATAAATTGATCAACAGCATGATTTTATTATTGATCATTATTAGTATCGTAGTCTTCATTACCTTAGGATTTGGAACCTGGTGGGCGCAACAATTAGCAGCCAAATTAAGTGCCCCCACAATTCAATTAGTTAATGAAACACGAAGTACCATCAAAGACTCCGAAGTCGACCAACCCACTTTGACCGTGCCCAAGAGTCCTCAAGAAATTCACGAGTTAGGTAATGCCTTTAACGACTTACTAACAGCTCAAAACGAACGACTACAGCGAGAAAAAGACTTTGTTTCCAATGCCTCACACGAATTGCGAACACCAATTGCAGCCGTACGAGGCAATATCAATTTAATTAAACGCCACGGTGACAAACATCCCGAAGTCATACCCGAATCACTCGACTTTATCGATGAAGAATCGCTGCGTATGCAAAATTTAATTGAGAACCTCTTACATTTATCCCGAGCCGACCGAGCAAAGGTTATTTTACAAGATGAGAATTTGTCAGAGATAACTGAACAAATCGGACAACACTATGAAGCATCCATCCCTCACAAGATGAATTTAGAAATCGAACCCGACCTACACATTTCAGGACATTGCGATACCTTGAAACAAATTATCGTAGCGTTATTAGATAATGCCAACAAATATTCCGATGACGATGCACCGATAACCTTGAGTTTGAAGTCCATCGATCACAAAGTAGAGTTATCCGTCGCCGATTTAGGTATGGGTATCCCTGATGATCAGAAAAAACTTATTTTCCAAAGGTTCTATCGAGTAGATACTTCTCATTCAACTGAAATTAAAGGCAGTGGTTTAGGCTTATCCATTGTTTCCCAGTTAGTTAAGTTGAACAACGGCAGTATCGAAGTACTCAATAATCAACCTCGTGGCAGTATTTTTAAAATAACATTTGACGAAATCTGATTCCTTTTGGGAGTTGGATTTTTTTATTTCCACTATAGATTGCCGTCCTCCGCAAGAATTGGGAATGCATTGGAACGCTATGGACACGACTTGGAGCTAATAATTTCGTTCTTCGCACGAAATCATGGATCTCCAAGATCGGTCTTATTGTAATCGGCATAGCCGATAACAATAATTTCATAGCTGAATGCATTTCCAATTCTTACTCCGGACTAAATAACACTTTGATTATTTTACTCGTGATAAATTATTTAATTCGTTATTCTTCGTTTCTGTTCCCTTTTAATATTGATAACTCTGAACGATGGAGCACTATCCTATTAAAATATCACAATTACTTCATTAGCATGCGCTCTCCGAACCCAAGTAAGAACTGACCTAAATTAAAAACCACTATTCCAAGTTCCCAAAATTCAGAAAAAATCCTTAAACTAGAACTACTATTCAACTCGGAGCAACAAGCGGGATTGGTCTCAGCCGTGAAATTTTTCTTGGTGGGTTGCCCACCTAGAAAAAGACCAGTATTTGAGACAATTGCGAACTTCAATTGGCTCAAATCTGTGTCCACAGCGTTCCAGACCAATCCCGCTTGTTGTGGAGAGTGGCATATTTCCACAATCCTTCCTTTTCAGCCCTATCCTCAAGCATGCAGTTTAAACGGCCCAAGCAAAGGAACTCATTCCGGTTTACCTAATATTTGGCCTCGCCCACTACGTGTGCAATTCCAAATACCATGTAAATCCTCGTGAGCTGGGCACCTTTGCTTGGGCCTCTCCCTTTTCTAAGTTTTTCTTATAAAAACCTTATCGAACCTAAGTAGTTGCTCAGCCAACATCCTTGTAAACTATGTTTATTCAATCAAACAACTAAACAAGTGAAAGGACTTGGTATTACTTATGTCAGAACTTACAGAAAGATTAAAACAACAATTGATTTCCGGCTCTTCTCGTCCTTTGATGCAAGATGCCGGCCAGCACTGGTACACAGGTAGTGAACTTAACTTAGAAGAAAGTGTTTGGAAAAACTATTGGCAAAACAAAGGTATCGGTCATAACGATATCGTCTTAGTCGCCTTATCCAATTCCGTTTCCTATTCGATCGTTATCCAGAGTCTTTGGGATATCGGGGCTATCGTTCAACCTATCAATCCTGTATCCACTGAAATTCAAATTAGTGAATTGGAAGATCAATACCATTATTCAGCAATTATCCTTAATGAAAATATTAAAGAACTGTCTATTTTAAAAGATACTTTTACTAATCAGCCACGTTTAACTACTTTACATGAACCAGAAGTTCAAATTTTTATCCGTAACGCACACATCGCGCATCTAAACGAAACTCCCGATGACGATCAACTGGCGGTTATCATGCATACTTCCGGTACAACAGGAAAACCTAAACGCGTTGGATTAACACATCATCAACTTTTAGCCGGAGCTTTCCACGTAATTGATAGTCAGTTACTCACCAGTCACGACAGTACTTTTATCCTGATGCCAATGTTTCATATCAACGCCTTAGTAATTTCCAACTTGGCCACTCGCCTATCCCACGGACAACTGCTTTTCCGTCCCAAGTTCAGTGCCCATCTCTTTTGGAAAGAAGTCAGTAGTGAAAAGGTAAGTTGGATTTCACTCACTCCAGCAATCGTTGCCATTCTTTTACAACGCGACGAACAGCCAGCTGCTAACAATTTAAGATTTCTCAGAACGGCTTCGGCTCCCTTACTACCAAGCACCCACGAAGAGTTTAACCGTCGCTTCAGTGTTCCTTTGATCGAAAGTTACGGTATGACCGAAGCTGCTAGTCAGATCGCTCAAAATCCATTAGATGAACCACTTCAAAATAGTGTCGGTTTACCTGTTGGAACTGAACTAAAAATTTTAGACGAGAATTATCAAGAACTAGGATCAAATGAAATTGGAGAAATTGCTATCAAAGGTGAAAGTGTTATTACACACTACCTCGATCCACAACCTGAAGCTTTTCATGATGGTTGGCTCTTGACCGGAGACTTGGGTTCTCTTGATGAGAATGGTTACCTACAGATTTCTGGTCGTAGTAAAGAAATGATCATCCGCGGTGGTGAAAATGTTAATCCACTGGCTGTTGAGGATTGCCTCAACGTTTTGAAATTTGTTCGCGAAATGGCTGTAATTGGCGTTCCTGACAAAATTTATGGTGAGACTGTCACCGCCGTTATTGTTCCTACTGAAATCAGTCAAGATCATCGACACCAACTTGCATTGTTGAATGAATTAGCAAATGAGCAGTTATTACCTGTTGAACGTCCAACGAAGTATATCTTTAGTAGTCAATTACCAAAGAATGCTACTGGAAAAATTCAACGCACACTTCTAGCTCAAGAAGTGACTCAACAATTAAAGGAGGCCTAGATAATGCAGAATACTCTTACCATCGCGAGGAAGAAACGAAAATTAAGCCTTCCCGTGACTAAACTATTACCATTTCTCTTGCCAATTATCCTGATTCTTTTTTGGCAAGTCAGTTCCTCTCTAGGTTGGTTGTCTAGTTCCGTTTTGCCATCGCCTTTAGCAGTACTCCAAGACGGAATCAAACTAACTCAAAGTGGCGAATTACCTAAAAACCTTAGTATCAGTCTTTACCGAGCTACCGTAGGACTTCTGATCGGTGGTGGAATTGGTTTTATCCTTGGATTTATTAACGGAATGTCCAAAACTTGTCGACTACTATTCGACTCCTCTATTCAAATGTTCCGTAATATTCCCCATTTAGCACTTATTCCATTAATTATTTTATGGCTTGGTATTAATGAATCGGCCAAGATCTCTTTAGTCGCTATCGGAACCATGTTCCCTGTCTATATCAATACTTTCCACGGTATCAGCTCGGTTGATCCGGATTTGATCGAAATGGGAAAATCGTATGAATTATCCAAAAGTCAAATGTTCTTCAAAATTATTTTTCCAGCTGCCTTACCACAAATTCTCGTCGGTATCCGCTACGCTCTAGGTGTTATGTGGACTACTTTAATCGTCGCTGAAACCATCTCAGCCAGTTCTGGTATCGGATATATGGCTAATAATGCTGAAGACTTCATGGATATGGAAACTGTTATTTTATGTATCGTCGTCTACGCCATCTTGGGTAAAATTTCTGACTTAGTCGCAAAGAGTTTTGAAAGTTTACTACTTGATTGGCAAAAAACTGGAAGGAGTAACGTTTAATGAATAAAAATTCAATGATTGAAATTAAAAATGTTAATAAAATGTATCAAGATCTAACTGCTTTGGAAAATGTGAACCTCAATATTAATCAAGGAGAATTCATCGCTTTAGTTGGTATGAGTGGTGGTGGTAAAAGTACCTTACTCCGCTTAATTGCCGGCCTAGAAAAACCAACTAGTGGTTCCATCAACGTTGGTGAAGACAATTCCCGTTCCATTATGAGAATGATGTTCCAAGAAGATAGATTACTTCCCTGGATGAATGTTTTAGACAATTTATCATTTGGTTCAAAAGATAAAAATACTAAAGCACATGCCAAAGAACTATTGGATCTCGTCGAATTAGGCGATTATGCCGACCATTTTCCTAATCAATTATCTGGTGGTCAAAAACAACGAATTGCTCTAGCCAGAGCCCTGATGACTAACCCAAAGGTTTTATTATTAGATGAACCCCTTGGTGCGTTGGATGCTTTAACTAGAAGAAAGATGCAAGATCTAATCTTAGATGTTTGTCAGAAACAACATCTTACAACTATCCTTGTTACCCACGACGTCGATGAAGCTGCACGTATGGCTGACCGTATCGTCGTTATGAAAGAATCTACCAACTATTATGAAGAAGATTGCCCTAAGAATCGTAATGCCGGTCAAATTGGTATCGTTGCAGATCGAGTTCTCAATGAAATTCTCGGTGAAAAGGAAATTCAAAAACAAACTGCTTAAAAAAATCGACCCATTAGAGGTCGATTTTTTAATGAAATAGCTGATAAATATTACTTTCTTCCGGAACATGCTAAACTTACACAAAAGTATGAGGAGGACAACCATGAATAAAATTGATCGATACTTACAATTTGATGATCCCATCGTTTCAGAATTCGACCTTAAAGTTAATGAGCAGTTCGATATCATTGATGGTCTCGAACAACTAGACATCAAAACAATGGTCGAAATGCCTCCAGAACTAGAAATAGATTGGGACTCAGCTGTACCCGTCTATTTGAGCCTCTTTATTAATCTCAATCGAGATGAAGTACCTTATAAAATTTCTGCTAAAATATCTTCATATTTTAAAGTCGATGATGAAATATCTAATGTTGACGCCTTACAAATTTTACAAACAGACGCTGCTACGATCTTACTATCTTATTTACGGCCGCTAGTCTCAATGATGACCGCTGCAAGTGGTTTTCCGGCCATGACCCTACCTATGATAGATTTCAATTCAGAAGATTAAAATACCCTCTCAAAATTTGAGAGGGTATTTTTATTTGGGAAATCATTGTATTCTTATCATTTCTTCTACAAATCCACTAAAAATACTCATAATAAATGGCACTAAGATTGAAACTAATAGTAAAATCCCAAAGATCACAGCTTTCTTATTGAGACTTGCATTGAATTTTCTTCGATTAATATTTACAGCAAAAAGAATAAAAAATATTAAAGAAAATCCTGACATCCAATCAATTACATTGCTCATAGAAATTCCAATTATATAAATTGAAACTAGAACAATCATGGTTAGTAGAAATCCTACAATCACAATTGTTTCAAGCTTCGTTAACTTGATTTTTCCATCATCCTTAAATTTATCCATCAGTGCAACATCTCCTTTAATCAGTTCATCCAAAGAGACACCAAATAATTCACTAATGGCAATAACATTGGCAAAGCTCGGCAGTGTTGTTCCATTTTCCCATTTTGAAATCGACTGTCTGGTCAAATGAAGTTTATTCGCCAACTCATTCTGTGACATATGATGTAGCTTACGCTGTTGTTGTAATTGATCACCAATTTTCATTTTGGCGTCCCCCTTTATTTAGTCACAATTTTAGATGCAATAACTTAATTAGACGAGAACCTAGAGGTTGCACTTACTAAGTCACCTAAATATACAAAAAGAATCGACTTAAAGTCGACCCTCTTTACAAATTTTATCGTTACGCATTCGTTATTAATTTCCATACGCAATACCCTGATCTATACCTCGAATGATTTCAGGAACAGCATGCATAATTTGAGGGATTAGGAATAGAGCTAGCAGTAATATACCAAAAATAACGGCCCGTTTATTAAGTGATTTATTAAATACTTTCCATTTGATATTAGTTAAAAGGCCAATCCCAACGACCAACTCAAATAATGAAATCCAATCCGTCATTTCATGTGAAGTGATTCCATAAAAGTAGAATACCCCTAAAATTACAAAAGCCAAGACAAAGCCAACTGTGACAATAGTTTCTACTTTAGTTAAACCAATTTTTTCATGTTCAAATTTACTGATCAGCTCAGGATCATCTTTGATGAGTTCATCCAAAGAAAGATCGAATAACTCGCTTATCGCGATCACATTAATAAAGCTAGGTAACGAAGTTCCGTTTTCCCACTTAGAAATTGCCTGACGTGAAATATTCAGCTTATTTGCTAAGTCCTCTTGTGACATGTTGTGTTGCTTACGTTGATTTTGTAATTGTCTACTTATTTTCATAAAACCACCCCATTTGATAATTAACAGCTTATCTTAAGTCACACACGCTGAACAGAAACTTGGGGTTGCAATTACAATATTATCGTTATGCCATGGTTACAAATCAATTTCTATACAGACATCATAATAATAGAAATTAAATTATTCAGTACATGTAAAGAAATATCATATTTAATATCACCCAATAAAACGTATGATGATGAGAATATGACACCCATAACTAGATAAGGAATCATCTGAGCGTTAAAAGGTGTTCCATGAATCCAAGTAAATAATGCCGTTGAGATTATAATATATAATCCCATCTGCCACTTAGTTTCAATTCGTCTAAAGAATAGTTTTTGCAAAGCACCACGAAAAATCAACTCCTCAATTACCGGCCCTAAAGCAACTACCGACACAATAGTACTCCACTTACCTTTCCCAAACATATCAATAATTTCTGATTGATTGTCAGAAGTAGGAACCACATATGAACTCCAACCTACCAATACTAGAAGTAGTATCGCCAAAATTATATAGATAACGACCTTATGTTTTCTGTCGAAAGAAGGCAGAAATTCCACATCCGGATGGAAATCCCCTGCAAAATAATCCCAAATATATTTCATTAATAAATATGACAGCACAATTCCTAAAACGAATAGGATAATCTTGATCCATAGTTCTTTTATAGTTTTAAGCGTAGGAATCACCATAGGAATTGCCGACACTTGATACAAGAAATAAAACCAAACCATTAATAAAAAGCCTTTTCCAATTGAATAGCTTCTTTCTTTAACATTCATAACCAGCACCTCATTTCTTTGATAATCAAATCTTATCGATAATGAGCTGTCTAAGACAGAAGCTAGTAGTTGCGTCGAACAATGTAAAGCTAAAGATTCATGGCAATACGTTATATAACCGTTATGGCATATAATCGTGTCCGCCACGTTCCAGCGGTCCACAGATTTTCTACTGCCGACGGCCATTTAAAGACACATCAGTTGATATTCTTCTATAATTTAATGTGTGAATCCGTAAATGAAACCAGCAATAAAATCATTTATTATAGGAATCAAATACAACCCTAGCCAAATAATTCCCCAAAAGACTAGTTTCTTATTTATTCCCTTATTAAACTTTTTCCAATCAATATTATATATTAAAAAACCGAATGCAATAATTTCAGGAATACTAAATAAGGTATCAATTCGATCATCTGATATTCGAAGAATCCTAAGAATTCCCATTATAATTATGGCGATTGTGAAACTGATGATTATTATCATCCAGGTTTTACTTATCTTAGGTTTGCCAGACTCAAACTGATCCATCAATTCGGCGTCACCCTTAATCAACTCATCTAAAGAAATATCAAATAGATCACTAATAGCCACAACATTACTGAAACTCGGCAAAGATTTTCCATTTTCCCATTTAGATATCGATTGCCTAGATATATGCAATTCATCCGCCAGTTCATCTTGCGACATGCCATGCAGTTTACGCTGATTTTGAAGTTGTTCACCTATTTTCATAATGTTCCCCTTTATATATCTTTAAATGATAGCAAAAAAGCCGACCAACTGGTCGACCTTTTTATTTATTATTATCATCATTTATAATCACCTGATTCACTAATAGTTACTTTATTATCAATTAAGCCTGCATCATAGAAAGTATCGGCAATCTTTTGTTCCTCTTTGGCATAAGTCGAATTCATCGCGTAAATACCATAGGTACGGCGTTCTACCATCTTCTTGACTACAGCTTTAGAAACTTTCAAGGACTTACTCATCATCGTTATAAGCTCATTATGATTATTGTTAGCCCATTGCATATCTTCTTCCAAATACTTGATCAAGTATTTAGAAACCTCAGTATTTTCTTTAGCATAGCTTTGAGTTGCTAGAACGTAATCACGATTATTCGTAATTCCCGAGCCATCTACTAATACTTTCGCGTTTTGATTAGTTTCAGCTTGTGAGGTATAAGGGTCCCAAGTAGCCCAAGCATCTACCTTACCTTTTGAAAAGGCAACACTGGCACTGGATTGATCCATATTGACCCATGTAACATCACTAGCACTCATACCCGCCTTCTTCAAGGCAGCTAACAACATGTACTGGGAACTAGTTCCTTTAGTATATGCGACCTTCTTACCTTTCAGATCCTCAATTGAAGAAATACTTGAAGATTTCTTAACTAAGATACCAGATCCTTTAGCCTTCGAAGCTCCTGCAGCAACATAGGTTAACTTAGTACCTGATGAAAGGGCTGAGACTGGAGGCGTATCACCTGTTCTAGCATAATCGACACTACCGGCTTTCAATGCTTGCATCAAAGAATTACCATCTTGGAATTCCTTGAAGACAACTTTGTAACCTTTGGCTTTCATCTTCTTAACAAATTCACCACGTTGTTTGGCAATATCAAAAGGATCACCTTTTTGATATCCAATTGTTACTGTCTGTAATCCTGAACTAGAGCTACTCGTGTCAGTTTGTTTGAAACCATATAGAGCGACTACCGCCCAGAAAAGTAGAACAACGCTGATTAAAATCTTCTTTAGAGTACGTTTTCTTTTGTTCATGCACGCTTACCTACCAGTGCTGACATTACTTGTTCACGCAATTTCAAGCGAATTACTTTGCCCGTAGCATTACGTGGATAGTCTTTTACAAAAAAGATACGTGTTGGTTGTTCATAGTTAGCAAGACTGGCCTTTGCATGTGCCATAATCTTTCGACGTTCCAATTCCTCATCTTGTTCTCCACGAGTGATGACAACAGCTGTAACAGCTTCACCATAGAGCGTATCCGGAGTTCCAATAACTGAGACCTCTCGGACAAAATTTAATTGGCTTAGGATGTTTTCAACCTGGGCCGGCGCAACTTTTTCACCGCCATGATTAATAATGTCTTTTTTACGACCTTTGACAAAAAGGTAGCCATCGTTATCTAAATAACCTAAATCTCCAGTTAAGAACCAGCCGTCCTTAAATGAATCTGGATGTGGGTCTAAATAATCGCTAATCACGTGATCACCTTTAACTACAATTTCACCCAATTGATTACTTTCAGATGTAATTTTTCCATCAATCATAATCGCAACGTCAGTCTTGAATGCTTTACCGGCTGAACCGACCTTAGGGGCGTCAAATGGATTAATGGTGCACTGACTTGCTGTTTCGGTCATACCATATCCCTCCATGATTCTTGTATGGAACTTAGTTTGAAATTCAGTTAATTTATCAAGTGGTAAAGCAAACGATGAACATCTCACAAATCGTAGTTTAATATCTTCATCGTAAGCCGCCAATGAATTTTGATTTATCAACAGAATATTCACAATTGTTGGTACTACTGAAACCCATGTAACGCCGTTATCCCGAATTTGATTCCAGAATTTTGAAGCACTAAACTTCTCAGCTACTACAATCTTGCCGCCTGACAATCTGGTAGAAAGGATAGAAATGGCTTGGGCATTGATATGAAACATTGGCATTACTATCAACGTGGTGTCATCAGCATTCATCTTGTGACTTTCAATGTCATGTTCAGCTGCATTTTTCAAAATACGATGTGTTAATCCAACTCGTTTAGGCTTGCCTGTCGTGCCGGAAGTATTAAGAATCAAGGCCAAATCATCTTCTCTGGGTAAAGCCGGTTCATGTCCTAATAAATTTCGATCACGAATAATGTGCAAGATTGAATAAGTTTGTAAATGTAACGCCGTTACAATAGCCATTCTCTCATCCAAAACGGCATTAACTAAGTCCTCGCCTACAATTGAGGCAACGTAATCATGTTCACTTAATTCTTGTTGTAATTCTCTTTCTGGAGTTGTAGCAGAGATTGGATGCATGACTGCCCCCACTTCCCAAAGTGCTTGGGTCAAAACGGGATAGGCTGCCGTATTTGGTAGACATACCAAGACAACATCTCCTAAACCAATGTGTAAGTCTATCAATTCTTTTTTCAAATCATTGACATCCTCGGCAAATTCAAGTCCCGTGAACCACTTATTCGTGGTTTCATCCTTAATAATTTTTTCATTTTTATTATTCTTTAACTGTTTGTTTAATAGATTCGTTATTTCTGACATATTTTTTAACTCCTTTTGTTAGGTGCCACTGCGGGCGTCCGATTAGTATTCCAAATGGAGGAACTTTGTAGCAGAACCATGAGATAAGAAAGGCTCCGCCTAGTACAAATGCGTATCCTAATGGCAATAACAACAACATGACGATTGAAGGTACCTTTATCACGCTGAGAATGCCATATAGCAATGTAATGGGAATCGTCTGAACTAGATAAATCCCAAAAGATACTTTAGCCATATTGCTTACTGCTCGGTCAATTATCTTCGGCAACCCATTGTTTCGAGCATGGGCGTACTGTCGTCCGATCCAGAAAACAAAGGCAATCATGAAAGTATCGTAGATAAAGATAAATGGTTGGTGAATTGATTCCGTGGCACTCATACTTAGTTTCAAAATATTTTGATTACCAAAGAATAAGAACACCGTCCCAATTGCCATAACCAAAGTTGACCAGCCGATCACCCGATGATTTTTCTCAATAAACTTATCAACTTGATCATAGTGGATAGCTACGAAAGCCCCAGCTATGAAGTAGAATTGGTAAACTAAAACGTTCATTCCGTAAGCTCTGAATAAATACCACCAACTGTCACGGTCAACACCTGGCAACCAATACTTAATCCCTATCACTAGTAGTAATTGCACGATTGCACTCGTTACCAAAATAGCGGTGTGGTGCTTAGGCAATTTTTTGAACATGTAAACTATCAATGGGAAAATTAGGTATAACTGGAATGTCACTAAAATGTAGTACATGTAATATTTGTTACCATGAATGATGGCATCAATTAAATTTTTATAATAATCCGGCCAACTTATCGCTACGCCTGCCGTAACGGTGGCAAACCACATCAGGATTGCATTCCAACCAATGTACGGTATTCCGACGCTGATATAACGTTTTTTCCAAAAGTGTAACCAATGATTATCACGATTATAGTAATTTAGTACCAAAACGAGTCCGGTCATAAACATGAAACCCATTCTGGTAAAATGAAGCATCAAATGTGTTGCTTCGATAAAGATTTGACTACCTGAGCCATCACCGACATTATTTTTAAAAGCTGTCGTTGTATGGTTAAGTAAAACTCCGCCGATAAAGAGAACTCGCATTAAATCGACTTCATATAAGTATTTCTTTTTCTTCTTAGTTGCCAAGAGTTCACCTCTATTGCGATTATTTCTTTGCTGCTGAAAAGCATAGTTAAGTTATAGCATCGCAACGGGGGTATGGTCTTGATGATTCATTAAGGTTAAAATAAGAAATTCTTAGATAAGGGGGGTTGCTTAGGATGCCGTCCTCCACAAAAATTGGGAATGCTGTTGGAACGCTATGGGCGCGATTCGGAGCTAATTATTTTACACTTCGTGCAAAATAATGGATCTTCGAAGTCGGCCTCATTGTAACCGGCATAGCCGGTAACAATGATCTCATAGCTGAACGCATTCCAAATTTTTGCTCCGGACTATAGAGTGCTTCTTTCGTTTGTACGCCTTTAAATACTAGATAGTAAAAATAATATTCACTATAATTTTTAGACGAGCTCATATATTTAATAAATACTATTATTTTTTAGACTAGAACTTATAATCCTTACTTGATTACATAAAACTATCCAAATACTGCAACCTTAACTAATAACAATAAAATCAGAAATACAGTCAGTAGTAGAAAATCTGTGGGCCCTCAATGGTGCAATTCTACTTAGCTTGCGAAGCAAGGTTAGTAGAAGACCGAGCTTGGAGATCCATGATTTTGCGCGAAGTGCAAAATTATTAGCTTCAAGTCGTGTCCACCACGTTCCAGCGGCCCACAGATTTTCTACTACCGACGACATCCTTAGGTCAAACCAAATAGTACTTTGACTATTAAAAAAGAGTGTTCATATTATCATCCAACATTTGAATTGGTGATAATATGAACACTCTTTTATTTTAAATATCACTTTTATGTGAAAGGAAAACTCGATACCCACCTGTATCGTACGGTCTATCTGTTGATGATTTTTCAAATGGTGTTCCGTCGTCCAGATAAACTATCTGGCTTACATTCAAAATTGGATCTGTCTTATTAATCTTTAAATACTTAACATCCTCGGCATCTGGTTTTTTAGCCATAATGGTTCTGTCTGCCGCACCAATCTTCAATTTCAGATCTTTCTGGACATAGCCATAAATTGATTTATGTAAAACATCACTATTAACTCCAGGAATAACATTTACTGGCATTTTGGTAAATTCCAACGCATATGGTTTTCCGTCCACTAATCGTAATCTTTTTATGTCATAAACCGCATCGGTCTCTGAAATTTTTAAATCTTCTTTTTCATCATCGCTCGGATACCTCAAATTAAATTCGATTATCTTACTGACTACTTTGTGGTCCTTACCTAAAAGACTGGAAGTACCAACATATTGATCCACGCCAATGTCCATATTAGCGATACTGTCAGCGTTGTTCTTCACATAAGTTGCTGAGCCTTGTTGACTATAAACATAACCTTTAGTTTTTAGTATTGCTAAAGATTTTTGTAATGTCATTCGGCTGGTTGAATATTCTGTTGCCATGGTTTTTTGATCAGGAAGTGGATTCCCTGACTTGTAAGCTCCAGATCTGATTTTCTCTATGATATCGTTAGCTATTTCCTCGTATTTTGACATAGTTCTTTAACCTCAATTTTATCTATAAACATATAATACCTGTGTTTTACTTATTTGAAAACGTGATAACTCAATTTATAAATTTGGGTTTACAAGTTATATGTAAGCGAGTACAATTCGTGTTGTAAAGGGAGGATATTTTTATGAATGAATTAAGAAAAGACTTTTTATGGGGTAACTCAACTTCTAGTATGCAAACTGAAGGTGCCTATAACGAAGGCGGTAAAGGTAAATCAGTTTACGATATTCGCAAGGCTACTGATGATGCTTCAGACTGGAAAGTGGCTATCGATGAATATCATCGTTACCCAGAAGATATCAAATTGATGAAAGATATGGGTATGAACTGTTACAGATTCCAAATCTCTTGGAGCCGTGTTAATCCTGATGGTGATGGCGAATTCAACGAAGAAGGAATTAAATTTTACGATGATTTAATTGATGAATTACTTGCTAATGACATTGAACCGATGATCTGTTTATATCATTTCGATATGCCACTACACCTGGCTGAAAAGTATAACGGTTTTGTCAGTCAACACGTAGTCGATGCTTTCATTCGTTACGGAAAAGAAATGCTTAAACGTTTTGGTAACAAAGTTAAATACTGGATCACTTTTAACGAACAAAATCTTTACAGTGTTCCTGAAGCTTTCAAGATCAGTGGTTACAAAGGTGACAATTCAATCAGAGACTTATATCAAATTCAACAACACGTATTCCTTTGCCACGCTGCCATTGCTAATGAAGTTCATGAAAATTATCCAAATACACAAATTGGTGGCATGCTAGCTTATCAAGAAGTTTACCCTGCAACGGCACTACCTACTGATGTTGCTGCCACACGTAAATTCTTAGAATTTGCAGATAACAATTTAATTCGTTTATTTACTGAAGGAAAATATTCCGATGAAGTTATTCACTACATGAAATTGAATCAACTTGACGACATCTTAGATCCTAAGGAAATGGAAATTGTTTCTCATACTAAGAGTGATTTTATTAGTTTCAGCTATTATTCAACTTCAACTATCGACAGTACTTTAATTCCTATAAATACTTGTCCTAATTTTTACAGTATCGAAGGACACAAACCTAATCCATACCTCTTAACTAACGAATGGGATTGGCAAATTGATCCGTTAGGCTTCAGAACTGTGCTAACTACTATTTCTAATGAAACACACCTTCCACTTTTCCCAATTGAAAACGGAATTGGTGTTAGTGAAAAATGGGACGGCAAGAATCCTATTAATGATGATTACCGTATTAAATATCACCGTGATCACATTCAAGCTATGAAAGATGCCGTAAGTATCGATGGTGTTGATGTCATGGGTTATCTTGGCTGGGGCTTGATCGATATCCCTAGTTCTCAAGGAAACATGGAAAAACGTTACGGAATGGTATACGTAAACCGTGGTAATCATGACCTTAGAGATATGAAACGTGTTCCTAAGAAGAGTTTCAACTGGTTTAAAGAAGTTATCAAATCAAATGGAAATATTCTATAGAATGGAGTGATCAAAATGGATGCTAGTAAAAGCAAAGGTCAAAAATTCTTTGATAAATTTGCCTCTGTATCTGCACGTATTGGGTCTGAAGTTCACTTAAGATCCTTGCGTGACGCTTTTGCCGTTATTATGCCTCTCTTCATCCTTGCTGGTGTTGGAGTTTTAATTAATAACGTTGTCTTCCCCAAAGTAGCCAGTGGTGATACACTAGCTAACTTACAAGTTTGGGGAAATCTAATTTCCAATGGTACTTTAAATATTGCCGGACTAATGTTAGCCCCTGCAATCGGATTCTGTTTGGCACGTAATAAGAATTATAGTAACCCTATCGCTGCTGCTATTATTTCACTAGCCAGTTTAATCATGACCATGCCTCTTTCATTGAGTGTAATTCCTGATGGTGCCAAAAAAGCTGTCGATGTTTCTGGCATGCTTTCATTCAGTAATTTAGGAACAACAGGTATGTTCAGTGGTATCATCGTTGGACTTTTAGCTACTGAAGTATTTATTAAATTATCAAATGTTAAACATCTACAAATCAACCTAGGTGATAACATCCCACCTGCTGTGTCAGCATCATTTAATTCTTTAATTCCCGCTATTTTAACAGCCAGTTTATTTGCTTTAATCGCAGCCTTACTAGCCGTTTTCGGAAATACTGATCTTGTCACATTAATTACTAACCTTATTCAAGAACCACTCAGAAAAGTTAATACTAGTCTTTTCGGAATGTTATTCATCTACTCGATTGGTAACTTCCTATTCACACTTGGTATTCATCAAACTGTTATTAATGGTACTTTGCTTGATCCTGTTTTGTTGATCAACATGAACAAAAATACAGCCGCTTTTGCCGCCGGACATCAAGCACCTTACATTTTAACTAATACCTTCCGTGATACTTTCGGAATGATGGGTGGAACTGGTTCAACAATCTGTTTACTAATTGCTATTTTCTTATTCTCCAAGCAAAAATCAGGTAGAGAATTAGGCAAATTAGCTATTGCCCCAGGACTATTCAACATCAATGAACCAGTTATCTTTGGATATCCTATCGTCTTCAATATTCCTATGATGATTCCTTTTGTTTTAACTCCAGTTATTGGTGTTCTAATTGCTTACTTCTTTACTGCAATTGGATTCATGAATCGAGTCGTCGTAATGGTTCCTTGGACTACCCCACCACTATTATCAGCATATCTAGCTACCGCTGGTGATTGGCGAGCCGTTCTAGTTCAAATACTTATAATCGTAGTTGGTGTATTCTTCTACCTACCATTTATGAAGATAAGTGAACGTGTACAAGCAAAACAAGCTGAACAAGCTTTAGGTTAAAAAATAACAGTCGCTAAAACAATTTTGTTTTAGTGACTGTTATTTTCATTTTCTTTTAAAATTAGGCCTTAGCACTAGCTCCAGCTTGTTCTTGTTTATAAAGAATTTCATCCTGTTTATGAACAAATGGATAGTAAACAAAGAATGAAGCAGCGATAATAATAGCTTGCCAAATCATAACTTTCCAGCCACCTACTAAGAATCCTGAAACAATTGGTGGTGTGGTCCATGGTACTTGAACACCATTCAAATATGGTAGTACTCCGATTTTAATCAAGAAGTACGTTGAAAGCATGGAGAATGTTGGCATGAACATGAATGGTAATAGCATAATCGGATTCAAAACAACTGGTAAACCAAAGAGGATTGGCTCATTAATATTGAATATTGCTGGCACAATAGCTAATTTACCAATACTCTTCAGTTGAACTGATTTTGCAAAGAACAAAATATAGATTGCCAATCCAAAGGTCATCCCGGCACCTGTTACGGTACCAAATTGGTCCATCAATGATTGTGTAAAAATGTGTCCACCTAAAGCTTGAGTCACAACCCCATGAGCTTTGAAAATTTGAGCATTTTGTAAAGCATTAGCTTGTAGTAATGGTCCCATGATACTACCGACAATAGTAGAACCGTGAACTCCAAAGAACCATAGGAATGGCACCAAAATACCAACTAAGAAGACACCACCGGCTGAGTCGGTTATTCCTTGTAAAGGTGTTTGAATCGTTGTATAGATCCATTGTGTTGCTGTTTGATGTGCTACTAAATCAAAGATAATATAAATAATTAGAAAACCACACACAATTGCAAATGCTGGAATCAAAGCGATAAATGAATCGGCAACTGCAGGTGGTACGGAATCAGGCAATTTAATCGTTATATGATGTCTTAAAAACCAAGAGTAGATCCAACCTGTTAACAATCCCACAATTAGAGCAGCAATCATACCTTGACCACCCAGCCAAGTTCTATCGATAAAGCCGCCTAGCATTGTTGGAGCTTGGTTAGCAGAAATAACAGTTTTTGTACCGTTCAATACTGGAGTTGTTGGATGCATAATCAAAAGGAAACTAACCAATGCAGTCATCCCCGCTGGCAGTGGTTCAAATCCAGCATCCTTTACCCAACTATAAGCAATGCCGACAACGGCAAAAATTGCCATAACACCAAATGAAGCATTATAAGCTTGCGTCCAATATGGTGTTAAACCTGTTTTGTTCATCCAGTCAGCAACTGCTTTAACTGGGAACGAACTCAACAGCAAAAAAATTGAGCCAATCATAATGAATGGTAAAGAAATTAACATACCATTTTTGATGGCAGTCATGACACGGGTATTTACAAATTTCAACATACCTGGCATAACTTTGTCGTTAAACCAAGTTTTCATAATCTCACCCCTATTCAATAATAAATACCTAATTATTCTTTGATACGACCAAAGATTATCATTTTTATTTATTATTGATAGCATTTACATTTGAAATTAAATATACGTATCGTATAAAAAAACAGGAATCTATATACAGGATTCCTGTTTTTTATTACACGTATATCTAGTCTTCACGGGGGCGAACCATTTGACTTTTTAAGCGTGTATTAATTGATAAACTGCACCAATCATCCCAGCATCGTTCTTCAACTTAGCTGCTTTAACTAGTGGTAAATCTATATCTTTAATACTATTATGTGTAGCTCTGACTTCTTCGATAGTCTTATTCAAATTATCGATAAATTCAGTATTGGCACTGATACCTCCACCAACAATCACTGTTGCGGGATCAAAGGAAACTTCTAAGTTAATGATTCCCTTTGCCAAACTGTGATAGTAACTCTTCAAAACATTCTGAGCCAAAACTTCACCAGCGTCAGCACGTTTGAAAATCAAACGGGCATCTTCAACTGGTTGACTACTGAATTGATTGTAGCGTCTGATTAAACCGATAACAGTTGCACCACGGAAGTTTAAACTCCCCATTTCAACGTCAATGTCATCATCTTCAACAATCATCCAACCAAATTCACCAGAACGAGCATGAGCGCCACGATAGATCTGATCATTAATAATCAAGGCACCACCGACGCCAGTTCCTAAAACTAAACCAATATAGTCATGAATCCCTTGAGCTGAACCGATCCATTTTTCAGCAATCGCTGCGGCGTTAGCATCATTTTCAATTTTGGCAGGTAGTCCTGTCTTTTCTTCTAACAGTTGAGCTAAATTGATTCCTGTAAAACAGGTTACGGCTCCAGAAGTTGTTAGAAAACCATCTGCTTGGACAACACCAGGCATACTGACACCAATACCTAAGACATCTTTATCAACCGCTTGAATTTCTTTAACAGCTGTCACCAAGTCATCCAATAAGCCAGCTTGATCATCAACTTTAGTTTTAAAATGTCCTTTATTGGATACAACTCCATTTTCATCAACTAGACCATATTTGACTGAAGTTCCACCAATATCTAAACCTACATAATTTTTCATCTTAATCTATCTCCGCACCATTGGTTTTGATGACATCTTGAAACCAATAGAATGAGTCTTTCTTATAACGATTCAAGCTACCTGTTCCGTCATCGTTTTCATCAACGTAAATCATACCATAGCGTTTAGACATCTGACCGGTACTTGCGGCAACCAAATCAATGCATCCCCAAGGTGTATAACCGATTAAGTTAACGCCATCTTTTAGGACTGCTTGTTTCATTGCGCGAATATGATCAGTCATGTAGTCGATACGATAATCATCGTGGACCTTATTGTCACTAGTCTTCTTATCAATTGCACCAAGTCCATTTTCAACGATGAATAATGGTAAGTGATAACGATCATTAAACCAGTTCAAAGCATATCTCAAACCAACTGGATCAACTTGCCAGCCCCACTCACTAGCTTTAACATAAGGATTCTTAACACGGTCGTGACTCTCGTTATATTCAAGTTTGCCAGTATCTTTAACGGCAAAGGACATGTAGTAACTGAAACCAATGTAATCAACTTTACCTTGGCTTAACACTTGCAAATCATCGTCAGTCATATCCAAATCGAAACCACGTTCTTGGAAATGATTCAACAACCATTGTGGATAAAAGCCATTCACGTGAACATCAGCGAACCAGAATCTTGTTTGCATCGCGCGTTGAGCAAATAAAATATCTTCTGGTTTAGATGTAAGTGGATAGATTGGAGTCATCGCAATCATGCAGCCAATTTGGAAATCAGGATTGATTTCATGTCCAATTTTGACAGCTTCAGCACTAGCAACTAATTCATAGTGAGCTGCTTGATACATTAATTTTTCATTATTTTCGCCTGGTTTAGGAACGATTCCTGAATCAGTGAATAAAGCGTGTGTTGATTCATAATCAGTTTGATTATTGATCTCGTTAAAGGTCATCCAATATTTAACTTTATTTTTATAACGTTTGAAAACTACTGTGGCAAATTTAACAAAGAAGTCGATTACTTTCCGACTACGCCAGCCACCATACTTTTTAACTAAGTGATATGGCATTTCAAAGTGAGACAAAGTAATTACAGGTTCAATGTTATATTTATGTAATTCATCAAACATATCGTCATAAAATTTTAATCCAGCTTCATTAGGCTGTTCGTCATCACCATTTGGAAAAATTCTTGTCCAAGCAATAGACGTTCTGAAACACTTGAAGCCCATTTCAGCGAATAATTTAATATCTTCAGGATAACGATGATAAAAATCAATTGCGTTGTGATTAGGATAAAATTCGTTAGGATCAATTCCATCAGTAATTTTTCTTGGTACACCGTTGGCTCCAATAGTCATTACATCAGCTGTACTGATACCTTTGCCTCCTTGATCAAACCCACCTTCTAATTGGTGAGCAGCTACTGCACCACCCCACAAAAATCCGTCTGGAAATGATTTTCCTTTTAATGTCATAAATTTTTCCTCCTCAATGCGTTACATCATCGTTATACATTTACAATTAAGCTTCTACTGTGCCATTAATATCTTCGTCTTTGGCACCTTTTTCAATTTTTTCAGTTTCATCTTTATCATCGTCAGGAACAGCCATCTTATTAGCTGCCAATACGAATGGGAAGTACATAGCTACGGAAATTGCCAAACAAACAAATCCCATAATTAGTCCAATTATATTACCACCAGTTCCTAAGAATGGCATCAGAGGCCCTGGAGTAGTCCACGTCATACCTATAGCCGGCGTCGGCATCCACTTCAATACAATTGTTACAAGATAACCAACTAAAATATTAACAACAGGTGTTAATACGAATGGAATAGCCATAATTGGGTTCAAAACAATTGGTAGACCAAACATCAAAGGTTCATTGATATTAAATAGTCCAGGAACAAAAGCTAATTTAGCAATAGCACGGTAATCTTTTCTTCTTGATACTAAGAAAATTGCAATGATAAGACCTAGTGTCATACCAGAACCACCCATGTTAGCAAAAACATCGTTCATAATTCCCCAAGTAACTGGATGTGGAACTCCGACAGTACTACCACCATGAGAAGCAATAAATGTTTGGTTAGATAGATCTGCTTCAGTAAAGATAATTGATCTCAAAGCATTCAAAGTGTTTGGACCATGAATACCAACAAGCCACAATAGGTTTTGAACAATAGCAATGATAATAACACCATAGATATTGACACCAATATGAGTAAGTGGTGTTTGGATTGATTTATAGATGATATCGTTAATACCTTGTGGTGCAACCAATTGAATTAGATAATTTACAATTGAAGCAACCATGATAACAATAACAATTGGAATCAAACCATTAAATGAACGAGCAACAGCTGGTGGTACCATATCAGGCATTTTTATTTGAAGTCTTTTAATTCTAGTAAGCTTAGGTAAGAATTCACCAACCAAGCCACCACAAATCATGGCAACGAACAAACCTTGAGCACCCATGTATGTTGTTGGTAAATATGTAACTCCACCCTTGATAATTGATGGTGTGTACATAATCATAAAGACTGCAATACCAGTCATACCAACTAACATATCATCAGCCTTAAAATGATGGGCTAAATTTCTAGCAACCAAGTACGCAATGAAAATCGACATAATGTTCATTGTTCCATTAGTTACAGAAGTAAGAAGCTTTTGTGCTTCTTCCAAATGTGGGAAAAATTTCGGTAAGAATAAAATTTGTGCAATGAAACCTTGTTTTGAAAAAATAAGACTGTTAATCAAAATAACAATTGAAGCAGCCATTGTGATTGGAAATGTGTACATGAAAGCATCACGGATAGCTGCGATGTGACGTTGTTCGTTTAACTTAGTAGCAAACGGAACAATGTGTTTTTCCATGAACGCATTGAAACTGTTCATCATAATATTGAATCCCCCTTTATTTGATTACAAATACAGTATAAAAAAACGCTTACAAAATGTGAATACTTTGTAAGCGTTTTGAATTTCTGTGCCTATGTATTGAATAATGTTCCGGCTATGGTACAACACGTTCCGCTATTCCATTTTACGACCAACATCTTGATTATGTAGTTCCATTAATAATCCATCAACAATATAAACGCAGGGTACCTGACTAGTTAAATCGTAGTATTTATGAATCCTCGTCTCTGGAATATTGTAACTAAGTGCATAACGCCCGATTCGGGCAATGGGACTCTCGATGTTCCCAGTTACACTAACTAAGATAGTATCTGGACTGTTAACAAAGTTATTTAAGGTTTCCAGAATCTCACTAGTTCGTCCTGAAACAGACAAAGTAACGATGACATTATTAGAAGTATTGTGTAATTGTTGAATCAATGGATAGAAAGGATCTTTAACAGCATATGAATTAAATCCCAATGACGCTGCCTGTCTGGAAGCATATTCCGCAATTGCTCCAGAACCACCCATTCCAAAGAACACGATATTATCAGCATCAAGCATCAAATGAGCTACTAACTTAATTGTTTTTTCAATATCATTAGGAAACGCACCTCTATCAATGATATTTAACACATCACTTTTAGACCGCATTAAATCTTGATTTTCACTTTTAAACGAAACCTTAAATTCCGGGAAACTACTATAACCAATTTTATGAATAAACCGCATAACTGAAGAATTAGAAACATGAGCCCCCCGAGCTAAATCACGTACTCTCATTAAAGGAACCTGTTCATCATGATCAACGATATACCGATAAATAGCCATATCAACTTCTGATAATTTATCAATATCTTTGAATCCAAAAAATGCCATATTAAATCCCCTTCATCATTTTAGACAAGACTGCTCGATAAGTATTCGGCATCGTTCTGGCTACTAAAACCATCCCATGATCAACAATTGAGTGGTAGTAACGACGTTTAGGTCTGTCATCAGTTGCGGCACGATAAAATACTTTAGCCAAGTCTTCGGCTGTGGCTTCACTAAATGTAATTTTTGAAAAGAGCTCTTCAGTTTTATCCAACATATTTTCATAAGGAGAATCTTCAACTAAATTCTTTTTAGCATTTTTAAAAGCAATCTTGCTCCATTCGGATTTAGTTAATCCCGGTTGCACAATAACTGAACGAACACCAAATTGTTTGACCTCTTGATCCAAAACATCACTCCACATATTCAAGCTGGCTTTAGTTGTGTAGTACCAACCACCAAGAGGGCTATAAATATTAGAACCAACTGAGGAAATATTAACAATTCTACCAGAACCCTGACGTCTCATTTGTGGCAAAACATGCTTCGTAATCTGAGCCGCACCAAAAACATTAACGTCAAATTGTTTTTTAGCATTCTCAATAGGAACTTCTTCAATCGGACCGAATTCACCATAACCAGCATTATTGACCAAGACATCAATTTGTCCTTGTTCACTAATAGCACGATCGACCAAAGCACGAACAGAAATGTCATCAGTAACATCCAAACTCTGTGTATGAATGCCTTGTTCACTTAAATCCGCTAATCTCTCAACTCGACGAGCTCCACCATAGACCTCAAAGCCTTGTTCTTTGAAGTACAAAGCCGCAGCTTTTCCCATTCCTGAAGAAATACCTGTAATAATTGCTACCTTTTTCATAAAATGCCCTCCTTCTTACTATTAAGTCAATTCTATTATAGAAAGCGGTTTAATAATCAAAAAAATATAAAATTGTCCTAAAAATTATTTGAATGAACTTAAGGTGTGCGTTTCTATTGCCGGCCTCCACAACAAGCACGATTGGTCTGGAACGCTGTGGACGCTGATTTGAGTCAATTGAAAACCACAATTGTCTCAAATACAGGTCTTCTACTAAGCGATAAATCGCTAAGTAGAATTTCACGGCTGAGACCAATCGGGCTTGTTGTTCCGGACTAGTGTGTTGTTCTATTTATATCTTTCCTAATATGTTAGACAGTAAAAATAGTATTCCAATGAATGGACTCAGCTATGCCCATATATCCACATATTTAGACATTTCTTTCCTTAATTTCACCTGTCATTATATGAAAACAAAAAATCTGTGGGCCCTCAGTGGTGAAGTTCTGGTTGGCTTGCAAAGCAAGGTTACCAGAAGACCGGACTTGGAGATCCATGATTTTTCGCGAAGTGAAAAATTATTAGCTTCAAGCCGTGTCCACCACGTCCCAGTGGCCCAAAGATTTTCTACTACCGACGGGCATCCCTAGACCACATCAGTTGATATCTACCATGTCTCATTTATATCCCAAAATAAAAAAGCCTTACCAACTCTTAAAGAATTGATAAGACTTCCTTTTAATCTTCTACGTTCACTTCAACCGATATGGGAATTACTATTTTTGAATTAGCCGCAACGTGATAAAGCTCATTGTGATTAACAAAAGTAATAGCGTCTCCTAGAACTGATATTTGGAAAGTATCTTTATATACATCTATCTTCAACAGGCTTTGATGCCAGTTAATTTCAAAATGCAAACTGTTCCACTTGCTTGGAAGATGTGGCTCAATTCTCAATTGCCCATCGAGAACTCTAACACCACCGAATCCTTCAACAACCATATTCCAAATACCACCAATTGAGGCCATATGTAACCCCTGAACTGATTTTCCAACGCCACTCCCTAAATCAATTTCACAAGCTTTTTCGAAATACTCATAAGCTGTATCAGCTAAATTCAAATCACTAGCCAAAATACTGTGGGTCGAGAAAGATAGTGATGAATCGTGTGTGGTCTTAGGTTCATAGTAATTCCAATTGGCAAGCTTAATATCATCACCGAATAGATCATCGAACAAGAAGATCAATAGTAAAACATCCGCTTGCTTTGTAACTTGTAAATCATTGATTTGTTGAATGTTATAATCTTTGAAAATTTTGGCATGACCGCCATCAGATTGATACTGATTGGTATCGACTATTTTCTTTTGTAGATACGAATCGTCTTCTGGAATAACCTCTGATTTGTTTGGCTTTGGTAGAAAAATCAAATCTACTTTTGAAATCCAATCCTGATAAGCGTCATCCAGATGTAGTTTCGAATTCAATCTGTCATAAATTTCAGAATTAGAATTTCTTAATAATTCGACGACCGCAATTGCCTTTTGAATACACCAGAAAGCTGTATAGTTGGTAAACGCATTGTTATCAATATGTTCCTTATACTCATCTGGTCCAATTACATCATCGATCATAAATTTGTGATACTCAGGGTCCCAATCCAAACGACTTGCCCAGAATTTAGCGGCATCCAGAATAATCTCATATCCCATATCTTCGGCAAATTTTTGATCCTCAGTAATTGCCAAATACTGCATTACAGCAATAACAACGTCACTTGTAATATGTTGCTCCAAAGAACCTGACAAGATACGCATTGGTTTACCCGTTACGATATCAGCTGAACCCCAAGGTGGCGTCATTTCACCATCAGTTGACCAAGCTGACTCCCAAGGGAACTGTGCTCCCCAGTAATCGTTGTCTCTGGCTTTTCTTCTAGCACCGTCCAATCCCAAATAACGATATTCCAAAAGGTTACGAGCCATTTCCGGCATTGTGAAAGTAAAGTATGGCAACATATAAATTTCTGTATCCCAGAACGTATGACCTTTGTATCCTTCACCAGTCAACCCTTTAGCTGCAATATTCATTCGTGGATCCTTAGGAGTATTAGCGGCTAATTGATAACGAGCAAAGTTAATTGCAACTTGTGGATCAACGTCATCAGAGTCAATACTGATCAAACTACGTTGCCACACATTAATATTCCAGGCGTTAGTCGATTTATCCAACAATTCCTTATAAGTCATCATGCTAGATTTTTTAATTGCGTCCATCGATGCTACCGAAATAGTCTCGTGCTCAATATCTTTATCAATAGTCGTGTAAACATTGGCATATTTAACAAAAGTGAATTTATCACCCTTATTTAAATCAACATTATACTCGTCAAAAATTTGGCGACGTCCCATATCTATATTAGGTTTAACGTCTAATTGTTCCTTATTGATATAGGCTTTCTGCAACACATTAAAAGCTAGTCCAATATTCGACTGTTGTGTTTTTTCCTGTAATTGTAGGATCTTACCTTCAAATAGACGCTTATCACCCTCAACTAAATGTTGAGTCCCACTATTGGAATATTGACCGTCAATTCCTGAATTGAGTGTGATCTTCAAATCGCTCTGATCAGAAGAAATTTCCAATTTAGAGACCAGCAGATGAACATCACTCATTGAAACGAAACGTGAAAACTTAAAACTGATTCTATTGCCATTAATTAGCCAATCAAATGACCTAATCAACTCACCGTTCTTTAAGTTGAGATGCTTATGGTAATTTTCTATCAACCCCATACTCAAGGAGAATATCTGTTGATTGATCTGAATTCCCATATTTAATAAATCGGGTAAATTAGGAAGCTCCGTGACTTCATCGTTGAATGCATCAAACGTCCCAGCCACGAACATATTCCGCCTTTCGTTTAAATTTCTTTCTTCGGCGGTCGCTCTTATGCCCAGATAACCATTGCCTTGAAACATTATGGCCTCAGTTTTATCATCCTTGAAGAGGTCGAAATGGTCGGTACCGATATACCAACTGTCATCTTTTTTGGTAGTTACACAGTATTCCATACGTCATCATCCGTTCATTAAAGATATTTTGCCCTCAATATCAGTAATGTCGTTCACATAATCCGAGTCCTCTGCTTTTATTGTACCTAAATTTTTATAGATGTGAACTATTTCACTTGTGATTTATATTTCAAACTTTTGGCAAATAAACTTTTTATTTAACCTCCACACAAGTGAGCATTCTTCATTATCTATTTATGACTCTTAACTAAAAGAACGGCCTCCATTTATTATTCAGGACATACACACTTGAATCCTTCAATAGGGACCGTTCTTATTTTATTATTTGAATTTTACAATAACTAATTAACAAAGCAGGATTTAGTCCGGAGCAACAAGAAAATTGGCTCAGCCATGAGATTTACCTTAGCAATTTATTGCTTAGGTAAAGGCCGAGCTTGAAGATCCATGATTTTTCACGAAGTGTAAAATCATTAGCTTCCAGTCGGCCCATGGCGTTCCAGCCAAATTTTCTTGTTGCGGAGGACGGAATTTTTACACTACAACCGCACTTTAGCAAGAATTTAATTTATTTTGTTTTTGACCTTTTTTAATTTAATTATTAAACAGTATAGATTTATTTATATAAAAGTATCTTCTAATACAACTAAATTGTTGAAGATATTTTTTCAATTATTTAGCTTTTAAATTCTGAAGAATCAACGTTTGGAGTTCTTTTAGATCAATTTCGTAAAAATCGGATAGTACAAATAAAAGTTCCCCATCGATGATTTTATTCTTATCCGTCTCAATGGCACTTAAAACTGACGTTGATGTCGTACAACCGTATTCTAATTTTGTTGAGTCAACTACTTGTTGTAGCGTTAAATTCTTCAGAAGTCTTTTTTTGCGCAAATACTTTCCAATAGTTATCATATGTCAAATATAACCTATACCTTTCATATATGATATTTTAACTTAAAATATGGATATTTCAAAAAAAGTTATTGAAAAAAATGAATTTCTAGTTTACCATATTCTTGTCCTTGATTAAGGAAAACTTAAAAAAAGGGAATTTATTATGTATAGCAATCAATATTTAAAAGCATACTTTACATTGAGAAACATCAAGCAAAATGATATTGCTAAGCTTCTCGACAAATCAACATCTACTATCCGTAGAAAAAACGATGACTTAGGATTCACTCAAAAAGAGATATTACTAATTCATAATAAATACAACATCCCAATTCAAGCATTCTTCTATGATGCAGATAATGACGATAAGGATAACTCCTCATTCCCAAAAAATTCTTAAAAATATTCATTTGAAATATGCCATCACTAGATAGTTTATTTCAATTCATAAAAAAAGTGCAAATTTTAATTTGCACTTTTTTTTATTATTTCTGATTTATGTCTTGCTGTAACTGTGTTAATTCACCATTATTAGAAAGTT
Organism: Companilactobacillus sp. HBUAS56275; assembly: GCF_036913655.1. NCBI lineage: Bacteria > Bacillati > Bacillota > Bacilli > Lactobacillales > Lactobacillaceae > Companilactobacillus > Companilactobacillus sp. HBUAS56275. The sequence continues at coordinate 73,942 of NZ_JAYKKK010000007.1, forward strand.
TTTGATATTGCTGATAAGCTTGATACCAATTACCTTCACTTATAGCATTTCTCAAACCAGAATATTCTTCATTAGAAAAAATTTCTTGAGCGGCTTTTTGCGATTGTTCTTTTGTCAAAGCTGATGAGTCTTCAATTAGTGTTGCCGTCTTATCTTGACTATCGGCAGCTGACATAATTTCAGACATTTTTTTCTTGCCTAAAATTGAGGCAGCACGGTCGATCTTCTCATCTTTTTTAGAATCACCTGTCTTACGAGACTTAACTTTCTTAACTAATTCCGATTTAACGGCTTTGTCACTGGGCGTATCATTACCAGTCACATTTCTTAACATATTATTCAATGGAAAAAAGAAAACGATACATAAAACTACCAATACTACGAGTGAAATGATAATTGTTAAAATTAATGGTTTCTTACTTTTCTTTTGATGACGCATTTGTTGACGCATAAGATCACCCTTCTTCACGGATATATTACCACCATTTTCATTAAGAATTTAGTTTTAAATTCCGTGTTTTCATATTCTGACATGTCTATGATTGTGTTTCAATACATTTTGGTAACTAATTTTTTATGAAAATAATAAAAAAGTTTTTACGGGAGTTTCAGAAATTAATTTTTCTGAAGCTTCTTTTTTCTTTCTAAGATAATTGGTTCAAACCGCTGTCGTTATAACGTTAAAAAATTAGGCCGATTGTTCTCATTATACGTTCTATTAATCTCATTGGTATCAATAATTAGACCACTATCCTGAAAATATACGTATCGTCATTTATAAGTTAGTTTTTTTCTAATCTTTCTAATTTGATTGTATAGTCGTGTCATAAAGTTAAAAGAAACTTTATACCCTGATTATGAATAACTAATAAAGATTTTTAATATTTTTTTAATATTAGGGGTTGTAAATTAGAAAATGATTAACTATAATCGAACTCAATTATTAAAAAAGTTCAACAGAGCACTGGTGCAACCACACCTCTGTGTCTTAGGGTTTAAATAAGAAGATTATTAGAATCAGGAGGGGATATCTTGGAAACTACATCAGATTTTCTAAATATTAAGGATGTTAATACTGCTTTTAAGATTAACGGAAAATACTATGATGCTATCTCCCATATTAATCTCACAGTTAATCATGATGAGATTCTTGCCATTGTTGGTGAGTCTGGTTGTGGTAAAAGTACATTAGCCACAACTGTTATGGGATTGCATGATCCATCCGAAACAAAAATTTCAGGTGAAATTGATTTTGAAGGCACTGACCTACTAAAACTTGATGAAGCCGGGTACAACAATTTCCGAGGAGCTAAGATCGGAATGATTTTCCAAGATCCACTATCTGCTTTAAATCCTCTAAAAAGGATTGAAGATCAAATCAGTGAGGTCATGACTTATCACACTAAACTAACCGCTGATCAAAAACATGACCGCGTTTTGGAACTATTAAAAGAAGTAGGAATTGTTAATCCGCAAAGGACTGCTCGTCAATTTCCACATCAATTATCCGGTGGTATGCGTCAACGTGTAATCATCGCGATCGCCATTGCTTGTAAACCAGATTTAATCATCGCTGACGAACCAACTACAGCGCTTGATGTAACGATTCAGGCTCAAATCCTGGATGTTCTAAGAAAGATTCAAGCTGAGAACCACGCCGGTATTATCTTGATCACCCATGATTTGGGAGTTGTCGCTGAAACAGCTGATCGTGTTGCAGTTATGTACGCGGGACAAATTGTTGAGCAAGGCAGTGTTGAACAAATTTTCAATACACCTAAGCATCCCTACACACGTTCACTATTAAGATCAATGCCTCAGCGTGACAATCAAACCGATGATCTTTACGTAATTCAAGGAAATGTTCCTTCATTACAAAAGATGCCTCAAACAGGAGATCGATTTGCTCCACGTATTCCTTGGGTCAAACCTGAAGAACATGAAGCTAATCCAACAATGCATGAAGTAGAGCCTGGACATGAAGTTCGTTGTACTTGTTATAAGAACTTCTCATTTCCAGATCAGATTGGGAGTGTGAAAGCATGAGTTTAATTGAAATCAAAAATTTAAAAGTTCACTACCCTATCCGATCAGGATTTTGGAATCGCGTTACTGATTCTGTAAAGGCCGTCGATGGCATTAGTTTCAATATTGAAGCTGGTGAAACATACGGATTAGTTGGTGAATCTGGTTCAGGTAAATCAACTACCGGTAAATCAGTCGTAGGTCTAGAAAAAATAACAAGTGGTTCCATCATGTATCAAGGTAAAGATATTACCAAGAAACTTAATCGTAAGGAACTTGATTACAACCACGACGTACAAATGATTTTTCAGGATTCTCTTTCCAGTTTAAATCCTAGAAAAAGAATTGAAGATATTATCGCAGAACCATTAAGAAATTTCGAGCATTTAAGCAAGGATGAAGAAAAGTTAAGAGTTTTGCAACTACTAGATATCGTTGGTTTGGATCCCGATGCTTTATATAAATATCCTCATCAATTCTCTGGTGGTCAAAGACAACGTATCGGTGTTGCCCGTGCAGTTGCGACCAATCCCAAATTGATTATCGCTGACGAACCTGTTTCCGCTTTGGATCTTTCCGTTCAAGCTCAAGTTTTGAACTTCATGAAAAAGATCCAACGTGAATTTGGAATCTCTTACCTATTTATCTCTCATGACTTGGGTGTTGTCAGACATATGTGTAACAACATCGCCATTATGAACCGTGGTCGTCTAGTTGAAATTGGAACACGTGAAGACATTTATAATCATCCCGTTCACATCTACACTAAGCGTCTACTAGCTGCTATCCCTGAGACAAATGTTAATGATAGACAACAACATCGTGCTAATCGTTTAGCCGTCGAAGAAGTCTATCGTGAACAACAGGACAAGTACTATGACAAAGATGGTAAAGCTTTCCCATTAGTTCCAATTAGTCCAACTCATTCAGTTGCTCTACCAAAAGAAGTTGCCAACCAGATCATCAAACAAGAAGGAGAGGTGAAGGCATAATGTGGAAAACAGTTCTCCGTCGTATCATGATTATGATTCCTGAAGTTATTATTCTTAGTCTTCTAGTTTTCTTACTAGCTAAGGCAATGCCTGGTGATCCATTCACCGGTTCCATTAATCCAAAATCTGATCCTGCTCAAATTCATCATTTGATGGAAATGAATGGTTTGTATGATCCTTGGTACCAACAATATTGGAATTGGGTCGTTCATCTATTCCACGGTAACTTGGGTAACAGTTATCAATACCAAGAACCAGTTACTCGTTTAATTGGTGATCGTGCTGTTAATACTATTTGGTTAGCATTACTCACAACAATTCTTACTTACTGTTTTGCTTTACCAATGGGAATGTTCGCCGCTAAACATGAAGGTAAGCTTCCCGATAACATCGTTAGAATTTATACATATGTAACTTACAGTATTCCTTTCTTCGTTGTTTTAGTTATTGGTATTTGGATCTTCGGTTACGTTCTAAACTGGTTCCCAACAACAGGTTCCGTTTCCGCAACTGCTAATCCAGGGTTACCAACTGCTGGTTCTCACTTGTATCACATCTTACTACCAAGTATCTTGGGTGCATTGTTCGGTACCGTCAACGTTGTTCAATACCTTCGTTCAGAAGTTATTGATGCTAAACGTTCCGATTATGTCAGAACTGCACGTTCTAAAGGTGTTCCTGAAAAAGACATCTACAAACATCATATTTTTAGAAATTCATTATTACCTATCGCCGCATTTGCCGGTTATTCAATCACAGGTTTGTTGAATGGTTCTATCTTTACTGAAACAGTCTTCTCTTACCCAGGTATGGGATTACTATTTATCAATTCAATCAACTATCGTGATTACACTGTTATCACAGCTTTAGTTTTAATTTACGGAATTTTGAATCTATTGGGTACCCTACTTTCAGATATCATCCTAAGTATCGTTGATCCAAGAATCAGAATTGAATAGGGGGCCGTTAATTTATGGAAGAGAATCTAAATAAACATTCAAATATTTCAGCGGCTGACTTAGACCGTTTAAACAAAGAGGCTAACGAAGAAGCCACTCCATCATCTGCCAAGATTGTTTGGAACGAATTCAAGGCTGACAAACCTGCATTCATCTCTTTATTCATCGTTGTCGGTTTTATCCTCTTTGTTATGATTGCTTCACTCTTCATCAATACTCCAAAAATGATGGAGACTAACATTATGAATTACAACATTAGTCCTGGAACTAACGGTTATCTTTTAGGTGCTGATGCCGGTGGTCGATCTATTGCTCAACAACTTATCGTTGGTTCACGTAATTCAATTGGTATCGCTATTGGACTTACAATTATTTCTTCAGCTTTTGGTATCTGTTGGGGTCTAATTTCTGGTTACTTCAGTGGTTACATCGATTGGGGTATGCAACGTGTGTATGACTTCATGATGATGCTACCAATGACCATGATGATCATCGTTTTAGTTACAATCATCAGAAATTACAACGCAGTTTCACTAACATTGATCTTCTCCGTTTTCTATTGGGAAGGTACTTCACGTTTAATTCGTTCACGTACCCTTTCTGAATCGGAAAAAGATTACGTAGCTGCTTCCAGAACCTCAGGTACAGGCAGTTTCAAAATTATTTTTCGCGAGATCATGCCTAACATTTCATCATTGATTATCGTTGATACAACTTTATCTTTTGCTGAAAATATTGGTGTTGAAACAGGTCTTTCCTACTTGGGATTTGGTCTTCCAATTCAAACACCATCACTTGGTACTTTGATTGCTAACGCTAATGATCCTAATAACATCACCGAATATTGGTGGACATGGTTACCTGCCGCACTTTTGATCATCATACTTTGTTTAGCAATTAGTTATATCGGTCAAGTTGTCAGACGTTCAGCTGACGCATCTCAACGTCAAGGAGCTGCTGATTAATGACTCAATTAAAAAAATTAAGGGAGATGGTGCCTTCCTAATCATGATTCTTACATGTCTTCTTAACACAGTTTCATCACCAACTCAGTTTGGTAAAATATAGGGTTTTTAACTTAAGGGGGAAACACAATGGTTAAAACTAAAAATAAGGTTATTCTTTCAGCTGTGACACTTTTGGCTGCTGTCACACTAGCTGGTTGTTCTAACGGAAGTAGTAGCAGTTCATCATCAGGTACAACTGCTCAAATCAAATTAAAGCCATCATTTAAAAACAGTGATGCCACTGATAAAAATGCAACAAAGAACGGTACTTTGAAGTTGGCTGAAGTTGCTGACTCACCATTCCAAGGAATTTCTGATCCAGTCCTTGCTTCAAACGCTGCCGACTCACATGTATTTTCTCCTGGTGGTTTAAATAATTTGTTCAATGTCGACAAGAATTACAAGATCATCGATGGTGGTCTTGCTAATCAAAAACTTGATCGTAAAGCTAAAACAGCTACCATCACCATCCGTAGCAATGGTAAATGGTCAAACGGCGATCCTGTAACTGCGAAGGATGTTGAGTACGCTTATGAAGTCCTTGGTAATAAGGAATCTACAACAAGTCAATACTCTTCTGACTTTGAAAATATTGAAGGTATGGCCGAATACCATAAGGGAACTGCAAGTACTATCTCTGGTATCGAAATGCCAGATGGTGAAAAAGGTAAGAAAGTTGTTATTCACTTCAAGTCTATGTCACCAAGTATGAAATTCTCTGGTAACTCATTCATTTGGGGCGCTGCTGAGCCTTATGAATATATCAAGGATGTTCCTATTGCTAAACTTGCATCTTCAGAACAAATTCGTAAGAATCCTATCTTTACTGGTCCTTACAAGCTAGATAAGATTGTTGCTGGTGAATCAACAAGTTGGGTACCAAACCAATACTACTGGGGTAAGAAGGCCCAAATTGGCCACATTACTATCAACGTTGTTTCATCAAACAACATCGTTAAGGCTATCCAATCTAAGAAATATGATTCTGTAGTTCCTTCAGCTTCTGGTGAAGTTGGTGGTACTTCATACAAGAAATTGAAAGACCTTAAAGGTTATACCAAAGTTGGTCAACCTGCCCTATCATACAGTTACTTTGCCTTTAACTTAGGCCACTACGATACTAAGACTGGTAAGAACGTTGCTGATTCTAACAAGAAGATGGCTAATAAGAGTCTTCGTCAAGCTATGATGTACGCTCTAAATGTCGATGACATTGCTAAGAAGTTTGGTAATGGTGTTGCATGGCGTGGTAATACTTTGATTCCACCTGTATTTACTAAATACTACGACAAGTCAGCTAAGGGTTACTCATTAAACCTTAAGAAAGCTAACAAGTTACTTGATGACGCTGGATACAAGAAGCGTAACGGTAGCAAGTGGCGTTCAGATCCAAAGGGTAAGAAACTTACTATCTACTTCGGTGGAATGAGTGGTAATTCAATTACAGAGGCTACATATCAAGATTATCTACAACAATGGCATAAAGTTGGTTTGAACGTTAAGATGTACGGCGGCAAACCAATGGAAATGAATAGTTTCTACGACTTGCTACAAAAACCAAGTCAAAACAAGATTGACCTTTGGACAGCTGCATGGTCATTATCATCTGAACCATCACAATCACAACTTTATGGTGATACAGCTCCATTCAACATGGGTCACTTCGTAACTAAGAAGAATACTGAATTGATCAACAAGATGAACGATTCATCTGCTTGGAACGATAAAACACGTACTAAGACATTCAAAGAATGGCAAACATACATGAACGATCAAGCCGGTGTCGTACCAGAAGAATTCAACTACGTATGGCAACCAGTTAATAATCGTGTTAAAGGCTTCGACTTCAGTCCTGCCAATAACGAATTGTACAGTGATCTAACATTGACTTCTTCTAAGTTGAAGTAGTCAATGCAACTCCATTAATTAACTCCTCTCCCACATTACACACACATAATCAGTTAATTAATTGAAGAATCCCGACAAAAAAAAGCTTCTCAAGACTAGAAATAGTTTTGAGAAGCTTTTTGATTTGCGTAGGATGCCGTCCGGAGCAACAAGAAAATTTGGCTGGAACGCCATGGGCCGACTGGAAGCTAATAATTTTGCACTCCGTGCAAAATCATGGATCTTCAAGTTCGGCCTTTACCTAAGCAATAAATTGCTAAGGTAAATCTCATGGCTGAGCCAATTTTCTTGTTGCTCCGGACTAGTTTTGTTGTTCTATTATTTTATTCTTCTAAAATATTTGATAGTAAAGACAACGCTCATTAATCAATTTGGATAATTCTATATGCTTAATAAATACTGTTCTTTTAAATCACTATTCATTACTTGACTACTCGGGTTCAATAGCTATCTAGACAATCGGTGCATCTCGTTTAATTCCATCGCTAACGCCTACATTTTGTTTGGATAAATATGCTGGATCATCAATTATTTTTAAAATAAGTTCTGCTACACTCTTTCGTGAAATACTATTGCCCTGAACTGGCTTATTAGGCTGTGTAACCTGATAACGCACCTCATCCAAATTATTTAACCAGGCTAAACGTAAAACTGTGTAATCTAATCCTGATTGCTCGTACAACTGAGCTATCTTTGTTTCAATTTGATTAGCTGTCTTGCTATGTGTTCCTAAGTCACAAATGGAAATTACTCTGATAACTCCATTTGCCTGCATAGCTTTAATAATATTTTGTGTCGGAACAATGGACTTTGTAGTTCCTGTTAAGTCAAAAACAATATCTTGATCTTCAACTGCTGCTTCTACAGCTGAATCGTCTTTAACGTCCCCTTCAATCGCAATTGATTGATTGGTTAATAAATCATCAGCTCGTCCTTTTTCTCGCAGGAGCATCGTTAATTTGACGTCTGAGAATGCTTTATCGTTCAGTAACTGTGTTTCAACCAAACGAGCAATTTTTCCATTAGCTCCTAATATCAAAATATTCGTAAGGATTACCCCCTAATCAAATTGTTCAATAAATTTCTTCAATTGGGCATCGTTATTATTATATCTAAAACCATCCGTTACTTTACTTGTAGCGGCTAGTTTTCTGACATAAGGCATCGATTCATCAACACTTGAACCACCCGTCGTTGTAAATGGAATGACTGTCTTATTTGAAAAATCATATTTCTCAAAAAGACTGTAAAAAATCATCGGCACACGCCCATTCCAAGTTGGATATCCTAAGTAGATTGTATCGTATTTATCTAGGTTCGAAAGCGTAGTTTTTATTTGAGGATGGATCTGTTGTTCAAATTCTTTTTGAGCCACTGGAACATAATTACTGTAACCAGCAGGATAAGGAGTTTGCGGTACTAATTCAACAATGTCAGCACCAGATAACTCTTGAATCCTCTCTGCAGCCTTCTTAGTATTACCGGATAATGAAAAATAAATGATTAATTTTGCCATAGTTACACCTCTTGTAGGATATCCTATACCCTAAAGTTAGGTTTAGGTCAAGAGAGAGCGGAGCAGGCCCGCTTAGATTCTGAGCATTTGCCTAAGCACAGGAATCTGGCCTGCGAAGCTCGTTTCAAATGAGAGAGTGAAGTGAGGGCGATCAGCTCCCGAGGATTAAGACTACTTATCTCAGTCGGTAGCGAAGCACCAGCAGAGATAAGTTGACTTAACCGGAAGGAGTTACCCTCACGTAGCTCATTTCCACTATAAAGCATAGAACCATGGTTATTAACAAAAAAACAGAACAAAGTTACCATCCCATTAAGAACAGCACTCCATTCCGCTTTCCCAATAATTATTTAGCAGCAACAACTGCTCGACGACTAATCTCAACATTCTTATGAGATTCCAGTTTGCCATCGTTAACCAAACGCACCGCATAATCAACGACACTGTCATAAGAAACATCTTCACTAGTTGGATTCTCACCCTTATCTACCAAATCATAGTTAACATCCTTACCTGCATCTAAACGTGTTGCACGTAAGATCGTATAATTCAAATCAGAATCCTCAATCAACTCAACAGCTGTACGATATGGTTGTAAAAGAGCATCCTGTGCTAAATTGCCTGAAGCACCATCAGTGACAGGTATCTCATTGTAAAGACCCATTGATGTAATAAAGATCAAGCGTTTAATTTTCTTTGCCATCATCCCATCAATAACTCTTTGAACTGACAATCCTAAATTACTATCCGTTGCCATTAGAACAATATCGTTGCCATCCAGTGCTTGGTTTAGGACCTTATCATCTAAAACATCACCATGAACCTCACGTTCGCGTTTGTCATCGATCGATAAGACATTAGTATTACGAGCCAACAATGTTAAATAATCATCCGTCTCATCTAACAGCTGTTTCGTAACCTTTTGGCCAATTATTCCGGTTGCGCCAATTATTAATACGTTTGTCATACCCAATTACCCCCGACTTCTAATTTGTTCCGCCTCTATCCTAACTCTTTTTGAATAATCAGAACTAAATTCTTCATCGAAGTTTTTCATTTTTTTACATTGCATACCCTGTTTTCACACATATTTCAGTGTTTTCAAAAACTATGCTATGCTTAATGTACACTTTTATTTAAAAGAGGAGAGATTTGAGAATGGAAATTGAACAAGACCCTGCGTATCAGCAGATGATAAATGGAGAACTTTACTTAGAATCAAGACCATTGGTCAACTTGCGTAACGATGTACGAACAAAATTAATGGAATACAATTTGATCAGCGACAATGATCAAAGAAATGCCAAGATTAAAAGTTTAATGAAATCAGTTGGTAATAGATTTTTCGTTGAACCAACAATTTACTTTAGTTATGGTGTCAATATCACTATCGGTGATCACTTTTATGCTAATCACGATGTTATGCTTTGTGATGAAGGTAAAATCACTATTGGTAATGATGTTAAATTCGGTCCTAAGGTTGGTTTATATACACCTAAGCATCCCATGGACCCAGCTGTTCGTCGTACAGAAGCCGAAAGAACTGCCCCAATCACTATCGGAAACGATGTTTGGGTCGGAGGTAGCGCAAGTATTCTTCCAGGAGTAACTCTAGGAAACAATGTCATCGTTGGTGCAGGGTCAGTTGTTACTAAATCCTTCCCCGATAACGTAATCGTTGTTGGAAATCCTGCTCGTATTTTAAGAAAAAATGAACCTCAAGATTAATAATTCTAACAAAAGAGTTTGGGACATAACTATTTTAATTTCTAATATTGCAGCATAAACGCGGAACAAAAACACAACTTCTTCCGCTTAATCCAAATAAGGACGGTAACTCAAAATCGAGTTACCGTCCTTATTTACATTAATGCTCGGAAGCTAAACGTGTTTTGTCCCGCCCTTTAATATACAATGGCACTCATACTAGGTACGGCAGCATCTTTTGAATAAATAACCTGTGAATTGATTTTATTCAAAATTGATTGAACTAACATCTTATTATGCTCAACTGAATAAGAATTACCATCATTAAATGAGATCAACTCTTTAATATCCCTATTGTTCAAAGCAAAACTGATTGTGTCCAAATCATTGATCAATCGCTCTTGATTGTCGGCACGATGTAAATCATGTTTGATTTTTTCTACCAAAGCTACCGTTTCAAAATTCTTGTACTCATTGATTTGTTCTAGCATTTCTTTATGAGACAGATTAAGCATCGAGTTATGAATCACACCACCGATATACTTGCTATTCCCATAATTATTTAAGTAAACATCTAACACTTCTGGTAAGCCAGTCACAAGAAAGGTCGTCCCCTTACGTTGATGCATAGAATTCAATTTACGATCCAAATATAGATAGTAGATCAACTGATCCTTTTGTTGCTCCTCAGATTTAGAGCGATGTCCGTGGTAGTTAGCATTCTCGCCACCATATGAACCCACGTTGACATTAGCATTGGCATCGAAGTCTGGATAATAGTCTGCAAAATTACTGTGAACTCCCTCAAGTTCAACTTCTTTGAGATTATCCATATCGTAAACATTGATACGATCGCGGCTAATGTTAATTAAATAATCTGGATCAGAGCCGTTCTCTTCAGGTAGCAATAAGTCTTGAACTAAGAAAGTCGTTCCTACGTGCGCCTTAGGCAAAACTTGATGCTCCATACGTGAAATTTCCATAGATTCGTTATTAGCAAAAATAATCAACGCTCTTTTAGAAGTACTGAATAGCTGACGATCAAGCAATAAGTTTTCCAAACCTTCAACCGCTTGGTCCCACTGTCGTCTAGGATAATTTAATTCCAAATCCTTTTTGACATCTTTCAACAAATTCTTATAGTTGAGCATATTTTCTTCAATTTGAGGAGTTTCTGGATGAATTGGTAAGATAATGCTGATTTTTGGTTCCACATTTGAAGCTAAAAGTCTCATTAAGTTATCGTTATTTAATTTCATATTCCATCTCCTACTATTTAAAATCTTATAGTTAATATAAGTATATATTTATATTAACATGATACATATATTTATGTCCAATAATTTTAGGTACTAAAAAAGCCAGACATATTCTGCCCAGCTGTTTTTACTATCCTTGAGTAGGATTGTGGAAATGTGATGGCGCTGTATCAGGCATATTATTCAAAGTTTCCATGTCTTCAGCACTAATTTCAAAGTCCAATTTAGCATTAGCCTCGATGTGTTCCTTGTGGACAGCCTTTGGTAAAGGCAATACTCCGTTTTGAACGACAAATTGAATAGCCAATTGTGGAACACTGACATTATATTTCTTAGCAATCTTCAAAACATCTTGATTATTGATCAAACCACCAGTTGCTAATGGTGAATATGCTTCAACCAAGATATCATTTGCTTGTGCAAATTTAGTGATCTTAGGTTCTGTGAAACCAATATAATATTGAACTTGATTAACCATTGGTTTAACTGAGGCTACCTCTAAGATATTTTTTAAATCATGAACGTCAAAGTTTGATACACCAATAGCTTTAACGCGACCAGAATCATAGATTTTTTCCATTGCACGCCATATATCTTGATTCTGTTTGTCATAACTCGTTCCAATTTGACCCCATGGCCATGGAGCGTGAACCAAATATAGATCCAAGTAATCTAGATCAAGATTATCCATCGTCGTTTCGAAATCTTCTAGAGCTTTATCATAATTTTTCGTTTCGGCTGGCAATTTAGAAGTAACAAACAGGTCTTCGCGCTTAACACCAGAATCCTTAATACCCTGACCAACTTCTTTTTCATTTCCATAAACCAAAGCTGTATCAATGTGTCTGTAACCAGTGTCAATTGCAGTACGAACTGCTTGTCTAGCATTTCTTGCAGGAATCTGCCATGTACCAAAAGCAACTTTAGGAATTTTCACACCATTATAAATCTCAAATGTATCTGTTAATTTAGTCATAAAAATGCTCCTTCCATAATAGACAAGCTCATAATACTCCTTAGAGTTCACTCTAGGTCAAATATTTAGTCTAGTTTTTTCCAAGAAGTAATTGGTGACATCTCTTGAGAACGATCATTCAAATCTTTTTGTAACCAAGTCACATCTAACCAACGATTAAATTTGAAGCCTACTTTATGAAAAGTCCCTACTTCCTTATAGCCCCTTTTTTCATGAAACTTAATACTATTAGCATTCTCCTCTGTGACACAAGCCATTAAATTAACGACACCTTGCTTTTTCAAAATATCCTCAAGTTTTTGATAAAGAGCTGTGCCTAATCCGTGCCCCTTAAAGTTTTTATCTATATAGATACTAGCTTCTACTGTCCACGCGTAAGCTGCTCTGGGTCCATATAAATGGGCATACGCGTAGCCTAAAATCTTATCATTGTCATCTACCGCAACTAAATAGGGAAAATCTTGCGAAATATCACGAATACGTTGTTTAAAATTTTCTACAGATGGAATAACATCTTCAAAAGTTATTGTTGTATCAGTAATATAAGGTGCATAAATATCTAACAATGCTTGGGCATCATCCTCTGTAACACGTCTAATCCTTGTCATTCAATCTGCCTCTTTTTAATAGATTTAATAGTTTAATATTATAGTCTAACCAAAACTTTTTGGCATAAAAAAATTGCTGACTACATTAAGTAATCAACAATTTTTAATTAGTCCCAAATACCCGAACTTTTCTTTTGTTTAAAGATGTGAGTTCTGATCCAAGGAATAACCCAGTAGTCTAATCCAATTTTACCAGCATTGAATCCAGCAATAATAATGAAGTATTCTAGAAAAATATATTCAGGGTTAACTGAGATAGCTCCAGCTAACATATATGAGAAGTTCATCATTAAACCAAAGAATACAGCTGCTGTTGTTAAACAACCGAAGATCAAACCTAATCCAACAAGGAATTCACCCCATGAAACCATCAAGCTCATACCCTTATAATGAGGCAATATCGCACTCAACATGTCATTGAACCAAGGATAAAGCACTTTACCAGTAGGACCTTTAACGGGATTCTTAACGGCGTTACTAAGCAAACCCTTTACAGCTCCGGATGCACCGCCAGTGATTTTTTCCCATCCAGCCATTGTCCATAAGACACCTAGGTACACTCTAATAATAGCTAAAATAATTGAGGCAATTTTATTAGTACGTAAAAATTTTACCATAGTAGTATTTCCCCCTTCTTCTATAGCTTTTTACTCCCCTATTATACTTCTAATTGGGGCAAACAAGGTGGTTTTAGACTATACTTGTAGACTGAAATTTCAAAAAGTATACATATGTGTCTCTATGCGTTGAAAACGCTAGAAGACACAAAAAAAAGAGATCAACCTAAGTTGATCTCTTTATCATTAGCGTGGCAGCTACCTATCCTCGCGGGTAGTTTCCCACCAACTACTTTCGGCGTGGAGAAGCTTAACTTCTGTGTTCGGCATG
>NZ_JAYKKK010000008.1:0-85222 GCF_036913655.1 Companilactobacillus sp. HBUAS56275
TAGCGATACATGGAGCTGAGCAGTACTAATAGATCGAGGACTTAACCGGGTAAGAGTTTACAGCAGTTCGAAGTGTTTCAATTTAATTCATAATCTTAATATCTAGTTTTGAAGGTACGAGTTACCAATAGTGTAGTGACGATAGCGAGAAGGATACACCTGTTCCCATGCCGAACACAGAAGTTAAGCTTCTCCACGTCGAAAGTAGTTGGTGGGAAACTACCCGCGAGGATAGATAGTTGCTACGCTGTTTCATGATGGAGGATTAGCTCAGCTGGGAGAGCATCTGCCTTACAAGCAGGAGGTCACAGGTTCGATCCCTGTATCCTCCATTCATCATGAGCCGTTAGCTCAGTTGGTAGAGCATCTGACTTTTAATCAGAGGGTCGACAGTTCGAACCTGTCACGGCTCATTTGCAACATATATACACACCATGCGGGTGTGGCGGAATTGGCAGACGCGCTAGATTTAGGTTCTAGTGTCCAGTGGACATGAAGGTTCAAGTCCTTTCACCCGTATTCAATATTGTTGTTGCAATATTGGGAAACATTTAGTAAAATATGAAAGTAACGTTTTTATGCCGACTTAGCTCAGCTGGCAGAGCATCTGTCTTGTAAACAGGGGGTCGGAGGTTCGAATCCTCTAGTCGGCATAATGCGGAAGTAGTTCAGTGGTAGAACATCACCTTGCCATGGTGGGGGTCGCGGGTTCGAATCCCGTCTTCCGCTTTCATTATAGTAACGCCGGGGTGGCGGAACTGGCAGACGCACAGGACTTAAAATCCTGCGGTAAGTGATTACCGTACCGGTTCGATTCCGGTCCTCGGCACTATAATGAATATGCACCTATAGCGCAATTGGATAGAGTGTCTGACTACGAATCAGAAGGTTGTAGGTTCGACTCCTACTAGGTGCATTTGTTTTTCTCGGGAAGTGGCTCAGCTTGGTAGAGCACCTGGTTTGGGACCAGGGGGTCGCAGGTTCGAATCCTGTCTTCCCGATTGCAACGAAAGTTGTTATCAGTACAGCATTATTAGTTTCATGGCGGTGTAGCTCAGCTGGCTAGAGCGTCCGGTTCATACCCGGGAGGTCGGGGGTTCGATCCCCTTCGCCGCTATTATTCCGGACCTTTAGCTCAGTTGGTTAGAGCAGGCGGCTCATAACCGCTCGGTCGTAGGTTCGAGTCCTACAGGGTCCATCTTTAAGGACCCGTTTAATGCTGTTATTATTATCGCGGGATGGAGCAGTCTGGTAGCTCGTCGGGCTCATAACCCGAAGGTCGTAGGTTCAAATCCTGCTCCCGCAATTTGTTTCAAAAAATTTGGTTCGTTGGTCTAGTTGGTTAGGACGCCTGCCTGTCACGCAGGAGATCGCGAGTTCGATTCTCGCACGGACCGTTAGTAAAGAAGTTTACTATGATAGAAGTAGCCGTAAGGTAATATGCGGGTGTAGTTTAGTGGTAAAACCACAGCCTTCCAAGCTGTTGTCGCGAGTTCGATTCTCGTCACCCGCTTTGCCACTTTTATGGGCCTATAGCTCAGCTGGTTTAGAGCGCACGCCTGATAAGCGTGAGGTCGATGGTTCAAGTCCATTTAGGCCCACTATATCTGGAGAAGTACTCAAGTGGCTGAAGAGGCGCCCCTGCTAAGGGTGTAGGTCGCGTAAGCGGCGCGAGGGTTCAAATCCCTCCTTCTCCGTTTTTTATATGACCCGTTGGTCAAGTGGTTAAGACACCGCCCTTTCACGGCGGTAACATGAGTTCAAATCTCGTACGGGTCATTGATGCAGATGCATCATTAGTTTAATAGTTTTACGTTTTAAGCAATGGAGGATTACCCAAGTCCGGCTTAAGGGAACGGTCTTGAAAACCGTCAGGTCGCGAAAGCGGCGCGTGGGTTCGAATCCCACATCCTCCTTAGTGGGTAGCATGTGATACATTTTTTATTATCGCGGGATGGAGCAGTCTGGTAGCTCGTCGGGCTCATAACCCGAAGGTCGTAGGTTCAAATCCTGCTCCCGCAATTTGTTTTAAAGAATTATTTGGTTCCTTGGTCTAGTTGGTTAGGACGCCTGCCTGTCACGCAGGAGATCGCGGGTTCGATTCCCGCAGGGACCGTTAATGGCTCGGTAGCTCAGTTGGTAGAGCAATGCATTGAAGCTGCATGTGTCGGCGGTTCGATTCCGTCCCGCGCCATTTTGGAGGGGTAGCGAAGTCTGGCTAAACGCGGCGGACTGTAAATCCGCTCCTTCGGGTTCGGTGGTTCGAATCCACTCCCCTCCATATTTAGGGATATAGTTTAAAGGTAGAACTACGGTCTCCAAAACCGTCAGTGTGGGTTCAATTCCTACTATCCCTGTTTCTACCTTTAATAATGGCGGTATTGGTGAAGTGGTTAACACATCGGTTTGTGGTACCGACACACGTGAGTTCGATTCTCACATACCGCCTATTTTTATTGGGTTATAGCCAAGCGGTAAGGCAATGGACTTTGACTCCATCATGCGCTGGTTCGAATCCAGCTAACCCAATTGTTTTAAAAATTGAATATGGCGGTATAGCCAAGTGGTAAGGCAGAGGTCTGCAAAACCTTCATCACCGGTTCAAATCCGGTTACCGCCTTTGGTTATGCCTAAGTAATCAGGTATGTATTGACATGCCGGTGTGGCGGAATTGGCAGACGCGCAGGATTCAAAATCCTGTTCCCAGTAGGGAGTATCGGTTCGACCCCGATCACCGGTATAGAATGGTTTATAAAACCAAATATCAGTTAGCTCTGAATGTTGTTAAATCAACGTTCAGAGCTTTTTTTCTGTCTTTAAATTAATCACAAATTTTTGAATTCTAAAATGCTCTACGACACATTGCTCCCACGCGGGAACACCGAGATGATTAAAAATATTATTTACCTAACTCCTATTGCCTTTAGATTACCGGTGCTACTATAATCAAGATAGTAGATAAATCATATACGTTACTTAAATGAACTTTGACGTTTTAATACATAAAATATCCAAAAACTTCTTTTGTAGGAAAAAAAAGATAAAGTAAGTACTCGAAATACTTACTAAAAGTATTGCAAATGACGATGTAGGGTGCTTTAATGTATTTGGAAGCTAAGTAGTGCTATTTTTTTCAAAAGAATAAAAGAGTATTGCTAATACTTACTTTTAAAACGGGTGAAATAATGGTAACTAAAAAAGAGAAGATGCATCGTAATGCAATTAGAGATGTCTCACGAATCGATTCGGAAACAACAGAATTAGAAAAATGTATTTTCATTGTATCGATTGCCTATTTGAAATTTAAGGGTGAACCAAGGCCACCAAAGGATAGATTTGCTAGAACTCTGTTTCGAAGGTTGGAGTCTAGGACTCGCATTCTCAAAGTAGCACTTCCAGTGGTAGCAAATATCATGAAGAATATATCAACAAATGCTTATGAAGAAATAGTAGATTATATTATTGAATTGAATGTACAAGAAGTGGCTGCATTTATTGAAGAGTATCTCTATGTGGACGCAAAACGTACGTATAGTAATGCTACGTCATCCAAGAGTATAAATGATCTCCTAGTAAATTTGGCTAATATCAAGACAAACGATGCGGTTTTAGACCCAAGTTGTGGGATTGGTGGTACTTTGTTAACAATCGTTAAAAATAATCCTCAGCAGCTAATATATGGACAGGATACGGATCCGGTTTGTATTACTATTGCAAAGCTGTTGTTGGATATCGGTGGTTCTGAAAATTATCATCTTTTCGTTGGTGACAGTTTATCTGCCCCCAAGTATTTACAGGATGAAAAGTTAATAAAATTTGATGCTGTAGTAACGGAACCACCTTTTGTCTCACAATTTGAAAAAAGTTTAAACGATAAAGATAGCTATGATAGATTTACTTTTGGAACAGTACCACTGAAGAAGGCTGATTGGGGATTTGTTATGAATGCCATAAATTCCTCAAAAAATGAGTCTGGACGATCAGTTGTATTACTTCCTACAGGATCATTATTTAGAGGAGGTTCTGAGGGCGAAATTCGCCATAATATTTTAAAAAAGGATTTATTTGAGGCGATTATTTCGTTACCCAGTGGGGTATTGCCAAGTAGTTCTATTCCTACTAGTATCATGATCTTTGATCGTAATAAACCAGTTGATCGAAAAAATAAAATGTTATTTATCAAGGTTTCCAAAGATGATATTGTCCGAGTTGGAAGAGGACCTGGATTGACTACTGAATCGGTTGAAAAAATTGTTTCTACAGTTCGTAATTTAACAGAAATTGAAAATTATTCGTTGGTCTTATCTAATGATCAAATCTCAGCCGATAGTATGATGGTGGATAGATATATTAAGAAGACAATGTATCATTTCGATAATCATAAGTATTATATCGATTTAGTAGATTTCTATGGTGGTAACACTATTCCACTTAAAAATATCTCTAAAATAGATCGTGGATATAATATGATCTCTAAAAATGAAAATGAAGACGGCAAATATCAAATTATGAAGATTTCCGATATAGATGGTGAAAGTATTAATTATAATGAGATGTCGCGAGGAGATATTGAAGAAAGGACCAAAGTCGATAATTATGAGATAGAAGATGGCGATGTCATAATGGCTGTTCGGGGCACGTTTAAGATATTAACGGCTCAGAACGTTAAACCAAATACTTTAATTAATAGTAATTTGGTCAGGTTACGAGTCAATCCAAAACTGTATGATTCCGATTTCCTAAAATATTTTATAAAAAGTCCAGTTGGCAGAGCACAATTGGAGAATATTACGATGGGGACTACGGTTCGTCAAATTCCCATAAAACCTTTGAATATGTTTCAATTGCCAAATTTGACTTTAGTAAAGCAGAAGAAAATTGTTAAACATTATTTAAATCAAACAAATGATATTCAAATTAAAATAAATGAATTGGAAAAATTAAAAAGGAAAAACAATCAGGATCTGTATCAAAAGATGGGTCTGGATGATTTATATCAAGTTGATGGGGGAGAAAATAATGATTTATAAATTTTATGGATTCACGATTATTTTAAAACGTTCTAACAACAAAATGATTTATCGGTATAAAAATGTCATCCGCCCAGAAGAAATCAGTTTTAAAAATAATGAGAAATACATTGCTGAATACCATGATGGTGACACTTTAGCTCTATCTAAATTAATTAAGGCTAATGGCAAATTAGTTCAGAGTTTTGTTAACCGATATTCTCGTTATTTAGGTCCGGGATTGTCTGAAGAGGATTTGGTTCAGGCTGGTTATGTTGGTCTAATAAAGGCTGCCAAGCGTTATGACAGCGACCGTGATACTAAGTTTTCAACCTATGCTTGTTGGTGGATCAGAAAAGAAATCCTTTCAGAAAAAGATCGTATTAATTCGACGATTAGAGTTCCAGAACGTAAGTCAGCTGCAATCAGATCAATTAATGCACTTCAAAGTCAAAGCGTCGAGTTATTCGGCGAAGTAAACGTGGATTGGATTTGCCAAAAGGCTGAGATAGATGAGAAAGAATATTATCGTTTATCACAAGTTAACCAAGAAAAATTAAGAATCATGAGTTTGAATCATCTAATCTCCGATAATGGGGAAGATCAATTAGCCGATATTTTGCCTGATACAAGACAAAGTTTACAAGCTATTGTTGATAATGACTTTTTACGTGAGGATCTCCATAAGCAATTGCATCACAGATTGACTGAACGAGAAGCAAAAGTAATTATTGAACGTTTTGATTTAGATTGTCAGGGTCAAAGAACTTTGCAGGAAATTGGCCAAGAAATGGGTGTTACTAAAGAAAGAATTCGTCAAATTGAAAAACAGGCTATTAATAAATTACGAGATATAGTTGGTTTGAGAGATTATTTTCTTAATAACTAATGTGATCTATTAAAACAGAGACAGCACTTTTATTAAGATATTTCTTATTAAAGTTTTGCTTTGCATTAATCTTAGTTTTACCATTTAAGAACCCTTGGATTGTTATCCTTTGGTTCTTTTTTACTTTATGGTCCAATTTAGTAGATGCGACAAAGTATTGATCACTGGTGTTCAGAGGAGCTAATAATAAACTTGTTTTACCAGATTTATTTGTAGAAAAATCTTTAATGTAAAACTTGTTTAAAGTGACACCCATAAAGAGCATGTTGCTATCATATTGTTGCATTGAAGTGATATCTAGTTTTTTCATAATATCAGGATATTTTGACTCTACTTTTGATGATTTTTTTCTTTGAGCAGCCTTAATGATATTGATAGATTGATTATTTACTGAATTATTGAACGGAATATTAGTTCCACTAAAAATAGTTAGACTGGTTAACAAAGCTATCTTTTTTCTATTCATATCAACAATATCTCTTCCTCGTAAATTTACTTTCAAAATCATTATAATTCACGATTATCATCATAAATAGGAAAATGGCTATGTAAATTTTGATAAAAGATACATTTTTATTTATTAATAATCTTTTCACAAAATCGACTAAATTTCGTATGAAAAAAGTGATTTTTTTGTTAGGATACAAGTAAAAATTGGAGAGAGGTAATGCTATGGATTTAACGCTTGATCATTTACTCAATACCACATATGAAGAATTATCAATGAATAAAGTAAAACGTTTTAATATAACTGATTTGACAAGAGCCTCTAATGTAGCTAGAGGAACAATCTATTACTATTTTGAGAGCATTGAAGATATTTACATGGCTACCTTTAAAAAATATATTTTGAATATAGCCATCGAAAAGAGCGATACTTTTAACAAATTTGTATTTAATTTTATTTCACAAATTAATGAAAATAAAATTTTTAGTTTGAATGTTTATCATTTAGCTGCCCTGAATTTTAGGAAAGTTGTCTTACTCGATATTTTTAACGGTCAGTTAACAAAATATAAAGCTAAATATAATAAAAATGACAATTATCTAGTCAGCGGTCTATGTTTTATTGTGATTTATTGGTTAGATCATAATTTAGAGTTGGAAACAGAACTTATTATTCAAGAAATTAATCATTATCTCGGATTACTTCAAATTACTTTTGAACAGATTTAAAAAAGTGTTCAAATATTGAACACTTTCTGAAAATTGTACATATTAAATGAAAGATTATTCCATTATGATAGTAACTGTAATCAAGTCAGCAAATTGTTGACTTGATTAAAATATAAAACAAAGGGGTGACGGGTAATAATTTTGTAGAAGAAGCGATGATTAAATTCATCGCTTTTTTGTATTTGTTGGTTAATTTGAGATTATTGAGATTTCATGTATTATATATACTTGAGGTGGAAAAATGTTTAGAAATGCAAAAGCAGAGGATGCGGATCAGATATTGCCAATCTTATTCCAGATCTTCGATGAGATGGAACTCGATGTTTTCAAAGAAGTTGGCGATGAAAAGATGGCTCAGGTTATTAAAGAGGGATTCTTTCAACCTGGCTACCGTTATGGATTGGATAACATTCTCGTTAACGAAATTGATGGTAAAGTAGTAGCAATTATGGTCGGCTATCCTGAAAGTCTAGAGGATGGCATTGATGAACCTTTGATCAAAATTATGCACAAGTATGGCATTAAAGAAAAGAACTTGTTTGGCGATAAAGAAGCATGGCCAGGTGAATGGTATTTAGATTCATTTGCGGTTGCTCCAGCTTATCAAAACAAGGGTATTGGAACTGAAACAATGGAACATTTCATTCAAGTCATGCGTGACCGTGGTGAAAAGATCCTTAGTTTAAATGTTGATGTAAATAACGAACCTGCTAAGCATGTATATACAAAGACTGGCTTTAAAAAAGTTGGTCAGCTGTACATTGGCAGTCATTTATATGATCATATGCAATATGATTTAGAAAAATAAAAATTAAAAAACAGCACCTATTAGTGGATTCTAATAGATGCTGTTTTCATTTGGAGACGGTACTTTTAATTACACTTACTTTTAAAGCTATTTAAGTAAGGAATCTTGTTTTTCAGTAAATTGTTATCCAATTCCGCATTAGGAGTGAAAGTTGGTAATTTAATATATTTATTCAAAAAGATAGTTAGAAGTGTTCCAACAGGTCCATCATCCATATTGGCAAAATCTAATTCCAATCCGGGATGTCCTTGCGCTAGGATAGTTGGTTGTACACGAATAATTTCTTTGCCATTTTTTGTTACGTGATAATCAGACATAACCAAGTTTCCAGTAACATTCCAATTGATCTTGCTAAGATGGACAAATTTTAAATCTAGCATTGGAATAGCATTAATAGTCGCTTTTTCCTCACCATTAATTTCAATTGAATAAATTTTTAAAAAGCTATTCTTTAACTTTATTTCACCAATCAACGTATTCAAACGATTATACAATTTAATCAAAAAAGGATTTTTTTTGTCGCGTGATGCAATAAAAATAGTCTCTTTATTTTGATTGGTCACCACTAAGATATTGCCAACCGCTAAGTCTGCTTTTCGAATATAAAGATTCATCATATATTCTGTTTCTTTGCCTTTTCGACGACTTTTTCAATAATTTGAGCTACACCATCATTGATATTGTTATCAGTTTTGATGTCTGCCAATTCGGAAATAGCGGGAATGGCATTCTTCATAGCAACACCAACACCAGCATCTCGGATCATTGATTCATCGTTGAGGTTATCGCCGATAGCCATAGTTTCTTCTTGAGCAATATTTTTATCCTTAGCAAATTGTAAAAGAGCAATACCTTTTTGGGCATCTATACTATTGATTTCCACGTTGTTTGGCGAAGAAGATGTTACCACGACGTCATTAATATTTTCCTCAATATCTTTTCTTAAGGGGGCGAGGACTTCCTTTTCTTTGTCACTGAATGCTAACAATTTCATAACTTTGTAGGAAGGATCACTGAGAATCTTGTCGTAACTGTCGACAAAAATCATAGGCGTTAATTTAATACGAGATAATGTATCTTGGAGTGCCTGCTCGTAAGTTGTGCTGGGATTTAATTTAACCAGTAATTCCGCTAGACTAGAAACACGTAAATCTTTGTTATCTGAAAAGATTCCCTTATTAGTGATAACTTCAAAATAAATTTTATGTTCCTTTAAGTAATTGATCGCTTTTGTTTTCGATGTTTCTGAAATAGGATTGCTGGAAATAAGCTTCTCATTTTCATCATAAACTTCGGCACCGTTTAGGGTGATATATCCGGGATGAACCCGATTTTTTAAGAAGGGTTTAGCTTCATCAAGGCTTCGACCAGTTGCTATTATAAATTCAATGCCATTCTTTTGGGCATCTTTAATGGCTTTAATATTACGATCTGAAACAGCCATTTTATCGTTCAATAATGTACCATCCATATCGGATGCAATTAATTTAATCATAAAGTTCCCTCCGAGTGCGTTATGCTATATGTGAATGTTACCATATTTTATAGAATTAATATCAAACAGGTAGGTGTAAATTTGAAAACGCTAATAAAAAATGATTGGCAAGATGTCCTTCAGGGCGAATTTGACAAACCGTATTATGAGAAATTACGTGAATTTCTTGTTAACGAATATAATACTCAAACAATTTATCCAGAAATGCACCACATCTATCAGGCTTTTCAGTGGACTTCGTTTGCAGATACTAAGGTCGTAATTTTAGGACAAGATCCTTATCACGAGCCTAACCAAGCAATCGGTTGTAGTTTTGCTGTGGCTCCAGGTGTAAGAATACCGCCTTCATTAAGAAATATCTATAAAGAATTACAGGATGATTTGGGATGTACTCCTGTTAATCATGGCTACCTTAAAGCCTGGGCACAACAGGGTGTATTATTGTTGAACTCGGTTTTGACAGTCAGACGTGGAGAAGCCTTTTCACATAAAGGAAAGGGTTGGGAAGAGTTAACCGATTATGCAATCCATGCCTTGTCAGAACGAGGTAAGGTCGTCTTTATTTTATGGGGCAATGCCGCTAAAAGTAAGATACCTTTGATTGATCAATCAAAGAACACAATTATCTCTTCACCACACCCAAGTCCCTTTGCTGCTAGATATGGATTTTTTGGTTCAAAACCATTTTCTAAAGCAAACGCTTCACTTTTAAACTATAATGAAGAGGAAATAAACTGGCAATTACCTGAGAATGCCGACGAGACGGAGGAATAGTAATGGATTTGTTTGAAAGCCTTAAGAGTAAAATTGATGGAAAGAATTTAACAATTGTTTTCCCAGAGGGTGAAGAACCTAGAATTTTAGGTGCCGCATCTCGACTTTTTAAAGAAAATATTTTGAAGCCTATTTTAATTGGTGAGCAAGCTAAAGTTGAACAAGTTGCTAATGAAAAATCATTCGATATTTCTGGTATCGAAATTATCGATCCTAAAAAGTATGCCGATTTTGATGACTTAGTAGCTAAATTTGTTGAACGTCGTAAGGGTAAAAATACTAAAGAACAAGCTGAAACAATGCTTTTAGATAATAACTATTTTGGAACAATGTTAGTTTATACTGGCAAAGCTGACGGAATGGTATCCGGTGCTGTTCATTCAACTGGTGACACTGTTCGTCCAGCTCTTCAAATTGTGAAGACAGCTCCTGGTAATTCAAGAATCAGTGGTTCATTTATTGTGCAAAAGGGCGAAGAGCGTTATATGTTTGCTGATTGTGCTATCAATATTAACCCTAATGCTCAAGAACTTGCTGAAATCGCAGTTCAAACAGCTAAGAGTGCTAAGCTCTTTGATATTGACCCTAAAGTTGCTATGCTTAGTTTTTCAACTAAAGGTAGCGCCAAGAGTGATGAAGTAACTAAGGTGGCTGAAGCTACTGAAATTGCTCATAAATTAGCACCTGATTTGGCTCTTGATGGTGAATTACAATTTGATGCTGCATTCGTACCAAGTGTGGGTGCTCAAAAGGCTCCAGGTTCAACAGTTGCTGGTCATGCCAACGTCTTTGTATTCCCAGATTTACAATCAGGTAATATTGGTTATAAGATTGCTCAAAGATTTGGTGGCTTTGAAGCCATTGGACCTGTTTTGCAAGGACTTGCTAAACCAATTTCTGATTTATCACGTGGTTCTAATGAGGAAGATGTCTACAAGACAGCTATTTTAACAGCTAGTTTAGCATTATAAAATTGAGGAGAAATTATGCTCGAATATCAACTAACGACTCATTCATATGAAGAAACCGAAGAATTGGGAGCAAAAGTATCTAAACTGTTAGAAGCAGGGGATGTGATTGTTCTAAACGGGGACTTAGGTGTCGGTAAAACAACTTTGACTCGTGGATTGGCACGTGGCTTAGGAATTAAAAGAAATGTTAAAAGTCCTACTTTTACTTTGATACGTGAATACCAAGATGGAAGAGTGCCACTTTATCATATGGATGCTTACCGTTTGGAGAGCAGTCCCGATGAAGATTTAGGCTTTGATGAATACTTTAATGGCAATGGAATAACAATTGTTGAATGGCCTCAGTTTATTAAGGATGAAATCCCAGCTGAACATATTTCAATAAATATTACTCGTTTGTCAGATACCGATCGCCAGATAGTATTTAAATTACATGGCGATAAATATGCTGACCGCAAGTTTGGAGATTTGTAATGAGTGAAGAACTGACTTTACGTGAAGCAATTCCTAGCGATGCTAAAAATTTGATAGACTTTTTAAAGAAGGTCAGTCAACAATCAGATTTTATCGTCTTCGATGATTTAAAGAATCTGACATCAGAAAAAGAAGAGCAGTCGTTAGATCAAATTTATCAGTCAAAAGTCGATGAATTAATGGTGGCAGTTTTTGATGAAGAAATTATTGGCTACTGTCGAATCGAAGCAAGTGATGATCAAAAAGCGGAGTTAGGTGTCGTAATCGATAAGGATTTTTGGAATAATGGCATTGCTTCTTACTTGATTGAAGACATATTAGATTGGGCTAAGTCGTCGCCATTAAAACAAGTTTTTCTAGAGGTATATAAAAATAACCCTGCTGCAATTCATATTTATCAAAAATATGGTTTTACAACAGAGTTAACAAAAGATGAAACATTAATTATGTCCAGGATGGTCTAAGTAAATATTTTTAAATTGCCGTCCTCCGCAAAAATTGGGAATGCTGTTGGAACGCTATGGGCGCGATTCGGAGCTAATTATTTTACACTTCGTGCAAAATAATGGATCTTCGAAGTCGGCCTTATTGTAATCGGCAAAGCCGATAACAATAATTTCATAGCTGAACGCATCCCCAATTTTTGCTCCGGACTAAAGAGTGCTTCTATATGTTTGTACGTTTTTAAATATTAGATAGTAAAGCAGTATTTATTAAGCAATTCAGATATATGGATATATCTTGAATACTTGATAGATGCTGTTTTTTATTGAATTGAATTTGTATGAAAACTAAAAAAGCGTCCATATAACCAACATAGTGGTTATATGGACGCTTTTGATTCAAAGATAATTTTGAAATGAAAGCTATTAACTAGTAAGCTTAACCATTCTTTTAATTTGTTCAGTTCCAAATTGTTGTTCTGTTTTAACGAGAATCTCGGCACAAGCTACACTGTCGGCTAGAGCGTTATGATGATTTCGTAGATCAATATTTAAACGCTCAGAAACGGTGTTCAGTTTGTGATTGGGAAAATCGGGGAAGAACTTGCGACTGGTTCTTAAAGTATCGATTGTTAAATATTTAGGAACCATTATGCCGTAGTTAACTAAAGTTTTTTTCAAAACGCTATTATCAAAACTGGCATTGTGAGCTGCTACAAGATGACTGCTATCAAATAAAGGACTGATGTGATTCCAAACTTGGTCAAAAGTAGGGGCATCTTGAACGTCTTCTGGTCTAATGTGATGGATTTGAATGTTACGGGGACTGAAGTATTGTTGAGGATTTATTAAAGTATAAAAATTATCAACAATTTGGTTGTTACGGACGAGGACTAGAGCTAAAGAACAAGCACTGTCTCGGCTTCCGTTGGCAGTCTCGAAATCCATTGAAACAAAATTCATAGAGTGATCTCCTTATATATCTAAGTCTAATTCGATGGGACAGTGATCTGAACCATATATATCTGTGTGAATGTCGGCAGCTTTCAGCATTTTTTCGCCATTATCGGAGAGAACGAAGTAATCAATTCTCCATCCAGCATTGTTTTGACGAGCATTGAAACGATAACTCCACCATGAGTATTTCACATCATCGGGATGCAAGGTTCTAAAAGTATCAATAAAGCCGCTGTTCAGCAATTCTGAGAACTTAGCTCGCTCTTCATCAGAGAAACCAGGGTTCTTATGATTGGTTTTATCATTTTTAATATCTATTTCTTCATGGGCTACGTTTAGGTCACCACATAGAGCAACTGGTTTATCAGCTGATAATTTCTTCATGTATGCTCTCAAAGCATCGTCATAACGCATCCGATAATCTAATCTCTTGAGCTTTTGTTGAGAATTAGGGGTATAGCTATTAATTAAGTAAAAATCTTTAAATTCTAAAGTTAAAGTTCGACCTTCATCGTCAAATTCCTCAATTCCTAATCCTTTTGTCACATTCAAAGGTTCTTCCTTAGTGAAAACGGCGGTACCAGAATAACCTTTCTTTTTTGCATAGAAAAAGTATTGATGATAACCGGGAAGGTCAAGATCGATTTGTCCTTCTTGTAGTTTAGTTTCTTGGATACTAAAAACATCAGCATCTAATTCATTAAAGGTTTCAGCAAAATCTTTCTTGACAGCTGCACGTAAACCGTTTACATTCCAGGATATAAGTTTCATAAAATCACCTCGGCACAATTATAGCATTATTGTGGTATTTGTTAGTTCGTTATGTATCTTAGTATGTGATAAAATTGTATATAAGTCTATGCAACATAAAGGATGATGAATATTGAAGTTTCCAGTTGAAGAATTACCTAATATTGAATTTAAAATAAATGAACCGCTCAGTAAGTATACTTTTACTAAAACGGGTGGAAATGCTGATGTCTTGGCTTTTCCTAAGACTCGTGAAGAGTTAGTGAAAATTGTCGATACAGCCAGGGTCAATAAGGTGGATATTACTATTATTGGTAATGCCAGCAATTTGATCATTAAAGATGGTGGTATTAGAGGAATTGTTATTATTTTACCTAATTTCCATAAAATTACTGTATCCGATACTAAAGTTACTGCTGAAGCTGGGGCCACGATTATTAATACAACGATTGCCGCTCAAAAGGCTGGCTTGACTGGTATTGAGTTTGCTGCCGGAATTCCAGGTAGTGTCGGTGGGGCAGTCTTTATGAATGCCGGTGCTTATGGCGGTGAAATTAAAGATGTTTTTGAGTCTGCGGAAGTATTATTACCAGATGGACATATTACAACAATCAATCATGAACAAATGGATTTCACATATCGTCACAGCTTGGTCCAAGACAATGGTGGAATCGTTATTAGTGCTACTTTTGCTTTAAAACGTGGTAAAAAAGAAGTTATTCAAGAAGAAATGGATCGTTTGAATGAATTGAGAAGATCTAAGCAACCACTTGAGTATCCTTCATGTGGTAGCGTCTTTAAACGTCCTAAGGGTCATTTCACTGGTCCATTGATCATCAAGGCCGGTTTGCAAGGCAAGATTGTTGGTGGGGCTCAGGTTTCTATGAAACATGCAGGCTTTATCGTCAATATTAAGCATGCCACGGCAACTGACTATTTGAATTTGATTCATCTGATTCAAAAGACTGTAAAAGAAAAATTTGATGTCGAACTTCATACCGAAGTTCGTATTATTGGTGAAGACGAAAAATAAAAGAATGGTAGGTGTTGTCTGTGGAAATAATTGAATCAATTATTTTGATTCTATCTTTATTAATTATTGCCAATATTGTAAGTCACTATTTTGTGTCAATTCCACCGAGTTTGTTACAAATTGCGGCGGGAGTTTTAGCGGCTTTGTTTATGCATGTAAAAATTTATGTTGATACAGAATGGTTTTTGCTGGCATTTATTGCGCCAATTCTATTCAATGATGGAAATAATTTCCCTAAACGAGAACTCTGGAAGTTGAAGGGTCCCATTTTGGGAAATGCAATTATCTTAGTTATTTTATCCACGGTAATTGGGGGAGTGTTTGTTAAATGGCTGATTCCTCAACTACCATGGGCAACTGCATTTACGTTAGTGGCAGTTTTGTCGCCAACTGATCCTATTGCGGTTGAATCCATTGCCAAGAAGGCTCATATTCCGGATAAATTGATGCATCTGATAAATGGAGAAAGTTTAATCAATGATGCATCTGGTTTGATCTGTTTCAAATACGGAGTTGCTGCAACAGTAACTGGAGCCTTTTCACTGAAAAGTGCAACAATGGACTTTTTTCATATCTCGATTATAGGTGCCTTAGTCGGTGCCATAATGATTTGGATTTTTAATGGAATTAGATTGTATCTGATTAATCAAGGTGTGGATGATTCAATTCTGCATGCGATTATTCAAATCATTATTCCATTTATTATTTATTACGTAGCTGAAGATGTCTTCGACGTTTCAGGCGTTGTAGCGGTCGTTATAGCGGGTATTTTGAATATTTCTTCTAGTAGAAATATTAGTAATTTCACACCCGAGATTAGACTGGTTACTTCTCGGACTTGGGATTTGGTTGTCTACGTTCTCAACGGCATTGTATTTATTCTTTTGGGAATTGAAATTCCATTTGCGATGGAAGAATTAGTTCATAACGATAACATCAATACTTTTGGAGCAACGTTATTAGCTTTTATTATTTGGATAATGTTAGTCGTGATTCGTTTCCTTTGGAGTTACGTCTATTCAACTTTTTCCAACAATGGGGATGGCAAAGTCGTTCTCTGGTCAAAAACTAGATTTGACGATTGTCTGATGTCAGGAATATCTGGCGTTCGTGGTGCTGTTACTATGGTTGGTGCGTTGTCAATTCCGATGACGATCAAAGGTGGAGCGGCTTTTCCTTCAAGAACGTTATTGTTGTTCATCGCTAGTGCCGTTATTATTTTTAGTTTATTAGGAGCTACGCTTTTAATCCCTATTTTGACTAAGAATAGTGCACCGGTTGTTTATCGTGGTAGTACGCTTACCTCTGAAAGTGATGAGGATGACGACGATGATGAGGAAGATGAAACACCAATTGAATTGACTCAATACGAGGCTAATCGAGTTATTTTAGAAAGAACGGTTAAGAAACTGCGTTCAGAAATGGATGATGGCGATACGGCGGTTTATTCATCCGTGATTGCTGAGTATTTGTATGATATACGAAATTTAGGTGCTCAATCACGAAATCAATCTAGAACACGTCAAATTAGCAAGCGTCGAGTTCACGGTAAAAAGGATGCTGAACTTTGGGATATTTCTTTCAACTGTGAATTAGAAGCTGTTGATGAATTATATGATAATCATGAAATATCCGATGAATCGTATGATTTAGCATTAAAGAAAATTGCTCGTTATAAAAAAGAAATCGTTCATCGACGCTATAATCAAACGGTTGAATTCTTTTATAACTATTTCCGAAGAACTTACTTACAAATAAAGCATTTGATTTATCGTTCCGTAAACTCGGATGATATTAAACAAATCAATCAGGATTCAATCAAAATTTCCATTGCTGGTGCAAAAAAGGCTTTAGAAAAATTACAAGAATTGAATCAATCGGATTCAGACGATTTTGATGATGACTTAATTTATATTTTCCAACGCCATTATGAAGATCGTTTGGAGTTGTTACAAGGTCGATATCGAGGACGTTCACCACAGTTTAATAGTGATCGAATGAACCTTGAAATCAAGGCTTTGAGTTATCGTCGAGCTTTTGTCCAAGATATGTTGGAACAAGGTAAGATCAGTAAGATGACGGCTAATGAGTTACGGAAGAATATTAATTATAGTGAAGAAGTAATTAATATTGGAATAGATTAAAAATACAAAATATGGTGAACTTTTATAATTTTTATTGTTTGTTATAATTAGTTCGAACTACTAAGGAGCTATGGAAATGAATTTTATACCAAGCAATATATTTACGTGGCAGAATTTGGCTAACTTGGTTGATATCTTGGTAGTCTGGTATTTTCTGTATAAAGTTCTGTCGATGTTACGAGGCACCAAGGCTGTTCAATTATTAAAGGGAATCATAATTATATTCGGGATTAAGCTCATTAGTTGGGCTTTAAACCTACATACAGTCTCTTATTTAATGGATCAGCTGATAAATTGGGGAATTATTGTTATTGTGATAATTTTCCAACCAGAAATTCGTCGTGGCTTGGAACATTTAGGCCGGTTGCCATTCTTTAGTTCGACTAGTAATGAAGAGGGCAAAACGAAGAATCACTTAATTGAAAGTCTGGATCAGGCTATTCAATATATGAGTAAGCGTCGAATTGGGGCGTTGATCACCTTGGAAATGAATACTGGTTTGGAAGAATATGTTGAAACTGGGATTGATCTGGATGCTGAAGTTACAGGGGCATTGCTGATCAATATTTTCATTCCTAACACGCCGCTTCATGATGGGGCGGTTATTGTTCGAAACAACCGTATTTCAGTGGCTGCTGCTTACTTACCGTTATCAGAGAGCAATACGATTCCTAAGGAGTTAGGAACTAGACACCGTGCTGCTGTTGGTATCAGTGAAGTAACCGATGCGATAACGATTGTTGTATCTGAAGAGACTGGTGGCGTTATGATCACAAGAAATGGTCATATGATGCTGGATTTGTCTCGAGAAGACTATTTGAAGTATCTCCAAGCACAGTTGAAGGATCCTAATGATAATGGCACACATTCAATCTTAGGTTTCTTGAAATTAAGCCGGAAGAAAAAGGAGAGACAAGATGAAAAAGATAATTAACAGTAATTATTTTTACGCATTTATATCTCTCTGTTGTGCCTTATGGTTATTCTTTTTTGTAAGCACACCCGGTGTGGGCTCAACAAGAGATTCTAATCAATCGAATACATCTACTGTAACTAAGAAGGCTACGATCACAGCTCCTTTACAACTACAGGCAGATGTTGACAAGTATTACATAACTGGATATCCTGAAAAAGTTAAAATAACAATCGAGGGTCCGGCAGCTTTAGTGACCGCAACAAGAAATACACAGAACTTTAATTTGTATTTGAATTTAAGAGACCTTTCAATTGGTCAACATCGAGTCCAAATTAAAGAAACTGGGTTAAACAGTGAACTTACATATAGCATTAAGCCAAAGTATGTAACAGTTAATATTCAAAAACGTGTTACACGAAGATTTGCAGTTGATGTTGATTATAATAAGGATTCACTGGCAAGTGGTTATGAAACTGGAACGACAGATGTGTCACCAGATACAGTAACAGTAACTGGTGCGGCCTCTGAAATTGCCAAAATTGACAAAGTAGTAGTTAAACCAAATTTACCTAAAGGAATAAAATCTACATTTGATCAAGAAGTTTTAGTGCAAGCTCTCGATAAAAATGGTAAAACTGTAAATGTTACATTAGATCCACAAACGGTTCATGTGAAGATTCCTATTTCAATTCAAAGTAAACAAGTAAGTATCAATTTGAAGCAAAAGGGAAATTCATCGGATACGAGTTATTCGTTTGAATCTGATGTTAAGAATATTAGGGTCTTTGGTACTAAGAGTCAGATTGATGCTATCGGCGATTCAATCGACATACCGGTTGATGTTTCTGATGCAAGCGGCAATAGTACAAAGAAGAATGTCGACCTGGGTGACGCTTTGGGTAACAAAGTAACCTTTACCGATCCAGGTACTATTAGTGTTACGATAAGTCATTCTAATTCTAGTTCAAGTACTAGTTCATCCAATACAACTGGAAACAGTACAGCTTCAACTAGTTCAGACTCTAAGAATGAAACAAGCAGTAATACGGATTCATCAAGCACTAATTCAACAAATGATAACAATGATAGCGAATAAACGCTGGGGGTATATTTTTCATGACAAAATATTTCGGAACAGACGGAGTAAGAGGTATTGCAAATAAAGAGCTAAGTCCAGAACTAGCTTTTAAATTAGGCCGTTGTGGCGGTTATGTATTAACACAACATTCAGATAATGAGAATGCACATCCACGTGTTTTAGTTGCCAGAGACACACGTATTTCTGGTCAAATGCTACAAAATAGTTTAATTTCAGGATTGCTTTCAGTTGGTATTGAAGTCTTAAACTTAGATGTTATTACAACTCCAGCCGTTGCATATCTTGTTCGTGCCGTTTCAGCTGATGCTGGTATTATGATTTCAGCTTCACATAATCCTGCTGAAGATAACGGTATTAAATTCTTCGGATCAGATGGTTACAAGTTACCAGATGATGTTGAAGAGGAAATCGAAGAACTATTAGACGCTAAAGAAGATACATTGCCAAGACCATCTGCTGAAGGTTTAGGTAGCGTTTCAGACTATCCAGAAGGTGCCCAAAAGTATTTACAATTCTTGAAACAAACTCTTTCTGATGATCTTAGTGGCATGAAGATCGTATTAGATACTGCTAACGGTTCAACAAGTCGTTTAGCAAGTACACTTTTTGCTGACTTGAATGTTGATTTTGAAATCATGGCATCACATCCAGATGGAATCAATATCAACAAGAATGTTGGTTCAACACATCCAGAGCAATTAGCTCAACGTGTTAAAGAATCGGATGCCGTAGCTGGATTAGCTTTTGATGGTGATGGAGATCGTTGTATTGCAGTTGATGCTGATGGAAACATTGTCGACGGTGATAAGATCATGTTCATTCTTGGTAAATATTTGCATGATGGTGGACGTTTAAAGAAAGATACGATTGTAACTACTGTTATGAGTAATATCGGCTTGTACAAGGCAATTGAAGCCAATGGCATGAACTCTGTACAAACAGCAGTTGGGGACCGTCACGTTGTTGAAGAAATTCGTGAGAATAACTACAACATCGGTGGTGAACAATCAGGACATGTTGTTTTGTATGAATACATGAACACTGGTGATGGTATGCTTACAGGTACACACCTACTTCACGTTATGAAGGAAACAGGCAAGAGCCTAGCTGAATTAGCTGCTCCTGTAAAAGTTTATCCACAAAAACTAGTTAATGTTCCAGTAGCGGACAAGAATTCATGGGACAAACACCAACCAATCCTTGATGTCATTAAGACAGTCGAAGACGAAATGGATGGGGATGGTCGTGTTCTAGTACGCCCTAGTGGTACACAAGCCTTACTACGTGTTATGTGTGAAGCTTCAACTGAAGAAAAAGTTAACGAATACTGTGATCAAATCGTTGCAGTCGTTAAAAGTGAGTTAAATTAAGACAAATAAATAAAGCTGATGATTTCGAAAATGAGATCATCAGCTTTTTTGGTTTGTATAGATTGGGGATATGAGTAATTTCCCGTCCTCCACAAAAATTGGGAATGCTGTTGGAACACTATGGGCGCGATTCGGAGCTAATTATTTTACACTTCGTGCAAAATAATGGATCTTCGAAGTCGGCCTTATTGTAATCGGCAAAGCCGATGACAATAATTTCATAGCTGAACGCATTCCCAATTTTTGCTCCGGACTAAAGAGTGGTTCTATTATTTTATTTAAGGACTGATACTAAGTAGATTTTATAGTTTGAGACTAATCAGGTTTGTTGTTTTCGGTTAAATAGATAATGCTTAGACGTTTTGAAGAGAGAATAATTAAAAGAGAAAGATGCTTATATCGACTTAACTAGTAGTTGATATAAACATTTTTTATTTTGGAGATGAAGAATTAAAGTTTTAATTATTTACCAACAAAAAAATCAAAGCAGAATCTAGTCTGGAGTAAAAAATCTGTGGGCCCTCAGTGGCGACATTCTACTTAGCTTGCGGAGCAAGGTTAGTAGAAGACCGGACTTGAAGATCCATAATTTTTTGCGAAGTGAAAAATTATTAGCTTCAAGCCGTGTCCGCCACGTTCCAGCGGCCCACAGATTTTTTGCGGAAGACGGCAGGTTAAGCAAATTTAAATAACATTGGTCTACATGACATATACCAATGTTTACAATCGGTACATACCACCTATACCATTTATAAAAAATATTAAAACTTTCTTGACATAATGATAACTAATTAGTATTCTAGTCATTGTCGCAAGGTAATAAGTATAGTTCAAATGACCTATACCATTTACAACAAAATAAACTATACCAATTGAGAAAGGCTATAATTATTATGTGTGGAATTGTCGGAGTAATTGGAAATAATAATACAACTGATATTTTATTAAATGGATTGGAAAAACTAGAATACCGTGGTTACGATTCAGCCGGTATTTATGTTAATAATCAAAAGGGCAAAGACTTCTTAGTTAAAGAAGTTGGTAAAATTAGTGAATTAGAAAATGCCGTTACAAGTGATGTTCAAGGCCTAGCCGGGATCGGTCATACTAGATGGGCAACGCACGGAAAGCCAACTATTGAAAATGCTCATCCTCATTTTTCAGAAGATAACCGTTTCTACTTAGTACATAATGGTGTTATCACAAATTATGATGAGTTGAAGAAAGAATACTTAGCTGATTTCAAATTTGAAAGTCAAACTGATACTGAAGTTGCCGTACAATTAGTTGATTATTTTGCTAAAAAGGGTATGGACGGTGAAGCTGCTTTTAGAAAAGCACTCAGTTTGATCGAAGGTTCATATGCTTTTGCTATGATCGATAAAGAAGAACCAGATCGTATCTTCGTTGCTAAAAATAAGAGTCCACTTCTCATCGGTTTGGGAGACGGCTTCAACGTTATCTGTTCAGATGCTATGGCTATGCTTGACCAAACTCATAAATTTGTTGAAATTCATGATGGTGAAGTTGTTATCTTGAAGAAAGATTCTGTTGAAATTAGCAAGATTGACGGTACTAAGGTACAAAGAGATCCTTATATGGTCAACATTGATGAGAATGATATTTCTAAGGGTACTTATGACCACTACATGTTGAAAGAAATTGACGAACAACCAAATGTCATGAGAAAGATTTCTAAAAATTATATCAATGACGATGGTTCATTGAATGTTGAACAAGACCTTTTGGATGAAATCAAGAAAGCTGATCGTTTATATATTGTTGCTGCCGGAACTAGTTATCATGCCGGCTTGGTTGGTCGCAATATTTTCGAAAAGATTGCCGATGTGCCTGTAGATGTTGAATTGGGAAGCGAATTTGGTTACCATATGCCAAAACTTTCTAAGAAACCATTCTTCATTTTCTTATCACAAAGTGGTGAAACTGCTGACAGTCGTCAAGTGTTGGTTAAAGTTAATGAGATGAAATTACCAAGTTTAACAATGACAAATGTTGCTAACTCAACACTTTCTAGAGAAGCTACATATACTATGGAATTGTTAGCTGGACCAGAAATTGCCGTTGCCTCAACCAAAGCTTATACAGCACAAATTGCTGTTGAAGCGGTGTTGGCTAAGGCTTTGGGTGAAGCTAAGAATTTACCAATTGCTAAAGAATTTGATCTTAAAGAACAATTAGCTTTGGCTGCTAACGGAATTCAAACTATTGTTGATGAAAAAGATAAGATTAAGGAATTAACAGCTGATTACTTAACAGGTAAATCAGATGCCTTCTATATCGGTAGAGGTGTTGATTACGCTCTATCACTAGAAGCAGCTCTTAAACTAAAAGAAATTTCTTATATTCACGCTGAAGGCTTTGCTGCCGGAGAATTGAAGCACGGAACAATTGCTTTGATTGAAAAAGATACACCTGTCTTTGCCTATGTGAATGATGGTATTGGTGCAAGTCATACTCGTGGTAACATCCAAGAAGTAGAAGCACGTGGAGCTCATGTTCTAGTTATTGCTAGTCAAAAATATGCTGAAGCAGGAGATCAAATTGTTATTCCTGAAATTGATGAATTGATTTCCCCAATTATTAGTATTGTTCCTGCTCAAATGATTGCTTACTACGCAAGTTTGGCACGTGGAAACGATGTCGATAAACCTCGTAACCTTGCAAAAAGTGTCACAGTAGAGTAGCCTAAATTTACATAATGGATATATAATAGTCTTCGTAATGAAGGCTATTTTTTTATTATAAAAATTATAGATTGGTGGTTTTATGGGAAATAAAAAATTAAATTTGTTCTCAACAGTAATGTTTGGGCTAAGTGCGATTATTGGTTCAGGCTGGATGTTTGGATCTAGTCAGGCGGCGCAAATAGCCGGTCCAGCAGCAATTATTGCGTGGATTGTGGGAGCAATTTTAGTAGCAATGATTGCAATGGTTTATGTCGAAATTGGGACGATGTTTCCGGAAGAGGGAGCTATGAGTCGATTTACGATGTACACTCATGGTTCGTTGTTAGGACATATTTTCTCATGGGCTAATTGGATTTCATTATTAGCAATTTTACCAATTGAAGCAGTGGCCTCAGTTCAGTATATGAGCACTTGGCCATGGTCTTGGGCTAATTGGACGCATGGATTTATGAAGGGCGGACAGCTTAGTTTTCAAGGAATTATGATGGCAACAGTGATGCTGTTCATCTTTACAATTATTAATTATTGGTCAGTCGCTATTATGGCCAAATTTAATAACTTCATTTCAGTTTTAAAAGTAGTCGTACCAATAATCACAATGATTGCCTTGGTTACGGCACATTTCGATTTTAATAATATGGGTAGTTCATTTAGTGAATTTATGCCTAATGGTACGGCATCAATATTTGTAGCTATTGGTAGTGCCGGAATCATTTACTCTTACGTGGCTTTTCAAACGGTCATTAATTTGAGTAATGATATTAAAAAACCGTCTGTTAATATCAGACGAGGAATAATTTTATCGTTATTGATCAGTGCTTTGATTTATATCGCATTACAAATTGTCTTTATCGGAGCATTGCCACAGTCAATTGTTAATGGTGGTTGGTCAAAGATCAACTTTAATTCACCATTTGCTGATTTGGCTATCTTGTTGAATATTTATTGGTTATCGACATTGGTTTACTTCACAGCCTTTATTTCACCGGTCGGTAGCGGAATTGCTTTTGCATCTTCAGCAAGCAAATCATTATCATCGATGCCTAAGAATAAGCATTTGCCATTGTTCTTGAGCAATTCGAATAACAAATACAATTCGCCACGGATAGCTTTAATGGTCGATTTTGTGGTCAGTTTCATTTTGATTTTACTATTTAAGAATTGGTCATTACTATCACGTGTAGTTGCAGCATCAACGTTGATTTCCTTGCTATCAGGTCCAGTTGTGGCAGGAAGTTTGCGTAAAATGGGTCCGGAATTAAGACGACCAACAAAAATTAAAGGAATGAAAATTCTAGCTCCAGTTGTTTTTGATTTAATTAGTTTGGCAATTTATTGGGCTATGTTCCCAACGACCGTAGAGGTTATCGTAATCATTATCGTTGGTTTGCCAATCTATTTTGTTTACGATTATCGTCGTGGTTTTAAAGAGTTTAAGCAGAAATTATATGCCAGTTTGTGGCTGATAGTTCATCTGTTTGGTTTATCAATTATTTCTTGGATTGGTGGATCAGACTTTGGTGGAATGAATTTGATTAAGTATCCAATGGATTTCGTTGTTATATTGATTTTCTCAACTGTTATGTATTATTGGGCAACTCATTCATTGTATTATTCTGGTTATTTCGATGATGCTAAAGAGATCAATGCAACAGTTAAGTTGGAAAATAATTAGTCAATGAATAGTTTGAAAACAAAACAAAAATGGTTCTGGGGAATAGTAGTTTTAATTGAAGCTATTCTTTTCTACAGTTCGTCAATGACCTATAAGGAACAGACTTCAGTGCCTTTTTTAGAAAAATATTTATCCGGAAGACCTTTTGCTAATGCTTTAAAAGGAATTCATTTTACCTATGGTGGTAAGGTTCAATCGATTGAGAATGATGGCTATTACCATTTTGTCGAGTTCTTTATACGAAAGGGAGCTCATTTCGGTATTTATTTGGCTCTAGGAGTATTTTTGTGCTTAGCTTTGTATACATATTTTA
Source organism: Companilactobacillus sp. HBUAS56275 (assembly GCF_036913655.1). Lineage (NCBI taxonomy): Bacteria > Bacillati > Bacillota > Bacilli > Lactobacillales > Lactobacillaceae > Companilactobacillus > Companilactobacillus sp. HBUAS56275. The sequence continues at coordinate 25,005 of NZ_JAYKKK010000008.1, forward strand.
AAGATAACTGGCTTTTACAAACGATTATTCCTTGGTTATCTGCAACGGGATTAGCCGCTTTTGATGAATTTCACCAAGGTTTAACTGGAGGTAGAACTCCTTCAGTAGTGGACGTAATCCTTGATAGTTCGGGCGCTTTGTTGGGCTCAGTTGTCGTTGTACTGATACTGTATTTTGTTATAAAACATAAGGATAAGAATAAAATTTTTTCAATTAAATAAGCTCCAGATAATAAGATTATGCGAAAGCATAATCTTATTATTTTTGCCCAAAATGCTATATCATGTGGTTAAAATTTTTAGAAGGAGGTATCGGGCTTATGAACATGGATGACGATGTGGTAGAGATCGGTGAAACGTCAGTATTGAGTCGTAAAATGGGCCTAGGTACTAACAAAGTTGGGAAGAGTGATATCTACAAAGACGTTAAAGATGCCGATGGCTTTGGACTTGTCAAAAAAGCTATCGATTCGGGAATGACGACTATTGATACGGCGTATGCATATGGCAAAGGTCGTTCGGAAGAAATCATTGGTGACGTTATTAAGCATTATGATCGTAGTGACATTGTAATAGCGACCAAGGCTGCTCAAGATCCAGAGCGTGATTATGCTATTAATAATTCCCCGGAGTTTTTAAAGAAGTCTGTGGATCAAGCTCTTGAACGATTAAAAGTTGATTATATAGATATTTTTTATATACATTTTCCAGATAAAGATACACCTAAGGCTGAAGCTCTCTCAGCTTTGGAAGATATGCGTGAAGCTGATAAGATCAAAGCCATTGGGGTTTCTAACTTTACTTTAGATCAAATCAAAGAAGCCAATATAGACGGTTTCGTCGATGTTGTAGAAGATAATTACAGTCTGGTTCATCGCAATGCTGAAAAAGAGCTGTTTCCTTATTTACGTGAAAACAATATTTCATTCGTACCATACTTTCCTTTGGCTTCTGGTACTTTGACCGGAAAATATCAAGCAAGTGATTATGCCAAAGTTCCACGTTTTTCAAAAGAGGAGTTTGGACAAATTGTAACGTCACTTGATCCGGTTAAAAAAATTGCCGCTAAGTATGACGCAACTGTCACGCAATTGTTGTTGGCTTGGTACATGATGGATCCAGATATTTCAATCGTAATCCCAGGTGCTAGAACTGTTGAGCAAGTGGAACAAAATGCTAAGTCCTGGGATATCCATCTAAGTAAAGAAGATTATCAAGCGATTGATACAGCTTTTAGTGATTTTAAATAAAAAATAAATTTAGAAGAAGTGATCATTATGGCAAAGAAAGTAGTGATTTTAGGTGCAAACGGCTATGTGGGAGGAGTTTTTGCAAAACAATTCCTCGATAGAGGCGACAGTGTAGTAAGTATTTCCCGCTCAGGACGTCCAGATAAAGATGTCGATTGGTATGACAAAATTGATTGGGAAATGGGTGATCCATTGGATAAAGATGCTCCTTGGGAAAAATATTTAGCTGGTGCTGATATTTTAGTTGATACCGTGGGTGAATACATGGAACATCTTGATAAAGGTATGACGTATGAGAAGGTCAATTATCAAACAGCTTTAAATATTGCCGATGCCGCTGAAAGACAAAAAGTTCCTATCTTTATTTTTATTTCCATCGACGATGATCCTGCATTTCCAGACCGTCGACTCTTTACAACTAAACGGGATGCCGAAGATTATTTGAAACAACGTGATTTTATTTCTATCTTGGCGCGTCCATCGGCTATGTATCCAGCAGATCAATACAAAAAGGGTGAAGGTCCACATCGTAGTTTGTTAGTTGATGATGTTGCTAGCTCAGTTATTGCCGCTACTGATACTGTTAAAGAAACGGAAACTCTGAAGGTTGATGATCTTGAAAGATAATTGATTTTTTTAACGTGATGCAAATTCCTGCATTGCGTTTTTTTAGGCAAAAAATATAAAAACTTGTGATAGAAGTTGTATTATATGTTTAAACATATATGCATACGGTTTCATAATTACAAGGTGGTTTAGTAGTATGACAAATATAAATATTGATAGAAGATTAGCGGTGATTGTAGCGGTCGGATTGAATTTGATTATTTATTTGTTTTACCAAGTAGTTGTTATACGTGCTGATGATTTGAATACGTCAGAAGTTAACTCGTCAAGCTCCGTGACCAATTTTTTGACACCAAGTACTGAACACGATAATAAAAGTAATTCTTCACTTGATGAATCAGTGGATATCAGTGCGGATGTTAAAAAGGATAATATTTCAGATTATCTCAATGGTGTTATCTCTAATAAGGATATTAATATTTCCAATTTGACCAATAATGTCGTCTATGATGAGAAAACGGATAAATTTGTTATTCCAGCTGGTACTAGGGAATTTGAATTTCATTGGGATGCGAATTCCACAACTGATGGAAAAGAATATAGTGGAACCTATAAAGTTTATCTGAACAGTCATGATGTTGTTATGACGGCTGATCCTACAACTGGTGATAACAAGAATGATGTTAATGTGGATCAAAATACCAAGGTTCCTAACAAAAACTTGACTCAGGATTTGAAGGACAGTACTAATGCTGTGAATAAAGCCAATGAGCCGTCATTAGAAGACTCATTTCCTAAACGGGGCACGATTATAATGTTTGGCAACGTCTACAGTATTTCAGGTCCGGTTGAGCCCAAAAAGAAACTAAGAATAGAATCGAGTTATAAATCTAGTATTGCTAAATACAATCCTAATTTTTTACAACCGAGTGTAAAAATGCTTCCTGAGGCGGGAAATAAGAGTGGTGATTTTCTAACAATTTTAGGGATGACGATTGGCATATTGACGGTAATTGTAATCGATATCAGGAAGACTCATCAATATGGCAAATAAATATTATTTTTTAGCGTTTATTTACGCTACAAATATTGAAATAACAGTGTTACTTTGATAAAATTATATGCGGTTTACAATAATCATGAAAGAAGGAAACAGAAATGTCAGGACATTCAAAATGGCATAACATCCAAGGTAGAAAAAATGCCCAAGATGCAAAACGTGGTAAAATCTTCCAAAAGCTGTCTCGTGAGTTATTCATGGCAGCTAAATCGGGTGGTGCCGATCCTAACGATAATGCTGCCCTTCGTTTAATCGTAGATAAAGCTCGTGCAGCTAATATGCCAAAGGACAACATCAAACGTGCCTTAGACAAGGCTGAAGGTGGCAGTGATGAACATTATGATGAAGTTACATACGAAGGCTATGCTCCAGGTGGAGTTGCAGTTTTAGTAGAAGCTTTAACAGATAACAAGAACAGAACTGCTTCTGCCGTACGTGTTGCATTTACCCGTAACGGAGGAAGCATGGGCTCAAGTGGTTCAGTTGCTTACATGTTCGACCGTAAAGGTTATATCGTCTTGGATCGTTCAAAGAATACTCAAGATGAGGATACAGTTTTGATGGATATCATGGACTTAGGTGCCGATGATCTACAAACATCAGATGACGCTTATGAAATCTATACGGAAGCTAAAGAATTCGCAGCTGTTCGTGATGGTTTAATCGAAAAGGGTTATGAACTTGCCGATTCAGAATTGACAATGATTCCACAAAACACAACACCAGTTCCAGAAGAGAAAAAAGAACAATTTCAACATATGATTGATCAACTTGAAGATGATGAAGATGTTTCAGAAGTTTATACTGCTGCTGCAGATGCTGATGATGAATAATAAGTTCTTTAACTAAAAAGATCGTAAACAATTTGTTTACGATCTTTTTTTGTCGTCTGAAATATTATCAAGAATGTCATTGGAAGTTAGTTTTTCGTAGTTGCTCTGTAATTTAATCAGGTTCTTTTTATAAGATTTAGCGTAGACAATGGCAAAAAGAGTATCCAATAAATATTCAAAGGTGATCTGTGAGGCAAAAGTGCTGACTTTGAAGATATTATATTCATTTTGAACGATTGAAATAGTTTGGGATGCATATTGAATCATCTGACTGTCGGGATTGCCAGTTATTAAAAGCGTTGGGACTTTTTGTTGATGTAAAAATTTGATCAGTTTTAGATAGTTGGAGCTGTTTCCGGTATAAGAGAGAAAGATGGCTAGATCATTTTCATTCAGATTAACTGAGGTCCAAGATTCATCGCTGTATTCTTCAGCTATAATGGCAAACTTATTGATTTTGACTAATTTGCTTTGAAATCCCCGGGCACGAATTTGAGTATCACCGATAGCAAAGAGGACTAGTCGATTACTATTCATAATTTTAGTGGCTGCAGCGGTTAATTCTTTTTCAGTTAATTGAGCTAAGGCTCTTTTGACGGCATTGATAGTTAAATCAGAAATATTTTTAGCAATTTCAACGGCGGTATTCTCTGATGAAAAAGGGAAATTAGCATCAACGGCGTTCAGCTTGGTGATGTTTTGTTGCACATCTTTAGTGATGTCTTGGCGCATAGCTCGAAAGCCACTGTAGTCTAACTTTTGGGCGAAACGAACAATGGCAGAATGGGATGTGTAAGTCTTGGAAGCCAGGGTTTGAATGGACATAGTGGAAACGGCGGTTAAATTATTTTCGATGTATTTGGCAATTCGTTGTTCATTGTCAGTTAAATCTTGAACGTGAGTGATTCTATCTGAAAAAAGCATGGGTAAATCTCCTTTGTACTGATTATAACGAATCTATTGAACATAATGTTTATGAGTTTGGTGTAATTAATATTTATTCTTGTTCATTGTGACCAGTTTCATGGCAAAAGGTTATCAAGAAATAATTTTGCCTGTAGAGTGTATTTATGGATACGAGGAGGAATTATTATGAAAAAATTGACCATCGCATATATCGGAAATGGGAAGAGTGCTAATCGATATCACTTGCCATTTTCATTAAAATTAAAGGATCAAATTAAAGTAAAAACAATCTATGCTCGTCATATTAGTCATGAAGTGTGGAAAAAAATTGACGGCATTCAGTATACAACTGATGTAAATGATATTTATAACGATCCCGAAATAGATTTAGTTGTTTTATCAGTTCCAGCAGGAGTCCATTACAAGCTCGCTAAAGAAGTTCTTGATCATAATAAGAATGTTCTAGTGGAGAAACCATTTACGGAAACAGAGGCTCAAGCCAGAGAATTATTCCAATTGGCTAAGGAAAAACATTTGTTAATTCAATGTTACCAAAATCGTCGTTATGATTCTGATTTTCTGACCGTTCAGAAAGTAATTGAAAGTGGAAAACTTGGGGACATCTTAGAAATTGAATCGACGTATGACTATTTCCGTCCGTATATTCCTGAAGGTGAAAAAGAGTTTTCAGTTGGACATAGTTTCCTATACGGACATGCCTGCCATACATTAGATCAAATTATTTCATATTTTGGCAAAGCAGATAAGGTTCACTATGATATTCGTCAATTGTTGGGTAAAAATCGAATGAACGATTACTTTGATATTGACATGTATTACGGAATTATGAAAGTTTCAGTGAAATCGAGTTTTTTCAGGCTAGTACCTCGTCCTAGTTTCACTGTTTATGGTAAAAAAGGCGTTTTTGTGAAACAGGATATGGATCGTCAAGAAGTTGATTTAAAACATTTCTATATGCCAGATCATGCTGATTTTGGCTTGGATCGTCCAGAGGATTATGGAATGTTAACTTATCTGGATGACGATAATCAGTATCATCAGGAAAAAGTTGTTTCTGAAGTAGGCGATTATAGTCGTGTTTATCAAGGATTGTACGATGCCATTATTAACGGCCAACCAAAGACAGTTAAAGATGAAGAGACCATCTATCAAATGCACATGCTTGAAACTGGTATAAAAGAAATTACGGAAGAAAAGGAGAATCAATAATGAAATTAGCAATATTTGGAGCGGGAATGATCGTTAAGGACTTTCTCACAATGATTCATGATCTTCCTGAAATAGAATTGACCGCCATTATGGGGACGCCTAAGGATTTACCAACGATGGAAGAATTGCAAAAGAACGATGGAATCAAGAAAATTTATACCGATGCAAAGGAGTGCTTAGCTGATCCAGAGATCGATACGGTCTATGTAGCACTACCTAATTTCTTACATTATCAGTTTTCAAAGATGGCTCTAGAAGTTGGAAAAAATGTTATTTGTGAAAAGCCATTTACATTGAATTCTACTCAATTAGAGGAGCTGAATAAGTTGGCTCAAGATAAGGATCTAATTTTAGTTGAAGCCATTACAAATCAATACTTATCTAATTATCGATCCTTGAAGAATGCCTTACCAGAATTAGGTTCTTTAAAAGTAATTGAATGTAATTATTCACAGTATTCGCACCGTTATGACGCCTTTTTAGAAGGAAAAATTTTACCTGTTTTCGATCCTAAAAAGGGTGGTGGTGCCTTGATGGATTTGAATATTTACAACATTCATTTTGTTATTGGTTTAATGGGTGTTCCTAAAGCAGTGCACTACTATGCTAATGTGACACGTGGAATTGATACTTCTGGTATTTTGGTACTCGACTATCCTGAAACTAAGGTGGTCTGCATCGCTGCTAAAGATTGTTCAGCTCAGGTTACTTCAACTATCCAGGGTAATAAAGGATCAATTGTCGTTGATGGACCAACGAACGTGATGAAAGATTATAACGAACAATTAAATGGTGCCGAGTCTGAACAAGTAGATAAGAAAGTTCATCCACACCGTATGTATGAAGAGTTTAAAAACTTTAACCAAATGATTGAACAACATGATACGAAAGCTGCTAGTGAAAGAATGCAACACAGCATGATCGTTATGAATGTCGTTGATGCGGCATTGAAAGATTCAGGAATTAAATTAGGCTAGTTTCTCCTCCTTATTCAAATTTAAATAATAAATACGAACGGTCACTATTAAGATATCAAAGTATATATACATGCTTTGAGCACCTAGTAGTGGCCGTTTTTTAATCTAAAATTTCTAAATATTGCTGAAAGCTTTTTTATCCTTTTCTTCGTAATTTTTACCTGAAAGGGGGTCATTCGATGACAGCAGAATCGATGGTCAATAATTTGTTAACGGAAGCATGCATTAATAAAATCTCAGATATTTATTTTTTTCCACATGACAACTTCTATCATATCGAGGCCAGTAATTCTTTCCAGAATTATACAGTGGCTGATCTAACTAATGATGAAAGTTTTGCCATTATGAATTTTTTAAAGTTTAACGGAGGATTGGATGTTTCTGAACGTAGACGTTCACAGAAGGGAGCTTTTAATTTTAATTATCAAAATAAGCGGATATTTATTCGAATTTCCGCAGTTGGTGATTTTCAGAATCGTGAGTCAATGGTAGTACGGTTAATTTATCCACAGGAATTTAACTCAGTGGTAGATGAAGAAATCATTCAGAAAATTCTGCCGATTGCTCAGCAAAAAGGAATGATGTTATTTTCCGGTCCGATGGGTTCAGGGAAAACTTCTTTAATGTACACTTTGGGTCGTCAATTGAGTCTTACTAAAAAAGTTATGTGCATTGAAGATCCAATTGAAATTGTTGAAGATAGTTTCTTGCAGTTACAAGTCAATGATGAGGCGGGAATGACCTATGAAGAGCTGATAAAAACGAGTTTACGTCATCGTCCAGAAGTATTGATCATAGGTGAAATCAGAGATAAGAAAACAGCACAGCAGGCCATTCAAGCGGCTCTGTGCGGCTATACCGTTATGTCAACGATTCATGGGAAATCCAAATATTCAATTTTACAGAGGTTACGTCAATTTGGCATTGATGAAATCGATATTTTGAATGGGATAAATCTTATTTCCTATCAGCGGCTAGTACCAACTTTTCAGGAATTAGAATTATTCATCGATACTTTGGATGCACCCCAAATTGAGAAATATTTAAAAGATGAAGTTGTCGATAAGCATTGGCAATCTATGTTGGAAGAAGCGTATCAGTGTGGTCGAATTGATCAAACTACTTATCAGGAATATATTTATGGCTAAAAAACTTACGATGGCGAAAAAAGCTGAGTATTTAATTTTGATTAGTAAACTCTTGAAGAATGGATTTTCACTGGGTGATTCAATTAATTGTCTTCGTTTGTTGGATGATAACGTGGGAGTATTCGAATTAATTTATCATGATTTACGTCAAGGGAAGATGATTTCTCAGTCATTGATCCATTTTAATTTACCCACCGTCGTTTATAACCAGTTGATCATTGCGCAAGACCACGGAAAATTGGCACAAGCTTTGGAACAGACTGGGATTTTGTTACAGGATCAGGCTAAACAGAAGAATAAATTCAAAGAATTGTTAGCTTATCCCTGCTTTATTTTGATGTTCTTAATAACAATGTTAGTTGGAATGAAACTCTATATTGTGCCGCAATTGTCAGTTTCAGGTGGGGACAGCGCGATAAATCTGTTTCTAGGAGCAATCTTATTAGGATTATTTTTAATAATTTTGGGTACAGTAGGCTTAATAATTTTTCTCAAGAGGAAGGATGAATATTCTCGAGCACTTTTTCTTGTGAAGCTACCTTCCGTGGGGAGAATTTATCAAAGCTTTTATTATTTCTTGATTCTGCAAGGATTAGGGATGCAGTTAGCCAACGGAATGAATCTGTACAGTATCTGTGAAAAGAATAACCATTTTCAAAAAGGCTCTATTCAGGAACATCTAGCAGATAAATTCATTAATAGTTTGGTTGGTGGTAAAAGTCTCTTGTCATTGATTGAGCAGGAACCATTATTGCCAAAACAGTTACAAATCATTTTACAGGCGGGAGAGAGTGGAACGGCATTAGCTCAAGATATTTTGTTAATGTCGGAATTAAAATTTGAAGAAACACAACGTAATCTCAAAAAATTACTAGGATTAGTGCAACCAATTCTCTTTGCCATTATCGCGATTATTATCGTGGTGACTTATTTGATAGTTTTATTACCAATTTATGGAATGATGAAAGGAATCTCATGATGAATAAAATAAGAAAAGGTTTTACTTTAATTGAAATGGTTATCGTTCTGTTCATAATTTCACTGTTGCTTTTGATTATGATTCCTAATTTAACGAAACAACGTGATAATGCCAATGAGAAATCAAATGAAGCTTTGCAGACCACAATCATTAATCAAGCTGAATTATATTCTGAGAACCATTCAGATGATGATGTAACCATAGATAATTTAAAAAAAGACAATTATATATCTGAAAAACAAGTTAAGAGATTATCAAATTTGAATTTGCAGAAAGATAAAGACACTGGAGAATGGACACTGGTAAAAGAGGCTTCACATTAATTGAAACGGTAATTGGTTTAGCAATTGTTTGCGGTCTGATTGCTGTATCAGTGTGGAACCTTAAAGATTATCAGGCTCAAATTGAAGAAAAAGAGGGACTAGAGTGGTTTAAAAATTCTTTTAAAAATGAGATGAATTATTCTTATCTTTATCATGAATACGCTGGATTAAGGATTAGAGAAAATAAAATTACTTTTATAAGATATGCAGCCAATGGCAAAACAATTTTTAAGAAGAAGACTTTGCCTAAAACCTTAAAAAATACTAATGGTCCTATAGATTACTTTATTGGGGAATCAGGACAATCAGGTCCTAGAACAATCATTTTTACATCTCAATTAACACACCGAAAATATGAATATCGAATTCAAATGGGATGGGGTGAAATCATTGAGAAGACGTAGTGGTTTTATTCTGGTTGAAGCTTTGACCTCTTTAACAATCTCTTTGATGATTATTTTTATGCTCTCAATCTGCGTTAGTGAACAGTTTAAATTGATCAATGAGTGGGAGCAGAGAGTCAACGCCCATAAAATAATTTTGTTGCATTTAAAAAATAAGGACGTTCCCAATCAAGTAACGATAAAAAACAGAATTTACAATTATCAACAGATTGGAAATGTCTATCAAGTTAAGGTAAATAATCATGTCTATCAAGTCAAAAGTTAAGCGAAAAGGTTTTGTTCTGTATGAATCTATTTTAGCGTTGATGATAACTTTAATGACCCTGGGTATTTTACAGCAGTCATTATTAATAATGCGGACAGTACAGCACACTACTTTTAAAGATCAATTGCGTTGGCATGTGACTCAAGAAAAACTCCAAAGTGAGTTGGATCACGCCTTAAAAATAGATGAAATAACAAATAAACATATAATTTATACAAAACCGGAGTGGCTTGGCAAAAGTCATCCGGCTTTTGTTTTTGATATCTTTGGAAATGAGGGTAATAAAATGTTACGATATAAGACTGCTGTTGCTGGTGGACACGAACCCATTTTGATGAATCAGAAAGAAATTAAGATTGAAAAAGGTTCAAATTTAGTTATCATAACAACAGTGAACAAAGCCGGTGAAAAATCTGAAATGTACTTAACGTTGGATGAACGAAAAATATAGACGAAGTGGCGCGGTTTTATTGAACAGTATTTTAATATTATCGGTCGCAATTTTAGTCGTGGGATATACTAGTAATTTGATTGGTGAACAAATCTCGGGATACCGGCGTTTAGACGAGATTTATGAGCAACAAATTAACAATAGTTTTAATAAAAGTAATAAAATATACTATTGTGAATTAACGAATCCTTGAATAAAATCGCTTACAACGTTAAAATTCTAATTATTAGGCAAAGAGGTTAACCATGTCAGAAAAAGATATGCAAACATATTTTGATAAGATGAATCAAGCTAATTCTTTATTGAAAGGGGCTTTAAGGGTTAGTAACATTGAATCGCTCGCTGAGACATTGACTGATATTTCCGATGGTAGCGTTTACGTCGAGAACGGAGTTCCCGATAAAGAAACCGTCGCCAAGCTAGAAAATATCTATACGGAAATGAAGAATTTAAGTTTAACTCCACTTCAGTTGAAGCAAGCAATTACAATTTCAATTATTAAAGCTCAAAAAGAAGATGAAACTGAAGTCAATAAGTTGATGACTCCAGATGCAATCGGCTTGATAGCTAGCTTAATTGCTTATGAAATATTAAATGTTCAAAATAAGAAAGATGTGAACATAGTCGATCCGACTGTTGGAACAGGTAACTTACTGATTGAAGTCATTGAACAATTGAATATGACTGACAAATTTAATATCAATGCGGCAGCACTTGATAATGATGATGCTTTAGTTTCACTAACTAAAGCCTTTAGTGAAGTAATGAATCTTAATTTGGATGCTTATCATCAAGATAGTGTCGCTGATTGGGATATTACTGATATTGATTTGGCAGTAGCTGATTTACCAGTTGGTTATTATCCAATTGATGATAATGCTAAGAACTTCAAGACGAGATCAGACGAGGGACATTCATATGCTCACCATTTGTTGATTGAACAAACTATGAATAATTTAAATGACGGTGGAATTGGTATATTTATTGTACCTTCACAAATTTTCCAAACTGACCAAGCAAAGAAGCTATCTGAATGGATGGTTTCAAGCGTTTATTTGCAAGCTGTTTTAGATTTACCCGCAACTTTGTTTGCTTCTAAAGAGGCACAAAAAGCAGTCGTAGTTTTACAAAAACATGGCGGTAATGCTAAACAAGTAGGAAATGTTTTGATGGGCACAATACCTGACACCAATAACCCAAAGTCGTTTGAGGGATTTAAAGACCAGTTGCAAAGCTGGGCAAAAAATTTTAAAGGTTAGGTGAGATTAAATGTCTAAAATCATGGCCGTTAATTCTGGTAGCTCTACATTAAAATGGAAACTATATACAGTACCTGATGAAAAGGTTATTGCCAAAGGGATGGTAGATCGTTTGGGATTGCCAGATTCAGTTTTTGAAATTAAGTATAACGGCAAGAAGATCAGTGAAAAAGAGGATATTCCTGATCACGCAACTGCAGTTAATAAAATGCTTGATAAACTAATTGAATTAAAAATCATCAAGAGTTATGACGAAATTACTGGAGTAGGGCATCGTGTGGTTGCTGGTGGTAGTATTTTCAAAGATTCTGCCGTAATAACGCCACAAGTAATTAAGCAAATCAAAGATCTTTCTGAATTTGCTCCGCTACATAATCCTAGTCAAGCTACTGGTATTGAAGCATTTGAAAAGATTTTGCCAAATGTTCCTCAAGTGGCAGTCTTTGATACTTCGTTTCATCAAACGATGGATCCAGTAAATTACTTATATAGTATTCCTTACGAATATTATGAGAAATATGGTGTTCGTAAATTTGGAGCACACGGTACAAGTCATCGTTATGTATCGCAAGCGGCTGCTGATTATTTACAGAAACCAATCTCCGATCTTAAAATCATTTCAGCTCATCTTGGTAGTGGGGCATCTATTGATGCAATTAAGAATGGTAAATCAGTTGATACTTCCATGGGCTTCACGCCATTAGCTGGTATTACTATGAGTACTCGTTCAGGTGATATTGATCCTTCTTTGGTTGCCTATTTGATGCAAAAGAAGAAGATCACTGATCCAGATGAAATGGTAAATATTTTAAATAAAAAATCAGGTTTACTAGGAATTTCCGGTATATCTCCAGATATGCGTGATTTGTTAGCTACAAGAAGTGAAAATCACCGTTCCGAGTTAGCTATCGATATTTTTGTCAATCGAATTGTTAAATATATTGGTTCATATATTGCGCTCTTGGGTGGAGTTGACGCGTTGATCTTTACTGCTGGTGTTGGCGAAGGTAGTGCCGCAATTCGTGAAGAAATTGTAAATCACTTTAATTATCGTGGTATGAAGATCGATAAGGATGCTAATGAAAATGGCAAAGGAATTCATGTTATCAGTTCAAAAGATTCAACAACTGATGTTTTGGTTGTTCCAACTGATGAAGAATTGATGATCGTTCGCGATGTAGTTAGACTAACAAAGTAAATAATGAAAAAATCAAGGAATTAAAACAAATTTAAGTTGTTTTGATTCCTTTTTTAATGTTAAAAAATAGATTAAAAATGTTGCCAATAATGCAATGTAAGCCTTTACTTTTTTATTTTTACTGTTATATTAAGGGTGTATAGAAAAGAGTAAATTTGGAATGGAGGTTCATGATATGACAAGAAAAGCCTACATGATTGGTACAGGTGTTGGTAATTTAGCAGCTGGTATTTATTTGATTCGTGATGGGGGATTTAATGGCGATCAAATTACTATGATGGGTCTAGAAGACCACGGTGCAAACGATGGTGCCGCAGTTAAGGACTATGAAACAGAATATGGTAACCAAGCTTTATCGAACAGCAAAGGATTTTTAGCAAAGGGTGGTAGAATGCTCAACGAAGAAACATTCGAAAACCTATGGGATGTATTGCGTTCGGTACCTTCATTGGACCATCCTGGACAAACAGTTACAGATGACATTTTGAATTTTGACCACGCTCATCCAACACATGATGTTGGCCGTTTGATCGATGAAAACGGTCCACGTGTAAAACCTAATAAAGATAATTACAGACATATGCAATTTGACAACAAGGATCGTTACCTATTGTCTAAATTGATGTTGATGCCTGAAAAAGATGAAGAAAAATTAAATAACATCAGTATTGCAGAATGGTTTGCAAGCAGTCCACACTTCTTCACAACAAACTTCTGGTACATGTGGCAAACAACATTTGCTTTCAAACGTGCTAGTTCAGCCGTTGAATTACGTCGTTACATGAATCGTATGATTCTTGAATTCAGTCGTATCAATACACTGGAAGGTGTTACAAGAAGTCCATATAACCAATTTGAAAGTATCATCTTGCCAATGCGCAAGTACTTGGAAGATCGTGGCGTAACATTCATCAACAACCGTAAGGTTACCGACCTTGAATTCAAAGACACACCACTTCAAGATGATATTATCGTTACTGGACTCAAGTACGAAGAAGTTGATAACGATAACAAAGAAGGACATATCGATATTGCCGAAAACGACCTAGTCTTTGATACTAATGGTTCAATTACTGATAGTTCAGCACTTGGCGACTTCAACACACCATTTAAGGAAAATATGGATTATGCACCTAGTGCAGCACTTTGGAAGAAAGCAGCCGAAAAGTTCTACTCATTAGGTAATCCTGACAAATTCTTCGGTGATCGTACACAAAGTGAATGGGTCAGCTTCACAGTCACAACAAACAGCCACTTCTTAGTAAATGAAATTTCACGTATCACACAACAAGAACCCGGAAATGCTTTGAATACATGGATCAACAGTACGCCATTGTTATCAATCGTTGTACACCATCAACCACACTTCAAGGCACAAAAGCCAAATGAGTCAACATTCTGGGGTTACTTCATGTATCCAAGAAGAAACGGTGACTACGTTCAAAAGCCTGTAATGGAAATGACAGGTAAAGAAATGCTAGAAGAATTACTAGGACATCTAGCAGAAGTAGACCCAAGCAAAGACAATATCAAGAATCATACACAAGAAATTATGGATAGTATTGTCAATGTAATTCCAGTTCACCTACCATATGCAAGTGCAATGTTTAATCAAAGAGCCGTCGGAGATCGTCCAGATGTAGTTCCAAAGGGAAGCAAGAACTTAGCCTTCATTAGTCAATTCTGTGAACAACCATTCGATATGGTCTTTACAGAACAATATTCATTCCGTGCAGCACAACGTGCCGTATATACATTGTTGAATATTCCATTGTCAGAAATGACACCAATGCATCATTACGAGAAAGATCCTAAAGTAATGGCACGTGCTACTAAGACAATGTTTAGATAGAGAGAGGGCGGAGCAAGGGCGTTTGACCTCTGAGGATTTGCCTAAGTACTGGAATCGCACGCGTACTATGCGTGCAATTTCAGTACTGTAGCAAATCACGGGAGGTTGCCCTTGCGGAGCCCATTTAGGCAGCATACTTGAGAAGAACAGCCAAGAAGAATGGTTTGAGGTCTTGAGGTATGGTTATTTAGAGTTAGAAGAAAAACTATTGAGAATAGAAAAAATAATTTTATGTGGAACGAGAAATTATTTTAAACAAACCTCAAAAACCTTCACAATACAAAATGTATTCAAAAGTAACTAACCTAAACGAAATTCCCATCTAAAAGGGAGGTTGATGCCTATAATCAATCTATATCGGAAACAAATAAAATCTAACATCAAACGACAAAACATCTCATTAAGAAAGATAAAAAGTTTCACAAGTAAGAGCTGAATCCGATTTCAGCTCTTTTTTTGTGAATCAAAAAGCAACATGAGACAGGCATTATGATGAGATTGTGAAGAAATATTCACAATTAAAAAGTGATGTGAAATTAATTTTTTTGTAGAGATAATTGTTTAGGTGTTGATATATCAACGTGGAAACGTTTACTTAGAGTTTTTAAACAAAATGGCTTGAACATTGATTGTACAGTGATAAGATAAAACGTGAATTAGTTAACAAATATGAATTTTTAAATCTTGGAGGTAATCAGATGTTGAAAGGTTCCAAAGATACAAAAGTTTCTACAAAATCAGATGAAAAAGAAGATGTAAAACCTGGTATTGATGCCATGGTTGCTAAAGCTCATAAGGCTTTGGATATTATGGATGGTTTTACTCAAAAGCAAGTTGATCATATTGTTCACCAAATGGCCATCGCTGGATTAAACGCTAGTTTTGAATTAGCTAAGTTAGCTTATAAAGAAACTGGCCGTGGAATGGTTGAAGATAAAGTTATTAAAAATATGTACGCTACAGAAGAAATTTGGCACTCAATCAAACGTGATAAGACCGTTGGTATTATCGAAGATGATAAGGAACACCGTTTGATCAAAGTCGCTGAACCACTTGGCGTTTTAGCAGGTGTTACTCCTGTTACTAATCCAACTTCAACTGCAATGTTCAAGTCATTGATTGCTATGAAGACTCGTAATCCGATTATCTTTGGTTTCCATCCCCAAGCTCAAAATTGTTCTGTTGCCGCCGCTAAAGTTATGTTAAAAGCTGCCATTGATGCTGGTGCCCCAGAAGGTGTCATTCAATGGATCGAAAAGCCAAGTATTGAAGCTACTTCTTACTTAATGAATAACGAAGGTGTTGCTAGTGTATTAGCTACTGGTGGTCCTGGTATGGTTAAAGCCGCTTATTCAACTGGTAAACCTGCTTTAGGTGTTGGTCCTGGTAATGGCCCTGCATATATTGAAAAGACTGCTAACATCAAACGTGCTGTTAACGATATTGTTCTATCAAAGACTTTTGATAATGGTATGGTTTGTGCTTCTGAAAACAGTGCCATCGTTGATGCCGATATTTATGACGAAGTAAAATCACTATTTGAAAAGAATAAGATTTTCTTCATTAAGAAGTCAGATTACAAGAAATTAGCTGACGCAATGTTTAGACCAGAAGGTGGAGTTAAAGGTCCTATTGCCGGTAAGTCAGCTGTTGCTATCGCTAAATTAGCCGGTATCAAAGTTCCTGATGATACTAAAGTACTTGGTGTTGAACTTTCAAAGGTTGGTCCTGACGAACCACTTTCAGCTGAAAAACTATCACCTGTTCTTTCAGTTTATAAAGTTGCTGGACACAAGGAAGGCTTTGAAAAGGCTGATGAGCTATTACACTTTGGTGGTTTAGGCCACACAGTCGGTATTCACACAATGGATGAGGACTTAGCTACTGAATTTGGTATTAAGATGAAAGCTAGTCGTGTCTTAGTAAATACACCTGCTGCTATTGGTGGTATTGGTAATCTTTACAATGAAATGATCCCATCACTTACTCTTGGTACTGGTTCATGGGGGAAGAATTCTATTTCTCATAACGTATCTTCATTTGATTTGCTTAATATTAAGACAATCGCAAAACGGAGAAATAATATGCAATGGATTAAACAACCAAGAGTTTACTATGAAAAGACTTCAGTTCGTTATCTAGAAGATCTTGAAGGTATGAAGAGAGCCTTTATCGTTTGTGATCCTGTCATGGTTCAACTTGGTTTCGTTGATACTATTACCGATGAATTGAAACGCAGCAAGTTCCACGTTGAATATTCAATGTTCTCAGACGTTGATAACATCGTAACAACAGATGTTGTAAAACGTGGTGTTACTCAAATGAATTTATTCAAGCCTGATACAATTATTGCATTAGGTGGTGGTACAACAATGGATACAGCCAAAGACATGTGGTTGTTCTATGAACATCCCGATGTTGATCTCTTTGGTGCAAAACAAGGCTTCATTGATATCAGAAAACGTGCCTACAAGTTCCCTAAGCCTGAGAAAGCACAATTCGTTGCTATTCCAACAACATATGGAACTGGTGCCGAAGTTACACCATTTAGTTCAATTATCGATACAGAAACAGGTACAAAGTACCCAATCGCTGATTATGCATTGACACCTGATGTTGCTATCATTGATTCACAATTTGTTGAAACAATGCCAAAAGACATCATCGCTGAATCTGGTATGGATGTTTTGAACAATGCCATTGAATCTTATGTTGCCAATATGGCTTCAGATTACACAAGACCATATGCATTACAAGCTATTAAGTTAGTCTTTGACAATCTAGAAAAAGCTGCTAGTGGTGACAAGGATGCTCAAGAAGAAATGCACAATGCGTCAACACTTGCAGGTATGTCATTCGGTAATGCCTTTGCTGGTGTCGGTCATTCAATCACAGATGCTTTAACAAATGTTTATGGCATCAGACACGGATTGGCTTCAATCATTGCCTTACCACAAGTAATCAATTATAACTTCGAACAACCAACAAAGATCACTATGTGGCCTAAGTACGAAAGTTTCAGAGCTGATTCAGATTATGCATCTATTGCTAGATACATCGGTTTGTCAGGTAAAGATGATAGAGCTTTGAAAGATGCCTTAGTTCAAAAGATTGTTGATCTTGCTCATGGACTCGGCATTAAGTTAAGCCTTAAAGATAACTACATTAATAAGAAGGAATTTGATGAAAATGTTGATTCATTATCAGAAGCAGCATTCGGAGATCAATTCTCATTCACAAATCCTAAAGAACCTTTAATTTCTGAATTGAAACAAATCCTTGAAGACATGTATGTTGGTAAAGGAATCGAAAAATAAGAGAGCAATAAATTGCAGAGATTTTCTCTCAATTCACTATTAAATAAAAAACAAGCAGTGACTCATTTCGAGTTACTGCTTGTTTTTGTGTGCAACCGATATTTATAAATAATGATTAGGCCCTAAAAACCTGTATTACCAGTCTAAAATCCAAGATAGAGAGTTATTGTTTTGTATATCTAGAGAAGCTTTTCCCATGCTATAATTCCTTCGCGTTATAAAAATTTATTTTCTTTGCGCAAATGGATGGGGGTAATAATTGATGATTTCTTTAAAAAATAAAAGAAGTGTCAATTTAAAAATCAACAAAGAACAGTGGAGCTGGATCATGTATGACTGGGCCAATTCTGCTTACGGAATAATCGTAACGACAGCTGTTTTGCCAGTGTATTTCAAATCAATGGCTTCAGCAAATAATGTTTCGGCCGCTAGTTCTACTGCTTATTGGGGATATGCTAATAGTTTCAGTACGCTATTAGTATCATTATTGGCTCCGTTTCTGGGTGCGTTAGCTGATTATCCTCACTTTAAGAAACGTTTATTGAGTATGTTTTGTTGGTTAGGAATAGTGACAACATTAGGATTAGTTTTTGTTCCCGCATCGCAATGGCGACTATTGTTGTTAGTCTATGTCTTGTCAGCGATTGGTTACTCAGTAAGTAATCTTTTTTACGATAGCTTTTTGACTGATGTGGCTGACGATAAACAAATGAATAAAATATCAACTTACGGGTATGCCTATGGTTATCTAGGTGGAGTTATCGCCTTTATTCTGTTCCTTGTTTTGGAATTAACCAGTGGCTTTGGGATGTTGGATGGAACCGGAATTGCTCGTTGGAGTTTTGTAATAGCAGCCATTTGGTGGTTGGTATTTTATTTACCACTACAAAAGAACGTCACTCAAAAATATTCTGTTAAATCGACAACTTCACCTTTAAAGGGCAGTTTCAAAAGAGTATTCCAAACTATTAAACATATTAAACAATATAAACAAGTTGCGTGGTTCTTAGTAGCGTATTTCTTTTATATTGATGGTGTTGATACAATCTTTACGATGGCAACAGCCATTGGGATGGATATCGGCATAAAAACTTCAGAATTGATGATTGTTATGCTGGTTGTGCAATTAATAGCTGTACCATTTTCGATCCTATTTGGATGGTTTGCTGATAAAACTTCGACTAGAAAAGGTATTTTATTAGGAATTGTAGTTTATCTTTTGATCTGTCTGTACGCACTAAACCTAAAATCTAGCTTAGATTTCTGGGTTTTAGCTATTTTAGTAGGTACTAGTCAGGGTGGTTTACAAGCCTTGAGCAGATCTTACTTTGGAAAAATTATTCCTAAAGAGTCAGGTAGTGAATTTTATGGATTCTATAATATTTTAGGTAAATTCTCAGCAGTTATGGGACCATTTATTGTAGCTATCGTTACACAATTAACAGGTAAATCAACTATCGGTGCTGCTTCGTTGAGTGCCTTATTCTTAGTAGGATTAGTTATCTTCTCAATTTTGCCAAGAATGGTAAAGGAAACAAATTAAAAAGCTGAAATCATAATGATTTCAGCTTTTTGTTTATAAACGGTTAGCAGTGATTAAACGATAGTTAAAAGAGTTAATCACTAATTCTATTTTTTCATGACGCAAGTAATAATTTTTTCCAGACTTTTGGAAAGTCGTGTTGTCGGCACTGATGATTTGGTTAACTAATTGTTTGATTTCTGATTCTGATAAATCCAGCTTTAATTTTTTATTGAAACGTTCGAAAACTAGTGGAGTGTAACAAATATTTTTTAAAAAAATTTCTTGATTCGGCATACTACTACTTCCATTTATCAATTAGATGAGAAGTCTCTTTGGTGTTATTAGTAAAGACACTATCTAATTTTAGAGTATTAAGGGCAGTGTAATTATCATTATAAGTATCGATGATCCAGCCATTAGTTTTGAAGCCATTCTTATGAGCTAGTTTAATCAATTTAGGTGTCCACTGTTCCAAACGAATAGAGATAAATTTGATGTAGCGAGGTGCATTATCGATCTCTTCACTGTACTGACGTTCAGTTACAGAATCTAACAACCATAAGATTGGGACATTCTTTAAAGACTTATGAAATGCTTTGATACCAGGAATACTTTCATCTTGCATAATTAAATTATTCTTCATATTGTACTTTTTGATTTCTTTAGCAAGAGCTTTTTCAGTGTCAGTATTGTCGCCAGCGTTCTTTTTAGTTTCAATTATGTAATGGACTCGTTTACCATAACGATTAAAGACATCTTTCAACTGATGTAATTTTTCACCATTGCGTAATTTAACTTTGTCCAGTTTGGCAGATGTGGATTCAGAAATAGTGACGTTAGAACCAGTCGATTTTTTCAAATTATCATCGTGAGAAACGTATAATTTATTATCCTTGCTGAGCCAAACGTCTTGCTCAATGTATTGAGTACCATCCTTAATAGCACGATTGTAACCACTAAAGGAATGATCTGGATTATTATAGGGACTGCCACGATGTGAAAAAATGATTGGTGTTTCAGGCGAAGCGTGATTCACACTTTGTGTCACAGAGGTAAGATTTTTAGCTTTGGGTGCTGCGGCCGCTGCTACATTAGTTAGTGAAATAGGTAATCCTAATAGGACTGTAAGAAAAAGTAATAGTGCAATAAATCTCTTTTTTAACATAATTTTCCCCTTATTGATGATATATTCCATCATAGTTGAAACATAAAAAAAGTGCCACCCAAAATGGGTGCCACTTCTATAGATGACGTGAAAGTAAGTGAGTATGTTTATTTTGTAAACCTAATTGTCTAGTTTTCTCACGTTCAATTTTTAATTGTTTCTTTATTTGTTGGTTCTTCCAGAACCCATGGATACAAACAGCTGCGGGTAATGTCATGCAACCTAAGATTGCTGGAATCAGCCATGGATTATCGTGAAGCAATTGGAAACTTTCTTCATTGTAATGATTGATTTCTTCTTGTACATCTTTTGGTAACAACATAATATCGCATCCTCTCTTGATTAGTTACAGCATATACCATAATGACAACGCTGTCAGCAAATAAAAGAGAGGTAATAAGTAAATCATCCAATTTTTTGATAGAATTGTATCTGTTAAAAAAGAAGGATACAAATGAAAAGATTTCAAAGTTTTAAATTATTTCAATTAAGAGAAATAGCCATTGGTTTAACTTTTATCGGTGGTTTCATTGATGCATACACATACGTACAACGAGGTCGAGTTTTGGCTGCGGGCCAAACTGGAAATATTGTTTTCCTCAGTGTAGATATTGCCCGACAAAATTTACCAGGAATAATGACTAAGGTTTTTACGATGCTATTCTTTGTTTTAGGAATTGTAGCCGTAGAAATAATGAAACATAAAAATAATCGTAGTCATTATTGGCGTTTGGTCAGTTTGATTGCTGAATTCATAGTTTGTCTGATTGTTGGATTCTTACCTAAAACGGTCTCCAATATTTATATTGTTCCGGCCTTGGCATTTGTTATGGCAATGCAGAACGTAGCTTTCAGCCAAATTGAAGGTATGGGTTACAATAACGTCTTTTCAACCGGTAATCTAAAAAAAGCAGTTATTTCTTTTGTTGAATATTTCTATCATGGACGTAAGAGTGATGTAACGACAGCGGTGATCTATTTCCAACTAGTTATCGGCTTTGCTGCGGGAGCAGTGATGTCAGCGTTACTTCAAAAATGGTTGTATTTGAGAACCATCTGGATAGTACCTGTTTTACTCCTGATAGTTGGTGGATACTATACTTATTTACTTTACCGAAGAAGTAAATCCTAGCTTCCAGATGAAATTTTAATTCCGATAATACTGATCAAGAGAAGAGCTACGAAAACCCAAGTTAACGGTGATAATTTATCTCCAAAGAGAACGACACCGATGATGACTGATCCGACAGCTCCGATACCAGTCCAAATCGGGTAGGCCAAACTCATAGGCATTCTCTTAACAGCAATCGCTAAAAAGAACATGCTGAGAAATAGCCCAACAATCGTGTAAATGGTAAAGCTGATTTTGGTGAAACCATGACTTAGTTTCATAGTAGTTGACCAAACAACTTCAAAAATTCCTGCGACAATTAAATAGATCCAATTCATAATATTTTCCTCCCAAAAAAATAAAGTACCCCTATAAATTCCTTCTATGGCCTAATGGAATTTATAAGAGTACTTTTTTAGTTGACACCCGGCGGTGTATAATTATTTCTATAAATAATAGCAAATTCAGGGGAAAATGGCAAATATGATTCGAGAAATGCGACCAGAAGAAATTGAAACAGTGAGTAATATTTGGTTACAAGGAAACTTAGAAGCACATGCTTTCATTGACAAAGACTATTGGATTAATAATTTAAACGTTGTACGAGAGCAATTTGGAAAAGCCGATATATATGTGTTTGTTGAGAATGGCAAAATACAGGGATTTGCTGGTTTACAGGAAAATTATCTAGCTGGAATATTTGTTCAAAAAGAATATCGAGATCATGGCGTAGGTAAGAAATTACTAGATTATTTGAAACAAAAATATTCAGATTTATCATTAGACGTATATGCTAAGAATATTCGAGCCAAAAAGTTTTACTCACAAAATGAATTTGTAATAGTTCGTGAGGATATGGATGAATCGACTAATGAAGTTGAATATCAAATGTTTTGGAAAAGGGGATAAACATGAAAATTTGGTGGGGAGTAAATTTTACGTGGTTGATACTATTTGCTATCGGTACGATTTATCTTTTAAATAGAAAAATTGATGGAGCGGGCGCTGTCCAAAGTCCACAAATAAGAATGGTTTCATTAGCAGTCCTAGGTGGTTTCTTCATCTTTGTTTGTCTGTGCCAATTGATCGTATTATTTTTTGTCAAAAGAAGAAATAAATAGTAAAAAATCCTGATCAATTTAATTGGTCAGGATTTTTTTACTCCGCTTGAACAAGTGGATGTTTTCTAACAATAAAGGTTAGTAGATATGATGCAGCTAAAATCGCAGTTACAACTAAGTATGGATAATGAGTATTCCAATCCATTAATGCTCCAGACATCAAAGGTCCGATAACATTTCCGATACTAGTTAGCGACATATTCATACCATTGATAAGACCTTGATTAGAACGACTTGACTTAGTTAAAAGGGTCGTAATTGCAGGTCTCAATAAATCAAATGATGAGAAGATGATCAAAGTTGCTACAATAACTTCGATGTGTGAATGTGCTCGTGTGATCCAGAAGACACAGACAGCACTCAGTAAGAATGCGATACTGATTAAACGCATTTCTCCAATTTTATTGATGATCCAGTTGAACGCTGCAACTTGTAAAATCAAAGAAATAATACCGTTTAAAGTTAATACTAAAGCAATTGTATTTAAACCAAAATTGAACACTTGATTAACATAGATACTATAGATACTTTCAAAACCTTGTAGTCCAAATGATGAAACAAGAATCATTCCGAATAGCATAACCATTGGCAAAGTCAGAATTGATTTGATAGAACCCTTTTCTTGAGCTTTCTTTTCGGCCTCTAGTGCTTCTTCTTCGAGAACTTCTTTGTTTTCTTTTAATAGGAATAAAGTGAATATAGCACTGATGATTCCAAGCGCTCCGGCAAAGTAAAATGGTGTCTTATATGTGATACCAGCTAGGATCCCACCAAGTCCAGGTCCTAGAATCAAGCCACCACTAAAGGCAGCAGAAAGCCAACCAATAACTTTGGCACGCTCTTTTAGAGTTGTTAGATCTGAACCTAAAGCCATTGAAGTAGGTACAACCATTGCAGCCGCTAAACCACCGATAACACGCGAAATGTTAAAGATAGGTAGACTGGTTGCGACCGCAAAGATAAATTCCGAAACGGCATAAGTGAACAGGCCAATAACAATTACGGGCTTACGTCCAACCTTATCAGACATTTTACCAACAATGGGTGAGGCGACAAATTGAGCAAAAGCAAAAAGTGACGTCATGACCCCCATCTGTGATGTAGTATAGTGAAATTCGTTTTTGATAAATGGTGTGACTGGAATAACTAATCCGATTCCTAAACAGATTAAAAAGTTACTAGCCACAAGGATATAGATTGATTTTTTGTTCTTTCCCATATTTCCCCCCTAATGATAAATATTTTTAAGTTCAAAAAAACTACCATCTGCTGATAGTAGTTGACGATAAGAAAGCCGATATTCTAAGAATTAACTCAGATATCGGCTAGATTTGAACTTGAAATCTCACATTACTTTACAGCTTACTATGATTGTATATTAATGTCTAATACTTTGAGTTAACTTTTTTATTACGTTTTTATAACAAAAATAACTTTTGGCATATAAATTTATTTAAAACGGTGTAAAAAATGGACATTTCGTATGGATGGTATTAATATGTTAGGTATGACTAATAAGGAGGTCATATTTTGGATTTTCGAAGTGGCTTGAACAGTGATAAGCCTCAGATAATAAATTTACTAGTAGAATCATTTAAAGAATACACTACAACTAAGAACATGTTCCAACAAGAGTTTAGATCTAGCGCTAAGTTCGATAAGTTGTTACGCAAATACTTCGCACTGGAAGTTAACGTATTTATGAAAAAAGGTTTGGTTTATGTTGGAGCTGACGGAAAGGGAAAGCCTAGAGCAGTTGCTCTAATTGAATTTAATCAAGGTCGACAGATAAGCAACTGGGACTATCTTTCAATGGATGGTTTGAAGTTGATACCTCAGATTATTATGAGCGGATTCAATGGTTTCAATGCATTCGATATCTTTAAGTTTGAAGATCTTTTCGACTTAGTGAAAGGTAAGAAGAAATGTGCTGTTGAGTACTTGGCTGTAGATAAGAGTCTACGTGGTCAAGGTATCGGTAGTAAGATGCTTAACAATCACATTAGCCCTTACGTGAAGAAGATTGGTTACCGTAATATTATTTTGGAAACCAACACACAGAAGAACGTTAAATTTTATAAAAAGAATAATTTTGCCGTACGCTCAGTTAAGAAAGTTAACTTGAGTCATGGTGATGTTAAGGATTGGGTCTTATCAAAGGCCATCTAAAGCAAAAAGGACATTCACAATTTGTGAATGTCCTTTTTTTACTAAAAACAACTAATTCCTACTTCATAAGAATAACAAATTATTTCATAAGTGACATTTTTCTTAAGGAAACTTAAACTTTCTTCAGATTACCTTAAACTGATTCGACTAGATTCCACGATAATGTACCGGTGTAGTCACCAGCTGCAGTTCCAGGAGCTAAATGAATTTGCCAATCATTCACACCAACATAATCAGATAGATTCAAATTATCCTGACTACCTGGAAATGTATCTGTTTGAATTGATACACCACTAGCGGTGAGAGGCTGCCAAGTACCGGTATCAGTATACTTGTTGGTTCTTTGTCTAATGAATAATAAGCCTGAGTCATCTGCTTGCAAAGTATCATTATTGTAATTTTTCATTTGAGTCTTGGAATTATTATTGTCATACGAAACATTAACGTTAAAACTGTTGCTATCAGGATGTGTAACAATCAATTCTCCCTTAGTAGTTACATTATTGAGAATCATTTTTTTACCATAAATATTAGTTGAGCCGAAATCTATAAGGCTAGGAACTTCAACAAAGGCATCACTCTTTTGAACATTGACGGAAGCACCGTTAGAAACCATATCACCAATTACTTCGTTTGAGGAACTTACACCACCAGAAACGGTAGCAACATTAGTTACTTGGCCAACTGCCGCGGAAGTAACTTTAGCATTGAACTCCAAGGTGACAGTTTGTCCAGGTTTTACAGCATTGATACCAGTATTTATTTGGTTAGATTCATATGGTGTAGTGTCCTCGGGACCTTTAACGTGAACCTTCCCGTCTAAGACTAATCCATTAGGAAGATCATCAGTTAATTTAGTCCCAGCGTTTAGAGTGTCTGTACTGTCAGAAGTAACTTGATAAATCATGTAAAAATCAACAATATCACCAACTTTTGCATCTGTACTTTCTGAAAATCCGGTTTCACCATTAGTAACATTTTTAACATACTTTTTAAATGAGAAATTAAAGCTTGATTTCTTAACAGGAATATCTACTGAAGCATCATAAGTTTTACTGGAGGTTTTAGTATCGTGTCCAGTAAAGTAAGCCGTATTGGTGAGAGTTTTTCCACTACCATCCCGAGTGATACTGGCGTTATATGAAATGGTAGCTTCTTGACCATCGCTTAGTGACAATGTTGGTGGAATGGTCAGAGTTTTAGTTGAAGCATTATAGTCACTAGCATTAATATGAACACTTGATCCATCATTATATGTTAAAACAATGCTAGTAGGATCGATTTGTAAACCATCAGGTATAGTATCTTTAAGTTCTTCGTAAGTCCATGAACTTCCATATCCATTGTTACGAACTTTTAGAGAAAATTTTAAATTGTCACCAATATTGTTGGTGCCACTAGTATTTGTTTGGTTAGTGTAAGTTTTACTTACAACCGGTAAGGCATAAGGATTAGCGGTAACACCCATTGTTGAGCCAAAATGTGCTGTCTCACCGGGATTCAAAGTTGTTGGATCCCACTTTAAAGTGTAACTGGAGTCGGCGAGAGATGTGGATCCGGCGATTGCATCTCCATATTTGTAACCCTTTGATTCAGCCCCAGCACCAGTTTTAGAATCAAAGCCACTGATCCAATTCATGTTAGTACTAAACGTTTGACCAGCATAGTACTTAAACCCGTCTGGCATTTCGTTGGTAACCATTAATTTATAAGTGCCGTTTTCAATATACAGACCGTTAGAATTTCCCAAATCTTTTACTAAGACACGATCATTATCTGCTAATTTAGTATCTTCACCATATAGAATTTGGAATGATTGTGTTTTGCTTGAATTATTGGATAAGAACAGCTCTCTTTGGACGATAGCAGAATTAGTTGGTGAAGCTCGTAGAACAATTTCTGCTTTCAAATCGAAAACATCATTACCGGTTCCAGATCCTCTTATGAAGTCACCAACAATTTTATAAGCAGCGTGTCCATTAGAGTCTTTTCCAATATAGAACTTCTTGTTTTGCATGTATGGAGTATTAGAGGTACCACCTAGAAGAGCATATTTACTAGCATTTACACCACTGAGGCCAAAATTTGTATTAGTGGGTAAAACTATAAAGTCTGGAGAAGTGAATGAAACCTGTTGTTTATTAATTGATGAATCAGTACTGTCATGGGAGCCTTGAAAGATTGAGTTAATATAATTTCCACTATCATTTAGAAAAACATTGATTTTTGATCCATAAATATTACCCCCGCTAAAGGTCGTGGGCTTTGCAATAGTATCATCAGACATGGATTTTACCTTACCATTTGTATCTTGAGTCAAACCAAAGGCATATCCCAGACTAATACCAGGGGCAATTTCCAATTCCTGATATGAATTTATTGAAGATGTACCCGAATTCCAAGTAATATCTTTATCGTAACTTGTTTGAGTGTCAGGATCGGCAGCACGAACATTTGTAATAGGGAGCAATAATATGATGAAAAAAGTTATAATAAAAAACATCAAATAATATCTAATAGATTCAAATTTTTTCATAATAAACCCCTCCCAAAATTTACTGGTATTTACAATCATTATAGTACTATATTTAAAATAATTAATTAATATTTTGACTAATTATTTTAATTTATCGTCTATATTTATAATTTATATGAGTTGTAAAATCTTATGAGAGGTAAACCAAAATCACAAATTTTTGAATTTAATATTAGTTTAGTCCATTTTTAAATGATTCCAGACCTTCGCTAGCAATAAAATAAACTAATACTAATGCGGCAATGGAATCGACCCACCATAAATTGAAGAGAGCTGTTAGAACAGCACCTAGAAGTACAGTTCCGGCCATATATGCACAAGTAATATTACACATTCCATCCTCGATTAAGGCGTCAGAATTAATTTTTTTACCTAGTGAACGTTTCTTGAAAGTGAAGAAAGGCATTAGTAAAACTGAGGCAATAGCAATCGAAATACCAGAAATACTAGTATCGGCAGTTTGGTGTGTGACCAGATTAAAAATTGATACAGATATGACATAAATTGACAGCAGCAATAACACGCTACCGACAATCAGAGAGGACTTCTTCTCGGCACTTTTAATCTGTTCAATAGGTGCGTTATTGAATTCTTTTTTCAAGCGCCAAATTAAAGTACTGCCAGAAATAATTTCTAAAAAACTATCTAAACCGAAAGCAATTAAGAGAATTGAACCAGCTTTGATTCCAGAATAGAATCCAACAATAAATTCAAAGGCCATCCAAATAGTAGAAAGATATTCTATTTGCAGACTCTTTTTAACGTCATTCATATTATTCACCATGTTTTTTACCTCGCATAACGTGATCAGCATGTTCTAGCGTCTCATTGATAACGTCTAAAATATGGGGGTCATCTAATTGGTAATAATTAGCTTTACCAACTCGATGCGAACTGACTAACTGGTAGTTCTTGAGAAGTGCCAACTGATGAGAGATGACGGATTGTTCAACGCCTAATAGTTCGACCAGTTCACTAACATTCATTTCTTGTTGCTCTAGGACGTTTAACATTTGGATTCTGGTTGGATTACTGAGTAATTTTAGAATTTTTTGCGATTCTTCCAATAAATCTGGAGCAATTATTTTTATTTTTGTCATTTTCTCTCCTTTTATATGTTATTTTTAACATATGTTGATTGTAACATATTATTCAGAGGAATAATATTGTGGTAGAATTCGTTTATTGAATGTTAATAAATTGTGGAGGATCTGTCATGTCAGATTTCATAGGAAATTATTCAGATCAAAAAGTAACCATTGATTTAAAGGACTTGGGATCGATCAATTACTATTTTCAAAAACCCAAGGAATACAGTAAAGAGTCTATTTTTTTAATAATGCAAAATCGGGAAATTATTGGATTAGGAATCGGAGATCTAGACAATACCGAGACGGCAACTAGCTATATTGAGGTCGTGGTACCGGAAAACTTTATCGTTACAGATTTCTTTTATTTCTTAACTGAAAGAATGGTTCAGTCAGGTTATAAAATTAACGTTGACTATAAGATGAAGATCTCACAAGCATCACAGAAATTGTACGAAGAATATTGGCAAGAAGTTTTACCGATCTTGTCTGCTTTCGGATTGCGGACAACTCCGGTTAAGAAGGGGAAACCTCGTCACAAGTTTATGGCATCACTAGCAGACGTACCTTTTGAAATTGATTATCAAGGTAGTAAGGCAACAGTTTATTGGCAAAAACGGAATCAATTTTTAGTCAAAGCAGGTGCTATCTTGGTAGGGACACCTCCGTTGACCAAATCGGGTGTTGTTGGATTTGCTGGTAGGTTTGGATTACGTTTGCGCCAGGAACATCAAGATGAGATAGAGGATAGCGTTTTGACAAAGGATATTATTTTACGAAGTGTTAATGAAGTAGGGACGTTTCTCTATTTTGCTGGAACTAATAGTTGGTTGCAGATGAAGTCACCATCAGGAAAAACATTGCATGAATTAACAGTTGAAGAATAAAAAAATATATATTTTTTTATTAGTAAAAATAACTAATAAATAGACCTAATAATTCAGAGATGAGTTATTGGGCTTATTTATTACCTATATGCAATAATATTACTTAATATTGCTAATTATTATATAAAAAATCAAATACAAAATAATTCATTTTATTTTAAGAATATAAAAAATTATTATATTATATTAATGGCCAAATTAGGAAGGGAATATAATGATAAGAAAATTTAGCAGAGTTAAACTTTGTTTAGTTTTATTATTGGTAACACTATCTTGTTTAGTTATTAATATAAGGAATGATTCAATAACCGTTAGGGCCGATGACCAGACTGTAAAACCATATGCGACGCCAACCTCAGATCCAATTGTGTTCTTGGGTATTTGGTTTAGTAATGGATACTCTTTACAGCCGGAAACTGACTATTACACTCAAGTAGGACAATCAATTGTGGTACATACTTCAGCTAGTAGGTCTATTTGGACAGTCCTCACGGGTCCTGCTGATTCGCCTCATTACAGGTGGTTTAAATCAACGGATTATGGTGAAAATTGGAGCAGTGTTTCTGAAGCTGATGGTGGTCACCGTATGAATTTTCCGATTACTCCTAAGAGTTCTGGAACAACGTGGTACCAACTTGATACGCAATACTACACTTTACTTACGCCCTATTTGAAGACACATATTTATTCCAGAGTAACAGCAGTCCATGTTAAAGATTCGGTGAACGCTACTAGTCTCAAAGTAAGCGCTGACAATAATTATATATATAATGAATCAGATTCAGATTTATCACAGAATTATACATTTATTCATGCATACCCCACACCATCGGATGCAACAGGTAAGATCACTTACTCAGTAGATAAACCTGAGCTAGCTAGCTTTGCACAAGATGTTGAAAATGGTGGAACAACAAATAAATTAGTTGCTAAGAGCGGAGCTGTCGGTACAGTAAGGGTAACTGCTAAAATGCAAAATCCTGATGGATCAACAACGGTCGGTTATACTGATGTTAGAGTTGGCGGTGGTCTTGATGATCAAACTGTTGACGTTGGTCAACCTGCAACTTTCAGTATGCATGGTAGTATTGATGGTACTAACTCCAATACTAGCGGAAGTATTCAAATTAAATGGTATAAATATGACAAAGATGGAAATAAGACTACTGTGGCGACAAGTAATAGTAGTAATTATAAAGATTTTGTTGATTATACTGTTCCTAAGACAACGATGGATGATAACGGTACACAGTATCAGGCTCAAATAACAGTCTCTTTGTTGGGATTCATCCAGACAGACAGTTTAACGACTAATAAAGCAACGTTAACGGTAAAAAATAATCCTGATGTGTCGATTTCTAGCAAGATTGTAAATAATACCTATGATGATGGAAGCAATACTTCTGATACTTTGAATAAAGTAACTAACAATGACAACATTTCATACGAATTTAATTTGAAAAACAATAATGAATATTCAATTTTGGCCAATGGAAGTTATGTTGTTCCCATTCATAAAGGGACAACTGTAAATAATGTAGAATTAGATGGAAAAAAATTAAGTTCAGATGATTATACTGTGTACGATAAATCAGATGATAAAGAATCATACATCATTATCAATGGGATAGATTTTGATGAGCGCGCGCAATCACATACGATAAAAGTGGACACAACCGTTTCAGGTATAACCGATGCTGAAAAATTTGAATCAGTGCCTTACTATTATGGCAATGACTATGGAGGATCAATTTATCAAAGAAATGCGGATAAGCAAACAATAAATTATGTAAATGATAAATTTAATGCGGAAGTCAATGATATTAACTTTGGGACAATAGAATATTCCGAAAGGAATAAAGTATATCACCGTCAAGATGATGACAATCTGCCTAATAATACGGTTAATATTAGTGATCAAAGAAGAGATAAGAAAGCCATGAAGGTTTTAGTATCTCAATCTGCACCTTTAGGAAATGGAATGACGTTACGTTATTACCAAAATGGTAGTTATACTAATTTATCCGATAGTGATATTCTAATTAAAAAATTTGATCAAGATAATATTTCTTCGATTGGTTGGAATAGGGATGACGGTATCCTACTTTATATCGGAGATACAATACCAACAGCGGGCGATTATAAAACCGAATTGCGTTGGACTTTTGAAGATAGTATTTAAAGTACTATAAAAATATTACAAACTTAAAGGGACGTCCTCATTATAAGGACGTCCCTTTATTGATTAAATTGCACTTGGTGTTTTAGGACCGCAGTAGCCATTGCAGGCACATTTTTGATCGTCGATCATGGAACAGTGACAGATTCCATCTTTACCTGAACAGTGGCAAGTGGAAAAACAAGTCATCCCTTGATGACAATATGGATTATTATCGGACATTGAATTACCCCCTTTAAAATAATATCATACGTTGACAATGGTTAATTAGATGATAAAATTTTCACAACTTTATAATGTGTTTAAGGGGAAAATATGAAAAAGGTATCAGCTAAAACTTTGATTCTAGGCGCGTTCTTAGAGTCAGTCGGGGCTAGTTTTATTTGGCCTATCAATACGATTTTTATCCACAATTATTTGCACAAGTCGTTGGCAGTCGCTGGAACGGTTTTGTTCTTCAATTCGATTTTAACGTTTCTAGGAAATTATTTGGGTGGAAAACTATTTGACCGGTGGGGCGGTCACAAGACCGTTATTATTAGTACATTAATTGGATTATTGGCATTAGTTGGTCTTATTTTTGACCATGGATGGCCAGCTTATCCAATTTTATTGCCAATCCTGGGTTTTGGCGTTGGAAGTGCCTTTACAGTCATTAATTCATTTGCAGCACAGATTGATGATGTTGACCGATATAAACTTTTTAATAGTATTTATATGGGGACCAACCTAGGAAATGCGATTGGAACAGCGTTAGGTGGGTATATTGCAGGAGTTCAAATGACCTTAGTTTTTGTGGCTAATTTTTTCTTTTTGACGCTTTTCTTCCTATTAGTAATATTTGGATACAATAATCGGGAAGTCATAACAAAAAATGATGTTCAAGACGAAGTTCGAGAGGTAAGAAAAACTAAGTTACAACCAGGAGTTGGTCTGATTGCCTTGTTCTTAGGGGCCTCGTGGCTAGCATATTCGCAATGGAGCAGTAATATATCAGCTCACCTGACTAATCTAGGGATTCCAGTCAGTCGCTACAGTCTTTTGTGGACCATTAATGCGGTAGTGATCGTCTTAGTATTGCCATTGATCAATCGGTTAGTTGAAAATAAAGAATGGTTTAAACGAATACAGATTCCACTTGGAGTGGTCTTGTTCATTGCAGCGTTTGCTTCAATTATTAGTGCCAAAGTTTATTTAGCTTTTGTTATGGGAATGATCGTCTTAACTTTAGGGGAAACCTTAGTTTATCCAGGAATCCCAGCTATGGTCAGTGAATCGACACCTAAGTCGGAAGCCGGGCGTTATCAAAGTTTGTTGAGTATGTCATCGACATTTGCCAGAGCAATTGGGCCTTTAGTTGGTGGTTTGATTGTGGAAAATGGTTCTTACAATCTACTATATTTAGTTGCGATAGGTATTTTGATAGTGTCACTAGTTATTTTACATTTCGGTCATAAAAAATTACTTACTAACAACTAGCTATCAAAGTGTTTAATGGAAATTACATGAGAATTCCACAAATAGGGGCCAAAGTGATTATAGGATATAAAAATACCCAAACTATTTTTCTCATCTAATGAAGCGACTAGATAACTTGTTTTACCATCCGAACCCTGAAAGTCAGTGATGTTCTTTACTTTTTTGTAATGATGTTTTTGTAAAAAGGATTTGGTTTCTTGATTAGCAGTTTTATAAAGGAGTTTGCCATTGTTCAGTTCAGAATTAATAGTACTTTCGACTTGAAGTGTGTAAGAAATCTCAGGAATAATGAAGAGAACCGAAACGATTGTGATTAAAATAGTAAAAAATGCTAAGATAAATTTTTTCAATATTTGCTCCTTAGGATACAGTCCTTGCTGATAATATTATCTAGTATTTACAAAAAATCTAAAAGTGATTTAGACAAATAAAAAACTCTTTAATTATTAAGATCATTAGATCTAATAACTAGGGAGTTTCTTCATTTTATAGTGGTTTATTTTAAATTAACTTGTGCTTTAGCAATGACTTGATTATCGGATAACTTAATATCAATTGAAGCATTTTGACTAGGGTCCGCTTCAGACAAATCGGATACATATGTTAATGTTCTAACTCCATTAATATCGGAGTAGTCATCTGGATCGCCAAGTACACTGATAACATGATTGTAATTGTCGCCATTTTCAATTTTTTCGTAGTCCGCTAGGGTTAAACTCTTTTCACGATCAATATCGAGTCCTTGAATGGATTTTGATTTAGCAATATCTTTGAAAAAGGTGATTTGAATCATCACTTGATTGCTATTGTTGGTTTTATTCCATGTAGCAATGACGTCTCTACCTCTTTTATCCATCGTTTGAGTTTCCGTAGGGTTTCCGAGGAGTTGAATAACATTCTTTCGAGAATAACCTTTTTTACCAGTTTTAATTGAATCATATTTAGCAACTAAGGAAGGATTCTTTTCAGCCTGTTTTCTTTCTGCCTGGTCTTTTCGCTGTTCAAGATTAGCTTGATCGGCCTCATCTTGATAGTAGAAATTGTTGGCGAGGTATGTAGTGGTTGATACAACAGCAATAATAGAAAGAATCGTGATCCAGAACCAATTTCTTCTGTAAAAAGGTTTCTTTTCATTTTCACTCAATATTTCTGTACCTCCATCTATATTCAGTATTTTACTAGTATTTACTGAAAATGGCATTCTAGATGCATTAAAATTTTCATGACGGAAGTAGACTTATAATTTGCTAAATTGAGCAAAATTAGATATTATATTTAGTGGACACCAATGGGGGTGTTCTGGATTCGACATGTGTAGTAGCGTGTGAGTTGCACTTAGGGCCTTGCGTCCCTTTAAAACGCACAGTTTATTATAACTGCAAAAAATAATAATTCTTACGCATTAGCTGCCTAAAAACAGTCTAAGCGTGATCCAGTCTAACTTCGCCCAAGGGTTGGAAATGGGTCTCAAATTAATTGGGCTACGTTTGACTACGCATTCTGAATAGTTAAAAAGAGATTAATCAGGATAGCCGCTGTGGCTAGCCGAGTTGTATGGCGTTCATGGTGGCGAAATTATAAATAATACAACTATGAGTGTAGAAGCTTGCATAGCATTACGCTTGGACAGGGGTTCAATTCCCCTCACCTCCATAAAGCAAAGAAGACGATTATATCAGGTCAATAAATCTTGATATAATCGTCTTTTTGCTTTTATAAAATTGTATTAGAAGTACCAAATGAATCAATTAGTCGGTCAAATGGTCGGTCAAAAATCCCAAAATTAATTTTGGTGCACACTGTGAATTTAAAGTATTTACTACTAAAATTTCAAAAACGAAGTTGCTTAAAAATGAAGGAAAAGTTATTCTTTAAGAGATCAGTAATCTTATTTTTAAAGTTGATAAAAATAAGTGGATTTCTAATTTTGAAATGTTGATGTATCAGACTTTTCTTAGTGTGCTCCCCATATACATGGGGATGATTCTATTTATATTCCACAATCAATTACGACATTTAAGTGTTCCCCATATACATGGGGCGATGAGTTCATTTTTAACTTGTAGTAATTATGCCAAAATAAAAAAAGATGCCTATGTCAAAACACTAAATGCTTTGATATGGGCGTCTTTTATTGTTGTGCAATGCGTCGTTGATGGAAAATACCGAAACCTTTGATTGCGAGGCTAGAGATACCAACTGACATAACAGCTAGTAGGAAAGAAATTAAATCGTTTAATGCGAAGTTTCCTAAACAAACAAATCCATCAATAATGAATAAACTAATATATTTATCAATGCCAAAATTTTTGTGGATGATCATCGGTGGAACAGTTGTCCCTCCACTAGACATATTAAGAGTATAAAGTATTGCCAAACCAATTCCGAAAATAATACTTCCTACTATAATAGAGATTACTCGATTATTAGGAATTAGATTATAAACTGGAGTGATATATAACAAAATTGGGAGAGTGAAACTTCCAATTGCTAATTTGACGGTCGTTTGTCGATCTAAATGTACGTAAGCCAGTACTAACATCACAATATTTATGAAAAGAACCGAGATGAATGTTGGGATTTTCCATCCTGCTTGTAGCAAGATAGCGATACCTGTAGCACCACCAGCCGCTATACTATGCGGTTCGAAGAACATATTAAGACTAAATGCGATAAGTTCCAAAGCAACTAACATTATTAGTAGTTTTGCGGACGTTCTCTTTTTATTCTTCATGTATACTAATATACCATGAATATATAGGAAAGAACAGGTAAAGGTACTGGATACCTAAAAATAAAATAAATAATTATGTTTCATAAGTATTACTAAAATTACATTATTCTCTTAAATTGTAACTTTGTGGTTGCTTTCATGTAACACTGAGCTGTTAGTATAGCACCATAGCAAATGAGAGCTAAACAAATTTAAAAATTAAGGATGTAATTAATTCATGAAAAAAGTTTTATCTATCGCTTTATTAAGTACAGTAGCATTAGCAGGAGTATTCACTTCAACAAATACTGCTCAAGCCGCAGTTTCAACTGGTAACAACCAAGTTAAAGTTGAAAAAGGTGATACTTACAAGAGCATTGCTGAAGCTAACGGAATTAGTATTTCCGCACTTGAACAAGCAAATGGCCGTGAAGTTGGCGGATTTGACTTGATTTTCCCAGGAGATGTTATTACATTACCTGGTTCAACAACTACTACAACTGATAATACAACAACACAATCATCACAAAATGTATTACCAACAAATACAACATCAACAGATACTAATACACAGACAGCACAAGATACAATTTCACAAGCTAATACACAAAACACAACACAAGATACAAGTGCTCAACAATCAACAACTCAAAGTACAACAGATACAAGCTCACAAGCTGTGACACAAGCTGTTTCTACACAAACAACAAGCACAACATCAACAGCCAGTGGTACATTTAAGATCAGTTTCTATGATCCATCTGTTCTAGGTTCAAATATGGGTTATGGTGGTGTTGCTGCCAACCTTTCAGTATTCCCTAAGGGTACACAACTAAAGATTACTTTAGCTGACGGAACCGTACTTTACAGAACTGTTAATGATACAGGAACATTTGCTAACTCAAATTCACAACAATTGGATGTTGCTATGCCTAGTTCATCAATTCCTTCATATGGTGTAACTACAGCTTCTGTTGAAGTAATTTCTTAATAAAAATTGAATATTAATAAATGGATTGGGGTCTTTAATTAGACTTCAATCTTTTTTTGTTCCAGAAATGAATTTAAAACGACAAAAATTTGTATACGATTCGTCGCTCAAATATAGGACCTAATAATTAATTCTTTGTTTTATACATAATATACTTAATTTGTTAATTATAAATATTTAGATTTGGAGTGAATCGCTATGAAGGCTATTGTTATACATGAAACTGGTGGACCAGAAGTTTTAAGTTATGAAGATGTTCCAACACCTGAAGTTAAACCGGGTTGGTCATTGGTTAAAATTAAGGCATTCGGTATAAATCATATCGAATTGCTCACACGTCAGGGGCTTGTGCCAGATGTTAAATTGCCTAAAATCTTAGGACTCGAAGCTGTCGGAACAATCGCTGAAAGTACTTCCGATGATTTACAAGAAGGACAAAAAGTAGTGTTAATGAAGACTGAAATGGGTCAAAGTCTCCCTGGATCGTACGCGGAATATACTTTGCTTCCTAATGATCAAATTTATCCAGTAGACACTGACTTTGATTGGTCAGCATTGGCCGCAATTCCGGAAACTTATTACACAGCTTATGGATCAATTAAACAACTTCACATTAAGAACGAAGATGAGATTTTAATTCGTGCAGGTAGTAGTGGTGTTGGTTTAGCAGCAATGCGTTTGATCAAAGCTAAATATCCTGAAAATATAGTGACTGCTTCAGTTAGAAATCTAGATAAAAAGCAAGAATTATTGGATATGGGATATGATTTAGTTGTGGAAGATAAAGATGGTAAGTTACAAACAGCAAGTCATTTTGACAAAGCTTTAGAGCTAGTTGGTCCTGCCACAGTTAAGGATACTTTATCAAGAATGTATCCAGAAGGAATCGTTTGTGAAACAGGAATTTTGGGTGGACAAGCAACACTTGAAGACTTTGAACCAATTCACGCAATTCCAAATAGTGTTTATTTAACATCCTTTGCTTCGGAAATGGGAAGTAGAGATTTAATTGATGAAATGTTTAATTATATTACTCACTATCATGTCGATGCAACGCCAGGAAAAGTTTTCAGTTTTGATCAAGTAAGAGAAGCTCATGAATATATGGAAAAGAATCAAGGAATAGGAAAAGTCGTTATACTTAATTAATAATTTATTAATGTTTCTAATGTAAAACGATAAATGTAAGGCAATTTAAATATTTTTAATTTTTAAAATTATTGTGTTTTATCGTTATAAAAGCTGTATCGTTGCACCCACACAAGCCTTGAGATAAAAGGGATTCGATAAATGTCATGTTATAAATGCCACTTGGCATACAATTTAAAAATTAGAAATTAAATGAAAAAAGTTAAGATTTCATGATTGACATTTCAAAAATTAGATTGTATTATCTAACCAACGATTAACAAAAGACATTTATTAAACAATTTGATCGGGGGAAGTAATTCAACCTCGTTTGTACAGAAAACCTCTATTTGCTGAGATGAGGGCAACGACTTGAATGAAAATGACCCGTGATTGGTGCGCTGAATCCTTTCGGATAAAGATGCAATGGTTGGTACCCTTTATAGTACACGCGTATAGAATCTTTGTACGTTGTTAAGGGGATAAGTGTAAATTTATTCCGAATTAGAATGGTACCGCGCATAGCCGCTTCTAAATCTGAACATAGTGTTGTTCAGTTTAGAAGTGGCTTTTTTGTTTATATAGATATTTTTAGTTAGTTAAGAAACAAATGAGGTGGGAAAACAAATGAGTAGATTTGGAAAAATAGGTAAGGTTATCCTATTAGCTTTTACAGCATTATTTATTTTCGTATTAGCTGGTTGTGGTAATCAAAACAAGGAACAAACAGTTAAGGTAGGAATCAATCCTTCTGACGCTGCGATTTGGAAAGTAGTTAAGAAAAATGTGAAGAGTGAAGGTATCAACTTAAAGACTGTTGAATTCAACGATTACAATCAACCAAATACAGCCTTGGTACAAGGGGAAGTTGATATCAATGCTTATCAACATACATTCTTCCTAAATTCTTGGAATAAGGCACATCATACTGATCTAGTATCAATTGGTAAAACTGTTATTCAACCAATGTCTTTATATTCACACAAGATCACAAAGCTTAGTCAATTAAAGAATGGTGCTAAAGTTGCTATTCCTAACGATGCATCTAATGAAGCACGTGCATTACAATTGCTAGAAGCTAACGGACTTTTGAAACTTGATAGTGGTGTTAAGTTACCATCAACTAAGAACATCAAAGAAAACAAATTGAATTTGAAATTTACAACTCTTGATGCTGCACAAACAGCTCGTTCATTAGATGATGTTGATGCCGCAATCGTCAATGGGAACGTTGCTAGTGATGCTAAACTTGATCCATCAAAAGCTGTTGTAACTGAAAAGATTAACAAGAAGTCACAACCTTGGATCAACATTATCGTTACTCAAAAGAAGAACAAAGATAACAAGACTTACAAGAAAGTTGTTAAAGCTTTCCAAACAAAGTCAGTTGCTAAAGAAATCAAGAAGGTTTACGGCGAAAGTGCCGTACCAGCTTGGAATAAGTAAAATGTTTTAAAAATTTGAGGAGGTTTTCATATGTCAAAATTATCAGATCCATTAATTCAGGAGTCGATTGAAGATTTAAAGCAATATATCGCACTACCATCCGTTTCAGCAAAGAATCAATCTATTACTGAGACAGCCGAATTCCTTAAAAATTTACTACAAGACTTTGGAGCAGATGCAACAGTTTGGGATGAATTTGAATATCCAGTTGTTTTTGCCGAAATCAAACCTAAGAAGCCAAGTGATACCACAATTCTTATTTACAATCACTACGACGTTCAACCAGAAGAACCGGTGGAACTGTGGAACTCAGATCCATTTAAACTCAAGATCACTGATGATAAGTTCATCGGTCGTGGAGTTTCAGATTGTAAAGCTGATTTAATCAGTCGAATTACAGCTTTGAAGATTTATCGTCAAGAACATGGTGATTTACCTTGCAACATCAAATTCTTAGTTGAAGGACAAGAAGAGGTTGCTAGTCGTCACCTAGAAGATTATTTGAAGAAATACTCAGACAAGTTGTCTGCTGATTTGATAATTTGGGAATCAGGATACAAGAATGAAAAGGAACAATTTAATTTCACCGGTGGTAATAAAGGTGTTCTATGTTTTGAATTAGAGGCTGTTTCAGCCAACATCGATCTACATTCATCATTTGCTGCTGTAGTTGATTCCGCTACTTGGAGATTAGCTCAAGCACTAGATGCTTTGAGAACTCCTGAAGGTGATATTAAGATTCCTGGTTTCTATGATGATGTCGTTGAACCTTCTCAAAGAGAAATTGATTTAGTTAATAAAGCTACCACACCTGATTTGAAATCTAAATGGGACTTACAAGTACCATTATTGAAGAACAAATCAGTTAACTACAATTTAACGTTCAATCCTACTATTAATATAGAAGGAATTAGCAGTGGCTGGGAAGGCGAAGGAGTAAAAACTGTTACTCCTAAAGCTGCCAAGGCTAAATTGGAATTCAGATTAGTACCTAATCAGGATCCACATGATCTATTTGATAAGTTAACTAAATATTTGAACGACCAAGGTTTTAAAGATATTAAAGTTAAGTATTTATTAGGGGAAAAGGGTTATCGTTGGGATCTAGATAGTCCTATCGTAAATAAATTGATTGGAACTGCTGAAGATTTCTTTGGTGGAGCTGATAAAGTTGAAGCCTTACCATCAAGTCCTGGTACTGGTCCAATGTACTTGTTGAATGAATATACTCACGCCTCAATTGTTTCAACAGGTGTAAGTTATTCAAGGGCCGGCAATCATGCCCCTAATGAAAATATTAGAATTAAGGATTACCTAGACTTCATTGATTTCTTTGATCAATTCTTGGGTAAATTAAGGGAGTAATTATTAATGGCAGAACAAAACGGGATAATTCAGCTAAAAGATATTGACGTTACTTTTCATAATGAAGGAAAAACAATTGAAGCTGTAAAAGACGTTTCCATTAACGTTAATAAAGGCGATGTGTATGGTGTCATTGGCTACTCTGGTGCCGGAAAAAGTACTTTGGTTCGTGTAATTAATTTATTACAAAAGCCAACTTCTGGAACAGTTATCGTTAATGATCAAAACTTAACACAATTGAGTGCTAAAGATTTACGTAAGGCACGTCGTAATATTGGAATGATCTTTCAACACTTTAATTTGATGAATTCATTAACTGTTTATGGAAATGTTGATTTTCCATTACGTGATTCAGGACTAAGCAAAGCTGAACGTAAACAAAAAATCGATAAATTATTGAATATAGTTGGTCTATCTGACCGTGCTAAGAACTATCCATCACAATTATCAGGTGGTCAAAAACAACGTGTGGCGATTGCTCGTGCTTTGGCTAATGACCCTGAAATCTTAATTTCAGATGAAGCTACTAGTGCTTTGGATCCTAAAACTACCACAGAAATTCTGGATCTACTAGGACGTTTGAATGAAGAACTTGGTATTACGATCGTGATTATCACTCACGAAATGGATGCTATCAAACAAGTATGTAACCGTGTTGCAGTTATGGAGAATGGTCAATTGATTGAAGAAGGCAGTTTGTTGACAATCTTCGGTAATCCTAAGCAACAACTTACAAAGGATTTTGTTAATACATCTACTCATATCGGTTCAGTACTTGATGAAATTAGAGATAGTGGCATTGTCGATAAGCTTTCAGGTCGTTTGATCGAATTGAATTATATTGGCGATTCCACTAACGAACCAATTGTTGTTGAACTTTATAAACGTTTCCAAGTTGAGGCTAATATTCTTTTCAGTAATATTGAAAGATTGCAGAGCACAACTGTTGGTATTATGTTATTCGCTTTGACGGGTGACGATGATAAAGTTGAACAAGCTATTCAATATTTAAATAGTTTGAATGTTAATGTTAAAGAAATATCTTTGAAGAAAGAGGGCGAATAATTCATGGCAGATTTAGTAAATAAGTTTCTTCCTAACGTTGTAGCAAATTGGGAAGGTGATAATGGTTTTGTCGTAGCCATTTGGCAAACACTTTATATGACATTTGTCAGTGCATTATTTGCTGGAATTATCGGAATTATCTTGGGAATTCTGTTAGTTATTACAGCCGATGATGGAATTACTCCACATAAAGTTTTGTACACATTCTTGGACAAGTTGGTTAACCTGTTCAGATCAATTCCATTTATCATCTTGCTAGCCGTTATCGGACCATTTACAAGATTGATCGTTGGACAAACAATTGGACCTACTGGTGCATTAGTACCGTTAGTTCTTGGAACAGCTCCATTCTTTGCCAGACAAGTTCAATTGGCTCTAGTTGAAGTTGATCATGGGGTGATCGAAGCCGCTGAAGCAATCGGCCTTTCACCAATTAAAATTATTTTTAGAGTTTACTTACGTGAAGGTTTACCAGAATTGATTCGTTCAGGAACTCTAACAATTATCAGTTTGATTGGTTTAACTGCCATGGCCGGTGCCGTTGGTGGTGGTGGTCTTGGTAACATGGCCATTTCCGTTGGTTATCAACGATTCGAAAATGATGTAACAATTGTATCTATGTTATTTATCTTAGTTTTAGTGTTTATTATTCAAGGACTTGGCGATTTTGCCGTCCGTAAACTTGAACATTAGATAACAAGTTGACCGGAAAAGTAACTTATTAGATTTTGTACAGAAAGCCTCAGGTGCTGAGATGAGGACAAAACAGTAAGTGAAAATGATCCGTGATTGGTATCCCTGAATTTTTTAAGGGATGATGGTCGGTACCCATTATCGTACACACATGCAATGCATGTTATTAAGGAAAGCAGATGCGAGTTTGCTTTTAAAATAGAATGGTACCGCGCAAAAGGCGCTTCTATCTTGGACGAGTGATCGTCCTAGTTAGGAGCGCCTTTTTGTATATAGGGTTTTAAATTAGAGGAGGATTTTCATCATGAAAAAAAATAAAATTAAAGCTATCTTTTTGTTAGCTATTACCACATTCAGTTTGTTCTTGCTAGCGGGTTGTGGAAGCAGTTCTTCATCAGCCAGTTCAGCAAAAGAGAAGACCGTTAAAATAGGTATTACAGGTTCTGATGATGAAGTATTAAAGGCCGTTGCTAAAAAAGTTAAAAAAGAAGGAATCAACCTTAAAATTGTTGAATTCTCAGACTATAGTCAACCAAATACAGCTTTGGACCAAGGAGAAATTGATCTAAATGCTTTCCAAACAATTATTTTCCAAAATGATTGGAACAAGAAACATAAGACAAACATCGTATCAATCGGTTCAACCGTAATCGCACCAATGGCTCTATATTCAAAGAAGATCAAGAAAGTTAGTCAAATCAAGAACGGCGACAAGATTGCCGTTGCCAATGATGCCACAAATGAAGCCCGTGGATTAGCATTACTAGAAAGCGCCGGCTTGATCAAGTTGGACAACGCCAAAGTTCCTGGTTTGAAAGATATTACCGAAAATAAATTGAACCTAAAGATCACACCATTAGACGCCGCACAAACAGCTAAATCAATGGATGACGTCACAGCTTCAGTAGTTAATAGTGGAGTTGCCAACGATTCAAAACTAGATCCTAAGACAGCGGTTTATAGAGAAAAAATCACAGCAAAATCAAAACCATATGTAAATATCATTTCAGCTAATAAGAAAGATAAAGATAACCCTACATACAAGAAGATCGTTAAAGCATATCAATCAGAAGAAATCGCTAAAGTTATTAAAAAAGAA
Source organism: Companilactobacillus sp. HBUAS56275 (assembly GCF_036913655.1). Taxonomy (NCBI): domain Bacteria; kingdom Bacillati; phylum Bacillota; class Bacilli; order Lactobacillales; family Lactobacillaceae; genus Companilactobacillus; species Companilactobacillus sp. HBUAS56275. The sequence goes on from NZ_JAYKKK010000008.1 coordinate 68,783, forward strand.
TTCCACGGATATGAACAACCAGCTTGGAATTATAAAGTATTAAATTAGAGAGAGAGTGGAGAATGACGGTTAGATTCTGAGCATTTGCCTAAGACCTGGAATTATCCGCCGAACCTGCGGATGATTCCAGGTCTGTAGCAAAGCACAGGAATCTGTCATTCGGAACCCGTTTGCCGCATACTTGAGGATAAAAATAAATACCACAATCTCCAAGGACCAAAAGCAGCAGACCATTGAGTATTAAAAGAGAAGGTTTTTGAACTACCACACACAACTATCCCGAAAAAAGAAAACTACCACTGCCCAAAAAACGTCTAGAATAATTTCTAGACGTTTTTTATAACTAAAAACAACACATTTCACAAAATTTATTTTAAAATGAAGTTAACAAGTAAAGCAAAGTCAGGGATATGTATATGAAAGATTTGGGGACTGTTATCAAAGAACTGCGAAAAGAGAAGAAATTTACACAAAAAGAATTAGCAGAGGGTATTTGTGCGCAATCAATGTTGTCAGCCATTGAGAATAACGTTTATGTTCCCAATGCCAATCTATTGATCAAGTTAGCTACCAAACTAGAGGTTAATTTAGATGAGATCAGTTTAGCAACTAATTTTCCTGTTAGTTCAAAGTATAACTTCAACGATAAAGTAGATGATCTTTGTAATAGTCATCAATATCAGGAACTATATGATTTTTTGATGCAAGATAAAGTTTTGAACAATTTGAAGACGAGTCTGCAAGTACAATCCTATTACTATTATTTAGGTGTGGCTCAGTTACAAACAAATGCTATTTTTGAGGCTAAACAATCATTGAATTTGTCGCTAGCTGAAGTAAATCCTAAACATCCCAATACTTTGGGACGTTTAGCATATATGGTTATTGGATATATTCACGGGTTACAGAATCAAAAAGATCTAGCCGAAGAGTATATTAATAAGGCTTTTAGGAATTGGGATGAATTTTCTTATGAAGAAAATCAAAATATCCTTTATTATCTGGCAGCTTTGATTTATTTCAAATTAAATGATTATCAAGATTCGACTGCCTATATAGCTGATGGAATTGGCTTTATTGCCAAGCATAATTCTCACTATATGCTGGCTAATTGTTATTTTCTATTGGCTCGTTTGGCATTGGTAGCTCACAATGATGATGAACGTTTGGAAGCCAATAGACGTAAGGATTTGTTTACAGAATTGTACGGCGAAAATATTTTTGAAGAATTTTAAAATATCAGAATACTGATTTTTAATTAAAGTCCAAATTTCATAAGATAACCTCATACATTAGATAGGAGATATTCTTATGAAAAAATTGTTTACTAATAACGTTGAAATTAACTCTAATCTTAAAGCAGTGACTGATGTTTTAACGAATGCTTTTACTTTGTCTAAGTGGAATTATGCTATTTCAGAGGTTACCGAAGCTGGTACTGATAAATTTGCAATTCACCGTAATGAACCAGCTGTAAATCAAGATGAAGTTGTAACGGTTGAACAAAATGATAATGAAGTAGTTTACGTAAGTAGGGGTGGAAAACTGGAATATCAATTAGTTTTTCAAGTTTCCCAAACTGACGGCCACGTATTAGTAACAGAGATTTTCTATGTGTTGAACAATTTTAGTTTGCCAGAAGCTTTGATTGTTCCAATCACTAAAAAATCCTTTAACCAGAATCTAAAAGCATTGAAAAATTTAATTGAAGCATAAAAAAAGTGTAATCACTCAGGTGATTACGCTTTTTGTGTTTGATATTTACCATGAATAACAACCTTCATTCCTGAAGGAACATTTTCGTAGATCCATTTGCAATCAGGAACAGATAGGTGGACGCATCCGTGTGATGAAGGTTCTCTACCTAAAGTTTTGGCAATTGATTTAACATAGGTACCTTGTTCATCAGTTGGTGTAGTGTGAAAAAGATATTCACCATGATTTAAGAAGGAAACGTAATAGTAAGCACCTAATTTTAAAGGAGCTGTATAGAAGAAATCACCACGTTCATTTTGAATGTGATAAGTTCCTCTAGGCGTTGTATCGTGTTTACCAGTTGATGAGTACATTTCGTACAAATTGGTATTCCCATCTTTGATGTAGACACGTTGAGTAGTAATATCGACGTCAATCCAAGCCTTAGGATATTTGTATAGGTCAGGATATTCCTTTTTTTCAGAGGCATCGTTATATTTAAAACTTTCCAATTTAACCATGTGTTTGTCATCTTTAACGTTAAATGGTGAAGGTTTTTTCTTTTCCAAATGCTTCTTAGCTTTTTTCTTTTTGATGACTTGTTGTTGAGCTTCGGCCTGTGCCTTTTTAGTTGAAGTGCTCGAGACATGCCAAACAATGATCCCCAATACTAAAACTGAAAGTGCGGATAGAACAATAGTGTAGATTCTCCTGCGATTCATTAATTTTTCCCCAAACGTATATAATTATATTTATATTATACATGGACTATAAAAAAAGTCACTGTCAGTAAATAATATTTTCATGTGACATAATTGTAAGTTTTATGTAAGCAATTTAGATGTACTTATTTTTAGGAATGAATTAAGATGAATTTAACATAACAAAGGGGGAAAGCAAATTATGCATATTCCAATTAAACGTTCTAACAATGATAAGGTGATTGCCGGAGTAATCGGTGGATTAGCAGAACACTTTCAATGGAATCCAACCATTGCTAGAGTATTGTGGATTCTTTTAGCTTTAACACCTTTACCAGGAATTATCGGTTATTTAGTACTCTGGATGTTAATGGAAGATCCAGAAAATTAAGAAATTAGGGGGAAAGTATAGTGCATATTCCAATTAAAAGATCTAAAGATAATCAAATATTAGGTGGAGTTATTGCCGGATTCTGTGAAAACTTCGACTGGAATCCTGCAGTTGGCCGAGTGCTATATGTCATCTTGACCCTAACCCCAGGATTTCCAGGAGTCATTGTCTATTTGATTCTTTGGTTATTGATGGAAAAACCAGACGAAAATTAAAAAAATCGACCAATATAAGGTCGATTTTTTTATGCGTCGAAACTAAGTACGTCTGCAATTGTGTTGAGAACACCATCGTTATCATTATCAGTGACAGAGATCATGTCAGCCTCTGCTTGAATGTGTTCAGCACTATTTTTCATAGCGACGCCAATACCTGATTCTTGAAGCATTTCCAAATCATTACTATTGTCACCGAATGAAATGACATTTTGAGTGTCGATGTTGTAGTAATCACATAATTTTTTAATACCAACCGCTTTATTGACGTGGTCACTGATGATATCAATACTACCAAAACCACTTACGGCAGCGTGAATTGTGTCTCCATAATTGTCGTTAATATATTTAACCGCAGGGTCGAGATCGTCGTCGTCAATTCTGATATTCATTTTGAAAATTTTATCGTCAATGTTATTCATATCATCGAGTCGAACTAAATTATTGATGTAATAATCGTTAGTTTGAGGTGAATCTGCATTGACATAGGTTCCATTTTCACCGGAGAAGCATAGGCTGATGATGTTCAGATTGGAGTTTAATTCTTTATCGATATCGAATAACGTGTCATTATCGAGGGTATCTTCGTAAATGGTTTGACCGTCAACTAAAATTTGAGCACCATTTTCAGCTACGATGGCATCGATATTATTTGTTTCTTGAAAAATTTGTTCAAGGTGACTATAACTGTTACCACTGGCTACGGAAAATTTAATATCTTGTTGATGCAATTTGTCGATATAGTCATTTAAACGTTGAATATTGTATTCGTGATTGGAATCAAAGAGGGTTCCATCTATATCAGTTGCAATTAATTTTATATTTTTCAAATTAAATCCTCCAACTTATTTATTTATAATCAATTATAAACGAATAAGTCGTAAAAATAAAAATGGTATTCATATCAACCGGTTTAGTAATATGAATACCTCTTTTAATTATTGGTAAATTCTGAATGATAAGATATTTTTCAATTCTTTTTGGAGTCTTTATTTTTTGTTTTGTTGATTAGGCTATTCATAGCATCGTTCATTTTCTCATCGTCTTTTTGACTGGTAAGATCTTCAAATCCACCACCGCCACCAATACCTTGGGGTTCTGGAACTCTACGATATTTTCCATCGGAATCTTGAAAGAAAGCACCTTTACAAGCAAAGCTTATGCTCCAAAACTTGCCAGGGATGTTATTTGTCCCTGATGTTTCCTTCGAAAGTATTAGAGCTACCATATCTCCGGCCATAGGTAGCCGGTTATTACCATTTTCAATAGTAATAATTTCATTAGGATCAGTACCGCTTTCTACTTTTAAATGAGAAAAAGCTGCGTCTTCTTTTCTAGTTATATTTCCTCCTAGGAACATTACACGGATAGTCTTCCCATTAAATTTTTTACTGTCACCATCTAAAACATCATTAATTCTTAGTTTTGCAACGGTATAGGGTCGATTGTCCGAAACATAACTCTTGAGATCTATTATTTCGCCATCAACCGTTAAGTCGCCTGATTTAACTAAACCTGAGAAAGTCGAAGGATAACCAACAAAATCCATTAGTCCACCATCATTTATGAGCTTGTGACTATAGAATTTGTCATTGATCTTTTTAGCCTCAGCCTTGCTCAATCTCTTTGGAGGAGCGGCTTTCTTATCTTTAGAAATTCTTTTTTCATGAGTAATATTATTGGTTCTGCTGGTAACAGCGTATACAGTGAAACCACCCAATAACAGAACTAGAATGGCGGAGATTAACATCACTTTTCTTTTCAAAATTTTGTCCCCCTAATAGATACTTTTAATTATATGGACAATCTATATATTTCATGTATGTTTCTTCCATATTATCGTATTTAAATAGGTGATAGGCATCTATATTGGAAAGCTTGATTCATTTTGACGTCAAAAAAATAAACCATACTCTGTAGATTTTACAGAATACGGTTTATTTGTGATTTATAGTAATGGCAAGAACCAGTTAGCCCAGATCCAACTCAGTGGCATGATGATAACCATCGCGGGAATCATATCCGCTATCGGGAACATCTTGAGTTTTACCATTCTGAAACCAGTTGCTAGCATTAGAAAGCCACCACAAGCTTTGAAATCGAGAATCATATTTGGAGTTGTTAGTGGGAAAATGAAACGTGCTAGTAAGAATAAAATATAGAAGAGAATAAATTGCGGAATAGCAATAATAGAAACTACGTAACCTAAGTTGCAGGCAAAAATTGCTGCGGTGAAGAAGTCCAAAACGGATTTGGAGATCAAAATGGTTGTGTCGCCAGTCATCCCGTTGTCCAAACTTCCGTAAATACCAGTACCGCTGGCACAGAAAAGTACGATTACAGTAACTAATGTGTTCACGAAGTCTTCATGAGACATTTCTGTCTTAGAATTAGGAAATAATTTTGAGATCGGCTTTTGCATTTCAACGGCACCTTTGTTGATCCATTTGCCCAAATGCATCCAAAGACCTATTCCAGTTCCGATTACTAAAGCAAAGATAACAGCAGGCATATATTTCATCGGTGCGATTGAATAGATACCCATTCCCATCGAACAAACACCGAAGATCAAGGTGATATCATTCTTAAATTGTTCACTGAATTTATCGCCTAGAAACCCACCAAGTAGGCCGCCAAACAAGACTGAGGCAGCATTGATAATAACACCAGTTGGCATGTCGTAATACCCCTTTCGAATACTTAACTATTTCCAACTTTAAGATTTAGCAAGGCAATGAACAATTCAAAAACTGTGATATAGTATTCTAAAATGGAATGGGAGGCATGAGGAATGGATTTACAAAAGCTTAAAATTTTTGTCAATTTGTCAAAAACGTTGAATTATACAGATACGGCCGAGAATCTTTTTACCACTCAAGGTAATATTTCCAAACAGGTCATGGCATTGGAAAAGGAACTTGGTGTATCATTGTTCAAGCGTGCCCACCGCAAAATTGAATTGACGCAACAAGGCGAAATTGTTTTACCTTATGCGAAAAAGATTTTACTGGATTATAACGAATTAAGTAATAAGTTAAACGACTTTCAGGCTGCTAAGAATCTAACGATTGAAATGCATACCATTCCGACAATGCTTAGTTATCAAAGCTTCACTTTAATAACGCAATTTTTACAGAAGCATCCGGAAGTGCACATGCAACTGCGAGAAGAGGAAAGCTACAATTTGATCACTTCATTGAAATCAGGTAAATGTGAAATTATCTTTGCTCGAACTTTTGATTTCGATGATCCTGATTTGGAAAGAATTGTTACAGAGAACGATAAGTTTGTGGCAGTCTTACCCAAAAATCATCCATTAGCTCAAGCTAAGAAGCTGGCCATTGGACAATTGAAAGATAATCCATTTCTGATTTTGGGTAAATCAACTAATCTATATGATCCGGTGATTAAATTATGTCGACAGGCGCACTTTACACCTAAAATTGCCTATGAAGGAACAAGAGTTGATTTAATTATGCAAATGGTCCAAAACAATATGGGAATTTCCATTATGATGCAAAAAACGGCTCAAAATTTCGACAGTGATGAATTTTCAATTATTCCACTGACGACGAATATTGCTAATGAGTTATGTTTTATCCGTGCTAAGGGTGAGCATTCCAGTGCTAATAATCTCTTTTGGAAATATATCCAAGCAAATTTAAACGTGTTACAAGCAAAGTAAGAAATTGGGGGACGACAACATCCAAGATTTATCAACAACAGAAATAATTAATTTGATGGAATCGAATCTGAAGATGAAGTTTTCAGATGAACAGATTGCCATTTTGAATAATGATTTTATGAGACCACTGTTAGTCAACGCTTGTGCTGGCTCAGGTAAGACGACTATTTTTATTCTGATGGCCTTGATTGCGATAGCCGAAGGTAAGACGGAACCCAATGAAATCTTAGGAATTACCTTTTCACATAAATCAAAAATTGATATGGGTCAACGTTATCAAAATTTTGTTGACCAGTTGCAAGGCAGTGGTTTGAATTTGTCCAGTGGTAAGCCTAAATTTACTACTTTTCACGCACTGTTTTATCAATTATTGCTACAGAATCCTGAATACCGCAGTGCAAAAGTTCTAACATCTTATCGCTATTTTATTCGAGATTTATCGGACCAAATCAAACATCCTAGCAATATTATTACCAAAGATGAGATGTTGTCGGAAATGTTTGATCTGAACGACTATTTGATTAACCAAGATTTGACTAGTGACGGAGTTTTGCCTAATGAGTGCGTCGACAAACCTTTAAGTGAAGCGGTTAAAGTCATGGGTCAATACTCAAGACAGAATCATAACGAAACTTTTTTTGAAGATTATATTGATGTGATCAAAAAGTATCAGGAATTAAAGCGTAGCAACGGTTATATTGATTTCAACGATATGAAACTTTTGTTGTTGAAGAGTATGCAGACGCCAGAATATTTGCAGTATTATCAACGAATCATGGCTCGTTTTAAGATTGCTGTCATTGATGAGTTTCAAGATATCGACAACTTGCAGTGGAAAATTATTTCACAGCTTTTGAGTCCCGAGACGATGCAGCATTTGATTGTGATTGGGGATGACGATCAGAGTATCTATTCATTCAGAGGTAGTAACCCGCAATTTATTTTGAACTATAAAAAACTTTTACCTCAAGCTCAGAAGAAGAATCTATCGACGAATTATCGAACGGGCGAGAAGATTTTGAAACGGGTGATTCCACTGATCAAGAAGAATCATGTTCGTTTGGATAAGGAATTGTTGTCGGGCAAGAAGGATATGGGAAAATTTATCCTATATAGCACTAAGAAATCGGGTTTTAGTGGCGATTCTAAGATGTTACGACGTCTGGTTAAGCAGATCAATGATCCTAAAATCAATAACGATGACATTGCAATTTTGGTCCGTTACAATTCTTCAAGAATGTTGTTGGCTGATTGGTTGGCCAATCAAGAAATTTACGCTGATATCAATAATATTGGTGCTATTTTGCAGAATAATATTGTTTATCGAATTGTGACCGAGTTGATGAAATCTTTGTGGCAAGATAAATTTTCTTACTTCAGTAATCAAGCTAATCGAATCGGTTTTCGAGCTTATAAGGATCACACAGAAAAAGTTCAAGCTGGGGATGAGTTTGAAACTTTGAGTGAGTATTTTAAAGCTGCCGGAAAGTATAACGCGACAACTAATACACCTTACAAACGGACTGATGAACGAGTTAAAGTTTATTTCAACAGTGTTCAACGCTTTAAAAAACAGATGGAACAGTCAGATAATGAAGCTACGAAGCAAAAATTGTCACTGAGCCTGATTAAAGATTTGTATAAGGCTACAACTAAGTTAACCGATAGATATTTTGATTACATGGAAGAAAAGAATTTCATGTCAAAAAATGAAGTTAATGATATTAAGAAGTATCTGTTGGAAGAGTTGGAGAAGTACCCTAATATCGATGATTTCTTTAGTGCCGAGGAAAATAAGAAAGAAATTCTTACGAGTCGAGTTGAGCAGGGTAAACAAGATAATCGGATTCAATTTTTATCATTGCATCAAGCTAAGGGATTGGAATTCAAGTATGTTTATCTCTACGGTTTGACCGATAAAGAAGTTGACCGTAACAGTAAAATCTTGAATAATTGGTTCCCACCAGAAATGCCAATGGATAAATTCATACAAAAGTGGAAATTAGTTTTCAACCATGACTTTAAATATTTAGAGAATGCTTTGAAGACCGCACATATTGAAAAATATCGTGACATTACTAATAACAATGCCTTTAATCCAATCAATCTGGATAAGACTTTGAATAAGAATAAAGAATTTAAGATGTTCTATACAATGTATAAAGAGATTGAGAATTATTCAGCTTTTATTGAAGAAGAACGTCGTCTCTTATATGTTGGGGTTACCAGAGCACAAAAGGAATTGAATTTAAGAATTGCTCCGGATTCTAATCCTTTGGTGTTTGAATTGGAGTTACCTAAGAAAAAAGATAAGAAATAAATTGTGAGGGCTTTGGTATGAGTGAGAAAAGTAGAAAAGGTTCTACTAAACATGTAAATGTATTTAGCACTCCAGAATTCGTTGAACACGATTTTCGTGAGGATTTGCAGGTTATTCCTGAAGTTAGTGAATTAAAACCTGTTGGTCGAGAAAAAATGGAACTATAGAGATTACACAGATTGAGGGTGTAATCTTTTTTTATGTTGAGGTGAGTTATGAATAAGAATATGTTTCAACCAGTTCAACCAAATAACAAAAAATTGCCTTTTGGCTGTCGATTGCAAGTGGACAAAACGAAACAAATTATTTTGCCTCATTGGCATGATACTTATGAAATTGATTATGTGATTCAAAGTAGTAATCAAAATTTTTACTTGGATGGGAAGACTTTTGATCAGTCAACAAATGAAATTGTTTGTGTCAATCCTTATCAGATACATGGTCTAAATCTTCCTAATGATGAAAATAGGGTAGCGATTACTTTAATGATTCCGTTGTTGTTCTTGGATAATCTGAATATCAATAAACTTGATTTACAAATTCAAAATAGAATCATAGATTCCAAAAATGAACATTACTTACTCTTAAAATCCCTATTTAGAGAATTGTATTCTATTTTGACCGTTCCTGAAGATGTTCTGAGTCGCACAGAGGAGATAGGATTGGTTTCCGCTATTTTGGGCATACTGTTCCGTTATTTTTCCAAAAAGACCGCGTTTGTTTTAAATAATTATTCTTCGAAAAGAATTAGATATATTCGGGATATTTTGGAGTGGTTGAATTCAAACTATATGAATGATGTTTCGATTGCTGAAATGGCTCAAAGAATTTCGTTATCAGAAAGTTATTTTAGCCATGTTTTTAAACAGACTGTTGGTCAGTCACCATTGAACTATTTGAGTTCCTTACGAGCTGTTCACGCACAACAAATAATTCAAAATGAGGATAGAACGATGACAGAAATAGCTTCTATGGTAGGATTTTCTAATGTTAAATCGATGAACGAAACTTTTAAAAAGGATTTGGGAATTACGCCTTATCAATATAAAATTCAGCAAAAGAAAGCAGGATTCGACATTTTTTGAACTGAAAAATCATATTACTAATTGTGGAAATTGGTTAGACTGACCTTAGTTGTTTGAGGAGGTTGTTAAGAATGTTAAAACTTGATGTATCAAGATATACTGATCAAATATTATCGGGTGAAAATGGACTTGCCTATCGTGAATTCCGTGATATTCCATATGTAGAGAAGCCGGTATCTGATATTCAAAAATTGAACATTTTCGTACCATTGGCTTATTTCCATGATGGAATAGTTAATGGTTATGATAAGGATACTGCTCCAACTTTTATGCCCAATACTGTTGGAGGATATATGCCAGGCCCACGTGATTATCCAGGAAATAAGGGTTATCCTAGTAATTCAAAAACTATTATCGAAGCTTTAAAACATGGTTATGTAGTTGTTTCAGCTGGTTTGCGTGGTCGAAATTTGAAGAGTAGTGATGATAAAAATATTGGTAAAGCACCTGCCTTTCTAGTTGATATGAAAGCTGCCATTCGTTACGTTCGTCATAATCAAAACTTAATACCAGGAAATGTTGAAAGAATAATAACCAATGGAACCAGTGCTGGTGGTGCAACTTCAGCTACTATAGGAATGTCTGGTAATGCGGAATACTTTGAGCCATATCTAGAAAAAATTGGTGCTGCCAATGAGTCGGATGCTATTTACGCTGCCAGTTGTTATTGTCCAATTCACAATTTAGAAAATGCGGACGGAGCCTATGAATGGGAATTCAATGGCATCAATACATGGTATAGTAAAGTCTTCATTAGGGATGGAAAGAACGGTGAACCACCAGTATTTGAAGATCGAAAGGGTGAATTATCTGTTGAAGAACGGAAATTGTCTGATGAATTAAAACAACAGTTTATTGAATATGTGAATTCATTGAATTTAAAAGATGACAGTGGATCAAACTTATCATTGAATGGTGACGGAACTGGATCATTTTTAAATTACGTAAAAGACTTTATTAAACAGTCAGCTCAAAAAGCTTTAGATAGTGGGCAAAAATTGTCCGGTTCAGAAGGAATAGAAGTAGAGTCTGGGAAGGTTGTTGGTGTTGACTGGATTAAATATTTACATTCTATTACCAGAATGAAGACAGTGCCTGCATTTGATGATTTGGATTTAAAGAATCCTGAACCTAATTTGTTTGGTGATGAGGAGATTGAAAGCAAGCATTTTACAAAGTTTTCTCAAGAGCATAGCCACGTTACTTCTAAAGTTGCCGATTCAACTTTAGTTGAAGCCGTTAATCCGCTAACCTACTTAAGTAATAGAGGAGTTGATACGGCTAAGTATTGGAGAATTCGTCACGGTGCTAGTGATCGTGATACATCCTTTGCTATTCCAGTAATTTTAGCAACGGCATTGAAAAATTCAGGATATAAAGTAGACTTTGCCATGCCTTGGGGAGTACCACATAGCGGCGATTATGATTTGCGGGATTTATTTACTTGGATTGACAAAATTTGTGGATAAAATAAATTATTGTAACAAATAAAGGAGCGATTGGAGAAGAATGAGGAATTAAAAAGTAACATAAAAGAAAAAGTTAATTTACAGACTGAACGCTATAATTTAAAAATATTCAATGAGTTATTTAGAAAAATATACTCAGATTATCGCCCAAATTTTGTTGATCCTATTCACTTATTTTTGATGTATCAAAATTCTAAAGATGATAGATTATTAGGTGAATTGGATGATTTATTAGATAAAATTTGGGAGAAAAAGTATGCTCTATGAGAAGTTTGTAAATTATTTTGAAGATTATCACGATTGTTTTTGTATCATTGGAGGTAATGCCGCATCTATTTTGTTAAATGATGAATTGTATAATGATACAAGTTATCAATTCAGACAGACTCGTGATTACTCATCGAGCCGATAAATCCAAACACTTTAAAGATGTTTGTCAATTGAGTATGTTAGTAATGTCAAACATCAAATATGATCCGATAATAGTACCTGAAAAAATCAGGAAACGGTTATGAGAATTTATTAAGATGATAAGTAATATGAATGATAGGGATTTTTTACAAAGGTTTAAAGAAGTTAAACCGGCTGAAATAAGACCTGACAGAGAACAAACTATTAAAGCACTGAATCTACTACTATAAAAGCATTCCATTATGGAATGCTTTTTAAATTAACATGAATTGTTCGGACCTAATATCCCTCCTATAATGATCACTGTTAAGAAAAAGAGGAGGCAATTAAATGTCAGAACAACCATATGATTTAAGAAGAGTTATTGATGAATTGAAAAAAGAACCAGGTCAATATCATGAAACTGATGTTGAGGTTGATCCAGATGCAGAACTTTCAGGAGTTTACCGTTATATCGGTGCTGGTGGAACTGTCAAACGTCCTACAAAAGAGGGCCCAGCAATGATGTTCAATAACGTCAAAGGATTCCCGGGGACGCGTGTTTTCATCGGTGCAATGGCCAGTCGTAAGCGTGATGGGATGATTTTGCATCATGACTATAAGACTTTGGGACGTCTTCTAAAGGATTCAGTGGAACATCCTGTTGCTCCAGTAATGGTGGATTCTGACGAAGCCCCGGTACAAGAAGTTGTTCATAAAGCTACTGACAAAGATTTTGATATTAGAAAGATTTTGCCAGCTCCAACCAATACCGAATATGACGCTGGCCCATATATTACGATGGGATTAGTTTTAGGTTCAGATCCTGATAAGACTATGACTGACGTTACGATTCACCGTATGGTTTTGGAAGACAAAGATACAATTGGTATGTATATCATGCCTGGTGGTCGTCACATTGGACACTTCCAGAAACAATTTGAAAAACTAGATAAACCTATGCCAATCACAATCAATATTGGTTTGGATCCCGCTATTACCATCGGGGCAACCTTTGAGCCACCTACAACTCCACTTGGTTATGATGAATTGAACATTGCTGGAGCTTTACGTAACCAACCAGTTCAACTTGTTAATGCCAAGACAATTGATGAAAAGGCGATTGCTCGTGCTGAATACGTGGTTGAAGCTGAAATTATGCCTAATCAAACGATGCAAGAAGATATTAATACTCATACTGGTAAAGCTATGCCAGAATTTCCAGGCTACAACGGTGATGCCAATCCAGCCGTTAATGTGGTAAAAGTTAAGGCTATCACTCATCGTAAAGATAACCCAATTATGCAAACGACAATTGGTCCTAGTGAAGAACATGTTTCCATGGCTGGAATCCCCACTGAGGCAAGTATCCTTGAACTTGTCGATAAGGCTATTCCTGGTAAGGTAGTTAACGTTTATAATCCTCCAGCAGGTGGTGGTAAGTTGATGACCATCATGCAAATTCATAAAGACAATGAGGCCGATGAAGGTATTCAAAGACAAGCAGCTATTTTGGCTCTATCAGCCTTTAAGGAATTGAAGACAGTCTTTTTAGTTGATGAAGACGTCGACATCTTTGATATGAACGATGTTGTTTGGACAATGAATACTAGATTCCAAGGCGATAAGGATATTATGGTTCTACCAGGTATGAGAAATCATCCTTTAGATCCATCCGAGAGACCACAATATGATCCTAAGTCAATTCGTTTCCGTGGAATGAGTTCAAAGACAATTATCGATGGTACTGTACCATTTGATATGAAAGATCAATTTATCCGTGCTCAGTTCAAAGAAGTCGATGATTGGCAAAAATATTTGAAATAAGGAAGTGTGAAGATGACTCGTAAAAGAAGAATTGTCATTGGTGTCACTGGTGCTTCAGGTACAATCTATGCGATTGACTTGATGAAAAAATTAAAGGCTCTTGAAAACGTTGAAACACATGTTGTTTTCAGTGCTTGGGCTAAGAAAAATTTACAGTTAGAAACCGAAATGTCTTTAGCTGATATTAAAGGATTGGCCGATTATTTTTACAGTGACAACGATTTAGGTGCGACGATTGCTAGTGGTTCATTCTTAACTGACGGGATGGTGATCGTTCCCGCTAGTATGAAGACCGTTGCTAGTATTGCCGTAGGTATTGGTGACAATCTGATTTCACGAGCTGCTGACGTCACACTGAAAGAACAACGTAAGTTAGTTATGGTACCAAGAGAAACACCTTTGAACACGATACATTTAGAAAATATGACTAAATTATCAAAAATGGGTGTGCAAATGATTCCACCAATTCCGGCATTTTATAATCATCCTGAAACCATTCAAGATCTAGTTGACCATCAAACGATGAAAGAACTAGATGCCTTAAGAATCGATAATGAAATTGGCGGACGTTGGGAGGGAATTTAATGAAATTCTCAGTTACCAAAGAAAATTACACTATGACAGCTGATATTACTGTTATTGGAAAAGATTTATTCATCGCTATAACGGGTGGAGATAATCCCCATATTGGGACTATCACGACTCTAACTAAAGATAGTGAGATGCAGACGGTGCGTTATCCAAGTCATGACGGACGACTACATAAAGACGATGTTTTAGCAACTCGAGTAGGCAAGATTATTCAACCATTTTTGCCAGGAAGCTGCACTATTAGTGCGGGAGTTCATGTTAACCATATTTCCAAAAAACAAATTATGGTTTCATCGCAAATGGCACAAAATTTAGGTAACCAGATTAGTTCTTGGTTGCGAGAGACTAATTTTGATGTGCCGGCACCGGTCTATTATAGTGATTCAGAGAATCCCCAATAAAAATAATACCCTCTAAAATTAGGTTTTCGACCTAACTTTAGAGGGTATTTAATTATCTATTTAAATAGAAATTCCAGAATTTTTTGGCAACATCTTCTTTAGACATTAATGGCCAAACTAGTGGTTCTTGTCCTTTTTGCAAAAGAGTGACTTTATTGGTATCAACATTGAAGCCAGCGTCAGCCTGAGCAACATCGTTAGCTAAAATGACATCGGCATTTTTCTTAGCTAATTTTTTTTCGGCGTTAGCAAGTAAGTTTTGAGTTTCAGCGGCGAATCCTACGACGAATTGATCTTTGGTTTTAGTTGCGGCGATTGTCTGTAAAATATCGGGATTCTTAGTTAATTTGATGGTGAAGATATCTTCATCATCATTTTTTTTGATTTTTTGATTAGCCACATGTTCCGGTTTGAAATCAGCGATAGCAGCGGCCATGACTAAAACATCAACATCAGGAAAGATGTCTTTTAGCTGTTTCATAATTTCGTCAGCGGTTTGTACTTGAATAATATTCATGCCGCCAAAAGGTGCAGCGACAGTTGTGATCAAAGTAACTTCAGCACCTAAGTCACGAGCAACTTTAGCCATCGCAAAGCCCATTTTGCCAGAGGAACGATTACCGATAAACCGAACTGGATCGATTGCTTCCTTAGTTCCGCCAGCAGTTACGACGACTTTGACACCCTTTAGTTTTTTCTCAGAGAATTGTTCTTGAATTGCTTCAACAATCACATCGAGTTCAGGTAGGCGACCTTTACCAGTCATACCTTCAGCCAAGAAGCCCGTGTCAGGTTCAATGACTTGCACGCCCATTTGTTCAAGGACCTGGAGATTATGCTCAACAGCAGGATTGTCATACATATCGGTGTTCATGGCAGGAAAGACCAGTTTAGGTGCTTTAGTCGCTAACAGACTAGTGGAAGTAATATCGTCAGCTAGACCATTAGCCATTTTACCGATAATATTAGCCGTTGCCGGAACCACGACCGCTAAATCGGTCCATAATGCTAATTTGATATGGGGGATAAAGTCATCATTAGTAGTTTGTGGTTTAAAATTATCGGTAATGACTGGTCTTTGACTCAAAGTGGCAAAGGTCAGTGGAGTAACAAATTCCTGTGCGGCTTGGGTCATGACAACTTGAACTTGTGCATCTTGTTTGATCAGTGCACGAACAATATTCAATGATTTGTAAGCCGCAATACCACCAGTAACATAAATTGCGATATGTTTATCCTTAAGCATAATTTCACCTCAAAAATTTTTTCTTACTATATTATACATGATTACAGGTATGATAATATTTTCTTATTAGGGGTGAGGTCATGAATATTTATACGTTGGATATAATAATTGTTATTTTGTTAATTGTTGTTTTAAATGATCCGTTGTTGAAGTTTCTACAGGGTGTGTTGGGAAGCAACTTTATAGTTAATGAAATAATTATTGGTATTGTGATAATTATATTGATGATTGTTATTCATAAATTTGTTTTGAAACGAATCTTTAAATAGAAATAGAGCGTGGTTGAGGCGGAATGTACTTGGGTTTCCGTCCTCCGGGAAAATTGGAAATGCCTTGGAATGCACTAGGCCTTGTCAAGTTGACACTTTTTTCGAGTAAATAATATAACTTTAAGAGATGGACTCATTCCAATATTCCTTTGGAG
>NZ_JAYKKK010000009.1:0-42487 GCF_036913655.1 Companilactobacillus sp. HBUAS56275
AATGAGTCCATCTCTTAAAGTTATATTATTTACTCGAAAAAAGTGTCAACTTGACAAGGCCTAGTGCATTCCAGCGGTCCACAGAGATTTTTCTTCCGACGGCATCCAGCACCAACCAAACAATAGAAGTAAACTATTAAGATTAAAGCGAATCAAAAAAAGACAACCACTGTAGGGGAACAGTAGTTGTCTTTTACTTTAGGGGTAATTCACTTATCAGGGAGGAAAAGTAAATTATTTTTTATTATGAGATTTTCATCTATTTTTAGTTTTCTATATGTTTAAGGGGGGATGTAAATTAAAGCTATTTGCTTTCCTTTAACTTACAAACTACATGATAGACACTAAATGTGAAGAAAATGTGATAACAATATTCTGAAAATGAGAAGATTGAATCTTAATTCAAGTAGATTTTCTTCAAATCGCTTATTTCAGAAGGAGTTACGTGTAATTCATCTTTGATATAATTATCTATATTACCAGACATCTTAGCAATTTCATCTTCAGCTGTAGCTAGATAGTCAGAATGAACTGTCATTAAGTCACGAACTGAACTCAAAACGTCCTTGTCAGTGTAACCCTTCTTTTGTAAATCAAGGATTAAGTTGTCAACGAAGCCCTTGTTAACTTTGTTAGTTAATAAATAATCTTTCTTAATTTCTTCCATAGGAACACCTAAAACAGTCATTAGATAGATGGCTCCCATACCAGTTCTATCTTTACCAGCACTACAGTGGAAAAGTAAGACTTCATCGTCTTGGTCATTAGTTAATAATTTATCAAAAAATGTTCGATAAGCTCCCTTAGCCTGGTCACCTGTGATAATATCACGGTAAACGTCTTTCATATGGTGGAAACCATTAGTAGGGTCACCGCCAATTTCAGGAATGAAGGTCTCACTTTGAACTTTGGAGGATTCTGTTTCGTCGGCTTCAAAAACAGGATCAAAAACGTATTCTGCCCCATCAGGAATACGGTCAGGCTTTTCGTTTACTTCCTCGTGTGAACGAAAATCAACGTCATACTTTAAGCCATAGTTGCTTAAGAATTCAAGGTCACCGTCAGATAAATCACTTAATCCGGCTGATCTGAGAACTTTGTGGTACTTGATTGACTTGCCATCAACTGTTTCGTATCCACCCAATTCACGAAAATTAACACCTTTTTCAAGGTTTAAAACACGCTTATTATCTTTAGCCATACCTTTAACTACCTCTGCATATTTTTCTAATAATCATTATATCAAAAGGAAGAGTCATCCTATCATGAAGTTTATTATTGCACCTGGAAAATATAGTAACAATATTAGCTCGACTAAGATTGGTCAGGCTATTTATAGTGGCATCTCGCGCGCTATGCCTGATGCAAAAATAGTTACCATGCCCGTTACTGATAGTAAAGACGGGATGCCTGCCTTAATAGAGCATACCATTGGTGGGCATTGGGATGAAGTCTCCTACTTTGATGCTTTCTGGGAAAATCGAACTGGGCGTTATCTTGTTACCCAGATCGATAGTCAAAATACCGCTATTATGGATTCAGAGCAAGTGGTTGGCGTAGATTTAGCAAAAAATAAAAGCCGAAATGACTTGTTTCATGCAACAAGTTATGGTTTGGGCGAGTTCATTATGGACGCTGTCACCAATGGCGTCAAAAATATTGTCCTCTGTTTAGGAAAAACAGCTGTAGCTGATGGGGGACTTGGAGCTTTGCAAGCTCTGGGTGCTAAAATTTACGATGAGGATGGACAATTGGTTCCTGAAGGCGAGAATCCGTTGATCAACGCTTTTCGAATCGATATGGAAGATGTCTATCAGTTATTAGGCAGACGAACTCATTTGACGATTCTATTGAGCTATTCCGAAAGAAAAATATCGGATCCTATAAATTATTTGAATGAAGCACAAGAAAGTTTTTTAGAAGATAATTTAGTTTTTATCACTGAAAAAATGAATCAGAAGTATAATTTAGATATACACCCGATGCCTCATTCTGATTCAATCAAGACTTTGGCTGGGGCTTTTGCAATGATTAATGCACGTATTTCTCGCTCATCGTTTGAGTGGGTAGCGAAGGTTACGGGAATGGAAGATACGATCCGTTCGGCAAATATTCTGATTACGGCAACAGATAAGATATCTCGAGAGGCCATGCATGATGACATGTTGTATCACTTGAGTCGTCTAGCTGGGGCTCAAAAAATTCCTACCTTTGCTTTATGTAATAATTTTGTTGATGATTTTCAAAGTTACGAACAGCTTTTCACAGGGATTTTTTCGACTCAGATGACTGAGTATGATGACGAGATGACGATGTTTGAGAACTACGAATCAGTTTCAAACCAATTAGTACGGACGTTACTGACTTTCAAATAATTATGTAAAATATTGAATAAAATATATGAATGCATTAATCTTACATTAGAAGGTATTCAATAAGCGCATTGGAGGATTGAATTATGGAACAAGACTATAAGAAGATTTTGGTTCCTGTAGATGGATCAAAAGAAGCAGAAATGGCTTTTAAAAAGGCCGTAACAGTTGCAAAAATGAACGGTGGTCACATCGATGTTTTAACAGTCTTAGATACTAAGCAATTCATCGGTTTGCATGGTGGTATGTTGAATGGTGATGTTATCTATCAACTTTCCGAAGATGCGCAAAAGTATCTGACAGAATTAAAAGACGGTGCTGTTAAAGATGGCTTTAAGGAAGAAGACATCGATATCCACGTTCGTTTCGGTGAACCAAAGACAGTTATTTCTCAAGAATTCGTAGAAGAATACAAGAATGATTTGATCATGATTGGTTCAACCGGTATGAATGCTGTAACACGTTTGTTAGTCGGTTCAGTTTCTGAATACGTTACAAGAAATGCAAGAACTGATGTTATTATCGTTAGAACAGATGTTGATAATAATAAATTACCTGATAAAAAGAAAAAATAATTATATTGAAGGCTGGCGGATGTCGGCCTTTTTTAGTCTGGAGAAACTTATTAATGAGATGTGATTGGGGCAATGAATCAAAAGAAATGCAAGCTTACCATGATAATGAATGGGGCAAACCTAGTCATGATGAAAGATATTTTTTTGAAATGTTGACCTTAGAAGGGGCTCAAGCAGGATTGTCGTGGGCAACAATTATTAACCGCCGAGAAAATTATCGAAAAGTTTATGAAAATTTTGAAATAGATAAAGTGGCAGCCTTTGATGAAGATAAACGTGAGGCTATGGTACAAGATAAAAGTATTATTCGTAACCACTTAAAAATTGATGCTTCGATTAGTAATGCACGTAAGATTCAAGAAATGCATCGAAGTGGTGAAAAATTTTCTGATTATATTTGGAATTTTGTTGATAATAAACCAATAATTAATCATTATAGTGATATAAGTGAATTACCTGCTCAAACAGAATTGTCGCAACGAGTTAGTAAGGATTTGAAAAAACGTGGTTTTAAATTCGTAGGACCGACAATTATGTATTCATTTTTACAAGCAGTGGGTGTGATTAACGATCACATAGATTCCTGTAATTACAAATAGAAATTAGTATAATGGTATTATTAAAGGGTTCTTTCTTGTTATTTGGTTATGACGTGTCTGATATCAACTGATGTGGTGGAAGTATGCCCGTCGGTAGTAGAAAATCTGTGGGCTTGGAATGCGGTGGACACGGCTTGAAGCTAATAATTTTTCACTCTGTGAAAAATCATGGATTTCCAAGTCCGGTCTTCTACTAACCTTGCTGACGCAAGCTAAGTAGAATTTCACCACTGAGGGCCCACAGATTTTCTACTACCGACTATATTTCTGGTTCTATTGTTATTTGTTGAAATTGTAGTGTTTGGACAGTCTTTGATTTCATATGTGGCTAGATAAAGTTGTGTATGTATATACTGAAAATGTATAGGGCTATCTGAATACCTTGAGAAAAGTGATTTTTAAAATAGAAAGATGCTGGATTAAATAATTCATCTCGAATAAAATAATCGGAGTACTCTTTAGTCCGGAGCAAAAATTGGGGATGCGTTCAGCTATGAAATTATTGTTATCGGCTGTGCCGATTACAATAAGGCCGACTTCGGAGATCCATTATTTTGCACGAAGTGTAAAATGATTAGCTCCGAATCGTGCCCATAGCGTTCCAACAGCATCCCCAATTTTTGTGGAGGACGGCAATTTTACACTATAACCAAATTGAAAGAGAACCACCGAAGACGGAGGATGATTATGAATTCTGAAACTATTAGCAAACTAGCTGAAAAGCTTTATGAAGATAGAAAAAATATTGAAGACAAATCACAAAATTTTGATGCACAAGCTGTGTATGACATCTTAGATTCACTTGAGGTTTTAAGAAAACCAATTGAAGAATACTTTGAAATGACTGAAGACGATTACTACCAAAATGAATCAGACCATCGTTTAACTTTACAAAATCCTGATCAAAAATTGAGTGAGTTGCATGACCGTGTGCAAGTTAATCACGTTGATGGCTCATTGTCTGGTCATAAGATCAATTTTACATATAACCACGAAGATCCATATGAAAGTGGCGATTATAAAGTTAAGACCGATATCAATTTGGTCAGTTTTGCATTTACCGTTATCGGAGCAGTATATGACAACACCATTGTCGCTGATGTTAGAAATTCAGTTTCTAAAGATGCAATCCTTTCAATCGGACTAGCAGCACACGCTATTGAGGAATGGCAATAATGGAATTAATATCAGTCAATGATTTATCATTGCAACGAGAGGGCTACTTTGCATTCAAGCATGTAGCTTTTTCTTTATCCCAAAATGAAATAATTGGTATCAGTGGCGAAAATGGTAGCGGTAAAACACAGCTTTTGGAAACAATAGCGAATTATGAACAGGCTGATAGTGGCAGAATCAAATATACTCCGGGTGTCAGGATTGGCTATATGCCACAAATGGATCCACAAGTCATTGAACAAACGGTGAGAAATTATCTGGAAGATATCAGACGTCTATCTAAACATTTGGCTGTCCGCAAAGATCAATTAGAAGCAATGATCACTTACATGAAATTGGCACCATATCTGGATAAGACGATTGAACAACTTTCTTTAGGCCTTAAGCGCCGAGTTAGTTTTTTGGCTGCGGTCGTGGGACATCCCAACGTCTTATTATTAGATGAACCGTTTGTTTTTCAAAGCAATGAAATGGTTCAAAATATGTTGAGTATGATTCAGGACTTGAAAGATAATGGTTCGGGCGTCATAATCACGGAGACTCAAATAAGTAATGAAGTATCCGAAATACTAGATAAAAATTATCAATTCAATAATGGTGCTTTGCAGCAATTTAAAAGCTTAAAAATTAAAGATAGTCTGTTAACCTTCAGTGTTCATCACAATTCCATCGCGCTAACGAAGGATTTGGCTGAATATGTGGTTAAAAATGCCAATAATCTTGTCGTGATCAAAATCCCTCTGAGTCAAAAAGATATGATTATCGGTAAGATGATTGCTCTTAACTATCAGTTTGAGGGGGATAATGATATTGAAAATTAAAATATTATTGAAAAATTATTTACAGTTTGTTTTTCAAGATTTTCTATACCTGACATTATTGTTCTCAATTATTGTTTTTGGCTTAACGGCCGATCGACTATTAAGTATTGATTATCATGAGAAATATAGCCTATTATTAATAGGGATGTTTTTTTTATCGTTATTTTCAACGATGAATTTGTATCATAACGATAAAGTTTATAATCATTATTTAAAACAAAAGGTGAACAGTTACTGGTCAGAGGTAATCAGTCAATTTTTAACGGTATTAATTTTAAATATAATTTCCGGAATATTGATTTTTGCATTTAGTTTAATTCTAAGTAAAGATATATTTTTAGATGTCGTAGGAATAGTTGCTTTAATTTCTGTAGGATTTTTAGGCAGTTCAATAGCGGCGCTTTTCAAAACTCAATGGCAAAATCATTCCAGTCTAGGACAGATTGGAACGTTAGTTTTTGTCTACTTAGCCTTGTCAGGTAGCGTTGTCGGTATCTTTCAAAACTTTGAAGTGATTTTTCCACCTCTTTCTAGAATGATCGTCAGTTTGCAAAATAATTCTTCTATTACTAAACTATTGCCAATAGCAGGGCAAACATTCTTGTATGCCTTAGTGCTATTTGTTATTAGTTGCTTTATTTATAAAAAAAATAAGAAAAGTTGAACAAAACTATTGCAATGAGATATTCTTTTTTGTTTTAATATCCTGATGAAGTGAGGAGGCAATGTTTTATGAGCAATATTTATTTACGTCAAGCAACACTTGACGATTTGCCAAGAATTATTGATATCATCGGTGGCGCTAAGAAAACCTTACGGGACCGTGGCGTTGATCAATGGCAAGTGGGTTATCCCGATGAGAAAATCCTAGAACAAGATATTCAAGAAGATATAAGTTATGTTTTAATACTAGATGGTGAGGTAGTTGGAGTTGCTGCTTTGCAACAAGGCTATGATAAGAATTATCAAGATATGACCTCTGGGTCATGGTCAAAAGATTCTGATGTAACCTATTCAATTATTCACCGGATAGCTGTTGAACCGGGCCACCAAGGACAACACCTTTCAGCCGCATTGATTCAACAACTACTAACAATTTCACATTACTTAGGATACAGTGATGTCAGAATTGACACTCATCCTGATAATTTAGTAATGCAACACGTTATTACAAGTAATGGATTTGTTGAAAAAGGCACTATTACGATGGATGAAGATCATGGTATTAGAAAAGCTTATCAGATTCTTTTAAAGTAAGCGTCAAAAGATTATTTTTCATATCTTTGATATATAATTGAGCCATAATGAGACCATCGTGAGATGGTTTTTTTACTATATAAGTATGGGATATTGGAGATCATAAAATTGAAAATCAAAAATATTGCAAGCAGATTGTTGACACCAAAGCCATCAGAATTCATATCAACACAAACTGATATGTTTTTGAAACGCTTGAAGCCACGTCCTTTTGTTATTGATTACATTAAGGGCGTTTATGATAATAACGTAAAACCTAACGTTACAGATGATACAGTGACTTTGTCCGTTTTAACTGATACACATGCTAAGGCAATTGCTAGTGCATCTTATTACGGAATCAACGGGATACGTCATATTATTGAGGCTAATAGCGTTAGTGATGCCGTCGACTTAGACTTGAACGTTCATCTGGGGGATTTGATTGATGGAAGCGATAAGCCAGAAATTAGTCGTGGCTTATTGAAGTTTGCAGTGGAAAATTATGAGAACAGCAAACCACCATTCTTTCTTCTAGAGGGCAATCA
This sequence comes from Companilactobacillus sp. HBUAS56275, assembly GCF_036913655.1. Classification (NCBI taxonomy): domain Bacteria; kingdom Bacillati; phylum Bacillota; class Bacilli; order Lactobacillales; family Lactobacillaceae; genus Companilactobacillus; species Companilactobacillus sp. HBUAS56275. The sequence goes on from NZ_JAYKKK010000009.1 coordinate 7,328, forward strand.
CGATGAGAATGATAAATACGATGAACATCGTTTCTTCGGATCAGCATCATTTCATCGTGATGACTATGACTCATTAGTAACAAAGTATGATTTTGAACAATCAGGGATTTTTAGATTAAATCCTGTTTCAAAAGTTGGCTGGTATGATAAAGGCGATATACGAATTGTCTTTATCGATACGAGTGATATTCCTTATATACTTAGCAATGGTTCTAAAAAGTATGATTTTAAAAAAGTCCGTGGCGTCAGAGAACAACAACTTGAAGATTTGATTACAATTCTCGAAAATACTGTCGATAAACATGTTATTGTAATGGGGCATGCTAATATTGTGAGTCCGAGTGGTCGTAGTGCGTTGAACTTTAATGGCGACCTGATTCAACAATTGTTAGTAAGCTTTAACAACAAAAATTCTGGTCAATTAAAAAATGAATTGACAGGAGATTTTGGTGTTAATTTACGCTATGATTTCTCATCTACAGGCATTTCTAAGGTAACAACTTATATTTGTGGTCATATGCATTATGAAAAAAACTACAAAGTTTCTGAAATTAATCATATAATATTAAATTGTTCGGCCTTAATGGGTAAGAAACATGGTTTAACAACTGATTATAATAAAAAATGGGACAGGCGTTATAATGAAATCTCAGAATTAGCGGGCTATTTCATTAATATCGACCCGAACAAATTGCGCTTACAAATTTTTGGTTACGGAGCCGCTACAAGATATGTAAGTTTTGAAATATAAGGGAGAATTTTTATGTGTGGAATTGTCGGATTCGTAGATAAAAATATTACAGACAAGAAACCTGTAATTGAGGCTATGATGGATACGATCAAACATCGTGGACCAAATAGTTCTGGTGAATTATTGGATGGCGATGCTGCTTTAGGTTTCCGCCGCTTGAGTATCATTGATATCAGTAGTGGTATGCAACCTATTTATAACGAAGATAAATCAAAAGCTGTTATTTTTAACGGTGAAATTTATAACTACAAAGATGTTAGAAAAGAATTAAAGAAAGCAGGACACGTTTTCTCAACTGATACTGATACTGAAGTCCTTCTTCATGGTTTTGAAGAATGGGGTATTGAAGGTCTATTAAAGAAAATCCGTGGTATGTTTGCTTTCGTGATTTATGATTTAAAAACTGGTGACATTACAGGTGCTAGAGATTTCTTTGGTATCAAGCCACTTTATTACTACAACCGTGAAGGTACATTTATTTTCGGTTCAGAAATCAAATCTTTCTTGAAAGAACCAAACTTCAAGAAGGAATTGAACAAAGCTGCTTTGAAGCCATATTTGACTTTCCAATACTCAGCTTTGAACGAAACTTTCTTCAAGAATGTCTTCAGAATTCCTGAAGGTCACTACTTTACATTCAAGAACGGCAAGTTAAGTATCAAGAAGTACTGGGATATGTCCTTCAAAGAGAACAATTTGTCATTTGAAGAAACTGTTAAGAGAATTGACAAATCTATTCGTGAATCAGTCAATGAACACTCTATCAGTGATGTACCAGTTGGTTCATTATTGTCTAGTGGTGTTGACTCAAGTTACGTTACAGCCGTTTTGAAACCACAACATACTTACTCAATCGATTTTGATACAAGTACGTATGAAGAAGGTACAGCAGCTAAAATGTTAGCTGACAAATTAGGCTTGGAAAACACACGTGGTATCGTTACAAAAGAGGAAGCGGTCAAATCCATTCCTCTAATTCAATACTACATGGACGAACCTGACTCAAATCCTTCATGTATACCACTTTACTTCTTAACTAAGTTAGCAAGTAAGGATGTAACGGTTATTCTTTCTGGTGAAGGAGCCGATGAATTGTTTGCTGGTTATGCAAATTATGGCTTCCATTCACATTCAAAGGCTATCCGTGTCGTAGCGGAAGATTTGAAACGCCTACCAAAGGGAGTTAAGTACAAATTAGCTCACGGACTAAAGAAAATGCCTAATTTCCCAGGTCGTTTGCACTTGTATGAATCAACTGCAAAGGCTGAAGAATTCTTTATTGGTCAAGCTAAGATCTTTACAGAAAAAGAAGCTGCAGATTTAGTTAAACCTGAATTTGAAAAATCACGTTCAGTTAAAGATATCGTTATGAGAAGTTATAGCAAAGTTAGTGGTTATAACGATGAAGTTAAGAAGATGCAATACCTTGATCTTCACCAATTTATGTCAAATGATATCTTGCTAAAAGCCGACCGTATGAGTATGGCTAATTCAATGGAATTACGTGTACCATTCTTGGATAAAGAAGTTGCCAAAGTAGCTGCTGGAATTCCTACTAAGTATCTTTTGAATAGTAAAGATAGCAAGTACGCACTAAGAGTAGCTGCCGAGCGTGCATTACCTAAGGAATGGGCAAAACGTGAAAAACTAGGCTTCCCAGTACCAATTCGTGACTGGATCAGAACCAAAGAAGTTTACGAACAATTCCGTAGTTTATTCAGCGCAGATTTTGCCGGAGAATTCTTCGATCAAGATGCAATTTTGAAGATGCTTGATGGTTGTTATCGTGGAGAAAACGACGATCGTCGTAAAGTTTGGACAATTTATACATTCTTGATTTGGTATAAAGTATTCTTTATTGACGATGGTAAGAAACCAGACGTAGACCCACAAGTTAAAGTAAGTGAGAGAGCATAGTAAGAGAGCGGAGTAGGCCCGCTTAGATTCCGAGCATTTGCAGGACTTTGCGAATTGGCTGCGAAGCAGACAGTTCGTGAAGTCAGGCAAAGCACAGGAATCTGGCCTACGCAGCTCGTTTTCACTATTCATCAAAGAACAATGGTTTATTTGAATAGAAGCTAAAGTTATTCAGCAAAGAACAATGGTTTATCCGAATAGAAACTAAAATAAAAACATAAGCAATAAAAAAGAATCCAGTAACTCGCTTTTGAGTTACTGGATTCTTTCAGTTCCAAGACTACAAGCATAATAATTTAAGAAAATAATAAGCCTCTCAGATTTAATATAAATGAGGCTCTCGTTGTGCTAAATTGAGTATGGTATAATTTTGTGTGAAATGTGTGTAATTTTAAAAATAGAATTAATAATAGTAAGAGGTTGATCCCTATCGAAACTGAATCAGGAAAAAAATTCACGCCCATTCTTTTGGGTAGTGATATGAATGTTTACGGAATGGCCCGTGCTTTCCATGAACTCTATGGGGGCACTGTTAAAGCCTATGCCGAAATCCAATTGGCACCTACAAGATATACAAAAATCTTAAATTTAACTCTCTATTCAGGCTTTTCTGAAGACCCTGTTTTCATTGAAAAAATGCGTGAAATTGCTAAAGTTTACCAAAACCATGAGGAACCAGTTATTTTAATTGGTTGTGGGGATGGTTATGCCGAACTTATCAGCAAGCATAAAGAAGAATTGTCTAAGACTTTCGTGTGTCCTTATGTCGATTATGATTTACTAAAATCATTGAATAATAAAGAGAGTTTCTACCATGTCGCTGATGAACATGGCCTACCTCATCCATTAACAAAAATTATTACAAAAGATATGTATGAGAAGAAGAATGATCTTGATGTTCCATTCGATTTCCCAGTTGCTTTAAAACCAGCAAACAGTGTGGAATGGTTGGATATTCATTTTGAAGGCCGTAAAAAGGCTTTCATAATTCACTCTCAAGAAGAATATATGACTATCGTTGGTAAGATTTATGATAATGGTTATACATCGGATTTGATTCTCCAAGACTTTATTCCTGGGGATGACTCTAATATGCGTGTGCTCAACGCCTATGTTGACCAAGAACACCACGTTAAGATGATGTGTTTAGGCCATCCAATTTTGGAAGACCCTACACCACAATCAATCGGTAACTATGTAGCCATTATTCCTGAATTCAATCAGGATGTTTATGACCAAGTTCAAAAATTCCTTGAGGATATTGAATTTACAGGTTACGCCAACTTTGATATGAAGTTTGATTCTCGTGATAATACTTTCAAATTCTTTGAAATTAATTTACGTCAAGGAAGAAGTAGTTTCTTTGTGACGCTCAATGGCTATAATCTTGCCAAATATGTGGTAGAAGATTATATTGAGGGTAGTTTAGAAAAAGAGCCAACAGTTTATGCCAACAAGAACAAAGCACAACATAAATTGTGGTTAGGTGTACCAGTCAAGGTCTTCAACAAGTATGCAGCTGATAATGATGCAACTAAATATGCTGATGAATTAATCAAGCAAGACCGCGTTGGAACAACCGTTTTCTATAACAAAGACAATTCCTTTAGACGTTGGTTGTTATTGACATACATGTTCCATAATTATGTTAAGAGATTTGATAAATACTTCCAAGAGAATAAAGGACGCGACTTTAAATAACCTAGGGGGTTTAATATATGGATGAATTAAAAGAATACAAAGTTAAAAAAATTGAGTATTCTAAGATTTTAATCTGTGTCGATTCAGATGATTTTGAGTCATCAAAAAATGCCTTTAATTATGCGTGTTCATTAGCTAAACACTATAATTCAGAATTAGGTATTGTTTCCGTATTGGAAACAGGTGACTTGAATATTTTTCAATCGCTAGACCCAGAAGTACTAGCAGAACGCCGAGAAGAGATCAAAGAACTTCTCGAAGTTTACGGACAAAAAGCCAAAGAATATGGCGTTAAAGACGTTCATATGATGGTAACAGAAGGCGGACCAGGAACAGTTATCGTAGATAAAGTAATTCCTAAGTTCCAACCAGACCTAGTTATTGTCGGAGTGGAAAAGAAGAATAAGAACCGTAATACAATCGGCTCACAAGCTTCGAAGATCGTAAATAGCGCTGGCGTTTCAGTTAGTGTTATTAGATAGAGTAGAGAGCGAAGCAGGGGCGGTCAGCTCCCGAGGATTAAGACTACTTTCTCAGTCGGCAACGAAGTGCCGGCAGAGAAAGTTGACTTAACCGGAAGGAGTTGCCCCTGCGTAGCTCGTTTCCACTATTCAGCAAAGAACCATGGTTTACTTGAATAGAATTAAAGAATAACAACAAAAGCTCAATGAACAGTTATCGAAAAGATAACAATCACATTGAGCTTTTTTAGTGCAAAACATATTTTTATTTAAAAATTATAAAAATGAAAATTATTCTAATAAAAAGTAATTAGTGATATAGTAGTCTTTAAAAATAATAGGCGGTGAACAATTTGTTAATGAATAAAGTTATCGGTGGTGCAGGGGACTTAATTGATGCTAAGCCCGCCGATTATAAGGATAATTTATATCTAGCTGTCAACGGTGCTTGGCAGGAGAAAGCTACAATTCCACCTGACAAATCTCGTACTGGTGGTTTTACAGATCTTGATGAGGGCGTTGAAAAAACACTCATGAAAGACTTCCATGAATTTGCAAACGATGAAAGTGAAGTTGATGATCCTCGTTTGCTTCAAGCTGTGAAGTTATATCGCCTAGCTAATAATGTGGATCATTTGAGCAAGTTCCATCAACAACCAATCTTGAAAGATATGCAACGCATTACTGATTTGAACAGTGTTAAGGATTTAGGGGATAACTTGGCACAATTGTCAAAAGATGGTTTTGCTTTGCCAATCGATATCAGTATCGATGCTGATATGAAAGATACAGCTAAGAACGTCGTTTATATTAACGGTGCTGGCTTGATTTTACCTGATAAGACTTACTATGATGAAAAAAATGAATCAGGTAAACAATTATTAGCCAAATACGCTGATGTTGCTGGACGCTTACTTTCAATGATCGGTTACAAGCTGGATGAAGCTAAAGAAATTGTCAAAAAAGCATTGAAATTCGATAAATCATTAGTTCCTATCGTCAAGAGTTCTGAAGAATGGGCAGACTATACTAAGGTTTATAACCCAATGAAATTTGACGAATTCGTTACTAAATCCGATGTTTTGAACTTGAAGAGTTTGGTTGTTGATTCTGTTAACGACACACCTGAAAAAGTTATCGTAACAGAGCCAAGATACTTGGATAATTTGAATAAACTTGTTAACGCTGATACTTTTGAAGATATCAAAGCTTGGATGATGGTTAAATTCCTCACTGGAAATGCTTCAATCCTTGATGAAGAATTCCGTCAAGTTATCGGTGAATACAATTTGGCCCTCAGTGGTGCTAAAGAATTAAAGAACAGAACTAAGTATGCCTACAATTTTGCTGCAAGTATTTTCAGTGAAGTCGTTGGTGCATATTACGGTAAGAAATACTTTGGTGAAAAGGCCAAAGAAGATGTTCGCAGCATGGTTAAGAAAATGATTGCCGTATACGAACAAAGACTTTCTGAAAATACTTGGTTGAGTGAAGATACTAAGAAGAAAGCCATTGTCAAATTGGATAAGATCGTTATTAAAGTTGGTTATCCAGATAAGATTGATGATCTTTATAATAAATTTGAAATTAACGAAAATGATTCATTGTACGACAACGTTTCTAGAATTAGAAAGGCCATTGCTCAACACAGTTTGGATCAATATCACGAACCTGTTGACCGTACAAAGTGGTTGATGCCAGGACATATGGTTAACGCATGTTACGATCCATCAAGAAATGACATCACCTTCCCAGCTGCTATTTTGCAAGCTCCATTCTACAGTTTGGACCAAACAAGTAGCCAAAACTTTGGTGGTATCGGTGCTGTTATTGCTCATGAAATTTCTCATGCTTTCGATAACAATGGTGCTCAATTCGATGAATTCGGTAATATGAATAACTGGTGGACTGATGAAGACTTTGCTAAGTTCAAGAAGCTCACTCAAAATATGATCGATGAGTTCGAAGGAATTCCATATGCTGGTCATAAAGTTAATGGTAAATTGGTTGTCAGTGAAAATGTTGCCGATGTTGGTGGACTTCGCTGTGCCTTGGAAGCTGCTAAGAGTGAAAGTGACTTTGACGTTAAAGCCTTCTTTATCAACTGGGCTCGTGTTTGGAGAAACAAGTCAACACAACAATTGACAGAAATGTTCCTTTCAATCGATGTTCACGCTCCAGCTCCATTACGTGCTAATGTTCAAGCACAAAATATGGATGAGTTCTATGACGCCTTTGGTGTTACTGAAAAAGACGGTATGTGGTTAGACGCCGACAAACGTGTTAACATCTGGTAATATTGAAGATTTTCTAGACATTTTGTCTGAATAAGAAATGTAATCATCTAAACAGGGATAGGCTAAGGCTTATGCCTGTTTTTTTGAACTATTAAAAATATTTTGATGATATCCAATAAGTGTTATAGTGAATCAAAATAAGTTGGCGGGGTGAATAAATTGCTAAATAAAAAAATGATCGGTGGATCTGGAGATATTCAGAATCCCAAAGAAACAGATGTGAAAGATAATCTGTATTTGGCTGTTAATGGTGCTTGGCAAGAAAAGGCTGTTATTCCCAATGATCGTCCTAGTACAGGTGGATTTTACGATTTGATTAAGGGCGTTGAAGAAACTTTGATCAGTGATCTTCATGAACTAATCAAGGATAAAAGTAAGATTGATGATGACGAACTTTTGCAGGCGGTTAAACTTTATGAGCTAGCGAACGATACTGAGAAATTACGCAAATATCATCAAAAACCGATATTAAATGATTTACGTAGAATTTCTAAATTAAGTAGCTTGGAAAATTTGAGTGATAATTTTGCTGATTTATTAAAGAATGATTTCGTTTTGCCTTTGCAACTAGACGTTGATATGGATATGAAGAATACCATTCAAAATGTGGTTTATCTGACGGGAGCCGATCTGATTTTACCCGACAAATCCTACTATGCTGACGGTAATGAATCTGGACAAAAATTATTGGAAAAATATGCTCAAGTAGCTAATCACTTGTTGGCGATGGTGGGCTATAGTTTGGATGATTCTCACAGAATCGTTAAGCAGGCTTTAGACTTCGATAAGACGTTAGTTCCAATTGTCAAAACTCCAGAAGAATGGGCCGACGATATTAAAAATTATAATCCTATGGATTTTGACGAATTCATTACTAAATCTAAGAATTTGGATTTAAAGAAGTTTGTCGTTGATTCAGTAGGTGACGAGCCAATCAAAGTTATTAACCGTGAACCAAGATACCTGGAGAATTTAGATAAATTGGTCAATCCTGATACCTTTGAAAATGTAAAATCGTGGATGATTGTTAGATTTCTATTTTACAAAGCTAATGATTTGGATGAAGAGTTCCGTCAAACAGTGGGGGAATATCGTCTTGCCCTCAGTGGTGCTAAAGAATTATTGAGTCGAGACAAGTTTGCTTACCATGTGGCTGAAAGAAATCTTGATCAAGTAGTTGGCACTTATTACGGTAAAAAATATTTTGGTGAGAAGGCCAAAAAAGATGTCCGCCAAATGGTTGAAAAGATGATTAGTGTTTATGAAGAACGTCTTTTTAATAACGATTGGCTAAGTGAAGCTACTAAGAAAAAGGCGATTTTGAAATTAAAGAAGATGGTTTTAAAAATTGGTTATCCAGATCAAGTTGAATCAATCTTCAGTAAAATAAAAGTCGATGAAAATCTATCTTTGTATGATAACTTAGCTCAAATTAATAAGATCAAAAATGAAGATGAGTTAAGCCGACTTCATCAGCCTGTTGATCGAAGTAAGTGGTTGATGCCAGGACATATGGTGAATGCCAGTTATGATCCGCAAAGAAACGATATCACTTTCCCAGCTGCCATCTTGCAGGCACCATTTTACAGTTTAGAACAGACAAGTAGTCAAAACTTTGGTGGCATTGGGGCAGTCATCGCCCATGAGATTTCGCATGCCTTTGACAACAATGGTGCGCAGTTCGATGAATTAGGAAATATCAATAACTGGTGGACTAAAGAAGATTATGCAACCTTTAAGCAGCTAACTCAAAAGATGATTGATGAATTTGATGGAATTTCTTATATTGGCAAGAAAGTTAATGGGACATTGATTGTCAGTGAGAATATCGCCGATGTCGGAGGTTTACGTTGTGCCTTGGAAGCTGCCAAAGCTGAAGTCGATTACAATGCTAAAGAGTTCTTCACAAATTGGGCTCGAGTATGGAGAAGTAAATCAACTGAACAATTAACTGAAATGTTGTTAGCTTTGGACGTCCATGCTCCAGACTCGCTTCGTGCCAACGTTCAAGCACAAAATATGGACGAATTCTACGATGCCTTTGATGTCACTGAGAAAGATGGAATGTGGTTGGATAAGGATAAACGAGTCAATATTTGGTAAAAACTATAGGTGAAGCGTGAAATCAATAATTTCATTCTTCACCCTTTTTCTTTTAACATGAAAAGTATTATCAGAATTACTGTAATAACTATCATTAAATTTATTTTAATAATATTAAAATAAGTGATATAGTATTTACTAAATCAAAACGCGGGGTGAAAGTATGTTAACAAGTAAAATTATGGGTGGAGCCGGAGATTTAACTGACGGTAAACAGACTGATTATAAAGATAACTTGTATTTGGCCGTCAATGGAGCTTGGCAAGAAAAAGCTGAAGTGCCAGCTGATAAATCTAGTGCCGGTGCTTCCATGGATTTGGATCTAAAGATTGAAAAAGAATTGATGGATGACTTTCAACATTTAGCTGAAAATGATACTGAAGTTGAAGGAAACGAGTTTTTACAAGCAATCAAATTGTATCGCCTCGCTAAAAATACTGGTTTTCTAAAAGAACTACATGAGAAACCTATTTTGAAGGATCTTCAAAAAATTGAAAAACTTCAAAACTTACAGGATTTAAATCAACAATTATCTGAATTAGGCAAAGAGAATTTCTTTTTACCAATGAATATCTGGGTTGATGCTGATATGAAAGATACAGCCCACAATGCTGCTTATGTTGACGGAATAGATTTAATTCTGCCAGATAATACTTACTATGCCGAAGATAATCAATCCGGTAAGAAGCTTTTGAGCAAATATATTACAGTCGCTGAAAAACTTTTGGTTATGATAGGTTACTCAGAAGATGCCGCTAAAGAAACTGTTGCTAAGGCGATAGCTTTCGATAAGAGCCTAGTTCCTATCGTTAAGACATCTGAAGAGTGGGCAGAGTATTCAAAGATTTACAATCCAATGCCATTTGAAGAATTTGTTACTAAATCTGAGAATTTGGACTTAAAGAAATTAGTAGTTGATCAAATTGAAGCTACGCCAGAAAAAGTTATTATCGTTCAACCTAGATATTTGGAAAATATCGATAAATTAGTCAACGATGATACATTTGGGAACTTGAAAGCTTGGATGTTAGTTAGATATTTAGTCTCTAACAGTTCATATTTGGATGAAGACTTCCGTCAAATAGTTGGTGAATACGATTTGGCCCTCAGTGGTGCTAAAGAATTACAAAGTAGAACAAAATTTGCATACCATTTGGCTGAAGATAATTTTGATGAAGTCATCGGAATCTACTACGGTAAGAAATATTTTGGTGAAAAAGCTAAAGCCGATGTTCGTAGCATGGTTGAACGAATGATCGGTATTTATAAGCAGAGATTGACTGATAACACTTGGCTTAGTCAAGCAACTAAAGATAAAGCCATCTTGAAGTTAAATAAAATCGTAATCAAAGTTGGTTATCCTGATAAGATTCAAGAAGTCTTTAAACAATTTAAAGTCGATGAATCTCAATCCCTATATAACAACATTACGCAAATTGATCGTATTGTTCGTCAAACAGAACTAGCTAAATTTAGCAAACCGGTTGACCGCACAGTTTGGTTAATGCCCGGTGAAATGGTCAACGCTTGTTACGATCCATCAAGAAACGACATCACCTTTCCAGCCGGAATTTTGCAAGCACCATTTTACAGTTTGCAACAAACAAGCAGTGAAAACTTTGGTGGAATCGGCGCAACATTTGCTCATGAAATTTCTCATGCCTTTGATAATGACGGTGCCAAATTCGATGAATATGGAAATATGAAGAATTGGTGGACTAAAGAAGATTACGCAAAATTTGAGAAATTAACACAACAGATGATCGATCAATTTAACGGAATTCCATTCTCAGGTGGAAAAGTTAATGGTAAGTTAGTAGTCAGTGAAAACATTGCCGATGTCGGAGGATTACGATGTGCAATCGAAGCCGCAAAGATGGATGCAGACTATAATCCTAAAGAATTCTTCATTACATGGGCCAAGTCATGGAGATTTAAAGCCACACCAGAATATAATGAGAGATTGTTAGCAACCGACGTCCACGCACCACAACCATTAAGAGCCAACGTTATGTCACAAGATTTAGATGAGTTTTATGAAGCATTCGACATCAAACCAGGCGATGGCATGTGGTTAGATGAAGATAAGAGAATCACCATTTGGTAGAGAGAGCGAAGCAGGGGCGCCCAGCTCCCGAGGATTAAGACTACTTTCTCAGTCGACAGCGAAGCGTCGGCAGAGAAAGTTGACTTAACCGGAAGGAGTTCCCCTGCGTAGCTCGTTTCCACTATTCAGCAAAGCACAATGGTTATTTAAATATAGAAGAATTCAAAAAAAGAACGATAAAACAATCCAAGTTTTATCGTTCTTTTTAACATTCAAGACCAAAAATCCGCACACTCAAGATATAACTTTCCCTCTATCCCAATAGGCGACTATCTTAAAGATAACAAAACCAGGGGGTAAGAAAAATGAGTCGCAAACTAGATTGGTTATCAGTCGTTCTAATTATTTTGTTAGTACCAGTAACGATTTTAATAGTTGATGCAATTTATCCAATTTTAAAATTTGATCGAAAATATGCACAAATGATTTTGGATACACTACTCATCTTAATTGCAGTAACATGTAATCTTAAATTCTGGAAATTAAAAGTTACTTTCTTCAATCCAAATCATATTTTTAAACAGATCTTGAATATGATTCCACTGTTAGCATTCATGTTGATTCTGGGAAAGTTTGGCAACCTAGGATTTCCCAAAGCGGGATGGAATGCATTCTTAACAGTATTGTTAATCGGAATAGGTGAAGAATATGTTTATCGTGGCCTATTGATGGCACAACTAGAAAAGATTTTACATTCGAAACCATTCCTGATTGTCTTAATAAGCTCAGTGAGTTTTGGCCTAATTCATATCGGTAATATGTTCAATGTAACCAATAAATGGGTCGTAGTAGCCCAAATGATAGTAGCAGCAGCTACAGCAATGTTATATGGGACCCTTTATAGCCAGACAAACAGTTTATCATTAGCAATCATGTTCCATATAATTGATGACCTACCAGCATTTTTCTCAAAGAGTTCAGCCACAGCCGAGTCCCTAATGCCATCACAAAAAGTTATGCAATTCCTATTGATAACATTAGTACTCTTTGCTATTTGTTCATTAATTGCATTCCTACAGATAAAGCTCAATAATCTACATTTCAAAAAGTATAATAAGTTTCAAGTCTGAGTTCGTAAAATAACATTTATTAGAATAATTCTAGATAGATGCTATTTTTGTTTAAAAATTTAGAACATTAAAATTTGAATAGAACAACACATTACTGGAGCAACAATTAGGAATACGCTCAGCTATGAAATCAAGTTTCTTACTCAAACTTGGTTGTAGCGTAAATATGCCGTCCTCCGCAACAAGAAGATTTGACTGGAACGCCATGGGCACGACTTGAAACTAATAATTTTGCACTTCGCGCAAAATTATGGATTTCCAAGCTCGGCCTTTCCCTAAGCAATAAATTGCTAAGGGAATCTCATGGCTGAGTCAATTTTCTTGCTGCTCCGGACTAAATCCGACTTTGTTTATTAATTATTGAAAAATCTAAATACTAAAAAACAGACTCTATTAAGAGATTCAAGCACATTTTCGTGTCTTGAAATACTTAATGGGTCTGTTTTTAGTTTAGGATGTAAAAGTTTCTATTTTGACCATGTAAGGTTAGGTGATATCTAATTGCTGCATTTTTTTCGATAATATTAGAAACGAGTGTTTAGTCGGTAGTAAAAAATCTGTGGGCCCTCAGTGGTGCCATTCTACTTAGCTTGCGTAGCAAGGTTAGTAGAAGACCGGACTTGGAGATCCATGATTTTTCACAGAGTGAAAAATTATTAGCTTCAAGCCGTGTCCACCACGTTCCAGTGGCCCACAGATTTTTTGCGGACGACGGCATATTTCAACTACATCAGTTAGTATCAACACTACAACCAAGTTTTAGTAAGAACCAAATCGTGCCCATAGTATTCCAACAGCATTCCCACTTGTTGCGGAGGGTGGCATATTACGGTTAATCTTTTTTTATGAAATAATTTGTAGCTTTTTACCTTAAAGATGTATTCGCTTTCTACTATAATAGATATATCAAGAAAGGTGAGAGCGTAATGGCATATATCGAAGTGAGGAATGAATCGAAAAAGTACCAAATGGGAGAAACAACAATCGTCGCTAACGATAAATTATCGTTTGACGTCGATAAAGGAAAATTGACAGTCATTCTGGGACCTAGTGGTGCCGGCAAATCAACCGTGCTAAATATTTTGGGTGGAATGGATACACCAACCGATGGACAAGTTATTATCGATGGAACTGACATTGCTGAATTTTCTGAACGTCAGTTAACCACTTATCGTCGAAATGACGTTGGTTTTATTTTTCAGTTTTACAATTTGATTCCTAATTTAACGACCAAAGAAAATGTCGAATTAGCTTCAGCAATTGTTAAAGACGCCTTGGATGCGACTGATATCTTGAAAGCTGTTGGTCTGGGTAACCGAATAGATAACTTTCCTTCACAATTGTCAGGTGGGGAACAGCAACGTGTTGCCATTGCTCGTGCTTTAGCCAAAAATCCTAAGTTACTCTTATGTGATGAACCAACTGGAGCTTTGGATTATGAGACTGGTAAGCAAGTTTTGACACTTTTACAAGATGCTAGTCACAAGAACAATAAAACAGTGATAGTCATTACCCACAATTCAGAATTAGCCAAGATGGCTGACCGCGTGATACGGATTCATGATGCTAAAGTTCAATCAATTGAGGATAATGAGACACCGACTCCCGTGAAAGATATTGAGTGGTAGATCATGAAACCTTTAACGAAAAATATGATGCGCAGTATCAACAAGTCTAAAGGGCGTTTTATTGCGATTATTTTGATTATCATGCTAGGAGTGCTGATCTTTGTCGGTGTCAAAGCAACAGGACCTAGTTTGAATAATTCCTTGAATAAGACGATTGCTGATAAGAATTTGTCTGATGTACAAGTTCTATCGACCACAGGCTTTGGAAAAAAGGATATCCAGCTGGCTGAAAAAGTGGCGGGAGCTAAGGCTGAAACGACGAAATTTAAATATGTCATGGGTGGCAAATCTAAAGTTGCGATTGCCTTGTATGGTTACGATAAGAATGCTAAGCAGAACCAACTGATTATTCGTAACGGCCGTTTGCCTAAAAATGATCGAGAAATCGTTCTGGATAAGAATGCTCGTAATAAATATGATTATAAAATTGGCGATACGTTTAAATTTTCTAAGAGTGCAGATTTAAAACGTCGTTCCTACAAAATAGTTGGGTTCGCTGATTCGCCACAATACATTGATAATCAATCTCGTGGTGTTACTAATATTGCGGATGGACAAGTTGGCTTGTTCGCGTATATTCCTAAAAATCAGATGAATCTTTCTACAGCAACCTTATTAGATATTCATTTCAATTCTTTAAAAAATAGAAATACGTTCAGTAGCAGTTATAAAGATGCAGTGAATAAGAAAGTTAAATTGTTAAAGAGTGAATTTAAATCACGTCCTAAACAGCGGACTCAAGAAGTTGCTGGTAGTTATTTAAGTGACTTGCAGCAACAACAGACCGCACTTGATCAATTGAAGGCTGTTAATCCAACAGCAGCTGCTCCACAACAAGCAAAATTGGATGCGGCTAAAGACAAAATTATGAAACAGTCCAAGACAACTTATACGTGGAAAACTAGACAAGATTTAACTGGCTTTTCAGCTTATGGTGAAAGTTCAGATCGAATCGCTGCCATTGCTAATGTTTTCCCAGTTTTCTTCTTTTTGATTGCCGCTTTAATCACTTTTACAACTATTACAAGAATGGTCGAAGAAGCACGTGGAGAAATTGGGACTTTCAAAGCTTTAGGATATAGCAAGTGGGATATCGCCAGAAACTATATTTACTATGCTTTATCAGCTGGTCTGATTGGTGCAATTTTAGGAGCCGTGATTGGAACGGAGACCTTGCCTCGAATTGTTCTGTCGATGTATAAACAGTACATTGCCTTAGATTGGGTCATAGGTTCAACTTGGCAGACAATTCTCATTGCTTTGATCTTCTCGTTATTGGCAACAGTTGGTGCAGCTGTGATTGTTGTCAGAAAAGAATTAGACGAAGGTCCGGCATCGTTGATGTTGCCTAAATCACCTAAGTCGGCTAAAAAGATTTTGTTGGAAAGAATCAAACCAATTTGGAATCATTTGAGTTTTAATAGCAAAGTTAGTTATCGAAATCTATTCCGTTTCAAATCAAGAATGTTTATGACAATCATTGGTATTGCTGGTGGGACAGCTTTAATTTTGACCGGCTTTGGAATTCAGAATTCCATTACAGCGAGCGGTAACCTACAGTATCAAAATATTTTTAGTTATCAAGCAGTCGTCAAGATGAATAACAATGCTGACTATTCTAAAGTTGATAGGATTTTAAACAAAGATAAAACTTACCAGAATGATACGAGAATAAATTCAACAACCGCTAAGTTGAAAGTGGGTAAGAAACAAGTTAATGACGTTAATGTTTATACGCCCCAATCGGTTAAGGATTTTAAGAAGTATGTCCATTTAACTGCTAATTTAAGTAAAGACAAGGTTGTTTTGACTCAAAAGACAGCTAAGCTTCTTGATGTACAAAAGGGTGATAACGTTAATGTGACAATGACTAATGGTAAGAAGTTGAGTCTTAAAGTTGGCGCTATTACAGAAAATTATGTGGGACACTTCTTGTATTTAAGTCCAGAAACATACCGAGACAAGGTTGGTACTTTGAAACCTAATACTTTGTTGTTGGGATTGAAGAAACAGACTAGTGCTCAAAGAAAGGCATTAGCCAACCAATTACTAGATTCTAAAGAAGTTATGGGAACTAGTTATACATATGATGTCTTTGACACTGTTTCGAAAATGTCGAGTCTGTTGCGTCCCATCATTTTGATCTTGATTCTGTTATCAGGAATATTGTCATTTGTCGTACTCTATAATTTGACCAATATTAATGTGTCAGAACGAATTAGGGAGTTATCGACCATTAAAGTCTTAGGATTTTACAATAACGAAGTGACGATGTACGTAGTTCGAGAGAATATAATTTTAACAATATTAGGTATTATTATTGGATATGGTGTGGGAAACTTGTTAACGGCTTACATCTTGAACCAGGCTGCAACGGAGCAGGTTATCTTCCCATTAACGATCCATTGGTTCGGTTACGTTGTTGCCACATTATTGATGATAATTTTTACAGCAATTGTTATGCTAGTTACACATCGAAAGTTAAAACACATCGATATGATTGGTGCATTAAAATCTAATGAATGATTGAAGGTAAATTTATGTCTTTAGAAAATGATAAAGTTCTGATTATTGGGGGAACTTCAGGTTTTGGTAAAGAAGTAGCCATCATGGCTCAACATAGGGATGCTGACGTATATGTTATCGGCCGTGATCAGGAGCGTGTAAATCAATTACGTTATGAAGAAAACATTCAAGGTAGTTCATTAGATGCTCAAGATGAAAGACAAATGAAACGTTTCTTCGATAAATATGGTTCCTTCGACCATGTAGTTTCAATGCTTGGAGGGGCTATGAGTGGCGGATTTCTAGATAGTTCCGTTGCCACAATAAAAAAAGCAATCGATGATAAATTTTTCGCCAATTTGCAACTGGCTCAGATTGCTAGCAAACATTTAAATAAAAACGGCTCAATTATTTTAACTTCAGGTTCTGGCGGTCATCCATACGATGCTTCAGGAGCCATCATTGGAAATCAAGCTATTAACACAATGGTTGATGGTCTAGCTGTAGAAATGGCACCTGATTATCGAGTTAATGCTGTTTCACCAACTTGGACTCCAACTGGACTATGGCGTGATTTGAGTTCAAAACAATTGTCTAAGCAAAAACACAATTTTGTGGAAACTGTTCCTTTGAGAAGAGTTGCCACAGTTGAGGAAGTAGCTTCCGCCTATATTTATTTGATGGAAAATGATTTTATCACGGGGCAAATTTTAAGAGTCGACGGTGGAGTTGACTTATAGAAGATGTTATGCTTGAAGTCAACTTTAAGTAGAAGGTGAAATAATGCCAGTAAATGAAGTAGAGGAAAGCAAAAAGTATCGGATTAGCGACTTCGCCGAGATGGTGGGCTTAAACAGTCCCACTTTGCGCTATTATGAAAAAGAGGGACTGATCAATCCTCATCGAACCGATAGTGGTATTCGTTACTATACTGATCAGGATATTCGTTGGGTCAATTTTTTGTTACATCTCAAGAGTACTGGGATGTCGATTGAACAATTGAAACGTTACGTTAGATTACGTGCCCAAGGTGACTCAACCATCAATCAACGTATTGAGTTATTGGAGGAAGTCCGTCGTAATTTTGAGGTTGAGTATCAAAGATTACAAGATGGTTGGACAATCCTCAATGACAAGTTGGATTGGTACAAAGGTAAGGAAGGCGGACACATTGAAGATAGTGAAAGCTTTTCTGAGTATTTGAAAAATTTGAATCATGGTTATTTAGAAGATAGATAGTGGTTAAGAGCCGTCTTCCACAAGAATTGGGAATGCATTGGAACGCTGTGGACGCGATTTGGAGCTAATTATTTTACACTCCGTGCAAAATAATGGATCTTCAAAGTCGGTCTCATTGTAAATGGCAAAGCCATTAACAATGACTTCACGGCTGAACGCATTCCCAATTCTTGCTCCAGACTGAATAGTATTTCTATTAGTTGGTTGGAACTAGGTAGTTTAAATAACTTTTTAAAAATATAGCATCTATTCAAGAACATCGGTATCTTCCGTTTTTAGGGGGATATGGAAATTCTGAATAGATGCTATTTTTAATTTCGAAGTTAAAAGAGATAAACAATGGAAGATAGAAAATTTAATTAATTTTGGGTTTTTCCTTGACTTAAAGTTAACTTCAAGTTGTTTAATGTAATTATCAACTTGATATGAGGAGGAATTGATTATGGCAAAGAAACAAACTGCTGGACGTGACATGTTGGGAGATTTTGCTCCACAATTTGCAGCATTGAATGACGATGTATTGTTTGGAGAAGTTTGGAGTAAAGAGAATGAACTTTCTGCTCATGATCGTTCATTAATTACTATCGCAAGTATTATTTCAGCTGGAAATATTGAACAATTAGACGCACATTTAAAAATCGGTAAGAAAAATGGCATTACAAAAGATGAAATCGTCGCAGAAATTACTCATTTAGCATTTTATGCTGGTTGGCCAAAGGCTTGGAGTGCTTTCAACCGTGCTAAAGAAATTTGGAAGGAAGATTAATTATGGCAAAAAATGAAGAGTTAAAGACAAATGGCGTCTTCCCTGTTGGGGATAAGAATGACGCATATGCTAAATACTTTATCGGACAAAGTTATTTAAATGGCTTGGTAAAACCAGAAGACAATATTGATTTTGGCGTTGGTAATGTAACGTTTGAACCAGGTTGTCGAAATGATTGGCACATTCATCATGATGGTTTCCAAATCTTACTTGTTACCGGTGGCGAAGGCTGGTACCAAGAATGGGGCAAACCTGCTCAATTGTTAAAACAAGGTGACGTCGTTGTTATTAAAGAAGGCGTCAAACACTGGCATGGAGCAACTAAGGATAGTTGGTTCAGTCATGTTGCTATTACTAAAGGAACTTCAGAATGGCTTGAAAAGGTTACTGATGAAGAATATGACAAATTGTAAAATAATTGGTTGAAAAGAGGGCTGAAAACAGTCCTCTTTTTTTACACATAATTTACATTAAATAGATTATATATATACATAAATCCAACATACTGTATCTATTGACTATATGGAGGGTTAAATATGTCTACATTATTAACAAATGTTTGTAAGCAATACGATCAGGGGAAGACAGTTTTAAAGAATGTTACTGCTGAAATTGAAACAGGCGAATTCTTTGTTATTGTTGGACCATCTGGTTGTGGTAAAAGTACATTACTACGCATGATTGCTGGTCTAACTGAAATTAGCGATGGTGAAATCAGTATTGATGGTCAAGTAGTTAATAACTTGCCACCTAAGGACCGTAACTTAACAATGGTTTTCCAAAGTTACGCTTTGTTCCCATTTTTAAGTGTTTGGGATAACGTTGCTTTCGGTCTGAAGGCTAAGAAGCGTGACCAAGCTGAGGTTGAAGAACGTGTTAACAATGCATTGAAGATGGTTAATCTAGAAGACTTAAAAGACAGAAAGCCACGTGAACTATCTGGTGGTCAAAGACAACGTGTGGCTTTAGCTCGTGCCGTAGCTAGCGATGCAAAAATCTGTTTGATGGATGAACCATTATCAAACTTGGATGCTCAATTGAGGATTAAGATGCGCCAAGAGATTTATGCTCTACAAAGAAAATTAGGAATTACTTTGATTTATGTAACTCATGATCAAGTTGAAGCTATGACTATGGCTGATCACATTATGGTTTTACATGATTCAAAGATTCAACAAATTGGTACGCCGGCTGAAATCTATAAGACACCAGCTAATGAATTTGTTGCAAGTTTCTTCGGAGTTCCACCAATCAATATTCTTTATGCAACAAAGATTTCTGACAAAGCTATTCGTGTCAATGATGACTTCCAAGTGAACCTTGGCCAAACAGTTACTGAAAAAGAACTAAAAGTCGGTATTAGACCAAATGAATTAATTGTTGAAAAGGCTGATGAATTGTCTGCCAATGCGACAGTGAAGAACATTGAATTCTTAGGGGATGAAAAGATTGTTTACGCAACTTTCAGCAATGGTAGTGAAGTAGCAGCAATTGTTCCTAGTGATGCTCATTTTGATATGTTTGAAAATGTTAAGATCACTTCAACTAACAATGTTTTGTTATTCAATCAGGATGGAATCAATGTAACTGTTAGTGGGGAGGAATTGGTCAATGCTTAAAACTTCAGTGACTGATGTCATGCCAGAAAAGAAAGTTGAAGCAAAACCAAAGAGCAAGTTTAGATTAACTGCCAATGATAAATACTATGCTTCAATTTTCGCTGGCCCATCACTATTTCTTTTAGGTCTCTTTGTATTTTATCCAATGTTTAGAACCCTCTATATCAGTTTGTTTCTAACCAATACTTTTGGTAACACAACTTTATTTGTTGGGTTAGAAAACTATGTAAAATTAATCTCTTCACCTGATTTTGTTTCAAGTATGTGGGTAACATTAGTCTACGTGGTCGGAGTAACATTCTTCACGATTGCTATGGGATTGTTGCTGGCCAATTTAGCCAGTCAAAAATTACCTGGTATTGCGATTTTTAGAACACTTTACTCAGTAACCATGGGTGTCTCTGTTTCTGTTGCCGCTATTTTCTGGCTATTCATTTTCAATCCTTCCGCAGGATTTTTCACATTACTAACTAAGTTATTGCATCTACCAACAATCAATTGGTTGGCTAATCCCACTAATGCGATGTGGGCAATTATCATTACAACGGTTTGGATGCATTTAGGATTTGTTTTCTTAGTTTTCCTTGGTGCTATTGAATCAGTTCCAACAACACTTTATGAGGCAGCCGATGTTGAGGGTGTTTCTAAGCACTATCAATTTTTCCACATTACTTTACCAATGATTTCTCCAACACTATTCTTTATTTCAACAATCACAATTATTGGTTCATTTAAGAGTTTTGGATTGATTGATCTAATTACTAAAGGTGGTCCAACTAATGCCACTAACATGCTAGTTTACCGTATTTATAACGATGCTTTCTTTGGTGGTAACTATGCTAAATCAAGTGCAGAAGCAATCATTTTAACTATTATTATTGCCTTCTTTACTTACTTGCAATTCAAATTCTTAGAAAAGAAGGTAAATTACTAATGGCTAATATTGATGAACGCGCTGTTTTAAAAAATATTTTTAGTTATTTTCTTTTAATTCTATTGGCCGTAGTTATCTTGATACCATTCTTTATTGGTATTTGGACAAGTTTCTTACCAACAGCTGATATTTTAAAAGGTAATTATTTCAGTACTAATATTTCACTTACTAACTACTTTGATGCTTTTACGAATACACCAATTTTACGTTATCTAGGTAACACGATCGTTGTAGCTACAATTACAATGTTTGCTCATTTACTTTTCTGTTCAATGAGTGCTTATGCCTTTGTTTTCTTAGATTTCAAATATAAGAAATTTTTCTTTGCACTATTCATGATCACAATGATGTTGCCATCCGAAGCAGCAATCATCCCTAATTTCCAAACAGTAAAAGCTCTAGGATTATTGGATCACTATTCAGCAATGATCGTTCCATCTTTAACTTCAGCTTTTGGTACTTTCATGTTACGTCAAGCTTTCCTACAAACTCCTAAGGAATTAAAGGAAGCTGCAGATATTGAAGGATTGAATCACTTCCAAATTTTCTGGAATGTTGTGTTGCCATATAACCGTATCAGTTTGATCACTTTGGGTGCTTACAGTTTCTTAGGTGCTTGGAATGCATACCTATGGCCAATCTTGGTTACGTTCAGTAATGATTCACGTGTTATTCAAAATGGTTTAAAACAATTGCAGTCAGAAGAGACATTTAACAACTGGGGTATGATTCAAGCCAGTGCTGCTATCATTGTTATTCCGACAATCCTTGTGTTATTTATCGGACAACACTACTTCAAGTCAGGATTGAATGAAGGAGCTGTCAAATAATGTCGAAATATAGAAAACTAGTTCTGCCTTTGATCATAGTTTTAGCAGTCGTTTTGGTGGCAATGTTTGGAAAAATATTATCGACTAAATCGGCAGCTGTAAAAGATAACCGGACAGAAGTTGTCTTTTGGCACGAGATGGGTGGTCCCGCTGAAAAATCATTAATGAAGATTGTTGATGGTTTTAACAAGTCACAAACTAAGTATCGTGTTGTTCCTAAATATCAAGGTTCATACGATGCAGCTATTCAAAAAATTCTTCAAACTCACGGTACTGGAACATCTCCAGCTGTTTTCCAAGCTTTTGATATTTCAGCTGCACAGATGATGCACAGTAACTTTACGGTACCAGTTCAAAACTTCATTGATAAAGATGGTTTTGATGTAAGCAAGATTTCCCCAGTTGCTCGTTCTTTCTATTCTAATGACGGTAAGCAACAAGCAATGCCTTTCAACACTTCACAACCGGTACTTTATTACAATGCTAGTTTGTTAGAGAAGTACGGAATTACGCCACCACCAGTATCGCCTTCGCACAGTGATATCACACGTGTGGCAAAACAGCTTTATGAAAGATCACATCACCAAGTTAAAGGTATGACAGTTCAAATTTATGGTTGGTTACTAGAACAAGCTATGGCTAATGCTGGTGTTGGATTAACTAATAACAACGATGGTCATACAGGTATTCCAACTAAAGCAACAATCAACAATGGTGCCTCAAAAGAATTCTTCGAATGGATTCGTGAAAATCAAAAGGCCGGCGACTTCATGAACTATGGTTCAGGAGCAATGGCTGGTACTAATCAAACTACCGGTTTCTTGAATGGTAAGATCGGTATCTACATTCAATCGTCAGCAAGTATGAGTCAATTGAACAAAAAGAATAAGAATAAGTTAGGAATCACATACTTCCCACATCCAGATGGCAAAGAAGCTAATGGTGTTGCTATCGGTGGTGCTGCTTTATGGATTTCAAACGATAAACCTAAGGCAGTTCAAAATGGTGCCTTTGAATTTATCAAGTACACTCTAAAACCAGAAGTCCAAGCCCAATGGCAAAAAGATACAGGATATTTGGCCCTAAACAAAGATTCACAAGAAACATCAATTCTTAAAGGCCTTTACAAGCAACATCCTGAAGCCAAAGTTCCAAGTCAACAATTACAAGAAGCCGTTCCTAACCATTTCAATTCCGGTATTTTGATGGAAGGAATGCAAAAGACTCGTCAAATTGAACAATTTGCAATGGAAAGTATCTATAACGGTGGCGATATTACTCATGCCTTAAAAGATGCTGACAAGAAAATTGATGATAATTTAACAACTACTAATCGAGCCAACGGATATCATTAAATACTTAGTTTTATAAGAATGGGGTAGTTCAATGTCTAAGTATAAAAAACTAATCGTGTCTGTGGCTGCTGTTTTAGGTGTTATCCTGATAGGATTCTTTGGTAAAAATGTTTTGGCACAATCGAAGCCACAAACAGATCGGACGCAAATCGTTTTCTGGCATGAAATGGGTGGTCCTGCTGAAAAGACTTTATTGAAATTAGTTAATAATTTCAATAAATCACAAAGTAAATATCAAGTAATACCTAAATATCAAGGTTCATATGACACGGCAATTCAGAAGATCTTTCAAACTCATGGAACGAATACTTCTCCAGCAGTTTTTCAATCTTCCAATGTTTCTACAGCTCAAGTTTTACACAGTGGTTACACCACGCCGATTCAAAAATTTGTTGATCAAGATCATTACGATTTAAGTAAGATATCACCTGTTGCTAGAGCTTTTCACGCACAAGGTGGCAAGCAACAAGCCATGCCTTTTAATACTTCACAGCCGGTGCTTTACTATAATGCTACGTTACTAGAAAAGTACGGCATCACTCCACCGTCAGTTTCACCATCTTATAGTGAGATAACTAAGATTGCTAAGGAGCTTTATGAAAAATCAAATCATAAAGTTAAAGGGATGACGGTTCAAATTTATGGCTGGTTATTGGAAGAAGCAATTTCTAATTCAGGTGGTATGTTCGCTAATGAAAATGATGGACATACGGGAATACCAACTAAGGTCAGCATCAATAATCCAGAGTCAATTGAATTTTTTAATTGGATTCGTGAGAATATTAAGAATGGCGACTTTATGGATTATGGATCCGGTTCAATGGCAAGTACTAACCAGACTTCTGGTTTCTTAACTAGTAAAGTGGGGATGTATATTCAATCCTCAGCAAGTATGAGTCAATTGAATAAGAAGAATAAAAACAAATTAGGAATTACTTACTTCCCACATCCAGATGGCAAAAAGGCTAACGGTGTTTCAATTGGTGGAGCAGCTCTGTGGATCTCTAACGATAAGTCAGAGGCAATCCAAAAGGGAGCTTATGAATTCATCAAATATACAGTTAGACCAGAAGTTCAAGCTGAATGGCAGAAATCAACTGGATATATGGCTTTAAATAAGGACTCACAAAAAACATCAATTTTGCAGAAGTTCTATGCTAAACATCCAGAAGGCAAGATTCCGGGGCAACAATTAAATAACACAGTTCCAAATTACGGTAACTCTGGGATTCTTTTAGAAGGAATGCAGACAATTCGTAAATTGGAAGAAAATGCCATGGAGAAGATTTACCGTGGCGGTGACATTGAACAAGTTTTGAAGAGTAATGAAAAGACGATAAATGATTTAGTTTATAGTCAAAATCGAGCTAATGGGTTAATTAATAAGTAAAAAAACACGCTATCAATTTAGGTTGATAGCGTGTTTTTTTGTGTGACTCAATCTCGATTTTTATAGCGGAATTTCAAACTAAACAGGTCTGGTGGTAAAGCCTGTAAGAAAGTGATTCCTAAAATTAATAATGCTCCAATCAGTTCAGCGCCACTTACCTTTGTATTCAATAAAGTCACTGCCAAAATAGTAGCCGTTAAAGGTTCAAAGGCACTCAACATTCCCGTTGTGGAAGGTGTTAAATAGTTTAAACTTTGTAAATAGAATAAGTATGAAAACATTGTTCCACCGGTAATAATAAAGATAATTGAAATCCAAGCGGTACCAGTCAAAGCAGGCACATTGGTTAGATCGGCAAAAGGTGCAAAGACGATGCCACCTAATAACATCGACCAACCGGTTACGATACGAGCGTCGAAGCGTTTTAGCAATTCTCTAGGCAAAAGGGTGTAGGAAGCTTGGCTCAAACCAGCGCAGACACCCCAAAAAATTGCGGCAGGTGATAACATCAATTGTCCAATGTGGCCGTGAGTTACTAATAGAAACGTCCCAAACAGAGCTAAAACAATAGATACAATGTCGATTCGTCGTGGCCACTGTAATTGACGTAACGACAAATAGAGAATAATAAATAGTGGTCCTAAAAATTGTAAAACAGTAGCGGTTGGTGCATTACCATATTTGATGGCCATAAAATAAGTGTACTGAGCTGGCAACATTCCTAATAAGCCAAAGGCCAATAGTTGTACGACGTAACGTGGCTTTTTTAAGATGGCAAATAATTCTTTAGAATCGACAAAGTAACACCAAATAACTAGCATTAAGCCGGCAAAAATTAGTCGAATACCGACGATCCATTGAGTGGGGATACTTTCTTCGGTGAAGAGGTATTGTGCAATACTGCCAGAGAATCCCCATAGAACTGGCCCCATGATTGCATAAAAGAAACCTTTTTGTTTATCAGTCATATAAAATCCCCCAAGACTCATATTAAGCATACTGTAACATAAACATATTCATAAAAAAGCCTTAAATAAACATAGCGTGTAGAAAACCCTGTATAATTTAAGGTAATTATATAAGGGGGAAAGCCAATGCTAAAGATAGATCATATTAGTAAGCAGTTCGGTGAGTTACAAGCTTTAAAGCAAGTGACATTTGATGTTGCCGATGGTGAAATTCTGGGATTGATTGGTCAAAATGGAGCCGGGAAGTCGACTACTTTTCACAGTATTTTGAACTTCCTGAATTACCAAGGTAATATCGCATGGAACGGGAAACCCATTACAGAGAGCGTCTTCGATGAAATTGGTTATTTACCGGAAGAACGTAGTTTAATGCCCAAGTTGACCGTTGAACAACAAATCGTTTATTTAGCACGCTTGAAAAATAAGCCAGCCAAAGAAATTAAACCCAAAATTGACGATTGGTTGAAAAAGTTTGCGGTTAAGGGGACTAAGAAAGATAAGATTAAAGACCTATCTAAAGGTAACCAACAAAAAGTCCAACTGATTTGTACTTTAATTCATGATCCTAAATTGATTATTTTGGATGAACCATTCAGTGGCCTTGATCCAGTCAATTCTGATTTATTGAAACAAGCCATTTGGGATGCTAAAAAACGTGGAGCTGCCATAATTTTTTCCAGTCACGATATGGAAAATGTGGAAGAGTTGTGCGATAAATTGGTCATGTTACGCAACGGTAAAGTGGTTCTGTACGGAACAGTCCAAGAAGTGCGTGATTCCTTTGGTAAAACAAGAATTTACGTTACAACTGATAAAACAATCGACGAACTAGCCATGTTGCCACATGTAGTAGCCGCTAAGCCATTAGAAAGTCGCCGTTTTGTTCTTTATTTAGATGAAGAATCTTCAGGACAAGCTATTTTTGATGAATTAACTCACGGTCAATATATTGAAGAATTCAGTCAGCAAGCACCAACTCTAAATGAAATCTTTAGAAGAAAGGCCGGTGAGAAAGATGAATAAATTATGGATCGTAACTTTTGAAACTTTCCTCAGACAAGTTAAATCGTGGAGTTTTGTCATGTTGATCTTAGGACCTTTCTTGATGTTAGGTATTACAATTGGGGCCGGATATCTAGGAGCTTCTAGTGGAGCCAATAGCTCGAATATAGCGGTTATCAGTTCCCAATCAACACTGAGAAAAAACTTTTTAAAGTCAAATTCTGACGATATTGATACGAAAGTTACTGATGAAAAAGCTGCCGCTAAGAAGATGAAGGACGATGATCTGGCAGGTTACGTTGTTTTTAATACAGATAATAAACAAGTAACGGCTAGATATGTCGGAACAACTTCAATGAGTTCATCGATGAAAACAAGAGTGAATTCCTTCTTATCTCAAACTCAACAGCAATTGAATATGGCTCAGGCAAAACTTTCCAGTCAGCAATTGCAAGCTTTGCAGCAACAACCAAAATTGACGGAAAAGATTCAGGAAAAGGCGGGAACTGCCAATTTAGGTAAAATCATTTCTTTCTGGATCACAGTTATTATGGTCTACATGATTCTGATTACTTACACAAGTATCACAGCTCAAGAGATCGCTTCCGAAAAGGGAACAAAAGTTATGGAGATTATTTTCTCCAGTACCACAGCTCTAAAATATTTCTTAGGCAAGATTTTTGGCGTATTGTTAGTCATCTTGACACAAATTTTGGTCTATCTAGTCGGAGGTTGGGGCGCCTACATCTTCGCCGAAAACTCATCCTTAACGAAATCGATTGTCACTCAGTATCAATCACTGATCGATTCAGTTTTGCATAATTTATTGAGTGTCAACTTGATCTATCTATTGTTGGGAGTGGTCATTTATACTATCTTAGCGGCCTTTTGTGGAGCTTTAGTAGCCAAAGTAGAGGATGCGTCAAAAGCTGCTCAACCGGTCATTATGTTGAATTTAGTAGCATTCTTTGTTACGTTCCCATTCCAAAATAACGTGGATTCAATTGTTGTAAAAATTTTGTCCTACGTTCCATTCTTCTCGTCATATTTCATGCCACTACGTTTGATCAATAACAATGCTAGTGCCATGGAAATAACAATTTCATTATTGATTTTGTTAGCAAGCATTATTTTACTGGCTATGTATATTGGAAAGATTTATCAAGGCTTGATGTTACAAACAGATGATTCTAGTTTCTGGAAGAGATTTAAACGTGGTTTGTCTTATAAATAGTAAAAGAACTCTAACTTCAATGTGAAGTTAGAGTTCTTTTTTGAATAAGCATTGTTTAATCCAATACATTTCATTTCGAAAAAAAATTCAAACTAAAAAGACGTTCATACCTGTATTGGCATGAGCGTCCTTTTTGAAATATCTATGTTTTATAGTGTATTACTCTTTCTCTTTAGAAGAATGCACCATATAATTTAACGGCACAGATGGCACCTAAGATTGGTGCAAGTACTGGTACCCAACTGTATTTCCATTGTGAAGAACCTTTTGGATTTAAAGGTAATAATGCGTGCAATAGACGTGGACCTAAGTCACGAGCTGGATTCAAGGCTGGACCTGTTGGGCCACCGAATGAAACAACTAAACACATAACTAAGAATCCTAATCCGATAAAGTCGGCACGTGGATCGATATGATCTGATGTCAAAGCAACGGCACCGAAAACTAAAATAAATGTTCCAATAAATTCGTTAATAAATCCGTTGATACGACTGTTTTCAGCATCAATAGTTGAGAAGGTACCTAAGATACTTTCAACATTTTCTGTTTTATTGTAATAAGGCTTGTAGGCGGCGACGATCATCAATTGACCGAAGATGGCACCTAAGAATTGAGAAATGATATATGGACCAACTTCAGCCCATGGGAATTCTCCATTGAAGGCTAAAGCTAAAGTCATAGCTGGATTAATTTGACCACCGGAAATGGGACCAAACATCATGGCTGGAATCATAACACCGATACCATAACCAAATCCAATCAAGATCCACCCACCGTGGAAACCTTTTGTTCCTTTTAATTCAACGTTGGCAACAGAACCATTACCAAGGGCAACCATGATGGCTGTTCCGATAAATTCAGCGACGCAACGTACTAACAACGTATAGTGCATAATAAATACTACCCCTAAATGTAATTTAAATTTTCCCATTAGATTTACGTTATAGTTAGTAAAACACGAATATTAAAATTCACTCAAAAATGGGTCAATCATATGTAATTCGTCATAATTTGTCTTTTGTGAGTGCAAATTAACATAAAAAAATTGTCCCACCAATAAGGGGCAATTATCACTAACATAAATAGTAAAATAAATCAAATAATGAGCAACGTGTAATATTGTATCATACATTCCGAATATTTTTTGCCAAACAATTAAAAATTGAGCAGTTTTTGCTATATAGTTATGACATAACCAAAATTTAAAAATGAGGTAGAAAGATGAAAGTTCTAAGTTTAGTTAATTTAACCAAAAAACAACGAGAGAAGATTGAATCAATTTCTAACATTGATTTACAAGTTGTCTCTCCTAAACAGGTCACACCAGAGGATCTAGATGGTGTCGAAGTACTTTATGACTGGTCCAATACTTTAAAAGACGCTGTAATTAAAAGCGACACATTGAACTGGATCCAAGTTGTACGTGCAGGTGTTGATGCACTGCCATTGCCTGAATTAGATAATAAAGGTGTTATTTTAACTAATGGCTCGGGTGCTAATGCAATTAATATTGCGGAACAAACTTTGGCTTATATGTTAATGTTTGTCCGCAGAATGAATTTGACCGCCAGACATCAAGATGCTAAAGAATGGAAACATGATAGTGGCTATAACGAAGTCTACAATAAGACAGTTATGATCGTAGGTGTTGGTCATATCGGAACCTTGATTGCTAAATATGCCAAGGCTTTAGGTATGAAGACGGTTGGTGTTCGTCACAGAGAAAAACCAAATGAATATATCGATGAAATGGTTGCTATGCCAGATATCGCTGACAAAATTGGTGAGGCTGATTTTGTGATCAATGCTTTGCCTGATACAGAGGCTACACTTGGGATTTTCAATAACGATTTATTCGGTGCCATGTCTAAGAAAGCTTACTACATCAATATCGGTCGTGGTAAGACAACTAACATGGATGACTTGGTTGAAGTATTGAAAGACGGAAGAATTGCTGGTGCTGCTTTGGATGTAACAACTCCAGAACCATTGCCAAGCAGCAGCCCACTTTGGGATATGAAGAACGTTATTATCACACCACATGACGCTGGGATGAGCGTTCACTATGAAGAACGTGCCTTTGATATTTTTAAACGTAATCTTAAGTCATATGTGGAAAACGGTGAAGTAGTTGAGAATGTAGTTAATTACTCGCTTGGCTATTAAAAAATCGACATGTTTACGGTTACAAAAGTTAAAGTAACTTGAGAAATTCGACAGAAGTATTTAAAATTGAGTTAGATATATGAAAGGAAAAATAATGTTATCTAGTGACTATTTTATAGGATTCATGTCGATTTTCTTGTTTTGGCTCTTACTATTACTTTTGGAAATAATTTTAAACATGAGGAACACGATAATAGAATTATCTTTCTTTTCTGATGAAAAACTAAGTACATTGGATAGAAAACTAGATCAGCGTTTCGGAGCCCGGTTTCAAGGACTCTTTGAATTTATTGAATTTTTGATTATCGGTTATATTGTCTATGAAGTATTGACTGATTTGAGATTTCAAGGCTTTCAATTAGATGCATCATCATTTGGACAAATTATCTTCTTATCTATCATTGTTGTAGCTGTGATGGTGGGGGATGTACTATTGATTGCCAAAGACTTGCATATCTATAAATTTATTAAGCATTCAGTTGCTCTATCTAAAAAGAACTAAAAAAGAAACTTCCCTAGGGAAGTTTCTTTTTTAGTCTAATCATATCTTTTAAAACTAATTTATTTTCGATAATTGGCTTTGAATAGTTATCAACAAAGAAATTGGAATCTATGTTAACAACTCGAAAGCCGCATTTTTGGTATAGGTAGAGTTGTGCAAAACTAGTGCTACCAGTACCAATTTCAATTGTTTTGTAATCGTGCTTTTTAGCCCAATCGCAGGCAAAGTTGATCAAGTCTTCACCTAATCCGTGATTACGATACTTTTCATCCACAGCAATATTCACAATTTCCACTGTTCGTGGGTGAGTAGCTAACAGTAAAATAACACCTAATAAATCTTTTCCACAGACTAATTCAAATTTAAAGGATCTTGCAAGATAGCTATTGATAATTTTTTTGGATGGATCGGCATCTAGAAGTAACTGCCAATGAGCTTGCGTGATTTGTTCAATTGGTTGGATCCTATTGTCTGATTTGTCCATCGCCTTGCACCAAATACTTTGTTGTAGTTAATTCGTTGGCACCCATGGGACCTCTGGCGTGAAGCTTTTGAGTACTGATACCGATCTCGGCACCAAATCCAAATTGCTGGCCATCAGTGAAGCGGGTTGAAGCGTTGGTATAAACTACGGCGGCATCGATTTGTTTCATGAATTTGCGACTGCTGCTGTAGTTCTCAGTGATGATAGATTCACTGTGTTTAGTGTTGTATTTATTGATGTGCTTGATAGCGTCATCGATCGAGTCAACAATCTTAACAGCGATGATATAGTCATCATATTCCGTGCCCCAGTCCTCTTCGGTTGCGGGAACGATATCCGGAACAATGGCTTTCGATAAAGTATCACCACGGACTTCAACACTATTTGCACGTAAAGCGTCATAGAGATCAGGTAAAAATTGGTTAGCGATGTCACGATGTAAAATTACTTTTTCAGCGGCATTGCAGACGGAAGGGCGTTGAACTTTAGCGTTGATGATTATCTTCAAGGCTTTGTCCAGATCGGCATCCTTATCAACGTAAATATGGCAATTGCCGGCACCAGTTTCAATGATAGGAACCTTAGCTTTATCAACGACCATTTTGATGAATTTGCCACTACCACGAGGAATCAAAACATCAATGTATTGGTTGAGCTCCATCATCTTTTGGGCTGTTTCATGACTGACATCGTCGATCAATTGGACAGCATTTTGATTGATACCAACCTTTTGAAGGGCATGGCGTAAAGTCTCGGATAGAGCAATATTAGAGTTGATGGCTTCTTTTCCACCACGTAAAATAACGGCATTTCCAGCTTTGAAACACAAGCCGGCCGCATCAACAGTAACATTAGGGCGAGCTTCATAAATCATACCAATAACGCCTAAAGGAACACGTTCTTGAGTGATATCCAAGCCACTAGTTGTTTGCCATCCACGATCAACTTTACCAATCGGATCAGGTAGTTCAACGACTTGTCGTAAGCCATTGGCCATATCGTTGATACGATCAGGTGTTAACAAAAGACGATCCAACATAGCTTTCTTAGTACCATTTTCCTTAGCTTTGTCGTAGTCTTCTTTGTTAGCAGCAACGATTTCCTTAGTATTTAATACCAAACTGTCAGCCATAGTTAAAAGGGCTGAATTCTTTTCCTTGGAACCTAGTTGTCCTAATTCAAAGGCAGCTTCTTGGGCCTTTTGACCCATTTCTTCGAGATTAGTCATAAATATTCACTCCTACAAACGCTTTCTAATGTTTTAAGTATATCAGTTATTGGAAAAAGTGGTTATAGCAAGAATACGTTTAAATTGCCGTCTTCCACAAAAATTGGGAATGCCTTGGAACGCTGTGGGCGCGCTTTGAAACTAATTATTTTACACTTCGTGCAAAATAATGGATTTCCAAAGTCGGCCTCATTGTAAATGGCAAAGCCATTAACAATGATTTCGCGGCTGAAGGCATTCCCAATTTTTGTTCCAGACTAAAGAGTATCCTGTTTGTTTGATTTGAGGTAAATTGTTGAGTTTACTATCATGAACGTGAAAAAACTAAATTACAATAATAGACACCTTAGTTAAGAGCAAAAAAATAGCGGACTATTGTCCGCCACTTTCTTGTCTAAGTAATTTTAAATTTTTGTTTAGCGTTGTTGTATCAACGTAATTCATATTGTACCGCAATATATGTGGCTGTCAACATAAATTAATCATTAATGATATTATGACAAACTTTATCGATCATTTCTAAGAAGAGACGTTGTTCTTCAGAACTTAGCCCTTGAGTGGCATTTTTCTCGGCATCTAACAAAATGGCCTGAATCTTTTGTGCCATTTCCGTACCGTTAGCAGTTAAACTGACCAAGGTAACTCGTTTGTCTTTTTCAGACTTAGAAGTCTTGACCAAATCAGCTTTTGCCATGCGGTTAACTGATTTAGCGATGGTTGAATGATCGACGCATAAGGTGGTTACTAATTTATTTTGTGAAATATTATTATTCTTCAATAATTCCAATAAAATCATATCTTGACCAGGGTAGAGTCCCATTGGTCTAATCTTTTTTGTAACGAGATTCTTGTAGCTGGTAATTAAAGTGATAATAGCTTTGGCAATTGGATATTCGTTATTCATAAATTCCTCCTGTGGTTAAATATTTTTGGAGAAGAGGGTTCCAACTGCGTCACCGGAAAGAATATTGAAAATGATATTAGGATCTTTACCGTTTGTAAGAACCATTTGTTGATTATGTTTCAAAATCAGTTCAGCAGCCTTGAGTTTGGTTGTCATACCGCCAGTTCCATACTTAGTTCCGTGTCCACCAGCAGCTGCAATGATATCGGGATTGATTTTGTTGATGCTGTCGATTAAATGGGCTTCAGGAACTTTGAGGGGATTGGCTGAATAGAATCCGTCAATGTCAGATAACATAATTAGCAAATCAGCGTCGACTAAATTAGTTACGATGGCGGATAATTGATCGTTGTCACCAAACTTAGTGTGGTGGTCCAATTCGGAAACGGTCACGGTATCATTTTCGTTAACGATAGGGATGGCGTTATCCATGGAGATCAATTCTTGGAAACTATTCATTACGTTAGTATGACTTTCGGGATAATCGATTATATCACGTGTGATCAGCATTTGGGCTACTGACATCCCGTAATCGTGGAAAGCTTCATTGTAAATTTGCATTAGTTCAGCTTGTCCCACAGCAGCGACGGCTTGTTGCTTAGAAATCTTGATAGGACGCTTATCGATACCCAGTACCCCCATACCGACACCGATAGCTCCTGATGAAACAAGAACGACATCTTTGCCGTCTTTCTTCAAAGTGCTAAGAACTTTGGCTAATTCTTTAATAACGGTTAAATTGATTTTACTGTTTTGACGAATCAGTGTACTAGTACCGATTTTAACAACGATTCGGTCACCGTAAATTTGGCGCTTATTTTGCATTTTTTCATCCTCTAAAAATAATTGATTAAGTTTGTTGACTATTGAACACCAATATCATTATGCTAAAGCAAGAAGTGAAATAAGAAAAGGGTGTATTTAAATTGTATAAAGTGTTGATCGTGCTCCACGAAGGTGACGACTATATCCGAATGAATAAAGTTTACATTGAAAGTATGCCCGTGGCTGGACAATACATTATTCATACGGATGGATTGCCTTATTATGTTGAAGAAGTAACTACTTTTGTCGGTTATGTAAGCAGTAAAGGCGCCATCGCAATAGTGGTTGTTCATCCAGCCCCTAAAGATTCCGCTGTTAATAAGTTATACGGGGTCGATATTGAACGGGATTTAGATGATCCTGAATATAATAAAAAATAATTATAGATATGTAGAGATAGATGCCAAATTTATATTGTTTGGTTGGTGTTTGAATGCCGTCGGCAGTAGAAAATCTGTGGGCCGCTGGAACGTGGCGGACGCGGCTTGAAGCTAATAATTTTTCACTTCGCGAAAAATCATGGATCTCCAAGTCCGGTCTTCTACTAACCTTGCTTCGCAAGCTAAGTAGAATTTCGCCACTGAGGGCCCACAGATTTTCTACTACCGACTAGATAACATGTTTTATCTTTATTTCAAAAGATTTTAAAAAATGGTAACAGCATTTGTTTAGAATTCTGAATAGGTGCTGTTATTTTTGTTCTAAATGTTAACCTAATTAATATGATTACAAATATAAATAATACTATAAAAAATGTTGATGGGAACTTTTTTTATGATTGTGGATACATATGTGAATGGCCAGTTAACTTGAAACTATAAATATTCTTCAAAACAGCTTCAAACCAGTATTCAAAGTAAAAAATAATAGCGCTTATTCTGATTGCTCAATACCTAGATTATTTTAGGAATTGAAAATTAGAATAGACGCTATTTTTAATTTGGGAGTTAAATGTTATTCAGTCGGAAGCAAAATCTCTGTGGACCCTCAGTGGTGAGATTTGACTTAACGATTTATCATTTAGTCAAAGACCGAGCTTGAAGACAATTGTGGTTTTCAATTGGCTCCAAGTCGTGTCCACCACGTTCTGCTATAGTCCCACTATGGTTGACATTTTAAATACTATAAATTCATATTCTCAGCCATGGAGGGATTTTATGCCGAAATACACATC
>NZ_JAYKKK010000010.1:0-5770 GCF_036913655.1 Companilactobacillus sp. HBUAS56275
AAATTCAATATCCTTATCTCATATTTTTTTGCATAAATAAGTAATTTTACAATCTACCTTTTTATTTAATTTTTAAGGATCAATACAACCACTTTTTTCACAAATCGGATAACCTAAATCCCAGATTAATATCATTTTTAACAAATCGATTAATTTAGTCGCTGTTAACGAAACGGCTATTATTGTATGAACAGCGAATGCCCATATGAAATCTGTTCTCGCCCTTCTGAACCTCTATTAATGCCACTATCCATAATAAGCATGCCTGTATAGAGCTCTTAATAATAAAGTCCAAACCACCAATAATCATAATTGTCAAAAAAATATTTTCACTCCATCTATTCTTAGGTTATCAAAGTAATCTTGATATTGTTTCTCATTTTTTCTAGGATATTTTTCAAGATCATTATTTTCCATAGTATTTTTCAACCCATATATCCACCATGAAGAATTAAATAATGCTGAAAATTCAACAGTAGGTTTGGGCTCGTGACTCAATTGGTTAAAATCATTTTGATATAAACGCCTTTTGTTTACAAATCCAAATATTTTTTCATCTACAGATCCAGAGCCTTGCTGCCACTGATTGTCACCAAAAATGCCACCAACTATTATTGGTGTTGTTCTTAAATGTTTTCTTTTGTCTATTACCATATTCAGCAACTTTATTTTCATTTTGATTGTCGTTTTTATCCTTGATGTGACTGGTATTAGAACTATTCGTCAAGGTATCGTCCTTGTCGTTTAATTGTTGCTGATGAGTAGCACTAGAAGATTCAAACAAGCCACTCAGTTTCTGAACGTGTTCTTTTAATCGATGGTTCTCTGCAACCGTTGCTATCTGTAATTTTTGCTGCTGATCTAAGGCTTGTTGTAAATTTGCAATTTGTTGATCTTTAACATCAAGTTGCTTCAGCAAGATCTGATCAATATTTTTGTCCTTGTCGTTTTCAGCTTGCCGATTTGGTTGTCGTTCTTGTCGTTTTTGCTTGTCAAAATTAGCAAGCATTTTAACGCCTTGGTTGTCTATTTCTAGATGGTTTTTAACTTTGTAAGTGTGTTTGCTTCGAAAGCCATTAATGCTATTAATACGTTGATTAATAGCTTGTTTTGACAATTTAAATTCTTCTGAAAGTTGCCGAATAGTCTTGCCCAATAGTTTCACCGCCTAATTAATCCGCCTTAAATTATAAGTTAAAAACGACAAGAAAACCAATCGACAAGCAAAACTTAAACTTGGTTGTCGATTGGTTTTCTTTAGGTATCAATCTTCAAGCTAAACTATAATTGATTTGGTTCTGGTTGTTGCCACCAATGAATGTTGCTTTAACAGCAAATATCCCGAATTAACAACAACTAAAGT
Source organism: Companilactobacillus sp. HBUAS56275 (assembly GCF_036913655.1). NCBI lineage: Bacteria > Bacillati > Bacillota > Bacilli > Lactobacillales > Lactobacillaceae > Companilactobacillus > Companilactobacillus sp. HBUAS56275. Next base: position 1,364 of record NZ_JAYKKK010000010.1, read on the forward strand.
TTGCATCTAGTTTTTTCCCTAATGGCTTGTTTTGATACACCAAACTCATCAGCAAGTTCTCTAATAGTTTTAGGCATGTTTTCCAAACCCCTTTCGGAGTTCAGCAAGTGCTTCTTGTCTTGCTTGATCTCTTATTCTTTTATCATGCTCGGCCTGTTTATCGACTAATGCTTGTTTCTCAGTAGAACCTAAAGTTAATCCTTTAACTTTATCAATAGCGCGCCATTTTTGATGGTCTGTTAGTTCACTATTATGCTGAATATTGAAAAGCTTTTGTCTTTCATCTTGAAATTGTCCTTGTGAGAAGTCGTTTGCGTTCTTTTTTTCTGATTTCCAAGTAAATGAGTAACCAATAACTGGCTTGCCACGTCCTTTACCATATTTTTTTCTAATAGTTAGACCCCTGAAAAGAGGAGTTAGTTCTTCCTTAATTGGCTGAATAACTCTAGATTCAACATTTGCAGGTTTGTTCCAATAGCTTTGCGGAATATCAAGTAATTCAAAAAAGTCACTTTTAGAAAAGTAAGCATAACCAGTAGTTCGAAATTGTTTAAGGAGACGAAACATTGTTTTTGCATAACTACTCTTTAGATCTCTAAACTCTGCTAAAGCATATCGAACCCAACTTTCAAGATTATTTAGAAGTTTCAATGCCTTGGGGTAAATTTGAATATCAACATAAGGGACTTCTGCTGAACCCTTAATCTCAAATCGAGTGAACATGACAAACATTTCTCTATCAAGCCCATCTTTACTTCTAGAGCCAAAACTAAGACCTAATATTTTTTGATATGTACTTTGTATGTCATCAATAAATCGGTTATTTGCGGTTGGTTTATATGCGCTTAATTCTTTTAACTGATCAAAAGTAAACCTAACAGTATCATCACCTTTATCACGCATTCTAGAAACAATAGAAAAGAACAGATTCATTTCTACAGGAGTAAATCTTCTCAAAGGGATTGTATTCAATTCAGGATCATATTTGACTAATTCATTGCTCATAAAATAACCTCCTTGAATAATACTACTTTATTTGAATACGGAAGTAAATGAATGTAGTCGATAAACAGACAAAATGTAGTCGATAAACAGACAAAATGTAGTCGATAAACAGACAAAATGTAGTCGATAAACAGACAAAATGTAGTCGATAAACTTCTATAAGCATTGGGAGAGTAAGCCTCAAAAGGGGTCTAAAAGAGGTTTAAAAGAGGTTTAAAAGAGGTATATAAGAGGCAACACTGTACGAGATCAAAACCTAGAAGCGAAAAATACAAAGGAGTGAGCCAAAAACCATGCTCACATTAAACTCCACTCGTTCCACTCCTTGCGCCTCACTCTGTTCGTTGCCTAAAAAGGTGTGACAAGTCACATTCATTCGGGCGCTGACGCCCCGAACCCCGTCCAAGCTGAGCCAGCTTAACCGCTTTTTCACTCGCCGTTAGGCAGGAAAGCCAAAGTTTTATAGAAACTTTGGCTTTCGCCAATTCAGTGTTAAGACTGGTTTAGAGCTGTCAATTCCTTATGCTCCCACGCTTTGCTCGTCCGCTACCATTGACAGCAAATAGTTAGCTTTTCTAAAGCTTGATAAAGATTTAACTGCTATGTCCCTTTTTAAGGGCCTTATTTTTTGTTATCAGCGATTTTGAGACTATTCATATATATTTATACCAAAGCAAATATAAGAACCCCTCAGTGAGCTTTTAGAGGGCTAGATGACGGAACCTGGGAGATTACTAATATCTTCTTGCCTTTTTTGCAAAATATAAGTGTATAAGGAATCATACAAATTCTTTTTAATCTCGTCAGGTTCATTGACAGAAGCTTCAAACAATTCTTGAATATCAACTTGCCAAGGATCAGCAAGCACTTCATCAATGGGTTTTAGTACTTTTTTTTTCGTCCATCTTAATTACTCCTAACATTAAAATAATGACTTCAGCTTAGATATGCAGTTCTTAAAGTTAGTTATTCAAATTTTGTTGCCAGGTTTATGAAGATTCTCTGCATAAAGCAATTAAAAAAATTTGGTTAAAAGCATCGGGATATGCAACAATTTTTAGCATTTAAAGCATAACAAACTCAGTTAAGTGTAAGCATAAATTGAATTAAGAATACATTCCATTCAGCAACGGCAAAAATTGATTTTATGGTTATCAGAAGACCGAGTGAAACAAGGTCAATGCGCACTTACACATAGAATTTATTCTATGTTGTGCTAGACCCATTAAAAACCTGTATCAGAAGTCGCCGTTGGCGACAACTAAAAATCCAAATAAAACTAACCAAAATCAATTTGATCTAACATACTTTCGGTACTTGCTTGGTCTAAGCCTAAATAAGCTAGAGTCATGGCTTCACTTGAATGATTTAATAAGTGCATGACTAAGCCAATATTGTAATTGGATTGCGTATAAACGCGATAAGTCCCAGTTTTGCGCATAGTGTGGGTACCAAGGTAATTAATGCTTAAAAGATCGTCGACTTTGCTCATGATTTTATAGAACTGTTTTTCCGTAATATGCCGTTCTGGGTGTTGAATGGACGGAAAGAGCCATTCAGATTCTAGTTTATGATCAAGCAGCCATTGACGATACAATAAAAGCTCTGTTTGAACAGGTTTAAGGTACAAGGTATTAGGTTTACCAGTTTTTCGGTCATGAATAAACGCATTTTGTTTAATAGAACCGTCCGGATTAAAAATATCGGCCTGTTTTAAGCCCATAACGTCACTCACTCGCAGTAGCGTCGCTTTACCAACTTGAAAAATCGTATAGTTACGTCGGCCAGCTTTAAAGTTATTGAGTAACGTATCTTGAACCTCTTTAAGAACGTTTGAATCTTTGATGGGTAAGACAACTTGTCGCATAAGCTGTTAGTTCCTTTACTTTAAAATTAATTTAGTTGCAGAAAACCTAAAAATCGAATATTATAGTGTAGTACGATGGTAAACTTAAAGGAGGCGGATTAGAATGAGTAATACTATTATTAAAAACAAGACAATTTCAACTCGTGTAACACCTGACATTAGTGAACGGGCTAAAGCTAATCTAGCAAAACAAGGGCTAACCGTTTCTGAGTATATACGCTTATCGTTAGTTAAAGCGGCCAATAATGAAGTTCGATTAGTCAGCTTTTTAGATTCTCCGGAAGCCTTAGCCGCTAAAAAAGAAGCAGAAACAGGGCAGGTCAAAAACATTGGTTCATTGACTGACTTTGAAGATTGGATCGATAAGTTAGATGCAAATTAAACAGACCAAATCTTTTGAACGTGAATTAAAAAAACTAGTCAAAAGACATTTCCCAATAACTGTCTTGAAGCCTTGTTTAGAAGCAATTGTTGAACAAGATGTACTTGTTTTGAAACAGATTAAAGATCATGCATTAAAAGGAAATTGGCGTGGCTATCGTGAATTTCACCCTGCCAGATATGGCAACTATGGTAAAAATTATGACAACTGGATTGTTATTTATCAGCTAGATCATGATGAATTTATTTTGTTATTGGTTGCAACTGGCTCCCATGAAATCTTGAATCAATAGCTATAGCTTAGGGGCACTTATTAAAAAATAAATTAAAATAGCCCCCAATATCTACATTATAGATATTGGGGGCTGTTTTAATAGGCTTTCACAGGGGGCATTTGTGAATTATAGACCCTATATATTCATAGCCCCTTTCTGTTTGGTGTTAAAGTATTAGTCATCGATGTCATGCACTATCTTGTTTAGCTCCGTTTTGATGGAACTGGGAATATTTTCTAAATTGAAATGATTATATATTTCTTTATCCTTAAGCATCCTTTTTTGTGCCTTATTTAATTGGATGGTTTTTAAATTATTATTTTCGTCTGCCTTTTCTTTGTTATAATAAAAATCGTTGTACAAATCGAGGAGGAAAATAATGAAAAAGATTACAGCATTTTTATTGTCATTATTAATGTTACTAGGGGTATTCGCTCCAGCAACTGCAACAACCGTTCAAGCTAAGGCTTCCGAGAATATCAAAGCTACTTACACTTTGAAGAAGAATAAAAAGAAGATTGCCAAGAAAACTATCACATTGAAAAAGAATGCCACTGTTACTGATGGTCTTAAAAAAGGCTGGAAAGTTAACGACAAAGGCGGCTTTATCACAGCTATCGACGGTCACAAACAAAATAACAAGAAGAAAATTTACTGGACATTCACTGTTAATGGCAAACAAGTTAACGTTTCAGCTGACAAAAAGAAATTACACAACAAAGACAAAGTTGTTTTCAAATTATCAAAATATAACGGTTAATGATTAAATTAAAATATGAGATGAGGATAAATTCAATATCCTTATCTCATATTTTTTTGCATAAATAAGTAATTTTACAATCTACCTTTTTATTTAATTTTTAAGGATCAATACAACCA
>NZ_JAYKKK010000011.1:1624-4605 GCF_036913655.1 Companilactobacillus sp. HBUAS56275
AGATTGCCAGCTGTGATGAAAATCATGGCAAATTGTTTTAAATTACTTTTTGTAATTTAATTTAGGTTAAGTTATAAAGGGCGCACGGTGGATGCCTAGGCACTAGGAGCCGATGAAGGACGTAACTAACGACGATACGCCTCGGGGAGCTGTAAGTAAGCTTTGATCCGGGGATTTCCGAATGGGGGAACCCAAATATCGTAATGGATATTTACTTGTCTGTGAATACATAGCAGTCAAGAGGAACACGCAATGAACTGAAACATCTAAGTAGTTGCAGGAAGAGAAAGAAAATTCGATTCCCTGAGTAGCGGCGAGCGAAACGGGAATAGCCCAAACTAAAGAGCTTGCTCTTTAGGGTTGTAGGACTGATGTTGTGAGAACAAAAGGTTATGATAGTCGAACAAGTTGGAAAACTTGGCCAAAGAGAGTGAAAGCCTCGTAAACGAAATCTGATCCACTCCATTCAGTATCCTGAGTACGGCGGAACACGAGAAACTCCGTCGGAATCCGGGAGGACCATCTCCCAAGGCTAAATACTCCCTAGTGACCGATAGTGAACCAGTACCGTGAGGGAAAGGTGAAAAGTACCCCGGAAGGGGAGTGAAATAGATCCTGAAACCGTGTGCCTACAAATAGTCAGAGTCCGTTAATGGATGATGGCGTGCCTTTTGTAGAATGAACCGGCGAGTTACGTTAACATGCAAGGTTAAAATGAAAAGTTGGAGCCGTAGCGAAAGCGAGTCTGAATAGGGCGACTAAGTATGTTGATGTAGACCCGAAACCAAGTGACCTATCCATGTCCAGGTTGAAGATGCGGTAAAACGCATTGGAGGACCGAACTCGTGTATGTTGAAAAATGCTGAGATGAGATGTGGATAGCGGTGAAATTCCAAACGAACTTGGAGATAGCTGGTTCTCTCCGAAATAGCTTTAGGGTTAGCCTCGAGGTTTAGGATCGTGGAGGTAGAGCACTGTTTGGACTAGGGGCCCGTCTTGGGTTACTGAATTCAGATAAACTCCGAATACCATTGATCTTTACTCGGGAGTCAGACGATGAGTGATAAGATCCACCGTCGAAAGGGAAACAGCCCAGATCACCAGTTAAGGTCCCAAAATTCATGCTAAGTGGAAAAGGATGTGGAAACGCATAGACAACTAGGATGTTGGCTTAGAAGCAGCCATTCATTCAAAGAGTGCGTAATAGCTCACTAGTCGAGTGATTCTGCGCCGAAAATGTACCGGGGCTAAGCATGATACCGAAACTGTGGATGCATCGTAAGATGCGTGGTAGGAGAGCGTTGTAATCGCATTGAAGCTGTACCGTGAGGAGCAGTGGAGTGATTAGAAGTGAGAATGCCGGTATGAGTAACGAAAGACCAGTGAGAATCTGGTCGGCCGCAAGACTAAGGTTTCCTGGGGAAGGCTCGTCCTCCCAGGGTTAGTCGGGGCCTAAGATGAGGCCGAAAGGCGTAATCGATGGATAACAGGTTGATATTCCTGTACTAGTTTATTTTGTTTGAACGATGGAAGGACGCAGGAGGATGATGTGTGCGCGCTGATGGATATGCGCGTCCAAGCAGTAAGTCTTGTTATGAGTCAAATGCTTATAACTTTAAGGACAAGCTGTGATGGGGAGTGAAATTTTAGTAACGAAGCACAATAACTCACACTGCCAAGAAAAGTTCCTAGTTAGAAATAAACTACCCGTACCGCAAACCGACACAGGTAGTCGAGGAGAGTATCCTAAGGTCAGCGAGTGAACTCTCGTTAAGGAACTCGGCAAAATGACCCCGTAACTTCGGGAGAAGGGGTGCTGGTGTAACAGCCAGCCGCAGTGAATAGGCCCAAACAACTGTTTATCAAAAACACAGGTCTATGCTAAATCGTAAGATGACGTATATGGGCTGACGCCTGCCCGGTGCTGGAAGGTTAAGAGGATCAGTTAGCTTTTGCGAAGCTGAGAATTGAAGCCCCAGTAAACGGCGGCCGTAACTATAACGGTCCTAAGGTAGCGAAATTCCTTGTCGGGTAAGTTCCGACCCGCACGAAAGGCGTAATGATTTGGGCACTGTCTCAACGAGAGACTCGGTGAAATTATAATACCCGTGAAGATGCGGGTTACCCGCGACAGGACGGAAAGACCCCATGGAGCTTTACTGTAGCTTGATATTGAGTTTTTGTGTGACATGTACAGGATAGGTAGGAGCCGTTGATTTCGGAACGCTAGTTTCGAAGGAGGCATTGGTGGGATACTACCCTTGTTATATGAAAACTCTAACCTACATCGTTTATCGCGATGAGGGACAGTGTCTGGTGGGCAGTTTGACTGGGGCGGTCGCCTCCTAAAATGTAACGGAGGCGCTCAAAGGTTCGCTCAGAATGGTTGGAAATCATTCGTAGAATGTAAAGGCATAAGCGAGCTTGACTGCGAGACTGACAAGTCGAGCAGGGACGAAAGTCGGACTTAGTGATCCGGTGGTACCATATGGAAGGGCCATCGCTCAACGGATAAAAGCTACCCTGGGGATAACAGGCTTATCTCCCCCAAGAGTTCACATCGACGGGGAGGTTTGGCACCTCGATGTCGGCTCATCGCATCCTGGGGCTGTAGTCGGTCCCAAGGGTTGGGCTGTTCGCCCATTAAAGCGGTACGCGAGCTGGGTTCAGAACGTCGTGAGACAGTTCGGTCCCTATCCGTCGCGGGCGTAGGAAATTTGAGAGGAGCTGTCCTTAGTACGAGAGGACCGGGATGGACATACCTCTGGTGTACCAGTTGTGCCGCCAGGCGCATCGCTGGGTAGCTACGTATGGACGGGATAAACGCTGAAAGCATCTAAGTGTGAAGCCCCCCTCGAGATGAGATTTCCCATTCCTTTATGGAAGTAAGATCCGTTAGAGAATATGACGTAGATAGGCTGCGGGTGGAAGTGTAGCGATACATGGAGCTGAGCAGTACTAATAGATCGAGGACTTAACCG